>JBFMAY010000013.1:39593-88210 GCA_040755455.1 Thermodesulfobacteriota bacterium | reverse complement strand
CCAGCTACTCCGATCGGCCAAAAATGTCCTCAACGTAGCACTGCTATGCTTCCGGGGGCACAAACTCATCCTTGCACAGAAAATTTTTCTCTCGATCTCGCTACGACGTTCATTTTGCAAAAGGCTCTAGTGACTCATTTTTGCAGGTCAATTGACCCTATCTTAACGCAAAGCAGCAAAGAAAGTGAGGCGCGACAATTAACCACCTTGCCTCTTTGCAACTTTGCGTTAACTATTTATAGACGAAGGAGAAGCAAACCATGGGTTTTCGCTGCGGCATTGTCGGACTGCCCAACGTCGGCAAGTCCACCATTTTTAATGCCCTGACCTCAGCCGGGATTGAATCGGCCAATTACCCATTCTGCACCATCGAGCCCAACGTGGGCAAGGTGCCGGTGCCGGACGAGCGACTGGACAAACTGGCTGATCTGGTCAAGACCCGCCACAAGGTCAACGCCCAGATGGAATTTGTCGATATCGCCGGCCTGGTCAGCGGCGCCAGCAAGGGAGAAGGGCTGGGCAACCAGTTTCTCGGCCATATCCGCCAGGTTGACGCCATTGCCCATGTGGTCAGATGTTTTGCGGACGACAATGTGGTGCACGTTGCCGGCGCCATCGATCCCCGGCGGGATCGCGAGGTGATCAACACAGAACTGATCCTGGCTGATCTCGAAACCGTGGGCCGGCGCCTGGACAAGGCCAGATCCCAGGCCAAGTCGGGGGATAAGGGCTACAAGGCCCAGGCGGCCATCCTGGAAAAACTGCAGGAGCTGCTGGACCACGGCAAACCTGCCAGGGTGCTGGAAACCGACGACATGGGCAGGGCCCTTGTAAAAGAGCTGTGCCTGCTCACCGCCAAACCGGTGCTCTATGTGGCCAATGTGGCGGAAGAGGACATTGCCACCGGCAACCGCTGGGTGGATGAGCTGCGGGCAGCGGCGACCGAGGAGGGGGCGCTGCTGGTGATGATCTCAGGGGCCATTGAGGAGGAACTCTCCACCCTGGCCAAAGAGGAGCAGAAGGATTTCCTGGCGGACATGGGCATGAACGAATCCGGCCTCAACCGGCTGATCAAGGCAGGCTACAGCCTGCTTGGCCTGATCAACTTCTTCACCGTGGGGGAAAAGGAAACCAGGGCCTGGACCATCAGCCAAGGCACCAATGCCCAGAAGGCGGCCGGCGTCATCCACACCGATTTTGAAAAGGGCTTCATCCGGGCCGAGATCATTGCCTATGAGGATTACATCCGCTGCGGCAGTGAGGCGGGGGCCAAGGATAAAGGCCTCTGGCGGCTGGAAGGCAAGGAATACCTTGCCCAGGATGGCGACTGCATCAACTTCCGGTTTAATGTTTGATGAGTTCATGGCTGATGGCTGATGGCTGGTAAGCTGATGAGCTGATGAGCTGATGAGCTGATGAGCTGATGAGCTGATGAGCTGATGAGCTGATGAGAGAATAACAGAGGAGCGACATGCTGAAAACAAATATCAATCAACTGGTGTGCCAGTCGGTGATCGGCGAGATCACCTCCCCGCTCGGCGGGATAAACCCGTACCGCATCAATCCGGACGGCCATTCCGACATCTATCCGGGGGTGGGCGGCATCACTTACAATGTGCGCATCGGCGACCCGGCCTGCGGTTTCTTTGCCGACCATGTGGAGCCGGGGGTGAGCATCTCGAACTTCACCCAGTTCCAGAGCCAGCCGGGCCCCAACCGGGCGCTTAATCTCTTCGCCTGCGCGGGCAACACGGCCAAGGTGGTATCCGGCGAGGCCCAGGGGAAAACCGGGCGGGTCACCGGCAAGCATGGCGGCATTGACCATGTTCTGCTTGACTTTGAGCCGGATGTGCTGGACAATCTTGTAATAGGTGACAAAATCCAGATCAAGGCTTACGGCTGCGGTCTGTCGCTCACCGATTTCCCATCCATCAAAATCATGAATCTCGACCCTGGCCTGCTTGCGGTCATGGGCCTGCGGGAACTGGAGGGCGGCCGCCTTGAGGTTCCGGTTACCCACGTGGTGCCGGCCAGGATCATGGGGTCGGGCATCGGCCATTCCCACAGCCATGCCGGGGATTATGACATTCAGCTCTTTGACCGGCCCACGGTGGAGGAGTACGGCCTGGCCGATCTCAAGCTCGGGGATGTGGTGGCGATCACCGATGCCGATGCCACCTATGGCCGTATCTACAAAACCGGCGGGGTGGTCATTGCCGTCATCGTCCATTCCGACTGCGTTCTTGCCGGCCACGGCCCGGGCGCCATGGTCGCCATGGCCTCAAAAGACGGAATGATCACGCCCCGCCTTGACAGCGCGGCAAATCTGAAGAACTACTTCACTCAACTTTAACCCGACATACAGATAATGACTGACAAACAACGACTCAAAGCAATCATCCTGGAAAAGTCATACCGCAAGGGCAACTTCAAACTCTCCTCCGGCCGGGAATCGGATTTTTACATCGACGGCAAACAGACAACCCTGTCGGCGGAAGGGGCTTACCTGTGCGGTAAACTCATCTTTCAACTGATCAAAAACCACCCGGAAAAAATCGGCGCCGTCGGGGGCATGACCCTGGGCGCGGACCCGCTGGTCACCGCCACCTCCCTGGTGAGCTTTCTGGAAAAATCACCCATCCCGGCCTTTATCGTGCGCAAGGAATCAAAAAAACACGGCACGGAAGCCTATCTGGAGGGTCAGAAGAATATGCCCCCCGGCTGCGCGGTCACCCTGCTTGAGGATGTGGTGACCACCGGCGGCACCCTGCTCAAGGTCATTGACCGGGTGGCGGCCCAGGGCTTTAAGGTGGCGCAGATCATCACCGTGGTGGACCGCCAGGAAGGCGGGGCGGAAACCCTGGCGGAGAAAGGCTTTACGCTTGAAGCGATTTTCACCAGGGAAGAATTACTCAAAGGTTAGCATTATGAAATGCCGCAAATGCAATGGCGAACTTGAGGTCAAACGTTCGTGCCGGCGGGTGCGCCTGCAGTGCAAATCCTGCCGGCACGAATACCAGGTGCACGAGGTGGCCTCTGATCTTGACGAGAAAACCTCGGCCATTCTGGAACAGTACACCACCATTATTTACGACTGAGCTGCGGGGCTCTGCCAGTCTGAGTGAAGGCGGTCTGGCCTGCGCCCCGTTTTCTACCGCAGACCGGCGCAAAAGCCGGCAACGCCGATTTTCAATAGCAAAACCGCCGCAACGACGAATAACAGGGGCGTTAATGGGGTGGCTATAACGCCTGTTGCGCTGAGTGTTATAAAAAAACCGGGGCCAAGGCATTGGCTGTATCAAAGAGATCGCGGACTCCCGGCTGCAGGGCGGAACATATTTTCTCCCTTACCGTTTTGTTTTTGAGAAAACCCCTCACCTCTTCCTCGCAATGCTTCACCTCGGCCTGAGCAAACGGGGGCGGCAGCGTATCCGGCTTCTCGGGCTCAATGCCGCAATAAAGCCTCCTGCCCAACACAAAGTGCTCCTTGACATACTGCAGCACTTCGGAATCAGGATCGGCATCGAGCCGGGCCAGGGCCGCCAACCCGAAGACGGTTGAAATGATCCGCTTATTTAAGCCCTTTGTGTCCGCTATATCGGTATTGTTTCTTTTCGACATGCCAGGAAGACCGATGATTGTTATTGCCTCTGCGTTGATGGAAAACTCAATTTTGGGACGGGAGTACGGGAAGTCCATAAAATTATAAAAATGTCTCTCGGCACAAAAAAATATTTATAATTCTATGGACGTCCCCTCTTGTTCCGTCCCCTCTTGTTCCTGAGAGGCGTGCCGTGACCTCAGAGTTGCCGCGCCAGCGCCGCTTGAGTTCTCCGCGTCCATTCAAGCGCCTGGTTCGCCCATGCTTTTCAATGACTGTCGGATCTTCCGGGGATCACGCCGCAAGTCCAAAACTCTCCATACGACAACCACTTGACCCTCTTCAAGTTTATAATAGATTGCGTAGGGAAATCTCTTTGACAGCATGCGATGATAACCGAATACTCTCGGGTGGATTCCACCGTAAAGCATCAAAGAGTCGATGTCGGAAAACAGGGAATCAAAGAAGTATTCTCCCAGACCTTCACCTTGTTTCTCATAGAACAGCCGACCATCAGATAAATCTTCCAGCGCGGCAGAGAGGAGTTTGATTATCATTCAAATCGGTTCCGGAGTTCCTTTTTGGCAGCCTGCCAATCCACAATTTTCTCCTGACCCGCACTAAGCCGACGTTCAGTATCCAGCAGAGCTTGTTGATGCCAGCCAGGGGATTCAACCTCTTCATCTTCTCTCGACAGGTCTTCCCAAATGGCTTCCATCATCCTCAGCTTCTCTTTTCGAGAAAGGTGTTTTATCTCAATAGTGCTTTCCATGATGTAAACTCCTTTTATTTTTTTCATTAATTATCATCCACATCATGGTGAATGTCAAATCATGGTCATTGGCGAAGTCAGCACAGGGAACGTAGAGTTCAGCCGGGAACCGCGCTCTTTGCGGTTTCCGCTGTAACGATTTGTTATATTTAATATTTATTGTTTTTAAATTCTTCTTCTGTCATTCCTATATTTATGTAGTCAGTATCTAAACCCCATTTCAAATCAACTGCTTTTCTAAAAGCTTCGGTCAGCGGTTTGTCGTTATTCTTCTTCAATTTTCTAAGATAATTTTCGAAATGTATCTCAATAACTTCATATAGCCGAATAGGGTTAATAACGATTGATTCAACACCTTTGTCAAAAATAAATTGGCCATCTTTCTTGGGCCAAGTAATTACAAATGCATTTTTCGTTGTATCTTTGAAAAAGACTCTATTTCTGAATAGGCCGTCATGTGCAAACCCACATCTAGCTTGTGTATAAAGTGCCTTGGCGCAATATTCAATTCCACTTTGTTCACCAACCGAAACAGAGAAGACTTTTGAAAAACCACTACAAAAAAAGGTGAATGAATTGCTTTTACTGTCTTTTCCCGTGAGGTAAATTTCTATTCCTTCGATATAATTTAGCAAGATACCAACTGCCGCAATTTGATCAGTTCTTTCTTTTAATAATTTTTTTGCAGGATTAAGCATCCAGTATCGGATTCTGTCTTCAAATACATCCACTAGGTCACGAAAAAATGGAGGTTCGAGTTTTTTGACGTGTAATGTGGACTAATGAGATGAATCATTTCTTTTAAAATTTAACAAGTAATTCTACAGGTCTGGATATTATTACCACTTGCATGATATCCAGAAAAGCACCAATTATTCGCGGGCAATGATCTCTGCCCTGCTGATCGAGCGGAATTTTTCGGTATTCCGGATGCAGGCAGCCTCTTTTCAGCTTGCCGGGAACTCAGGAGATCGCCGCCCGTTATTTTCAAAACTTTTCTTACTCCAGGAATATGTCATCTGGCAAGATGAAAAACCACAGGGATATACGAAGGCAAGAGAAGGAAACAGAGGTCAGAAGACAGGAGGCGGGAGGCGGAATAACAGATTTTTCCCCGCCTTTGCAACAACGCACAAGCCCGCCCCCGGTTAATGTTCCCCCGTGCCGGCGAATTTCGCCTTGACGCCATGCCAGACAATCGGCAGCACCGACAGGACGATGATAGCCAGCACCACCTTTTCAAAATTGGCCTTCACCCACTCGTTGGCGCCCAGGAAATAGCCGGCCAGACTGATGCTGGTCACCCACAGGGTCGCGCCCAGCACGCAGAACAGCAGATACTTGCGATAGCGCATGCTGCCGGCCCCGGCGACAAACGGGGCGATGGTGCGGACAATGGGGACAAAGCGGGCGATGATGACGGCCTTGCCGCCATGCTTCTCGTAAAAGGCCTCGGTTTGGGTGAGATACTCACGCTTGAAAAACAAAATCCGCTCCCTGGCCTTTACCACGCGGCTGAAATTTCTGCCGACGAAGTAATTGACGTTATCACCCAACAGGGCTGCGCTGATCAGCAACGGGATAATGATCTGGATCTCCAGCTTGCCGGTCGAGGCCGCCAGCAGCCCCACGGCAAACAGCAGGGAATCGCCCGGCAGTAAAGGCATGACGATCAGGCCGGTTTCGACAAAGATGACGAAGGCCACCAGCAAATAGGTGAGGGTGTCGTAAACGCTCAGAAAGTTCTGCAGAACGGTCAGCGGGTCCTTGAGAAAATCAATAAGAAAATCGATAAATGCCATGTCAGTCGTGCCTTAACGCGGAAAAGCGTGCATCATAAAGTGTAAAATGTATCCAGACGAAAATCAGCCTTCGGCCGCCGCGGATTTTATCACGGGCCAGCCAAGCGCCCTCACCATTCCAGCCGGAAACTGTTGTCCAGGGCATTGACCTTGGCCAGTTTCACCTTGACCCGGTCGCCGGGGCTGACATTGGGCCCCTGATTAAGGGGCAGATCCCCTTCCAGCAGAATATCGGTCAGCACCACCTGGATGCGGCGGGGCTGGATTTCCAGCACCAGGGCCTCCAGCCGGTTGCCGACCCCCACCTCCTGGGCCAGGTATTTGAACAGCCAGTAGCGGTGGCGCAGCAGCCGCACCTGATTGGCCCTGGCCTGGGCCGCCAGGATGGCGGCGGACAGGTCCCGGCAGTCAGAGAGCGTGTACAGCGGCCCCTTGCCCTGCAGCACATGGCTCAACTGCTGCTGCACCACCAGATCAAGCATCCGCCTGATCGGCGAGGTCACGGTGGTATACTGCGACGCCCCCACCCCGCTGTGCTGTTTGGGCTCGGTGAGCAGCTGGCCCCGGGCCAGGAAACGTCGCTGCCGGAAATTGATGAACAGGTCTTTTTGCACGCCGGGGGCCAGACGCTGGCGGGGCGGCTCCTGAGAGCGGTACAGGGCCGGAATCTGTCGGTCGGCCAGGTACTGGGCGGCCAGCATGTTGGCCAGCACCATGAATTCGGCGACCAGGGTCCTGGCCGGGGTGTCGACCTCGTCGAGACGCACCTGCAGCCTGCCGTTTCTGCCGGCGTTGATGTTGACGTCCGGGATCGGGATGATGAGCGCCCCGTTGGCCAGCCTTCTCTCCTGCAGCCGGCAGGAGAGCTCCGCCAGCACCCGCAGTTCCTCATCTTCCCCGCCGGCCAGCAGCACCTCGGCCTGGTTGTAGGTAATGCGCCGCTTTACCCGCACCACGGCGCGGGCCACCTTGAAGTCGAGCACCTCGGCCCGGCCGGTCAGCCGGACAAGAAAACTGAGCACCGGCTTGGTCTGGCCCTCGACCAGACTGCACACCCCTTCTGATACGTCTTTCGGCAGCATGGGGATATGCCGGTCAGGGAAATAGATGGAGGTGCCCCGCTGCCGGGCGGCCTCGAACAGACAATCCCCGGGTTTGACGAATTCACTCACATCGGCGATATGGATGCCCACCAGAAAATGGTCGCCCTGCCGCTCCACATGCAGGGCATCATCAAAATCCCTGGTGAAATCCCCATCAATGGTCAGCAGCGGCAGATGGCGCAGGTCAAGGCGGTCGCCGGCAACAAGGGCCTGCTCATCCGGTCCCGCGGCCAGTTGCCGCGCCCGTTCAAGCTCCGCCGCGGCAAAATCCACCGGCACATCCTGGCGCAACAGGGCGACATTTTCATCCGGCTGCCAGATGCCGGCCTTGATCAACAGATAAAAAGGATCATGGGGGTGGCTGAGTCCCGCTTTTTTAAGGAGCTCCCGGGCCAGGGCGGCATCCGGCGCATCGTTGCCGAACAGATAATACTGGCGGACGATATCCAGGCACCTGTGCCGTTCCGGCCAGTCAGGGAGCGGCTCACCCGCCATCAGGGACTGCATCATCCTGGCCCCGGTTTCCATCATCTCCTCGTGCCGCCGCTCTTTTTCCTCCCTTTCGCGCAGCTGCTCAACCACCTCCCGGGAGTGCACCAGGATAAGGCCGTCCTTGAACTTGAAGAAAAAATGATCGGCAAACACCGCCCGCAGAAAGGCGGCGACCTGTTCGTCCCCGGCCCCCGGGCCAAAGCAGAGCTCGGCAAGAACAAGCGGGGCAAAGGAGGAGGCCTCCTCTTCCACGGCAAGCTCCCAGATCTCGGCCAGATCAATTTCCCCGACCATCTGCAGGCGGCTCTCCGCCACCCCCTGCAACAGCTGCATGATCTCCTCCCGGGCCAGCTGAGTCGGGTGTTTCCGGTCAGTTTCATGCAGCACCCGGCTGAGAGGCAGATTGATCTCCTTCCCGTTCTGGTTCATGACGCGCAGCCGCTTGCCCTGGTCCTGCAGCACCAGGGCGCAGAAAAATCTGCCCTGTTCAACATATTCTATGATTTTTCCCTGCAATATGATAACACTCTGAAGTTGATGTTTTATCAGGACAGTGCGCAATAACCAAGCCTGCCGGGCCTGCGGCGGCATGATTCTGCCATACCGGGCACTGCGCTTTCCGGGCACGGTCAGCGATTGCGCAACGAATAACTAAGGAAAGGAGACCATAATGGATTACCAGGGAGAAAAGCAAGTTAAATCAGGCATTGTGGCCCTGATCGGCCCCCCGAATGTGGGCAAGTCCACCCTGCTCAACAGCCTGCTGGGCCAGAAAATCTCCATCGTCTCCCCCAAGCCCCAGACCACCAGAAACAAAATAGTGGGTATTGTCAATGGCGATGATTACCAGATCGTCATCCTTGACACCCCCGGTATTCACACCGCCCGCAGCCCGCTGAACCAGGAAATGGTGAAAATAGCCGTGGCGAGCCTCGCCGAGGTGGATGTCATCGTCTTCATGATCGACATCAGCTTTCCCCTTCCCGGCAAAATCAGCGAGGCGACAGGCCATTTACAGCACGCCGGCAAGCCGGTGATCCTGCTGGTGAACAAGGCGGACCTGGTGGCAAGGGAAAAACTGCTGCCCATCCTGGCCGCCTACCGGGAGGTTTTCCCCTTCCATGCCATGATTCCCATCTCCGCCCTGCATCAGGACGGCACGGACATCCTGCTGGCGGAACTGCTGCGGCTCCTGCCCACCGGGCCCCGCCTGTATCCCGAGGACATTCCCACCGACGCCACCGAGCGTTTTATCGCCGCGGAAATCATCCGGGAAAAGATCTTTCTGCTGACCACCCAGGAAATTCCATACTCCTGCGCGGTTGCCGTGGACAGCTTCAAGGAGGAGGAAAAAAAGATCACCATCCATGCCACCATCTTTGTCGAGCGGAAATCCCAGAAAGGCATCATCATCGGCAAACAGGGCTCCATGCTGAAACAGATAGGCCAGACGGCCCGGCTGGAGCTGAAGGAACTGCTCGGCATCAATGTGGTGCTGAAACTGTGGGTGAAAATCAGGAAAGACTGGACAACCGATGCCCTTTTCTTACGGGAAATGGGACTGGGCTGAGGAAAGGGTTAATTGAAAGTCCTTGCGGTTGCATTCCGCGGCAGGAGAGGGACATGCCCGCGACCTGTGGCTTTCATAGCAGCGAAGCGACGTCATCGTTTCGGCTGGCCAGCCTGTTCCAGCCATACCGGTTCCCGGCAAAACATCACGCCATGGCCTTGCGCAGCGCCTGGCCGAGTTCCTCGGGCTGAAACGGTTTGGCCACCGCGGCCTTGAAGCCGTAGCTTGCGCAATCGGCCATGACAGGATCATTGTAATAGCCGCTTGCCACCACCGCCCTGGCCTGGGGATAGCCGTGCAGCAGTTTTTTCATCGCCTCTTTACCGCCCATGCCCCCCGGAATGGTCAGATCGAGAATGACGACATCAACCGGCTTGCCGGATTCAGCCGCCTGCGCATACATGGCAAGCATCTCCTGCCCGTCTCTGGCGGCCAGAGCTTCATAGCCGAGCTGATTGACCATGGTAATCATCACCTCTCTGACGATCTCCTCATCATCCATGATCAGCACCCTGCCCGCGGCGCTCGGCCATGGGGCGGCCACCTCGGGCTGCATGCCGCCGCCATCCTCTGAAACCGGGAGATAGATGGTAAAGACGCTGCCCGCTCCCACCTTCGACTCCACCCCCACATGACCGCCGTGCTTGGCGATGATCGAGCGGGTCACCGCCAGGCCAAGGCCCTGACCATGCTTGCCGGTGGTGAAATAGGGGTCGAAGATCTTGCCGATAATTTCCGGCGGAATGCCGGTGCCGGTATCCCTGATGCTGATCAGCACATAGTCACCCTCGGGCAAGGGAAGATGATCACCCGGGGCGCAGCGGTAATTCGCGCAGCGGATTTCGATGCTGCCGCCCTCGGGCATGGCGTCCTTGGCATTGAGCACGATATTCTGGATGACCTGGCTGATCTGTCCCTTGTCGATATTGACCAGGGGCAGATTGTCGGGAATGAGGCAATCGCAGGCCACCTTGCTGCCATGCAGAACAAAACCGGCCGACTCGCGGATTACCTCGGCGATGGAAGAGTTTTCCGTCACCGGCTCCCCGCCCTTGGCAAAGGTCAGCAGCTGCTGGGTGAGCCCCTTGGCCCGCACGGAGGCCTTTTCCGCACTGTCGAGCAGGGACCTCTGTTTGTCGTTTGTCGCCATATTGCCGGCCAGACTGATATTGCCCAGGATTGCCGTCAGAATATTGTTGAAATCATGGGCAATGCCGCCCGCCAGCACGCCGATTGATTCAAGCTTGCTGGCCCGGAACGCCTCTTCCTGAATCCGCCTGCTCTGGGTCACATCACGGAAGACCAGCACCACCCCGATGATCCGGCCCAGCCTGTCACGGATGGGCGCCCCGCTGTCGGCAATGGCCCGCTCCGTACCGTCCCTGGCGAGGAGCAGGGCATGACTGGCCAGCTCCACAATGGCGCCGCTTCTCATCACCCTGTCCACCGGACTTTCAAGATAATTGCGGTCATGTTCATTGATGACCCGGAAAACCTCCAGCAGCGGCTGTCCCTCGGCCTCGTACTGCGGCCAGCCGGTGAGCTCCTCGGCGACCCGGTTGACCAGCACGATCCTGCCCGCCGTATCCGTGGTGATGACCGCATCGCCGATGCTGCGCAGGGTCACGGCCAGCTGCTCCTTTTCCCCGGCCAGCTGTTCTTCGGCCTGCTTGCGTTTGGTGATATCGATAAAGGTGACAACCGCTCCGATGATCTGATCGCCCTGGAAAATAGGATAGGACCAGTATTCCGCGGCAAAACTGCTGCCGTCGACCCGCCAGAAGACCTCGTTGTCCATATGGGACCCCATTCCCTCAAGGAATCCTTTGTGGGCCAGACACTCATCCCGGGGATACGCCCTGCCGTCCGCATGGCTGTGATGGATGAGCTGGTGCATGTCCTGTCCCAGCAGATCGGATTCGCTGTCGTAACCCATCATCTGCAGGAAGGAACTGTTACAGAAGGTGCACCGGCCCCGGGTATCGAGTCCGTAGATGGCCTCGGCCGTGGAGTTAAGCAGCAGGCGGCTCTGCTCTTCACTGCGCCGCAGCTGGGCATTCGACCTGTTGACCTGGGCCGACATGACATTGATGGCATCGATAATAGCGGAAAACTCCTGCACGCCGCAGGACATCTCCGGCGCAATCATCTCCCCCGCCCTGTCCGTATCATAGCGTTCAATGGACTTGACTATCTGCCGCACCGGCCCGGAGAAATAACGGTTGAGTGACTGCTGGAGAATGAAATAGACCACAGCGAAAAAAACAAGCAGCATGACCAACTGGCCGAGCACCACCTTTTCAACATGCGACAGCAGCTGGCCGGCCGGCAGGGAAAAATAAATCCTCCAGCCCAGTGGCACGGTCAGGGGCTTTTGAAAGGCGATATACTTCTTGCCGTTAAGCTGATAGGTAAACAGATCTCCCGCAGCCGGCAGCTTCCAGTCCCGCATATCAAAGGCGAGATTATGCCTGCTCTTGACCAGTCTCGTTTCCGGATGATAGGCCACCTTCCCTTCGCTGGTCAGGACAAATATGGCCTGATCGGCAAAAACCTTGCTTTTGTCAAAAAAAGACATGATGCGGGTGATGCTCTGCAGGTCCCGTTCAAAGATCAGGACCATCCCGGCAGCCATGGGGTACTGGATGCTGATCACCGTTTTATCCGAAAAAAGCGACTGGTGCACATCGGAAATTTCCGATGAGGAATGGTGAAAAGACTTGGATGCAATACTCATCCCCTCATAGGATTCATATGGTGAGGAAATAAGGGCTATGCGATGATGCGGATCGAGCAGGTAATAAATATCCCCCTCGCTATGAAAATGGAGCGCCTTTTTCAGGTAGGATTTCACCTCATCCACCGAGCCGTCAGGGCTTTTGCGGATGATTCCCAGGATATGGTCATCATAACCGAAGATGAAATCGGCAATCAGGTTCTGGGCGATATTCACCTGGCTGCGCATTTGACCAGTGTACTCATCCCTGGCGGTCAGGTATATGCCGGTGCTGCTTACCCCGGCGGCAACCAGAAAAGAAAACGCAAAGATGGCGATGAGAATGCGCCTGATGTTACGCTCCAGCGAGCGGTTCTTCACCTAAATCACCCCTTTTGTCCGGAAATGCCCGTCGGATACCACCACCTCGTAAACCGGCCGCACCACATCGCCATACTGATCAAAGCGCACTTCGCCCAGGATGCTTTCATATTTTCTGGCCAATAGCTGCCTTTTCAACTCCTGGGCATTGATCACCCCGCATTGCCGCAAGGCGTCGGCCAGGATCATGATCAGCTCATAGGACCTGGATGAGCGGGCATTGGCCTCTTCCTTGAACTCCTTGCGCATCCGGGCGGCAAAGGCGAGATAATCCGGCCGGCTGTTTTCCTCCGGCATAAAGGTAATGATGGACATATTGTCAACGGTCGTGCCGCCATAGTCCAGCAGGGTGGGATCCTGGGCCCAGATGGTTGCCGCCAGCGGCCCGTTGTAGCCCGCCTCCCGCAATTTCTGGGCGGCCACCCCGGTCATATTCGCCTCGGCCAGCGACATGACCGTATCAGGGCCGGCGGCCAGCACCTCGGCGATGATGCGCGGCCAGTCTTCATCTTCCTTTGAGGTGAACCTCACCTCGGTCACGGTTCCGGCAAAATGCTGTTTCAGGAATTTTACATAATCAAGGGCAAAACCGGCATTGACCATATCCATGATAACCGCCAGGGATTTTGCCTGGCGGCGGTTGAACAGCTCGGCTGCCTTCTGCCCATAGAGGGTACAATCCACGGAGGTCCTGAAAAAAAGGTCATCCTGGCCGCTCAGTTTATTGCTCGCCGTATAACCGGTGACGAGCAGGGTATGCTGGGAGGTGACCAGCGGATAGGCTATTATGGTATTGGCCGAGTAGCTGTGGCCGACAATGGCCACCACTCCCTCATCGATAAGCGACTGGTCGACCGTCTTGATCTGTTGCTGATTATTTTCATCATCGCGCACCAGCAGGACAAGGGGCCGTCCGTTGATGCCGCCGCCCTCGTTCACCACCCGCACCGCAAGCAGCGCTCCGTCGCGGATATGCTCGCCCGCCATTCCTCCCCGGCCGCTGAGATTAATCGCCAGACCGAGTTTTACCGGCTCAACCGGCAGTTTGCAGGCTGAGACGAAAACCGCCAGCAGAAAGAAAACAACAACCAGGCTTGCCGCCCGCAGAAATCGGCTGTACATAGCTTCTCCTTGGCCACCGGTGCCGTGCGCAGAAGGCAGTTTCCCCGGCAGCATGCCACCCTGCTTCGCAATCAACAAATAAATACTATTAAATGTTAGCACAAGGCGCTTTCGCCATCCAAACATTTTTTGACACCCGTCCAGGATAACGTTATATTATAAAGTTTTCCGTTCATTGTGGAATTTACCGGTAAATTTTTATCCGATGCATCCAGCATTTACATAAAGGGAGCATATCATGTCCGAAGTAAGAGTCCGTTTCCCCCCCAGCCCCACCGGGTATCTGCACATCGGGGGAGCCCGCACCGCCATCCTCAACTGGCTCTTTGCCAGAAAACATAACGGCAAATTTATCCTGCGCATTGAAGACACCGACGCTGAACGCTCCACCAAGGAGTCAATTGACGGCATCCTGGACGGACTTACCTGGCTCGGCATCGACTGGGACGAGGGACCCTATTTTCAAACCGACTTTACCAGCGACCATATTGCCGCGGCGGAGAAGATGATAGCGAGCGGCCAGGCCTACCGATGCTTCTGCACCAAGGAGGAACTGGAGGAAAAACGTGAAGCGACCCTGGCCGCCAAACAGGCCGTGAAATACGACGGGACCTGCCGCAATCTCACCCCGCAGCAGATCGCCGCCAAACAGGCCCAGGGCCTGCCCTCGGTCATCCGTTTCAAGGTGCCGCAGCGGGACGGCGTCGTGGCTTACGAAGACAAGGTGCTCGGCCGGATCGAACGCCGCTTTGTTGACATCGAGGACTTTGTCATTGTCCGCTCCAACGGCAAACCCCTTTATCTGCTCTGCAACGTGGTGGATGACATCCGCGACCGCATCACCCACATCATCAGGGGCCAGGACCATCTGACCAACACCACCCGCCAGATCCTGCTCTATGACGCCCTGAACGCGCCCATTCCGGTCTTCGCCCACATGCCCCTTACCCTGGACCTCAACAAGGCCAAGATCTCCAAGCGCAGCCACGGCGAGATCGTCGCCGTGCAGTTCTACCGGGCCAACGGCTTCATCCCCTGGGCCCTGGTCAATTTCCTGGTGCTGCTGGGCTGGTCCCCCGGCGATGACCGGGAGATCTTCACCAGGGAAGAACTCATCGAGGCCTTTACCCTGGAGCGGATCAACAAATCACACGCCATCTTCAATTACCGCAAGGACGATCCGAAGTTTTTCACCGATCCCAAGGCGATCAATATCAATGCCCACTACCTGCGCACCCTGCCGGTTACGGAAATCGGCGAGCTTGTCAGGAAGGAGCTGCAGGAGGCCCAGCTGTGGGACGCAGCCTATGACACAGACAAAAAAGCGTGGTATCTGCAGACCATTGACATGATCCGGGACCGCTTTTATACCCTGAAGGATTTCACCACCCAGGGCCGCGCCTATTTTGCCGACGACTTTGCCATTGAAGAGGCGGCCCTGACGAAAAACCTGCTCAAGTATCCCGAGCTGAAAAACTGGCTGCCCATGCTGGCCGACCGCTTTGCCAGCCTGCCTGAATTCACCAAGGAGAGCGCCGAGCAGGCCGCCAGGGAATTCGCCGATGAAATCGGGGTCAAGCCGGGCATCCCGATCAACGCCTCCCGGGCCGTCATCACCGGACTGGTCAAGGGACCGAGCATGTTTGAGCTTTTCGTCCACCTGGGAAGGGACAAGGTGGTGGCCAGACTGCGCGATGTGGCGAAATATTTCGCGTAAAAGATAGGCATAAGGCAAATGGATGTAGGGGCGGGTTTTATGCCCGCCCAGGGCATAAGACAACTCACTCGACGAAATCAGGTAACACTATGCACACAGAAGGCAACAATCCCCAATCCGCAATCCGCAATCCGCAATCCCGCGATTTCATCCGGACCATCATTGCCGAGGACCTGAAAAACAACAAACACGGCGGGAAAGTCACCACTCGCTTTCCGCCCGAGCCCAACGGGTTCCTGCATATCGGCCATGCCAAATCGATCTGCCTCAATTTCGGCGTTGCCTTGGAAAACAATGGGGTCTGCCACCTGCGCTTTGACGACACCAACCCCAGCAAGGAGGAAATCGCCTATGTGGAGTCCATCAAAAAGGATGTAAAATGGCTGGGCTTTGACTGGGGCGCCAATCTTTTCTTCGCCTCGGATTATTTTGAGCAGCTTTACGATTATGCGGTTGCACTGATTAAAATGGGCAAGGCTTACGTGTGCAGCCTGTCAGCCGATGAGATCAGGGAGTACCGGGGCACCCTGACCGAACCGGGCCGGGAAAGCCCGTACCGCAACCGCAGCATGGAGGAAAATCTCGACCTCTTTGCCCGCATGCGGGCCGGGGAATTTTCCGACGGCACCCATGTGCTGCGGGCCAAAATCGACATGAGTTCCGGCAACATCAACATGCGCGACCCGGTGCTGTACCGTATCCTGCACGCCAGCCATCACCGCACCGGCGACAAATGGTGCATCTACCCGATGTACGATTACACCCATCCCATCTCCGACGCCATCGAGCAAATCACCCACTCGCTCTGTACCCTGGAGTTTGAGGACCACCGACCATTCTACGACTGGCTGCTGGACACCCTGCGGACGCCCAGCCATCCCCAGCAGATCGAGTTTGCCCGGCTCAATCTCACCTTTACTGTGATGAGCAAACGTAAACTGCTGCAACTGGTGAACGAAAAATATGTCAGCGGCTGGGACGACCCGCGCATGCTGACCATCTCCGGCCTCAGACGCCGGGGCTACACCCCGGCGGCCATGCGCAGTTTCTGCGACACCATCGGCCTGGCCAAGCGGGAAAGCCGGGTGGACATGGGGGTTCTGGAAAACGCCATCCGCAACGACCTCAACGATACCGCCCCGAGGGCCATGGCGGTGCTGAGTCCGCTCAAGGTGGTGATCACCAATTATCCGCCTGAACTGGAAGAGGAGCTGGAAATAGACAACCATCCGAAAAATCCGGACATGGGCAAACGCACGGTGACCTTCTGCCGGGAAATTTACATTGAGCGGGATGATTTCCTGGAGGAACCGCCCAAGAAGTTCTTCAGACTGGCACCGGGCCGGGAGGTGCGCCTGCGCGCCGCCTATCTCATCACCTGCGACCGGGTCATCAGGGACGAGCGGACCGGCGAGATTGTCGAGCTGCACTGCACCTATGATCCGGCCAGCCGCGGCGGCTCATCCCCTGACGGCAGAAAGGTCAAGGGGACCCTGCACTGGGTCTCCGCCCGCCATGCCATTACCGCTGAAGTGCGCCTGTACGACCGCCTCTTTAACGTGGAAAACCCGGAGGCGGACAAGGAAACCAGTTTCATGACCCATCTCAATCCGGATTCCCTGCAACTCCTGAGCAACTGCAGGCTTGAACCGGGCCTTGCCGCGGCAGGGGAAAATGACCGCTACCAGTTTGAGCGGCTCGGCTATTTCTGCCTCGACTCCGTGGACTCGACCCCGGCCCGACCGGTGTTCAACCGTACCGTGACCCTACGCGACAGCTGGGAAAAAATTGAAAAAAATGCCTGACAGCACCAAGTGACACTTGACTGTTAGGGGCCTATCCTGATAACATTACCTATATACTACCCTCCTCAATAACAAAGAACGGGCAAAGCCTTGCCCGGCTCAATAATACGGGGAAAAATTCCTGACAGTGCCAAGTACCCCTTGACACTGCCAAGAATTATCAAGTATTGATAATTAATCCTAGCAGAACAGTTACCCGTAAACGACAAGCAAGCAGCAACTCAACCGGCAGCGGTCCAAATGACAAAAGAGAAAAGTTTGCAGCTTAAAATTTAACCCTCTTATAGGAAATCACATAACATGGACTGGAAAAAACTGACCATCGGCAAAAAAATTATTCTCGGCTATTCGGTGATTCTTTTGCTGCTGATTGTGCTGGGCGTCATCAACTATCTGGGCGTCGGCACCATTGTCCGCAATGCCGACGAGGTCATCAGCGGCAACAGCCTGAACGCCTTGATCACCCAGAAGGAAGTGGACCACCTCAACTGGTCGAACCAGGTCAATACCCTGCTGACCGACAGCACGGTAAAAGAACTGAAGGTGGAAACCGATGACCATCAATGCAGTCTGGGCCAGTGGCTTTACAGTGACCAGCGCAAAGAGGCCGAAAAGCTCGTTCCCTCTCTTGCCCCGCTGTTAAAAAAAATCGAGGAACCCCACCGGGTTCTGCATGAATCCGCTGCCGCCATCGCCAAGGTGTTCCGGCCAGCCGATACCACCCTGCCGGTTCTTATCGTGGAAATAGAAGCCGCCCATCTTGCCTGGGCCGGCAAGGTCCGTGACGGCATCATCAAGGGCGATCCCGCCATGGAAAACGTACAGACCGACCCAACCATGTGCCAGCTGGGCAAATGGCTTGCTTCCGAGGATGCGAAGAGGGTTTATGCCGACAGCGACGAGCTGTTCAAAAATACCTGGGACAGCATCCCTGAGACCCATAACGCCATGCATCAATCAGCCAGCCGCATTAAGGAGGCCCTGACGGCAGGCAACACGGATGAAGCAAACAGCATCTTCCAGCAGGAAACCACTCCCATGCTGCAGGGCACGGTTGTCAAGCTGCAGACCATGCGCCGAGAGGCGGAGCACGAACTGGAGGGCATGGAGGCGGCAAAGGCAATCTATGCCAATCGCACCGTGTCGGCCTTAAATGAGGTGCGCGCCCTGCTTGGTCAGATCCGGGAAGAAACCAAAAAGCACATCATGACGGAGGACGCCATGCTTGCGGCGGCAAAGGCAACCAGGGGCATGGTGTCCACCCTGGCGGGCGCCACCCTTCTTCTCGGCATTGTCATCGCCCTGTTCACGGCCAGGGGCATGATCAGCCTGTTAAGCGGCACGGTCAACCAGCTCACCCAGAGCTCCACCGAGGTCAATGCCGCCTCCATCCAGATTGCCGAGGCGAGCCACAATCTGGCCCAGGGCGCCTCGGAGCAGGCTGCCACCCTTGAAGAGACCTCCTCTTCCCTGGAGGAGATGTCGTCTCTCACCCGCCAGAATGCCGACAACACCCAGCAGGCGGACAACCTGATGCGGGAGACCAAATCGGCCATCAATGACGCCGACCAGTCCATGAAAAAACTGACCGTGTCCATGGGCGAGATATCGGCGGCCAGCGCGGAAACCCAGAAAATCGTCAAAACCATTGACGAGATCGCCTTTCAGACCAATCTGCTGGCCCTGAATGCCGCGGTGGAGGCGGCCCGGGCCGGCGAGGCCGGGGCAGGCTTTGCCGTGGTGGCGGATGAGGTGCGCAATCTGGCCATGCGGGCCGCCGAATCCGCCAAAAACACCTCCAGCCTCATTGATTCCACCGTCCACAAGGTGCGCAAGGGCGAGAATCTCCTGCAGGAAACCAGCGAGGCCTTCACCCATGCCGCCCGGGCCACCGACAAGGTAAGCAGCCTCATCACCGAGATAGCCACGGCCTCGGGCGAACAGTCACAGGGCATCGAACAGATCAATAAGGCGGTCAACGAGATCGACAAGGTAACCCAGGCAAATGCCGGAGCGTCAGAGGAGGCGGCTTCCGCCGCCGAGGAGCTGTCAGCCCAGGCGGCCGCCATGAATGATGTGGTCATGGATATGCAGAAAATGGTGCGGGGCAGCAAGGTCGAAGCACCCCCGACCCAGCTGCCGCAAGCGACCCCGCCCCGGGCCATTGCCAAAAGGACTGCTGCGGCGCCAAAGCAGATCAAACACCTGCCGGCGGGACCGACCAGGAAACATCCGAACGCACCGGCCAAATCACCATCCCCGCAAGAAATCATCCCGCTTGACGATGAAGACTTCAAAGATTTCTGACAGTGGTAAAACCCGGAACCGGTAGACCGATGATGCTCTCTCGGCGGCAACCGCTCTGCAGTGACGCGGTGTTAGCCGCAGCACTGGGGCAAGATACAGAGAAAGCTGTGGCGGGGAAACATGGGGTGAAAGGGACGGGCTGCATCCTTTGCGGCAACCGGGTCAGTCCTGCCCCGCAGCCCCATGCCCATGCAGCACGTTGCTGACCGCCTGGGCCAGCTTTTTTCTGACAATCGGCTTCATGATATATTGTCTGATTCCCAGAGCCCTTGCCTGCTCCTCGTTCAGCAAATCACTGAAACCGCTGCAGAGAATGATCGGGATATCCGCTCTTTCCTGCATAACCCTCTTTGCCAGCTCGGCCCCGGTGAGATGCGGCATGGTCATATCGGTGATGATGAGATCGAATTTGTCGGGCACGGCCAGGAAGAACTGCAGGGCCTCCTCGCTGCTGGTAAAGGCCTTGACCTGGTAACCCAAGTCTTCCAGCATTCTCCGCTCTATGCGGATTATCTGCTCTTCGTCATCCACCACCAGAATTCGCTCATCGCCCCGTGGCAGAAGATGTGTTTCACCGGTATCCTGCTCACCGGCCGCGCTGTCCAGCAGGGGCAGAAAAACCTGAAACGTCGCCCCGTTGCCCGGCTCACTGTACACCGAGATATGGCCGCCAAGACTGTTGACAATGCCATGCACCACGGAAAGTCCCAGCCCGGTCCCCTCTCCCTTTTTCTTGGTGGTGAAATAGGGTTCAAATATCCGCTCAAGAACGGCGCGGTCCATGCCGTGGCCGCTGTCCCGCACCTCGAGCTGCAGATAAGGTCCGGGGGCCAGATTGAGCCTCCCGACTCTGACTTCATCCTGGTCAAACGCGGTACATGTCAGGCCGACGGTCAACAATCCGCCGCCTTCCCGCATGGCATGGTAGGCATTGGTGCAAAGATTCATGATGATCTGATGAATCAGGCTCGGCTCGGCCAGCACCGCGCCGCAGTCTGTCCTGATGTTTTCACAGATCTGAATGGTTGCCGGGATGGATGAACGTAAAAGCTTGAGGGCCTCCTTGACGATCAGGTGAACAAGGACAGGCTGGCGCCCCTGTTCTCCCTGCCGGCTGAAGGTGAGGATCTGGCTGACAAGCTGCTTGGCCCGCTCAGCGGCAACCAGCACCTGCTGTATGTCCTGATAGGCCGGGCTGTCCGCGGCCAGGGCAATGCTGGCCAACTCGCCATAGCCCATGATGGCCGAGAGAATATTGTTGAAATCATGCGCTATGCCGCCGGCCAGGGTTCCGATGGATTCCATCTTCTGCGCCTGGCGCAGCTGCCTTTCCAGCTTGGCTCTTTCGTCCATCATCCGCCTGCGCTGGATAATATCGGCCAATGGCTTGGTTACGGCCAACAGAAACGCTTCTTCCTGGGGATCTCGCCTGTGTCCTGCGGGCAGCAAGAGAAGGACTGACCCGATCGCCTGCCCCTCTACGAGAATAGGAACACAATAATAATCGTGGCAACCCATGGCCTTGAAAGTGTTGGCCTGGCAGTCATCAGCTTGGGCGACATGCTGTATCCCGCCGGTTGACAATGCCTGGCCGCAGGGGCAGCGATCCGCCGGCACCAATGCGCCTATCGGCAGGGAATCGGCGAGCCCCAGTCCCGCCTTTAACACCAGATTTTGCCGATCATCCGCCAACAGCAAGATACAGCCCTTCTTTTCCGGGGAAAACCACTGGGACGACAGGATGATATCAAGAGTCCGCGGCAGGAGATCATCCAGCGGGAGGTTGGACTGGGCCAGATCCAGCAGTGCATTGATGGCGGTTTGCGTCTCATAATTCCGCCGCACTTCATCCTCAGCCCGCTTCCTCATCGTTATATCGGTAATAAAACCTTCCAGGGCCAACAAGCTTCCGTCTTCCGCAAAAACCCCCTCACCCTGTTCCAAGACCCACTTCTCCTGCCCCGCAGCGTTACGCAGCCGATAGGTTAACTGAAAGGGGCGTTTTCGCGCCACTCCCTCCTGCACGCCATTCCAAACGAAAGCCTGATCGTCAGGATGAATCAACTTGGCATAAGCCACCACCCGATTGCCGATCAGTTCATCGGCATTATACCCGGTCAGCTCCCGGCAGCCGTCGGAAACAAATTCCATTGCCCAGTCCGGGTCATTGGCGCAACGATAGGCCATGCCCGGCAGATTTGCCAGCAGGGTAGAGAGTTTCCGTTCACTTTCCTGCAATGCCTCGGCAGACCGCTGGCGGGTGGTGATGTCGCGGCTGACCCCGATGAGTCCGAGAACATTGCCTTCATTATCATAGTATGGTGTTTTCAGGGTATCGAGCAACACCCGCCGGCCGTCCGGATAAGCAACCCACTCCTCATTGCATCTGGCCTCGCCGGAGGACAGTATCTGTTGATCGTTATCTCGGAAAAACCCCGCCAGTTCCCTGGGAAACAGATCCAGATCGGTCAGGCCGATTATTTCCTCCTCAGGATGCCCGACGAACCTGGCGAATGCCCTATTACAACCCAGATAAGCGCCTCTGGTGTCCTTGTAAAAAATTAGATCAGGGATGGAATCAACGAGACTTTTCAGAAGAGAGCAGGCGTTTTGCAGGTCCGCAGTCAATCTTTGCCGCTCCATGATCTCCATCCGGGAATTGCCGTTGTCCCCGGTAAACCCACAGGTCTTTTGCCAAGCAGGGCCGGCGTCTTTCCCATCGCCTTTTTTCCCCATGCCGAACATCTTGCCCAGGAGAGCTCTCCAATGCCGGGCACCATCAGCTGGGTTGCAACGCTTCTTCATAAATAACCTCTAAGCACCTCTGCTCCGGAAATCATGGGCCAATTGCCGGCAGCCCCACATCAATGCCGATCAAAATTCCCCCTGCTCATGCGACAGTCTTTTCGGCTCAGGCGCAACGGCGCGGGTTTTCCCGGCGGCGCGGGGGACAGCCCGCCCGGCTTCACCCGTTTGCCTTACCGTCCTGCCGACCAGCACGGCCAGATCACCGACGATATCCTGCAGCTGCTCGGCCTGGCTGCTCATCTCTGCCGCGGCAGAGGCTGACTCTTCGGCATTGGCCGCATTCTGCTGCACCACCTTATCCATTTCGTTCACAGCCTGATTCACCTGGCCTATGCCCTTGGCCTGCTCATTGGAGGCCACGGCAATCTCCCCCACCAGCTCACTCACCTTGGCGGTGCCCCTGGCCACCTCGGAAAATGCCTTATTGCTCCGGTCAAGATGGGCCGACCCGGCCATGGTTTTTTTCACCGTGCCTTCAATCAGACTCGCCGTGTTTTTTGCCGCATCTGCCGCCCGCATGGCCAGGTTGCGCACCTCGTCCGCCACCACGGCAAAGCCGGCTCCGGCCTCGCCGGCCCGCGCCGCCTCAACCGCGGCATTCAGGGCCAGCAGATTGGTCTGGAAGGCGATCTCGTCAATGGTCTTGATGATCTTGGAGGTCTCTTCACTTGCCTTGGAAATTTCATCCATGGAAACGGTCAAGGCAGACATGGAATCATTGGCCAGCGCAACCGCCTTGTTGGCCTCTTTCATCAAATTATCGGCCATGTCGGCATTTTCCGCATTCTGTCTGGTCATGGAGGAAATCTCTTCAAGGGATGCCGAGGTTTCCTCAATGCTTGCCGCCTGCTCCGAGGAGCCCTCGGCCAATGACTGACTGGCGGATGAAACCTGGCCGGCGGCGCTGTTCATCTGGCCGGCATTGGCGGAAAGACTGGCAATGGCCGCCTTGATGGGTCGGGTAATGCTCCTGGCGATAAACCACAGCAGGCAGAGACCGGCAAAGGCGCATGCACCGCTGATGACCACCATCCACACCATTTGCCGGTAGGCCCTTCGCATCTGCGCATCGGCCTGGGCGGAGATCTTTGCCGAGGGGATGCGGATGCCCACGCTCCACGGGGTGGTCGTTCGCCCTATCTGTAAGGGAACGTAAACCTCCAGCATCTCCTGCTCCATGCCGACCTTCTTTTCTCCTTTGGCAATAGCTGCGCGTATTTTCTCGAAACCCCCATCGATTTCCTGCATGGGTTTGCCGGCCATTTCGGGTTTTCCGGTCATGGCCGCCAGGGTGCCGTTGTTGCTGATCAACCTGATTTCCGCGGCCCCGTCATAAAGGTCCTTGACGTTGTCGGCCAGCCCCTGCAAAAAAGACAACCGCAGGTCCACCCCGGCAATCCCGTAAAAGGTCTCCCCGGCCATGACCGGCGCAACCAGCGAGGTGATCAGGGTAGGCTTGCCCTGCACCGGATAAATATACGGATCGAGAATACATTCCTGCCCGGTCTTTCTGGGCAGCAGATAGTAATCGCCCAGGCCCTCCTTTTCATAATCCAGCAATGCTTCAACAGCCACCTTGCCGCTTTCATCCCGGTTCAAGTAGGGCACAAAGCGCCCTGTGGCATCATGCCCCGGGCTGTCCCGGAAATCTTCGTCCCTGCCGTCAAAGGCGTTCGGCTCCCAGCCGGTATAGGTTCCGATAAACTGCGGGTTTTTGTCCAGGAGAATGCGCAAAATGCTGTTAACCTCATCCCGTTCCAGCTTTACCGGGTTGGCCTCGTCTTTGATGCCGGATAACGCCTGGGCCAGAGTCCGGGCGGCGTCGAGGGCCACCTCAAGTTCAGCCTTAATGTCGGCGGCGGTCTTGCCCGCCACGTCCACCGCGATATTGCTGGCGGTTTCGTAGGCAATTTCCCGGTTATATTCCGCCTCGTTTTTCATGCTCACGGCTGAAAAAACGATGATAACCGCCGAGGTCAGCAGCAGACAGATGCCCGCCCAGACAACGATCTTCATTTGAATATTCTTGAGTTGCATCACATATCCTCCTGTGGCTCCAACCGTTTCTGCTGCGCCTTGACATTGGCCAACAAGTTGGAATTATAGAAAAAAAATAGGCAAAGCGGTCCGGGCAAACCCTCAGCAATGAATACATCAGGAAGCTGGCAAATAATGATAGCTGCCGGGGCGGCGGGCTGTTCCGCCCCGCCCCTTGCGCAACGGAAAAAAACCTCGGCCGAACTGTAAGAATACTGGTAAGAGCGCTCTCTTCACCGCCGTTTTTTCCGCTTCATTTTCCATGGCGGAGGGGGCTGGCAAAAAGATACTGCATGCGCATGTTGAATTCTATCTTGAACGATTTGAAGAAAGCAAAGCATTTTTTGATCAGGCAGCGGACCGGAAGACAATATCCTGCTCTTTCAGGATATTAGCCGCGGAACATTTTATCCGCCATCTGGTTAGGAAACAAGGGGGGCCGGCCGACAGTTGCTCCTGCCACGGGTGAAGGATCCGGTTTTCCCCGGAAAAGAACAGAGGAAAGAAACGAGATGAGAACTTGCCAGAGGGCGGGCAACCGACAGGGAAGGCCAGCACAGGAGGCCTGCCCTGTCAGCCTGCGGCCGGGGGCGCCGCCCGCTTAACCCAGGTATCCCTCGGCCTCATCCACATCGAGTTTGCTGCCGATAATGAGCGGCACCCGCTGATGCAATGAATCCGGCACGATATCAAGAATATTGATGCCGTCATCTGTGATGGCCCGCCCGCCAGCCTGTTCGATCAGCATGGCGAGCGGCGCCGCCTCATACTGCAGCCGCAGCTTGCCGTAGGGTTTTTCCGGGTTCTTGCTGTCCCGGGGATAGATGAAGATGCCGCCTGCAATGAGATTGCGGTGGAAGTCAGCCACCAGCGAGCCGATATAACGGCAACTGTACGGCCTGCCCTTTTCCTTGTTTTTCTCTTTCAGCGAATCGATGAAGCGCCGGACATTTTCCGGCCAGTAATTCCGGTTGCCTTCGTTGACGCTGAGATATTTGCTGCGCTGCGGTGTTTTGATATCAGGATGGGACAGATAGAATTCACCGACGCTGGGGTCAAGGGTAAAGCCCTGGACGCCTTCACCGGTGGTGAAAACCAGCATGGTGCTGGAGCCGTAGAGGATATAACCGGCCGCCACCTGGTCCCTCCCCCTTTGCAGCAGATCCTCCTTGCCGCCCTGGCCGCCGCTTGAACGGCGGCGGTGCACGGAAAAGATGGTGCCGATATTGACATTGACATCGATATTGGTGGAGCCGTCCAGGGGGTCAAAGGCCAGGGTGTATTTCCCCTCATACCCATCAGCCACCGGAATGATGTCATCCTCCTCCTCGGAGGTCATGACGCAGAGATAGCCGCAGCGCGCCATCCTCTTCTTGATGGTGTTATTGGCGAACTCATCAAGTTTCTGCACCTTTTCCCCCTGAATATTGGTCTTGCCCGACATGCCGAGAATATCGGCGAGCCCCGCCATGTTGACTTCCGCGGAAATGGTTTTGCCGGCAACAATCAGTTCGTTCAAGAGGCCGGAGAGATCCCCGGTGGCCTGCGGATGCAAACGTTGACTGTCAACAATATGCCTGATAACGGTTACTCCAAGGGGCTTATGCATATTTCCTCCAAATCCGTCAATGTGGTTGACTGATAGATTGATAACATGGTTTTATATTTCCAGTTTTGTGTGTTGCGCCGGCTGCAAGCATGATGCGCGGGGTTGCGGGTCAAAACCGGGATTCCGCCGGAAGTCCTCTTACGGGGAGGCACACCACGCCAAATCAATAAGCTGACCAGGCGGGCACGATACCCCGACCATTGCTACCCCAAAACTTTGACCTCTAACCATTGATACCACGGGCCATGCCTCGCTTCAACCATTTATCCACCTGATATTCAACTTCCCATGACCCTGCCATCATCCCCCTCCACCCGGCCAATCCTGTCCGTCAGCGACTGGCGCAGCTATGTCATCCTTTTTAAGACCAACCCGCAGTTCACCAGGCTATGGCTGGCCGGGGTCATCAGCCAGTTCGGCAACTGGTTCAATTATATCGCCGTTTTTGTGCTGCTGCAGCAGCTCAGCGGCTCCGGCATGGCGGTAAGCTGGTTTCTCATCGCCAAATTCATCCCCTCAACGGTCATGGGACCCGCCGCCGGCGTGCTGGCCGACCGTTTTTCCCGCAAGGCCATCATGATCGGCTGCGACCTTATGCGGGTGGGGATCGTTCTCTGCTTTCTCCTGATCCGCCGGCCGGAACAGGTGTGGATGGTTTACGGCCTGGCCCTGCTGCAGGAGTCACTCTGGACCTTCGCCGATCCCGCCCGCCGGGCCTCCATTCCCAATCTCTGCCGGCCGGAGGAACTGAATCTGGCCAACGCCCTGGGCGGGGCCACCTGGTCCATCATGCTCGCCTTCGGCGCGGCCCTGGGCGGCTTCACCACCGCCCATTTCGGCTGGCGCACCGCCATTGTCCTGGATGCCGCCACCTTCCTTGTTTCAGCGCTCATGATCAGCGGACTTATCCTGCCGCCCTTGCCGCGCTGCCAAAAGACAGGGCCGGGCCTGCTTGATTATCTGGGGCTCAACGATCTGCGCGAGGGTTTGCAGTATGTGGTCCGGCACCGGCAGGTAGCGGCCCTGCTGCTGGTAAAAAGCGGCTGGGCACTGTCCGGCGGCATCCTGGTCATGCTGACCGTGTTTGGCGAACAGGTCTTTGCCTCGGGGCAGGGCCAGGGCGGCAACAGCGGGATCCTGTACAGCGCCAGGGGCATGGGCGCGGCGGTGGGGCCGCTGCTGGCCTGGCGTCTTTTCGGGGAAAGCAGGCCGGACATGGCACGGGCCATCGGCTTCAGCTTCTTTGCCGCCTCCGGGGCGTACCTGCTGTTCAGCCAGGCACCGACCCTGGCCTGGGCCGCCTTTTTTGTCTTCTGCGGCCATCTGGGCGGCGCGGTGCAGTGGGTTTTTTCCACCACCCTGCTGCAGAAGATGGTGGAAGACCGCTTCCGGGGCCGGGTCTTTGCCGCGGAGATGGCCTTTCTCACCCTGGTGCTGAGCCTTTCCACCTATTTCACCGGCGCGGCCCTGGAACACGGCACCGGGCCGCGCACCGTGGTCCTGCGCCTGGCCCTGCTGTTCATGCTGCCGGGACTTATCTGGACGATTTACCGCAGGATATCCGCGGCCAGCTCCAGATAATAACGCCCTTCCTCCGGCCGGCCATGCTTGACGCAACCGTTACCAAAAATGCGGCATTTGCGGGCCAGCTCCTGCCGGGCGAGCTGCCGCTGTTCATCGCTTAAATCCTGCTGGCCCAGCAGCTTGACCATGGCCCGGATGCGGAACTGGTCCATGCCTGCCCGAAACCGCACCGACACCTGATCCGGCCGGCCGCCGGCCTTGATGGTCAGCGGCCGGTCAACCTTTAAAAACGGCAGGGAAACGCTGGCCCGCAGCCACAGGTCATAGTCCTCGCAGCAGGGCAGCTCCTCGTCAAAATAGCCGACCTTCGCAAAGAACTCCCGGCGCAGCATGACGGTGGACATGCCGACCACACAGAGTTTGAGACACTCCCCGAAGATGAAGCCATGGGGCCGGAAGTGTTTCTTTTTCTGGTGCAGCAGCTCGCCCCGCCGGTACCAGATCTCGTCGGTGTGGGAAATGAGATATTCAGGCCGGGCAGCCATGGCGGCCTGTTGCACTGCCAGTTTTTCCGGGGCAAAGCGGTCATCCGAGTCAAGAAAGGCGATGAACTCCCCCTCCGCCGCCCGGACGCCGGTGTTTCGCGCCGCGGCCGGCCCCCTGTTCTCCTGATAAAGATAGCGGACCCGCCCACCATAGCTGGCCACAGAGCGGGCGGTTTCGTCCGTTGACCCGTCGTCCACCACTATCAGCTCAAAATCCTGCCAGCCCTGGTCCAGCACGGAATCAATAGCCCTGGCCAGAAACTCCCGCCGGTTATAGGTGGGTATGATCACGGAAATTTTGTTGGGCAATTGTCCTTCCATTTTCTTGATATTTCGCAGCAGAAGGGAGAAATGAGATTGTAGTAGCTCAAGCTCGATCTGACAATTCCTAAAATCAAATTTATCTGATCTCCGCTTAGAAACCGACGGACCAGCAGGACATTGCTTGTCAACCTGAGCTGATTGAAGTAAATATCAGAAAACTATATCAACTTGTTAACAACAGGAGAAATTATGAGCAATACCGACAAAGATAAGGAATTTTATGAGATGGCGGATGCCTATATCGCCTTAGCCAATAAACAGAGTAAAAATGCCGAGCAGGGCAAGGTCAGTGCCACATTTTTGTATGCCGCGGCCCGGTTTAATATCTTTCTGGTTGCGACGGGGGCAACTTCGGCGGATGAATTTGCCGCAAAAAAAGAAAATATATTCGAGTACTTCACAACGGAATACAAAAAAATGCTTGAAGAGCATTTCGCCGATTACCAGGCGAATTTTGACAGGTATCTGGGGAAAAAGAAGTAGTGGGGAGACGAGATTAAATATTGAAAGCCTGTTCGCATGATATGTTATGCAGTTTTATGCTTATCATGTTCAATGGAGAGCAGCCAGATGCAGAAACGTCACAGGCGGGTAAGAATGAAGATCTTACCCGCCTGTGACGTTTCACTATTCCTTATAAACTAGGTATTAAACCTTTTTCTGAAGCACCTGGCTCCTTATTTTTTTTGCATGCTTTTCCAGGCTTCAATCACTGCTTTGCAAGCAGGAGTAGCTTTTTCCAAATTCTCGGGCTTGGCCACGCAGCCTCGTCTTCCGCCGCCACCAGCTTTAACATCAGCACATGGACCACCAGGGGCAATCATATCAGCACATTCTTTTTCAAACATAGTCCGATTCGCTACATCAGCAGCATCATCAGCAGCATAGCAATTGACACTCAACAGGAAAAACGAAGCAACCAACAGAATAACTCGCATAGATTCCTCCATAAAAATATGATTTCCCATTTCACCATCATTACAATGATGCATTCCCTAAATTAGGTTATAACTATATAAATTTATTGCAACACTGTCAACAAAAAATCACAGAGATTAAGGGTCAGGTCTTGAAAAATCATTTTCCCCTTTTTCCAGCCACGACCTTGCGGACTGTCGTATAATGAATCCCCAGATGATCCGCGATCTCCTTCAAGGTATAGCCGTGCTTGATGTGGGCCTCTGTAATCCTGTGATTGCGCTGTTGCCTGCCGCCATACCCGCAAATACGGTGGACGCCCAGGATAACGCTGCACACGGGGAATTTCGCCAATCTCCCGCCTGTCTCCGAAAAATTCCGCCATCTGCGCCACAAAATTTTCGCTTCCAAGGAAAACCTGGCCAATCAGTTCCTGCCATGGCTGCCCCTGGTTAACCAAACCATCGGCAACAAATTTGATGATGGACCACGACTGGGGCGGCGGAATCTGCGGTAACGATGAAAACGGCTATGGCGAGAGAGGATGATGTTGTTGGGGTTCGTTTCTCACCCCAACCTACCGTGCTCATCATATCTCACCCATTTACAGACATTATCTCTCTACTGTTACGCAACAAACTATCTGATCAAGCCTGCCCAACCCCAAATCAATCCAGATAGACGATCTCCCCCCCGTACTCGGTGATAACCACCCCATCCTCCAGGTTCCTGAGCCTGAGCCCCCCGTCTTCTTCCAGGCCGAGCACTTCGGCCTCATACTGGGGACTCTGCTGAACGTCATAGCCGAACAGCACCCGGCGGCCGGATGAATCGCTCAGCGCGCGCCACCGGTTGACCAGAAAATGCTCCTGCTGCCGCAGCGCATGGTCCGGCTCAGCCAGCTGCAGCTCTTCCTGCAGATAGAGCAGGCCGATGTTCCAGCAGAACTTGGCCAGCAGATCCGTGGCCACCAGCCCCAGATCAAGACTCTGACCGCAGAGGTCGGCCATGGACACGGCCAGCCGGTCAAGCTCCGGCGGGAAATCACCATTATTGACATTGAGGCCCGCGCCGATGAGGATATACTCCTCGCCGGACCGGCTGCCAAACAGGGTTTCCATGAGAATGCCGGCCACCTTGCGGCCCTGGACATGCACATCGTTGACCCATTTGACCTGGGCCGGCCCCCCGAACTCCCGCACCGTTTCGCAGCAGGCAACACCCGCGGCCAGCGGCAGCAGGCGGCTTATTTCCGGCAGCAGGTTATTGACAAAGACCATGGTCAGCCAGATCCCGCCAGCCGGGGCATGCCAATAGCGCCGGAACCGGCCCTTGCCGCCGGTCAGTTCTTCGGCCAGGATCACCAGGCCGCTGGGAAAGGAGCGACCCTGGTGCTCATAATCATTAATGAGCTGGCGGGCCTGATCCATGCCCCGCTCCAGGCTGGCATAGGTGTGAATTTTGGAGCCGGCAATGGCTCCATAACGAAAAACCGTCTTCACCCGGTTTTGGGGCAACAGACGGCTTCGGCGATCGATCTCCAGGCTGGCTATATAGTTCTGTACGGCAGAGGGATGCGGGTACGAAATTATTCCCATTCAGCTTTAACGCGGGTAATGATTTTTTCAATAAGGGGCAGCTTGTCGGGCGGACAGATGCCGATCAGCGGCGCTCCCTGATCAACGGAGATGCCCGGCTGAAAATAGACGGAATGGATAATGCCGGGCGCCCCCTGGTAATAAACCGGGGTATCCCGTTTCATGAGCGACATGGTGAACAGCTCATCCCCAGGCTTGATGGACACCGACCGCTGCCCGAACTTTTCAATACGGGACTGGATATCCATGGAAAAGAAATACTTGGCCCGTTCCGGCGCCTGAAACGGCAGCAGAACCTGGCGCAGGATCTGCTCAATGATTTCCCGCTTCTTCAAGGGATGCTTGATGGTGATGATTTTTTCGCCGGCCTCGACAAACCGGCCTTCCAGGTCGTCACGGATAAAGGAGACGACGCCGTTTGAGGTGGAATAGATCGGCTTGTTGTTCCTTTCACGGCGAAGGGTGAAGAGCTGGGTGCCGGGAATGTGATGCCACTTGCCGGTGGTGCCCTCCACCTTGTCGTCTAGCCGCACATGCAAGCGGATCTGGCCGGTATGGGATGTGAAGATATCCACATAGCCATACGGGTCTGAGCGGTATGAGCGGAGGATGCGTTCGTAATCTATATCGTTGTCGTGCATTTTGTTAGTCTTGGTCTGACTGGTCTTATTAGTCTTACTGGTCTGACTGGTCGGCGGGTCTCATTAGTTTTGCTTTTGGCCAGTTGGACCAGTGAGACCAATCATCTATAATATAAATTCCTGCCGCCCATGGTCAGCAGGGCCTTGTGCAGATTGCGGCGAAATTCCCGCCTGTCCCAGATGCCCTGAATATGGCCCCTTTTCAAGGCATTCTTGGCGCTGTGATAGCCGGGGGGGATGTCCTCGCCGGTGGTGTCCCGTATTACCTTGGGCCCGGCAAAACCAACCCGGCTGGAACGGATGGCGAACTGGTAGTGGGAACACCCCAGGAAACTCGCCACCGGTCCGGCGTAGGAGTTATTGTCGTAAACCACGATATACAATCCGCCTGAATCCACATATTCCCGCACTGCCATGGTGCATTTCGGCATCTGCACCACGCCCAGGGTGCCTTCCTGGATGCGGATGCCGCCGGTGGTATGCACATAGGCGAGCAAGGGCCGGCGTTTGAGTTTCGCCAGCTCGCAGGCCTGCACGAACTTCTCGCCCTCGGCGGCGCCGACGGTGCCGTTCCTGAAATCGCTGTACAGCATGGCCACCACCAAATCCACGCCGACAACACTGGCCTCGAAGGTAATGATGGCGCTTTTCCTGCCGGTTTTCGCCTTGGCGGCTTCCAGGCGTTTTTCAAAACCCGTCACCGCCAGCGGATTGCCCGAGGCTATTTCGCTGTTGAACTCCTTGATGGTGTCCCGGTCAAAGAGATGCTTGAGATACCACTCGTATTCCAGGGGAAAATGGTGGCCGCATGATTCGCAAACGCCGCAGAACTCGCCGTACAGATCCGGCACCCACAGGTCCTTGCAGCCATACTTCGCGGCGTTGGGACAGCTGATGGTCCGGTCTTCATTGGCCAGGGGGCTGGTGTAGGTGTCGCCGAACTCGGTGGCCATGCCCTGCTGATTGCTGAGCGAAGGCCTGGCCTGCTTGCCGTCCTGCTTGGAGGCGATAAAGTCATAGGCCGCGGCAATGGGGGCGGAAACCTGCTTGAGCAGCACCGAACCCTCGCCGGAAACATCCTTGATGACCTGCTTCACCTGTTTATGCTGGCTGCGCAGGACATCATAGCGGAAGGTATAATAGACCTTGCTTGATCGCTCCTTCATCCGCTGGCAGAAGGAAGAAAAGGCGGAAGGCTTGCCGGCGAACCCGCCCAGGGCCATCTCCCGGTATTTCCGGTAGCGCAGCTGCAGGAGCCGCTTGATCTCATCCTTATTGAGATCCCAGGAGATTTCGATCAGGTGGTCTTCCGGATTGACGACCTCGTTTTTCTTGAGTTTCAGCTCATAGGCCCTGAAGGCCCTGAGGCTTTTGGTCTTCAGCACCACCTCATCCGTGGCCCGGATCATCTCGAACTTTATCCTTTTGTAAAAGGCGTAATCGTCCCGCTTGGCGCCAAGGAGCGGCTCGTCAACCACCCGGTCGATGGTGCCGAGTTTGAGATTATCGTTTGCTGTAATGCGCAGCCATTTGGCGCAGTCCTCAAGCAGCTGCTTGGGGATCTTTTCGCCTTCCTGGATCTTTCCCTCAATGGCGCCCGCGCCTTCCGGCGAGATGACCGAATAATAGCCGTGGGAAAACATCATGCGGAAATCGCTGAGGCCTATGGCCTCCGCCCCGCCTGAGCCGCCTTCGGAAATAAGGGAAATAATCGGCACCCGCAGCTTGGCCATGGCATAAATGTTTCTGGCGATCTGCTGGCCCGCGCCGGGATAATCCTCAACGGGAAAAGAACCGGGGGTAAAGATATAGGAGTGGATGGGAATGCCCTCGGTCTGGGCCACCTGCATGAAACGCAGGGCCTTTTCATTGCCCCAGGGCTTGCAGGAACCGCCGTTGCGGTATTCCTCGCCATGGCCCTTTTCCTGGCCGATGACCATCACCTGCTGGGTGATGTTTTTCTTTTTCACCCGGCGGACGATGGTCGCCTTGGCGGCTACCATGGAGGGGTCGATACTGGCCTCGTCCTGGCCGCCGAGTTCACTGAAGTCCTCGTAGACGTTTTCCAGAATGTCCTGCAGGGAAAAACGCAACGGGCTGCGGACGATTCGCACCCGCTCCATGGGGGTGAGATTTTCCTCGCAGCGCTGCTCAAGAAAGGAAATGCTCTCCTCCAGGGTGCAGATCTGCTTGTCAAGTTCCTCTTCGGAAACATCGTAAAACGAATTCCTGACAGTATCCAATTTCTCCTGCAGCCCGGCCAGATTGCCCCAATCCATCCCGTCCCTGATCTGGCTCAGGTAGGACATGCGCTCCGCGCTTTTCAGAAGTCTTTTGCGTAAATCTTCCATTAAAATGTTAACAGATTATCAATATTTTCTTTAAGATAGGTGATATTGGTCATAATAGGATCACCCGCCCCGTTGGTCCCTTCAATGGTCACCTCGTTTAAAAACTGGCGACCCCGTTCTTTAGCCTCTTTAATGGAATCTCCCCATACAATGGCCAAAGCCAGATTCGGATCATAATCACTGGGAATCACATAGGAACGATCAAAGGGAACATGGGTATAAACAGCTGCCCATTCATAGCTGGGAAAGTCAAACCGGGAAATGGTGCCGATCCAGGGGGCAAAGCCGCGGCGCGGGTCCTCCGCCACAATCCTGAATTCGATGCTGGCCCCCTTGAAATTTATTTTTTTCTGACTATAACCGATTTTGTCTCCCAGGGCCAGCCGGATCTGTTCCCGGATGAGGTTCGGCTGTTTATCGTTGATAAAGCTGATCCGGGCGGAAACGTCATTTTCCACCTGGATGCGCGTGTTGACCTCAAGCAGATAGGGCTTGCCGCCCCGGGTGACGATCCATTCCCAGGTGCCGATGTTGTCATAACGCACATGGGCCGCAAGCTTTAACGAATACTGCACTATCATGTCAAGTACTTCTTTGGCATTAAATTCGTAGGAAAAACAGCTCTCGTCAAATCCCGGCGCCGCCTCAAGCCGTTTCTGCCGGCCCGTGCTCTGAATGGTGCAGTTGCGCGTGCTGAAATGAACTTTTTCGCCATGCCTGCTGCAGAGCAGCTGCACCTCCAGGTGATTATAGTCGCGCAGACACTGCTCGATCAGCACCCCCGCATCGCCGAACTGCCGCTTGGCATAATTCTGTACCTGGCGGTATGTCCGGCGGAACTCATCAATCCGCTTGACCTCCTCAATGCCCATACCTCCGCCGCCGGCCGCCGCCTTGACCAGAATGGAGGGATTCTTGATTTTCTGGGCCCGCTGCTCCTCCAGAAGCTGTCCGGCAATATCCTCGGCCTCCATCTCGTTGTAAATCGGGCCGTCAGTGCCCGGAATGGTCGGGATGCCGAGCTTATTGGCCACGCGCTTGGTGTTGATCTTGTCGCCAAGATCCCGGATCACCTCCCATTTCGGGCCGATGAAGGTAAGCGGCCGCTCACGGATGGTCACCCGCCTGGCAAAACGGAAATCCTCCGAGAAAAAACCATAGCCCGGATGAATGGCGGTGCAATCGGTATGGTCGGCAACGGAAATGATATCATTGGGATCAGTGTAACTTGCCACCTTCCAGGCGCGCTTTTCCGCTCCCTGGTTATTCAGGAACGGATAAACATGTTCAGAGTCCTTGTCCGCATCGGTATAGATCATGACAAAATCAAGACCAAGCTGTTCACAGGCCCTGGCAATCCTGATGGCAATTTCTCCCCTGTTCGCTATTAAAACTTTTTCTTTCAAACCCTAACCTGAACCGGCAATGCCGTTTTAAAATTAATCATGAATATTTTTCGCCAGATACGAAAAAAATTGACTTTAGCAAAAGACTTGCATTAAAGGAAATGAATTCATTGTTTGATCAATGCATTTTTTTGGGTTAATATTATTTCTTATATCTTATCCCTTTGTAAAGCAAGATGCTTATACCGATTTCCCAGCGGCCAGTCAATTTTTTTTCTTGGCCGCAAAAGACTAATGCCGTAGCCAAACATTGATAACAATGGACTTTTTTCACCTGACCCTCAGCTTTGCCGCCATACGAAAAAGCTCTTAACTACCACAATGGACAAAGAACAGCCTCCTTCGGAACCGAATCAATCCCTTCTCCGCCGCATCCTGCAATTTTCAAGGCTCTCCCCGCAACCCGACACACCTGAAGACCTGGAGCAGGAAATCCAGGAACTCATTGAAGAAGGGGAGGAGCATGGTCTCATCTCAAGCCATGAAGGCCAGATGATAAGCAGCATCTTTGAATTCCGCGATACCCTGATCAGGGAGGTCATGACGCCGGCCACCGACATTGTCAGCGCCTCGCTTGCCGCCACCCCCTGTGATATCATCCAGCTCATCAAAAGCAAGGGGTTCAGCCGTATTCCCATTTACGACGGCAGCCCGGACAACATCGTCGGTTTTCTCCATGCCAAGCAGCTGCTCACCTGCTCCTGCGACACGCAGTTGCCGCCGCTGCGGGAATTGCTCAATCCCCCTTTCTTTGTCAGGGAAAACGACAAACTCGTTTCCCTTCTTCTGGAGTTCCAGACCCAGAAAAGGCATATGGCCATCGTCACCGATGAATTCGGCAGCATCCGCGGCCTGGTGACCCTGGAGGATATCCTGGAAGAAATCGTCGGAGAAATCGCCGACGAAACGGACATGCAGGTGGAAGAGTGGCAGGTCGTTGACGACAATACGGTCATTACCTCGGCAAAGGTCGATATTGAAAAAATCGAATTGTTTTTCAATATAAAGTTTCCCGAAGGCCCATACGAATCCGCGGGCGGATTCATCATCAACCAACTGGGCAAGATTCCCGAAACCGGGGAAAAAGTGGAATTCGGTCCCTTTACCTTTACTGTGCTTTCCGCCAGCAAACGGCGAGTCAAGAGCATCAGGATCAGCCGGAAAAGCGAATGACGGCTACCGGAAAATGCAGACGCGGAGGGCCGCAGCAGCAGCCCTTGCTCATTCCCGCGTTCCGGGCCGCACACTAACTCCCATGCCTATTCCCCTGCTTTTTTTCCTCAGCGCCCTGCTGCTCTGGCTGGCATCCCCGGGGCCGGGTCTTTCCTTCTGCGCCTGGTTCGCCCTGGTGCCCCTGCTGACCGGCTGCGCCCGGGTCCCCCCGAAAAAAGCCGCCCAACTCGGCTTTGCCGGCGGCCTGCTCTATTACCTCCTGCTGATTTACTGGGTGGTCATCTCCCTGGGCACTTACGGCCATCTCCCCTGGTGGCTGTGCGGCCTTGCCCTGCTGCTGCTCTGCGCCTACATGAGTCTCTATATTGCCTTTTTCTGCGCGGCCTGCAGCTGGAGCATGCAGGCCGCAGCCCCGGTATGGAGCGCCCCGCTGCTGTGGGTAGGGCTTGACTTTGTCCGTGCTCTGCTGTTCTCCGGCTTTCCCTGGCAGGATCTGGGCTATTCCCAGTTCAACACCCCCCTGCTCATCCAGATAGCCGATCTTGCCGGCCATCACGGCATTACCTTTCTCATTGTCATGGCCAACTGCCTGCTGTTCACCCTCGTTGCCGCACGGCGCCACGATATGCCCTGGCGGCCGCTCCACACCCGCCTGCAGGCGGCAACCGGCATCCTGCTCTTTGCCGCGGCCCTCGCCTATTCCTTCCTGCAGCTGAGGGAGATTACCCGCCAGCTGCCGTCAGCCGCCAGCTACCAGGTGGCGGTGATCCAGGGCAATATCGAACAGGACCAGAAATGGGTGGCGGAAAAACAGCGGGAGGCCATGGAAACATACCTCAAACTGAGCGCCGAGGCGGCAAGCAGGCAGACACCCGAGCTGGTGATCTGGCCGGAGACCGCCATGCCCTTCTTCCCTCCCACCAGTTCGCTTTTTCCCGAGCTGCTGGCCCGCACCGTGTTCAGCCGCCACTATTTTCTGCTGTCCGGCGCCCCCTACTTTGTGGAAAAGGAAAAGGAATTCGAACTGTACAACAGCGCCCTGCTGGCCCGGCCCGACGGCAGCCAGTCCCTTTACTTCAAACAGCATCTGGTGCCGTTCGGCGAATACATCCCCTTGAGCGACATTCTGCCCCTGCCGGGTCCGGTGGTGGAATCGGTGGGCAACTTCTCGGCCGGCAAAACTGCCCGGCCGCTTACGGCCGGCAGGGCCCGCCTTGGGGTTCTCATCTGCTTTGAATCAATCTTCCCGGATCTGGCCCGCAAGGAGACGGCGAACGGGGCGAATCTGCTGGTTAATATCACCAATGACGCCTGGTTCGGCAGGTCAAGCGCCTCCATCCAGCATCTGGCCATGGCGGTGCTGCGCGCGGTGGAGAACCGCCGCAGCCTGGCCCGCGCCGCCAATACGGGCATCAGCTGTTTCATTGACCCGGCGGGCCGCATCAGCCAGGCAACCCCTCTTTTCACCGCGTGCGCGATCAACGACAGTCCCGCTCTTTTTGAGCAAAACACCATATTTACCAGAATCGGTTATCTTTTCCCTGTTGCCTGCCTTATTTTCTTGATTCCTGCGGCATTGTGGGTAAGGATAAAAAAGAAACCTGTCATATGACCGCCTATAAGCAAGTCCGGAAATGCCTTAAATGATCTTTATTGTCAGCAAGTTATATTGCTGAACCCGACAACGAGAAACCAATGCGCCTAGGAATTCGCGGCAAGCTCATCACGATCTTCATCTTCATCAAGGTTATTCCCCTTATCCTGCTGGCCTGGCTGGCCATGAATGAAGTGAACAACCTCGGCATCTCGATCAGCAGCCAGTCGGCCCAGATGGCAAAAGACACCAGGGAAATCGTCGGCCAGATCGGCGGCCTCGCCACCGAAAACTCCATTATCGCCCTCGATGTAAAATCCCGGGAAAGCATCGAGAGACTGACCACTGATACGGCCAAAGCCGTGGCCGCTTTTCTCTATGAACGGGATGAAGACATCCTCACGGCTGCAGGCCTTTCCCCCTCGCAGCAGAACTACAGCAATTTCCTTACCCCGCGCCGACATCCGGCGGTCTACCATGCCCCTTGGCAGCTCAGCCCCGACGGCGCCAGCTGGCTGCCGCCCCAGGGACAGAACGATTTCCTTCCGGTTTCCGCCCAGAACCCGGATAATGAAAAAGATTTCCACTACCGCCCGCCTGAGGCACAAGGCATAAAGGTGGACAAACCCCTCTACCTGGAAATGACCTTCATCGATCCGTCCGGCAGGGAAAAGGTGAAGGTATCGACAACGGATCTACTCCCGCAGACATTGGGGGACGTTTCCCGCCGCGAAAATACCTGGTGCAGGGCTGAAACCTATTTCCCCGAGCTGAAAAAACTCAAACCAGGGGAAATCTATGTCTCCGAGGTGATCGGCCCCTACCTGCCCTCACCCATTATCGGCCCCTACACCAAAAAACGTTCTGAGGAGCTGGGCCTTGCCTTTGAGCCGGAAAAAGCCGCATACGCCGGCAAGGAAAACCCGGTGGGCAAACGGTTCCAGGGCATCATCCGCTGGGCCACCCCGGTGGCCAAAGATGGGCAGATCATCGGTTATGTCACCCTGGCCCTTGATCACACCCATATCATGGAATTCACCGACCATATCGTCCCCACCGAAGAACGCTACTCGCCCATTTCCGACGCCGGCAGCGGCAATTACGCCTTCATGTGGGACAACCTGGGACGCAATATTTCCCATCCCCGGGACTACTTTATCGTCGGTTATGACCCGGCCACCGGCGAAGAAGCCGTGCCCTGGCTCTCCAGCGAAATTTACGACATGTGGCAGCAAAGCGGACTCAGCTTCGGCGAGTTCCAGAAAACCGCGCCGGTTTTCCTGGAACAGCGCCTGGCAAAAAAACCGGCCGCCCCCCTCACCAAGGCAGGCATGCTGGGGCTTGACGGCCGCTTTCTCAACTTCGCCCCCCAGTGCAGCGGCTGGCATACCCTGACGCAGCACGGCGGCTCCGGCTCCTTTGTCATCTTCTGGAGCAATCTGTGGAAGCTTACCACGGCCGCCACCATTCCCTATTACACCGGCATGTACAAAAACAGCCCCAGGGGGTTCGGCTACGTGACCATCGGCGCCAATGTGGATGAATTCCACTATGCCGCAACCCAGACAGCCTCACAGATCGCCGCCGTTGAAAAGGACTTTGAAGGAAAACTGCTGACAAAAAATGCCGCCAATCAGAAATTCATGGCCGACGCCCTCGAGACCACTGCCAAAAAACTGTCTCTTTCCACCATGTTCATGATCATTGTCGTCATCTTCATCGCCATCTGGATGGCCTCCAGCCTAACCGGCAAAATAACCGACATGATCCGAGGCATCAAAAAATTCCAGGACGGCAATTACGAGCATCGCCTTGATACCCGAAGCAGTGATGAGATGGGCCAGCTGGCCCGGGCTCTCAACAACATGTCCGACGTCATCCAGGAATCCATCAGACAGACCGGCATCGCCCGCCACAAGGCGGAAGAGTCCGATCGGGCCAAAAGCCTGTTTCTGGCCAACATGTCCCATGAAATCCGTACCCCTTTAAACGCCATCATGGGCCTGACTGACCTGCTGCTCACCTCTGAGGTTGACCCGACCCAGAAAAGGTATCTCACTGCGGTGAAAACATCGTCCGACCGGCTGCTGTCGGTTATCTCCGATATCCTGGATTTTTCTAAAATCGAGGCCGGCAAACTTGAGCTCATCGCCATCCCTTTCAACCTGCACGAAACCCTTGACAACGTGCTGCAGGTCCTCAGCCTAAAGGCCCAGGAGAAAAATCTTGTTCTGCAGCGCACGATCAGCTCCACGGTCCCCGGCATGCTGATCGGTGATCCGAACCGGCTGGTGCAGATCATCATCAATCTGGTGAACAACGGCATAAAATTCACCAATGAAGGTTCCGTGACCATTCACGTCAACCGGGAAAAGGTGACTGAAGACGGCAAAATCATGCTTAAGTTCAGCGTTATCGATACTGGTATCGGCATTTCCACGGAAAATCAGAAGCTTATCTTCAAGGCCTTTTCCCAGGTTGATCCCTCCCATATCCGCCGGTTCGGCGGGACCGGTCTCGGACTTTCCATCTCAGCCGAACTTGCCTCGCTCATGGGAGGAGGCATCGGGGTTTCCAGTAGTCCGGGTAAGGGCTCCACCTTCTGGTTCACCGCCTGCTTTGCCCTGTCCGGCAACGGCTCTGTCCATGACGACTCCGCCGAGCAACCTGCCCGCCTCCCGCTCCCACCTGTCAACAACAAGAATGCCCTGCGTGATGTCCGGGTGCTGCTGGCCGAAGACGAAACGATCAACAGCATGATGGCCCAGGAGATCCTTGAACGCAAAGGGATGATCGTCACCACGGTGGCCAACGGCGAAGAGGCTGTCAGTGCCTTTATCGCCGGCACATTCGACATCATTCTCATGGATGTGCAGATGCCCGCCATTGACGGTTTTGAGGCGACAAGGAGGATACGGGCCCGGGAACTTACAACCGGTACCCATATCCCGATTATCGCCCTGACGTCCCATGCCTTGAAAGATTACCGCAACAAATGCCTGGAAAGCGGCATGGACGATTATATCACCAAGCCCATCAAGCTGGATGAACTCTATCTTGCCATCGAGAAGCTGGTTGGCGCCAAACAGGAAAACGGCGGGAATGACCCATGCCGAGGAAGCGATCGCCAAAGGGGTTGAGGTGGAGATCCTCCGCTTTGCCGCGTAGCCAGCCTCAGGCCTCATGCGGGGCACAGAGGGACAGGAGGGTTGAGGACCGGCAGGCCTGCCGGCGAGAGACCCTGTTTGCCCAGGGCTGACGACTTTGGCAAAAGGCCCGCTCGCCGGTCATCACTTTTTTGCTCTCAGTCATCGTGGCGCCGGTCATCGTAGTACCGGTCATCGTGACCATGCCGCTTGCCCTTTCCTTTGAATCTGAGTTCCTGGGGGTAGTGGTCTCTGGGCAGGTCGTACCAGGGCCCACTCCTGGACTGCGAGTAGTACCATCTGTCCCGGTCATAATGATAGTGAAAACCCTCGTAATAATAGTATGGTTCCACATCCAGCACCACGACGGGCGGCAGATAGGGGGCAACAACTCCGTGCCTTGGCACCACGACACAGGCCGCAAGCAGGAACACGGCAAAACTCGTTATAATCAATATCTTTTTCATACGGCCTTCCTCCTTAACCGGTGAATTTAATGCCATCCACTTGTCGTTCCGATGGCTCGATGATGGGCAGAGTATTCCATTTGCAAAGAATTTGCCCGGCAGATTTTATTTTCGTCGGATTTTGTTGGCGCATTTTTTTCTTTCTAGTATTATACTCGATTTCTTAACAGGATTTGAATCACTCTTCACCCTTACTTGTAGAAAAATACCATGTCCGCAGAACTGAAACAGAAACTCCAGGAAATCCAACTAAGGCTGACGGCCTTGAAGGAGCATCTTTGAATTAGCCGACAAGACGGAAAAACTGCGGGAGCTTGAACAGAAAACCACCCATCCCGCCTTCTGGAACGATGCTGAAACAGCCAGGAAGGTGCAGCAGGAGATCAGCCGGCTGCAGGAGCCGATCGAGGGCTATGAATCCCTGCACCGCGTGATGGAAGACGCCGAGGTGTTGCTGGAACTTGCCATCAGCGAACAGGACGCGGAAACCGAGCAGGAGGCAAGACAAACCCTCAAAGTTCTTGAGGGGAAAATTGCCGCCTTTGAACTGGAATGCATGTTTTCCGGCGAGCATGACGCCAACAATGCCATGCTCACCATCCATGCCGGCGCGGGCGGCACCGAAGCGCAGGACTGGGTCAGCATCCTGATGCGCATGTATATGCGCTGGGCGGAGGATAAAGGCTTTGGGGTCGACATCCTTGATCTGCAGCCCGGCGATGAGGCCGGCGTGAAAAGCACCACCCTCATGGTTAAGGGACGCCATGCCTACGGCTATCTCCGCTCGGAAATGGGCATTCACCGCCTGGTGCGCATTTCCCCCTTTGATGCCGGGGGCAGGCGCCACACATCTTTCGCCTCGGTCTTTATCTTCCCGGAGCTTGATGACACCATCGCGGTTGAGATTAATGAAAAGGACCTGCGCATTGACACGTACCGGGCCAGCGGCGCCGGCGGCCAGCATGTCAACAAGACCAGCTCCGCCATCCGCATCACCCATCTGCCGACCAACACGGTTGTCCAGTGCCAGAATGAGCGCTCCCAGCACCGCAACAAGGACACGGCCATGAAGATGCTCAAATCCCGGCTGTATGAGCGGGAAAGGCTGTTGCAGCTGGAGCAGCGCGCCGAACTTGGAGGCGAAAAAAAGGAAATAGCCTGGGGCAGCCAGATCAGGTCCTATGTCATGCAGCCATACCAGCTGATAAAGGATCACCGCACCAGTCATGAAACCGGCAATGTCGATGCCGTCCTTGATGGCGTTCTTGACCCGTTCATCAAGGCCTATCTGCTCTGGCAGAAGTGAACAGGACGGATAAACGGCAGCCGGCGGGAGACCAATGCGCCAAATGTGGAGCATGCACCGCCGTCTGCCCGGTTTATCAGGTAACCGGCCGTGAATCTCTCACCGCCCGCGGCCGGCTCCATCTGCTGAGCCGCCTGACCAACCCCGCATCCCCTGCCTACGGCAAAATCGTCTCCGCCTGCCTGCTGTGCGGCGCCTGCCTGGACGTCTGTCCCCGGAAAATCGACACCCTCTCCCCGCTGATCAGGGCCAGGGAACAATTACCGCTGTCCGCCCGCCATTGCTTTCTGGAAAAGCTAGCCGCCAGAAAAACCCTTGCCTCGCCACGGCTGCTCGGCGGCCTTGCCGTCCTCAGACAGAAACTGCTGCTGCACCTGCCAAAGACAAGCGGCCTATGGCTGAAGCTTGCGCTGCTGCCCGAAGATTTTTCCGCTGCGGATGTCCCGCCCGCCTTGCCTGCTGACAAAAACAGCGAAGCCCCCCCAGCGGTCAGCTACTTCAGCGGCTGTCTGGCCCGTTTTCTGAGCCGCGACATCAGCGCCGCCACCGCTTTTCTGACCAGAAAGGTTACCGGAGGCTCCCTGCGGGTACCGGAGGAACAGACCTGCTGCGGACTGGCCTCTTTTGCCGGCGGCAGCCGAAAGGAGGCACAGGACCTTGCCAAAAAAAATATCGCCGCCTTTGCCGGCAATGCCCTGCCCATCCTCACCTCCTGCGCCTCCTGTTACAGCCATCTGCGTACCTACCCCGACCTGCTGGCTGATGACCAGACCTGGCACAGAGAGGCAGAGGACTTTGCCGGCCGGCTGCGGGAATTTTCCCGCTTTTTCCTGGAGGCCGGACTTGCTTCGCCCCCTGGTCCCGCGGCCTCCGAGCAGGAGAATACTGTCCGCGTTTTCTACCACGATCCCTGCCATCTCCGTTTCGGCCCGGAAAAAATCATGGCCCAGCCGCGCAGTCTGCTCAACAATATCATGGGCGCGCCGCCGGTGGAGCTTGCCGAGGGGCCCCACTGCTGCGGCCAGGGCGGTCTCTTCCATATCGCCCATCCGCGGCTGTCCCAAGATATTTTAGCCGGCGCCCTGACGCAATTCCTGGAACTATCCGCTTCCCATGTTGTCACCACCTGCAGCGGCTGTCTGCTGCAATGGCAGCATGGATTGCGGCAGGCCGGGCTCCCCGGCCGGGCGTGTCACTTGGCGGTGCTGCTGGCCAGGGCCATCCGGCAGAAGGGCGGTTAAAACAGGCCGCTCATCCTCTTTCTGCTCCTTTTTCAAATTCAGGCCAAAATAACAGTTGAAAATAATGCGCGGATCAAGAACAATTGTCGGCAACATAACTACGTATTGCCGTTTTAACTCCCACTTATCATTAACTGGAGGTTTTATGAAAATAACAACTTTTTTCCTGCTGACCATTATCGGCGCCATGGGCTTGGCCCTGCCCGCCCATGCCGAGATTGACTCGGAAATAAGCAACACCTTCAAAGCAGCCGGCGCCCCGCTTGATATGGCCAGTTCAGTCAACGGCAAGTATGTCTATGTTTTAAGCAAAGGCAGCGTGGCTATATACACCAATGACGGCAAGCTGGAGGATTCCATCGTTGTCGATCCCTCCTTCAACCGGATCTCCGCTGCCGGACTTGATCTGGCAAATCTCGAAGACAAAATTTTCCTGAGCAGTGAATCCACGGGTAATATACAGGAAATCAGCTACTCCTTTATTGCCTCCATTGATACGGCGAATTCTCCCTTCCTCGGCCTGCCCAATGCCCCGGTATCAATTGTTGTCTTCAGCGACTTCCAATGCCCTTACTGCTCCAAACTCGGACCAGTTTTCGAAGAAGTCCTGAAAAAAAACCCGGAAACGGTCAAAATCTCCTTCAAACACTTTCCCATCCGTGGCCACGAGCAGGCCGTTCCTGCGGCCGTTGCCGCCATTGCCGCCCAGAAACAGGGGAAATTCTGGGAGTATCATGATCTTCTCTTTCAGAACATGAGAGACCTCAAACAGGAGAAACTCCAGGAAATCGCCACCTCTCTCGGCCTGAACATGGATCAGTTCAACAAGGAAATGGCCAATCCGCAGAACATGGGCCAAATCAGCAAGGACCAGCAGGACGGAGCCACGGCCGGGGTCAAGGGTACGCCGTCCCTTTTTGTCAACGGCAGGAAGGTGAAAGACAGAACCGCCCAGGGCATGCAGAAACTCATTGACGAGGAACTGGCGAAAACCAGGAGCCGTAAATAATTTCCCCATGCTGAACACCGCGACCCAGAAACAACTTTCTTTTACCGACAATGAAGCGGCCCGCCTGCTCTATGGCGATTTGAACCGTAATCTGCTGGCCATTGAAAAGGCGGTGGGGGTTACGGTCAAGGCCAGGGGAACGACCCTGACCATCTCCGGCCCTGATCACGAGGTGGCAACCACCGCCGCCACCCTCAATCAGCTTTACGATCTCATCATCACCGGCTACCCGGTCTATGCGGCGGATGTGGCGTACGCCCTGCGAATCATGGAGCGTGCGCCCCGGACCAACCTGAAGGAAATCTTTCTCGATCAGGTCTATATCACGGCAAAACACAGGATTGTCTCGCCCAAGAGCATCAACCAGAAACTCTATATCGACGCCATCCGCACCAACGACATCGCCTTCGGCATCGGGCCGGCCGGCACCGGTAAAACATATCTGGCCGTGGCCATGGCCATCGCCGCCTACAGCGCCAACCAGGTCAAATCCATCATCCTCACCCGGCCGGCGGTGGAGGCCGGGGAAAACCTGGGGTTTCTGCCCGGCGACATGGTGGAAAAAATCAATCCCTACCTGCGGCCGCTGCATGACGCCCTCAATGACATGCTCGGCCGGGAACGGGCCAAGGAACTGGTGGAACGGGAGATCATCGAGATCGCCCCCCTGGCCTTCATGCGGGGCCGTACCTTGAACAATGCCTTTGTCATTCTCGATGAGGCCCAGAACACCACCCCGGCCCAGATGAAAATGTTTCTTACCCGCCTGGGCTTCAGTTCCAAAGCAGTCATAACCGGTGACATCACCCAGATAGACCTCCCCCATGACCGGGGGTCAGGACTTATCCACGCCGCGCACATCCTGAAAAAAATAAAAGGGATCTCCTTCAGCTATTTCACGGATGTTGACGTGGTGCGCCATCCCCTGGTGCAGCAGATCATACGGGCCTATGAAAAAAAAGAAAAAAGTCACCTGAAAAAGGAGAAAGGTGATGCCCGTCCTGCTAAGAAGTGAAGTCAAGCCCCTGCCCGTCCCCCCTGCCAGGTTGAAGAAAACAGCCACCGCACTGCTGCGCCATGCGGGCAGGAAGCATTGCGAATTAAGCATCCTGCTGGTTGATGACAGCCGCATGACCGAGCTCAATACCACCTACCGAGGCATCGGCAAAGCCACCAATGTGCTGTCCTTTCCCATGGCTGACCTCCCCACCTCAGCCGGGCCGCAGCTGCTGGGCGATATCGTCATTTCCACCGAAACCGCGGCCCGCGAGGCGGAAGAGGCGGGCCAAACCCTGGAGGAGCACCTCTGCGTGCTGCTGGTCCACGGCCTTGTGCACCTGCTCGGCTATGACCACGAGCGTGGAGAGGACGATGCCGCCATCATGACGGCAATGGAAAAAGAACTGCTGCTGCAACTAAACGCAACAAAGGGGCTTGCCCCTTTGTCCGGATAAGGGTATTTTCTCCGCAGTAAAATTTCATTTCTTTCCAGCTGTTGCGGATCAAACTTTTTTAATGCCATATACGATTATTTTGAGGGGAAAAATGGTCAAGCTTGCCATAAACGTCGATCACGTTGCCACCCTGCGCCAGGCCAGGGGCATTGACGAACCTGACCCGGTGCTGGCCGCCGGCATTTGCGAACTGGCAGGGGCCGCGGGTATTGTCGTTCATCTCCGGGAAGACCGCCGACATATCCAGGACCGGGATGTGATCCTCCTGCGCCAGACGGTCAAGACCAAGCTCAATCTGGAAATGGGGGCAGCCGAGGAAATCATCAATATCGCCCTGCATCTTAAACCGGACATGGTGACCCTGGTCCCGGAAAAAAGAGCGGAGCTGACCACGGAAGGCGGTCTTGACGTGATCGGCCAGGAGCGGCATTTGACCGGCGTCATCGCCCGCATGAAGGATGCCGGCATTCCGGTCAGTCTGTTTATCAATCCTGATGCCGGGCAGATCAAGGCAGCAAGCAAGGTCGGGGCGACATTTGTTGAAATACACACCGGCCGTTACAGCGATGCGGCAAGTGATGCGGAAGAAGACCGGGAATTTGCCATGATTGTGGCGGCCGTGAATGCCGCCCATGAAGCGGGACTGCGGATCAATGCCGGACACGGCTTAAATTACCTCAATACGGCCAGGATAGCCGCGCTTGACCGGATTGAAGAACTCAGTATCGGCCATGCGGTGATGGCCAGGGCTATCTACGTGGGGCTGGACCAGGCGGTGCGGGAGATGCTCGCCCGCTGCGGTTGAGGGAAGGTTCCGCGGTCGACTCACCGGAAAACGGGGTACGTGCCACCCCCGGCGACCAAGGGAGAGACGTAACACTCTCCCTGGCGTATCTTTTCCACCGCAATAAAGAGCTCCGTATCGGCATTTTCCTTGAGCAGATATCCTGCAGCCCCGGCGGCCAGGGCATAATCCACGTATTCCTTTTCCCGGTGCATGGTCAGGATCAGAATTTTTACCTCCGGATAAACCATTTTTATCTCCCGGGTGGCGGCCAGCCCATGATGATTCGGCATTGAGATACCCCAGATCACCATATCAGGGGTCTCCTTTTTGAAGAAATCAAGGAGTTTGAGGTCGTCCCCGGCCTCCCCGATCACCTTCAGTTCCCGTGCCCCTTCGAGAAGATTCTTCACGCACTGGCGAAACATGGCATGATCATCAGCCAATACAATACGATACGCGCCCACTATCCGTTTCCTTTGTTCACATCCCTCTCATTGCCGTGCCTGCTCCCGGTCAAAAAAAAACAGGTCCCCCGGTAAATCCGGGCGACCTGTTGCGAGCAGCCACCACGGCACCCTGAATGAACGTTGCGGAATAGCGGCCCGGTTGTTGCGCGTTCGGTTTCTGCAACACTGCCGGGCGCGCTATTTACCAGGAAAAAATCCTAATCCTATTCGCTCTGTTCAATCAGGACCCCGATAACCAAGGAGAAGGCAATGAATCCTCTCAGCTGATGAATTTGCAGTCCTGCAATTTATCTTTGTCTTTATCCATATCCCGGTCCCGGTCATCAGCAAGAATAAAATTGCCGCTGACATCCGTGCTGTAATCCAGACAGGAGCCGTCCCGCAACCGATCCGGAATTCCGTCCCCTGTTCCATCGCGCAGTTCATCGCCGGCCAGAGTAAATACGCCGCTGACATCCGTGCTGTAATCCAGGCAGGAGCCGTCCCGAAGCCGATCCGGAATTCCGTCCCCTGTTCCGTCGCGCAGTTCATCGCCGGCCAGAGTAAATACGCCGCTGACATCCGTGCTGTAATCCAGGCAGGAGCCGTCCCGAAGCCGATCCGGAATTCCGTCCCCTGTTCCGTCGCGCAGTTCATCGCCGGCCAGAGTAAATACGCCGCTGACATCCGTGCTGTAATCCAGACAGGAGCCGTCTCTCAACCGATCCGGAATTCCGTCCCCTGTTCCATCGCGCAGTTCATCGCCGGCCAGAGTAAATACGCCGCTGACATCCGTGCTGTAATCCAGGCAGGAGCCGTCCCGAAGCCGATCCGGAATTCCGTCC
>JBFMAY010000013.1:0-39493 GCA_040755455.1 Thermodesulfobacteriota bacterium | reverse complement strand
GTCCCCTGTTCCATCGCGCAGTTCATCGCCGGCCAGAGTAAATACGCCGCTGACATCCGTGCTGTAATCCAGGCAGGAGCCGTCCCGAAGCCGATCCGGAATTCCGTCCCCTGTTCCGTCGCGCAGTCGATCCTTATCATCAGCCACAATGAATCCGCCGGCTGCACCCGTGCTGTAATCCAGGCAGGAGCCGTCTTTAAGCTTGTCCTGATCTTTTGTCCGATCCTGGTCACGGTCACCGGCAAGATTAAAGCTGCCGCTGACATCCGTGCTGTACGGCAAGCAGGAGCCGTCTTTAAGTTGTTTTTGATCCCGGTCCTGGTCACCAGCAACTGCAGCACCTGGTAGAGTTACGAACATGAATGCCGTTGTCATGAGAATAGTTGTACGTTTAATCATCTGTTTATCCGCCTTCAAAATTGTCTTAGGTTAATTATTTCTTTGTGTTGCCAGAACCTTCAGGCGCCCATTCCGGGCTCGCCTTGCTGCCTTCAGCACCCATCTACCTCAATTCCGTATCTCCCCCATGCGATACTTCTGAGAGCTGCCAGCAGGACTCAAAAACCAAAAACCGCGCATATCTTTTTTCCTTTCCCTCACCTCCTTGCCGGATTTTTGTCCGCTCCCTGCCCAGGCTCCCATGGTTGACATGGCGAACTGTCCCTTGTTTTATTGCAACTGCTTTGCAGCAACTCCCTGTTTAGTGCAGCCTAAGCAACAGGCCGAAAATTCCAGGAGATGCCCTGTGGGCGCAAAAGCAAATCAGGATCTGTGGAGCCGCAGGTTCGAGCCGCTTTACTGGAATGTTTCTCGAACTCGAAAAGATCCCCGTTTGTATGCAACTCTACGCCTTGCCGGCCATAGAAACAATCAGCTGAACTACTCAAGAAACAATCAGGCGAACTACCTATTAACAGGTGGGTATTAGTACCTAGGAGCGAGACAACAGCAGGTTTCAAAAAGATTTTTCTTTATTTACTAGGCAGGATGTAGCCTTTGTTGATGGCATATTTTACCAGATTGGCGGTTTGTTTGATGTTGAGCTTGCGCATGATATTGGCGCGGTGATTTTCCACGGTGCGGATACTGATATAAAGCAGATCGGCAATCTCCTTGTTGGAGATGCCCTCGGCAATCAATTTCAGGATTTCCCGTTCGCGGGTGGTCAGAGGATCGGACAGGGAGGACAATTCCCCCTTATGGGAGGCCTGCACCAGATCAAAGGCGAATTCGCCGGACAGGAGCGGCGAGATATAGCAGCCATTGTTCCTGATTTTCTCAATGGCGGCAAAGAGTTCCGTATCCGCATCCTCCTTGAGCAGATACCCTTCGGCCCCGGCTGAAAGGGCGGAATAAACATAGTCCTTGTCCTTGTGCATGGTGAGTATCAACACCTTCACATCGGCGGAGATCATCTTAATCTCCCTGGTTGCCTCAAGGCCGCGGAGATGGGGCATGGATATATCCAGAATCACCATATCAGGGGTTCCCTGCCGTAAAAGGTCAAGAAGCATGAGTCCGTCACTCGCCTCCCCGACCACCGCAAGGCCCTCGACGGTTTCGAGAATATTCCTGATCCCCTGGCGGAACATGGCATGATCATCGGCCAGCACAATGCGATACGGCGGCGTCATCGTTTCCTCACACGTTTAATGGGATACTAAAGCTGATTGTGGTGCCTTTTCCTTTGCTGCTTAAGACCTCGAGAGAGCCGCCCAGCATGCGGACCCGTTCGTTCATGGCGGACAGCCCTAACCCGTGTTGAGGGTGATTCCGGCCAAAGGCTTTCTGCACATCAAAGCCCTGGCCGTCATCCTTCACCTCAAAGAAAAAACTGTCCTCCTGTCTTCTGAGGGTGATCCATACATGGCTGGCCTGGGAGTGCTTTGCGATGTTGGTAAGACACTCCTGGACAATCCGGTACACGGTAATCTTCTGATCACGGGAAAAAAGATCGTCAAGCTCGGTCATATCAAGGGAACAGGTGATATTATACAGGCTGACGGATGATTCCACCAGCCGGCGAACGGCGATGGTCAGCCCCAGATCCTCCAGGATGGAAGGGCTCAGGTCACGGGACAGGCGGCGTACATTCTCCGTGACCTCATTGATATAGGCAATCACATCATCACATTCTTTTTTCAGTCCTTGCCCGGCGCCGCCCCACGCCCTTTGAATGGCCCGCACCTTGAGTTTCAGGACCATCAGCGACTGCCCCAGTTCATCATGGAGCTCCACGGAAAGCCGCCTTCGTTCTTTTTCCTGGGCGGTGAGCAGCTGGGCGGACAGTTGACGCAACTCCCACTCCGACTGCCGGAGCGCCTCCTCCGCCTTCCTACGTTCGGTGATGTCGCGGGCAATGCCGACAACTCCCTCTATTTCCCCCGCTTTATCTTTCAGCACCGTGGCTGAAAAAAGCATGGGGACCATGGTGTTGTCCTTTGCCAGATAATCTATTTCCAGGTTGACGATTTTTTCTCCGGCAAGCACACGCACAAATCCCGATTCACTGAAAAACCTTTCTTCCGTGGGAAGAATCTTATGCATATCGCTGCCGACCAGTTCATTTTCCTGATAGCCGAGAAGCTCACAGGTCGCCTTGTTCACGCTGCTGATCCTGGTATCCGAATCAAGCACGACCAGGGTGTCGTTCATGCTGCCGATGATGTTGTCAACATAATCCCTGGAGATGGTCGTTCTCCGCAGATTCTCCGTCATTTCGTTAAAGGAGTTGGCCAGGGCGCCGATCTCATCATTTCTCCGGATCGTCAGCCTGGTGCCGAGATCCCCACCGGCCACCTTGCCGGTGGCATCGGTTATCAGTTTGATCGGGGCGGAAATAAAGGCGGCCAGCAGATAGGCGGAAATACCGCCGATGATGATGGTCACCACTCCTATCATGAAAATCTGCTGGCGGGCGCTGGCAATTTCCTTTTCAACCGCCATGTAGGAATATCCCAGGCGGACCGTGCCCAACCGGACATCGGCCACGTAAATGGGGGTGTAGATGTCGTAATAGTGTTCCCCGTTTTGCGGAAGCATTGCGCGAAAACTGCCATGCCTCCCGGACTTCATGGCCACGGCGGTCATAGGGTCGTCCCGGTACGTTTTCCCGACTTCACCCAGATCACTGTGCATCACCACCTTGCCCTGTGGATCGAGCAGGATGACATAGCGAACGTAATCCTGCTCCATGGAGTGGTTGACAAAACGGCGCAGCGTCGGCAGGTCGTTACTGAGCAAGGGACTGGTGGTGAACTTGGCCACGTCGGCAGCCAGCGCCAGCCCCCGTTTGCGCAGCTCGCTTTCCAGGCTTTCCTTTTCCCGCATCGTGGTGATGATGCCGGTGACCACGACAAGAATCACCACCAGGCTTTCAATCAGCAATGTCAGCTTGGTGCGTAAACCAAATTTTACCCATTGCGGGCGGAGTTCCATGCGCGGTCCTCTTTTCGTCCTTTCCCGGAAGCAGCGTTGCTATCTGGCCTTTTTTTCACCGATGAGAATCCGCATATCGTCATAATCCTCATCCCTTGCCCGTTGAAAGCCGCCAACCTCGGCAGAGTAGAGGATCTTGGCATGTTCAGGGTTATTGTTGCTGAGTTTGAGCAATGCCCTGTCGAAGCTGGCGACAAGCCCACTGCTCAAGTCCTTACGGGCGGAAAATACCCTGGTCGGCACCCATCTGGTCATGGCGATGACCTGGAGCTCCTGCGCATTGACTCCAAGTTCCCGTTGTTTTTTGGCATGCTCTTCAAGAAAATGATCGCATACCACCCCGGCATCAAAGGCTTTGAGAAACACATTAAAAACGATATCCTCGCAGCAGCCGCCGTTGGCGTACGTTGATAAATCCTGGTCGATGTTGATGCCGTTTTCTTCAAACAGCATTTTCGCCACCACCCATTTGGAGGCCGAAAGCTTGGGACCGAACATGACGGACTTGCCGACCAGATCCTTCATGGTCCTGATGTTGCCGTCCTTCCGGGCAACGACCGCCCCGGACTGAAATTCGCCCCCTTTCGGGGTGAGGGCCTTCAGCAGGGTCCCTTTGTCATACAGGGAGGCAAATTTCACGTACACATTGGGGTCCTGGAGAGCAAAGTCGATGGCCTTATTCTTGATCTGCTCTTCAAATTCCGCCGCATCCGGCGGGAACACCAGCTCGATTTCAAATCCTGTCTCCGCCTGCAGATAAGCGACCAGCGGATGGAACTTTTTAAAGCTGAGCACCACATCACTGCAGGGGGAGACGGCTATGACAATCTTCTTGTCCGCCACCACTTCGGCAGAGCTTACGCCGGTCAACAGGCAGAAAAAAAATACGAACGCCACAACCCCATCAGCCAATTTGCGGATCATCATATTCGGCCTCTTTCAGCTGCTGCAGCGGTTCAACCATACTGCGCGCAGCAAAACGTCTGTCTTGATCATTAAGATTTCCGCCGTAAATGTAACATAAAATTTCCCGAAAATGTCTCCTTTTTCTCAACGTCTCCCATGGACCGGAAGGCCATCGTCTGGACAGATCAGGGACAACAGCTCGATTCCCTGATAAAAAATGACGCCCGCCGGCAAGGTGACAAGATGATTTTTTTCTTGCCCTGCCAAACGCTGGAAGTTTTCTCATGAAAAACAGCACCATAAGCGTTCAGCTGTTGCATGCCGCTTGCGGGTCACGTTGGGAAAATAAGGCAGGAAAAGGAAGTCCCGGCCCTGGGCATACAGCCGGGCGGGTTAAGAAAAAAATGGATTAGATCATCTGGAATAATGCCGGCTTGATCTGGCGGGTACCGGCTGCGCGGCGTAATCAGGCGGCTACCGCTCTTTCTTCGGGATTCATGGCGCGGACATGGATCTGCAGGGTGCTCTTCTGCAGTTCCACCACCACCTGCTGTTCCTGCTTATCAATCACCCGGACGGCCTTGCCGATGGTTACGACCACGCCGGGATAGAGGCTGCCATAAACATAGATTGCCTCGCTGGACGCCTGCTCAAGCTCCTTATCGAGCTGCATCTGCATTTCGGTCAGCTGGTTATTTTTCTCCATCACCTCGGGCATCATGGTGTTGAGTTCAGCCAGCACATTGGCCTTCTCGCCGCCGAAGTCTTTTCCCTCGGCCTTTTTCATCTCATTGAGGGCGCTGATATTTTTAAGAATCTCGTTCATCCTGTCGGGCCAGTATGCCTTTGCCGCCTCAACCTGTCTTTTGCGTTTTTCCAGCTCGGGCTTCAACCCCACGGTCACCTCCGTGACAACCTCCGCCTCTGATCCCAGGTCCTTTACATGCATGCTGCCGCCAACGACATAGCTGCCGCCCATGACCGCACCCTTGCCGCCCATAACCGTCATGCCGCCGCCGGTCTTGACGTTGCCCTGCACCACAAAATTTTCGACTCGCAACGCCCCTCTGGTTTCGATGAGGCCGAAATTCTCGCAGAAATCAAGCTGGATATCGCCTTTGGCCCGTACTTCCGTGCCCTGGCCCACCAGGCCGCCGGTTATGCGCACTGAACCTCCAGCCAGCACCTGGGCACTATTCACCCCTTTGCCGATGAAAACATCACCCTTGCACTTTATCTTGAAACCCGGCTGCACTTCACCGCTAATCTCAAGCCTGGTGCCGCAGAAGGCGATGTTGCCCACCGCCAGGTCCACATTGCCGGTGATGACATGTTCCTCATAAACAGAGGGTTTTCCGTCGCCCATGACGAACTTGCCATCCACCAGGGCGGAAACCTGCATGCCGTCTTCGCTTAAAACCACACCAGGCCCGCATTTGATGTTAACATCCTTGCCGGGTTTGCAGGGGATCTCCTCGCCCAGCACATTTTTCCCCGGTGTCCCGGCCGTGGCCAGAATCTTCTTCAGCAGCAACTGCCCCTTGGGCACATTGACGATATGGCCCAGCTCGCGGAAATCAACCCGGTCTTTGCCCGACTTTTTCATCTTGACGCGGGAAAGAATAACCGGCTTCACCACCGGTTTTACCTTGGCATTTTCACCCGGTACGGCAGGTGTACCGCAGGCGATGATGGTTTTCCCCTCCCGGGCCTGCGGAAGTTTCTGGACAAAACCAAAACTTACCCCGTGATTCCGCACCTCCTGGACAATCTCGTCAAAGGGAACAGCGTCAAAACTATCTTTCTCGCTGACCAGCTGGAGAACCGCCTTCAGCTTATCCTTGGTAAGCTTCAGCAGGAAACGGTCATTGCAGATTTTAACCGGCTTTTTCGAAAGATCTTCCATTGCCTTCCTTAAAATGACAGAACAATTGCCGACAGGCGAAGGGGGTGGACGCAACATGCGGAAATAATTATAATTCGCACATACTCTTCCATTTTAGCACAGACCCGGCGCAACGCTTAAATTATTTTTTCCAGCTGCTTGATTTTCTCATACTCACCGAGCACCACCAGGGTATCCCCGCCCAGGATGCTGGTCCCCAGGTTGGGGTTGAACTGCATCTCCCCCTGACTGCGCTTGATGGCAACGACGATCAGGTCAAAATCCCGCCGGATATTGGATTCCATCAGGGTTTTATTGGTCATCTGCCCATTGTCGGAAACCCGGAGTTCCTCCAGACGCAGTCCCAGTTCCCCGCCAGACACGGTCAGATCGATAAAATCGGTTACGGTGGGTCGCAACACATGATGGGCCATGCGGGTGGCCCCGATGTAATAAGGGGAAAGAACCTTGTTTGCTCCGGCCCGCAGCAACTTTATCTCCACTCCCTCAACGCCGCTGGAGCGGGCCATGATATACAGATCAGGATTGAGCCCCCTGGCGGACAGGACGATATAGACATTATCGGCATCGGAGGAGACAACGGCAATGAGGCCGCTGGCCTTATCCACTCCGGCCTTGAGCAGCATATCATCATTGGAGGCCTCTCCATCGAGGAAAAGATATCCCAGTTCACTGAGCTTGTTGATGACCTGGGGGTCATTTTCGATAACAACAAATTGTTTTTTTTCCGCACTGAGCAGCTTGGTGATGACCTGGCCAATGCGGCCGAAACCGCACACAATGTAATGGCCGCTCAACTCAGCCACCTTCTTCTTCATATTCAACCTCCCGTAAACAGCCTGAAGCCTGCCTTCAACCACGGCCTCGGTAATCTTGGTGAAAACCAGCATCATGAATCCTACCCCCACCATGATGAGGGCCATGGTGAACATGCGGCCAGCGGGGCTGAGATGAACAACCTCGCCGTAACCCACGGTGGTGATGGTGATGAGGGTCATATACAGACCGTCTAAAAAGGTGCTGTCCTCCAGCACCATGTAGCCGCATGCCCCGCAGACAAGAATAAGCAAGAGCATCAGCACCGCCCTGACAGATTTATGCATAACAAATATGAGGTTTAAGGTTGTGGATTTTGGGTTTGGCGTTCCTATTACCGGCGCAGTGAACGGATTACAGTTTCATGAAAAACAAGCGGCCCTGAGCCGCTGATCTGCCGGAGATTTTATTTTACTCTGTATTTTCCACCATGCCTACTGGATATTTTTCCTGCCGGCCGATCCTGCCACCGGACAAACCACCGAGAGGGCACGCTAAGCGACCCGCTGTTGACGCAGGCAAAAGTCAAAATCGTCAACTCAAGTTTTTCTGAAAAATGCCGATATGTTTATCAGAAACAATCAACCGGCAGAAAACATATTTATTCAGGGAAGGAACCGCCATGACACGCCAGGAAGCGATCAGAATTCTCATTTTGAGCCCCTTTTACTTCCGCTTGACCCTTGTTGACCGCAAAGAACTTATCCGGGAATTCTGCATTCTGCACGGCAAAAGAGACAAGTAGCCGCACCGCGCCGTTTTCCCTTCTTTCCGCCCCTCCTTTGTCTGCCGTATCCCGGACAATTCACCCTCCTTTTCTTTTTTATGGCATAGTTTTTCAACATGGGCTATAGTCCTTTGCCAGTTATAGTAAAAGCTCCGCAATTACTACATGTTACCACAATTCTAGGAGAGGAATTTCAACAGCAAACTTTGCACAAGGAGAGACGGGATGAACATCTTAATTTTTGGTCCGAACGGCAGTGGTAAGGGAACCCAGGGCGCCAAGGTTCAGGAGAAATACAATATTCCACACATCGAATCAGGCGCCATTTTCCGCAAGAACATCAAAGGCGGCACGGAACTGGGTAAAAAAGCGAAAGAGTATATCGACAGAGGTGATCTGGTTCCCGATGATATCACCATCCCGATGATCCTCAACAGACTGCAAGAGGATGACTGCAAGAAGGGATGGCTGCTTGACGGCTTTCCCCGCAATAAGGTTCAGGCTGAAACCCTGGCCAAGGCCCTGAAGGATGCCGGCATTGATCTCAACTACGTGATTGAAATCATGCTTGACCGTCAGATCGCCAAAGAAAGGATCATGGGCCGCCGCCTGTGCGCCAACGACAACAACCACCCCAACCACATCGCTTTTGCCGCCATCAAACCGGTGGAGAAAGACGGCAGGCTCGTATGCCGTGTCTGCGGCGGCGAACTGAGCACCCGCGCCGACGACCAGGATGAGGTCGCCATCGGCAAACGCCATAACATCTACTATGATACCAATACCGGTACCATGGCTGCGGTTAACTACTTCAAAACCATTAAAGGACCGAAGGTTGTTTCCGTTGACGGCTCTGCCGGCATCAAGGAAGTTCTCGATGCCATCATGAAGCAGCTTGATTAATGGTAACTTCTCAGGTTGATTAGTCTGCTAGCAACCAACGGTTGAAGCTAAGGGTCACAGCGGGCCTCATCCGGTTATTTCCCGTTGCTGATAGACTAAATCCGTTCAAACCATGCACCTGAAAGGGGATGATGGCGGCTGCCGCGGTCATCCCTTTTTTTTAATGCTCCTCCCTGCCGAATTCCCGCCATGATTTTTCATACAGCTCATTGAGCGCCTGCTCCAGCCTGAGGCGATACGCCTCCAGCTCCACGCTCTGCAACTCCCTGGGCACCAGGATGGGCTCGCCATACCACAGGACCACCCTGGCAAACGGCAGGGGAATGGCGGTGCGGTCCCAGCTGCGGAATGTTTTGTAGCGATCAGCCGCCCAGCCCACCGGCACGATGGGCGCCCCGGTCTTGCTGGCCAGCAGAATCGTGCCGGCCTGGGCCTGGCGGGCAGGTCCCTGGGAGCCATCCGCCACCAGCACCGCGGTCTTGCCCCGGGCCATCTCCTTCATCAGTCCCTTCAAGGCGCTTACCGCACCTTTGTTGCGCGACCCGCGCACGGTGGCAAAACCCTTGCTCTGCAGTATGCGGGACACGTATTCCCCGTCCTTGCTGGCGCTGACCATGGCCACATAGGGAATTGCCCGGGCCTGATAGACAATGTAAATGACCCCGTAATGCCAAAAGGAAACGATAAAGGGGGTTCCTGCCCCGGCAAAACCGCTGAAATGCTCATGGCCGCGCCGCTGCACCCGGCAGGTGGCAAACAGCGCAAACGAAAGCAGCCGGAAAAAGAGCGGCACGGCCCACAGGGTAAACCGGTAGAAAAGACCTCCCTGCCCATTGCCGGCCTCTGCCTCCCGACTGCCGTCTCCCGACCCCTCGCTCCTCATTGCATCCCCCTCACCTCTGACTCCTCACAGGGCAGGCACAAGGCCAGCCCCTACTCCTCACTTCTCACTTTTCACAGCCATTGCAGTTCCGCTTCCCTGAGCATTTTTATCCGGTCACGCAGCGCGGCCGCCTCCTCAAAGGCCAGGTCCCTGGCCCTGGCCATCATCTCCTTCTCCAACTTCCTCATCTCCTTCTGCAGCTCCTTCAGACTGTGGAATTCCATCTTTTCTTCCGCCGCCCTGAGCAGCGGAGCGCGTTCCGTCTGCTCATACACGGTTTCCATCACATTTTTGATGGATGAGCGGATGGTTTCCGGGGTGATGCCGTGCCGTCTGTTATATTCCTGCTGCAGAATCCGCCTGCGGTTGGTCTCGTCAATGGTGCGCTGCATGGAACCGGTCAGGGTATCCCCGTAAAGAATGACCATACCCTCCACGTTTCTGGCCGCCCGGCCGCAGGTCTGGATGAGCGACCGCTCGCTGCGCAGAAAACCCTCCTTGTCCGCGTCCAGCACCGCCACCAGCGACACCTCGGGGATATCAAGGCCCTCGCGCAGCAGATTGATGCCGATGAGCACATCAAATTCCCCCTGGCGCAGCTGGCGCACCAGTTCAATCCGCTCCAGGGTCTTGATGTCCGAATGGAGGTAGCGCACCCGCACCCCCAGTTTTTCATAGTAATCGGTCAGATCCTCCGCCATGCGCTTGGTCAGGGTGGTGACCAGCACCGCCTCATGCCGGGCCGCCCGCTGCCGCACCTCCTCCAGCAGATCATCCACCTGGCTTGCGGCCGGACGCACCTCGATGGCCGGGTCAAGCAGGCCGGTGGGCCGGATAATCTGCTCCACCACCCGGCCCTGGGCCCGGTCGATCTCAAAGTTGCCGGGGGTGGCCGAGACATAAACCGCCTGGTTGATGCGGCGGTCAAACTCATCAAACTGCAGGGGGCGGTTATCCAGGGCGGAGGGCAGCCGGAAGCCGAACTCCACCAAGGTTTCCTTGCGGGAGCGGTCCCCCCGGTACATGCCGCCGATCTGCGGAATGGTGATATGGCTTTCATCGGCAAAAAGGAGGAAATCCGGCGGAAAGTAATCAAGCAGGGTGGGCGGCGGCTCGCCGGGACTTCTGCCGGTGAGATGCCGGCTGTAATTCTCAATGCCGTTGCAGTAGCCCAATTCGCTGATCATCTCCAGGTCGAACATGGTGCGCTGCTCCAGCCGCTGGGCCTCCACCAGGCGGCGCTCTTTCTCAAAAAAGGCCAGACGGTCCTTGAGTTCCTCCTTGATGGTCGCCATGGCCCGGGTCAGGATTTCCCTGGAGGTGACAAAATGGCTGCCCGGGAAAACCGTCACCTCCTCCATGGTGGCCAGCACCTGGCCCCGCAGGGGATCAACCAGGGAGATGCTGTCGATGGTGTCGCCGAAAAGCTGCACCCGCACGGCATGGTCCTCCTCGTAGGCCGGGAAGATATCAACCACATCGCCGCGCACGCGGAAGGTGCCGCGATGAAAGGAGAAATCATTGCGTTCATAGAGCATGTAGACCAGCCGCCGCTGCATCTCCTGCAGGGGATAGTCCTCTCCCTGCTTTAACAGGAGATGCATATTCTTATACTCATCCGGCGAACCCAGTCCGTAAATACAGGAAACACTGGCCACGATCACAACGTCTCGACGGGTGAGCAGCGACCGGGTGGCCGAGTGGCGCATCTTGTCGATGGCGTCATTGATCGACGAGTCCTTTTCAATGTAGGTGTCGGACTGGGGGATGTAGGCCTCGGGCTGATAATAATCGTAATAGCTGACGAAATACTCCACCGCATTTTCCGGAAAGAGGTCCTTGAATTCGGCATAGAGCTGGGCTGCCAGGGTTTTGTTGGGGGCCATCACCAGGGCCGGACGCTGGGTCCGGGCGATGACATGGGCCATGGTGAAGGTCTTGCCGGAGCCGGTGACGCCGAGCAGCACCTGCTCCCGCTCACCCCGGGCGATTCCCCGGCTCAAGGCCTCGATGGCCCCGGGCTGGTCGCCGGCCGGCGAAAAGGGGGAATGGATCTTAAAATCTGTGCTCATAACCCTGAAAAGTGATGTCCAGCCACGACCCGTCCTGCCTGAGCATGACCCCCTGCCCTGCCACGATCCGGCCCACGCAGGTGATGTCCACCCCCGCCTGCCGGCTGAGGTTGCGCAGCGGATCACTGTTTTGCGCCGGAGCGGTAAAGACCAGCTGGTAGTCCTCCCCGCCCTGCAGCGCCAATTGCATGGGGGACAGCTTGAGGGCGGCTGCGGCTTTTTGCAGCTCAATGGCCAGGGGCGCCTCCTCGGCCATGATCTCGGCCCCCACCCCGCTCTCTTTACAGATATGGGCCAGATCCGTGGCCAGGCCATCGGAAATATCCATCATGGCGTGAATGAGTCCGCTTTCGGCGAGCCTGCGGCCCAGTCTGACCTGGGGCTGCGGATCAAGATGAGCGCGGCAAAGCAGGGCATACTCCTGCTGCCCCTGCAACCCCCGGCGGCACAGCTCCAGCCCGCAGGCCGCATTGCCGAGACAGCCGCTCACCCAGACCAGATCCCCGGGCCGGGCGGCGGAGCGGTAACAGACCTGCTCTTCCGCCATTTCCCCGCAAACGGTGATGGACAGCATGAGGCGCTCGCCGGCATAAACCGTGTCGCCACCCACCAGCACCATGTCATGCTCAGCCAGCACATCGAGGAAACCGGCCATCATTTCATCCACAAACTCCCTGCCACAGACGGTGGAAAGCCCAAGGGCGAGCAGGGCAAAGCGCGGCCTGCCGCCCATGGCGCCGATATCGCTGATATTGACACTGGCCGCCTTTCTGCCCAGCAGTCCGGGAGGATGCCAGGCCAGATCAAAATGCACGCCCTCCACCAGGGCATCGGTGGTCCACAGGTCAACCAAGCCGCCGGCCTTGCGCACCACCGCGCAGTCATCACCAATACCCCGCACGAGATCGGCCGCCGTGCCGGCCTGCTGCCGGGCGATGGCTGCTATGATAGCTCTTTCCGCAAACTGCTTCACCCTGATAACCTCAACCACGGATCAATAAACAGACCACCAAAGAAATCTGACTTCAGGAGGCAGGAGGCAGAATAACATATAATAAAAAGCAACCATTCTGACTTCTGATTGCTGTCTCCTGACTCCCGCAAAAGTAAACAAACGGCAAACAAAAAAAACGGCGGCATCAATCAGGTGGGAAACGGCTGTCATGTGGCAACGAATCAGGGTAATGGCGGGAAAGGTAGTGTTGCAGAGCTTCCCGGATCTCCTTTGCCGAAGAGCAGTCCAGCAGCCGGCCGGCCAGCCTCTCCACCGATGCGACCCGGCTTTGCCGGATCATCCTTTTGATGTAGGGAATGGCCGAAGGACGCATGCTGAAGGAATCGAGTCCAAGGCCGAGCAGCACCGGCAGATATTTCTCCTCCCCGGCCATTTCCCCGCATATCCCCACCTCAATACCCGCCCGGTGCGCCGAATCCGCCACATACTTGATCATCTTTAAAACCGCCGGATGCAGGGGATCATACATGTGCGCCACCTGCTCGTTGCCCCGGTCGATGGCCAGGGAATACTGGATCAGATCGTTGGTGCCGATACTGAAAAAATCCACCTCCCCGGCCAGGGTATCGGCCAGGGCAACCGCGCTGGGCACCTCGATCATCACGCCAAACTCCACCCCTTCGGCAAAGGGAACGCCGTCGGCGCGGAGCTTGTCCTGAACCCCGGCAACCACCTCTTTGACCTGCTGCAGTTCAGTGTAGGATGAAATCATGGGAAACAGGATACGCAGACAGCCGAAACAGCTGGCCCGCAACATGGCGCGCAGCTGGGTGGCGAACATGACGGGCTCATGCAGACAATAGCGGATGGCCCGCAGACCCAGGGCGGGATTCGCCTCAGCGGACCACTGCTTTTCCATTTTCCTGCGGAAACCGGATGACCTGCCCGTTTTATCAATGAACAGCTTGTCGCCGCCGATGTCAAAGGTCCGGATAGTCACCGGAAACGGGGCTGCCGCGGCCAGCAGATCTTTATAGGTGGCAAACAGCAGTTCCTCATCGGGATTGTCAAGGGAACTCAGGTAAAGATACTCGCTGCGGAAAAGTCCGATGCCGCCTGCCCCATAGTCGAAGGCCTGGCCGACCTCCTCGGCCATTTCCAGATTGGCCTCCACCCTGACCTGCAGCCCATCGGCGGTCTCGGCCCGCAGATGGGCATACTGCGCCACCTCGAGATGATGCTGCTGGTACTGCCGCTGCCTGTCCTGATAGTACTCCAGGAGTTCCTCCTGGGGGTTGACGAAAACCCGGCCGGTGGCGCCGTCCAGAATGATCAGGTCATTGGTGTTTATCCGGCCGTTCACATCCTTCAGGCCGACCACCGCCGGGATACCCAGGGTCTTGGCCACAATGGCCGAATGGGATGTTTCGCCGCCCATCTCGGCAAGAAACCCGGCCCGGCCCGGCATCTGCAGGATATCCTCCGGCGAGAAATCCCGGGCGACGAGAATCACCTTTTCGTCAATTTCTTCCGGCAGCAGATCCGCGCCGGACAGCTCGCAGAAGATGCGGTCCGCCACCTGCCTGACATCCAGAAAACGGTCACGGATATAGGGGTCATCCACCTTGGCAAAGGCGGCCTCCACCTGGGCGAGGGCCTTATCAAGGGCCCATTCGGCATTGATTTTTTCGGCGGCGATGATTTCCAGGGTGCGGTCAAAAATCATTCTGTCCCGCAGCATGAGGATATGGGTATCGATGATGGCGGCGTAGTGGGCCATGACCGCGGCAAACTGTTCCCGTACCTGGCGGAGTTTTTCCTCGGTCCGGGCCACGGCGCCACGGAACCGGCTCTGCTCCAGTTCAATAGAACCGTCACCGCTGCTCCTTCGTTTTTTGACCGCGCCGCCCGCTTCAACAAGCAGGGCCCGGGCGATGACGATCCCCGGAGAAACCCCGATACCCTGCATGGCGATCTCGGTGACAACGGGTTTATGATTGGTCATTCTTCACCGAATTTATCAACAATAAGCGAGGCAAGGGCGGCAAGGGCCGCCTCCGCATCCTCCCCCGCCGCCTTAATGGCGATGGGGGTCCCTTTGATGCAGGCCATGGACATCACATCGAGAATGCTCTTGCAGTCCGCCTCCACCTCATCCCGGATCAGCCGGATGTCGGCATCGAACCGTTTCGCCGTCTCCACCAGCATGGCGGCTGCGCGTCCATGCAGGCCGAAGGTATTGGCGATCACCAGCTCCTTTCTGCACTCGGGCATCGCTATTTCACCACCCGCAGGGCAGCCTGCTTCCCCTTTTCCAGCGGCTTCTTCTCTTTTTTCGGCCCGCCCTCCGGCCCGGAGAAATCCACCGCCTTGATATATCTTTTTTCACCGCCCATGGTAAAAATTTCCTTGCCGGTAAACTGCTCTGTCCGCAAGGTCCACACCACCTTCTGCGGGGGTACGGTCAGAAGCTGCATGCCTACCTGCCACCACTCATCACGCCTGGTGGAGTCCCGCTCAAAACCGGTGATCAGTGCATAGCTGAGGGTCTGGGGTTTTTCCGTGACAATGATGACGATATCTCCGATGTCGGTTGAATCCTTCAGGCGAAAGATCCTATGGAGTTCTTCGACGATTTTATCCATTTTTCATGCTGGGTGAGATGATTTTATAGAGTAAATGAAACCGTAAAGAGTCCCGAATCAAGCCGGATCATTAAGCCGTTGTCAAAAAATAACTGTAACACCCCAATAAGGAGAGCTGCACAAGGGCCGTAACGAAATGGCTGGAAATGTACTGGTTATTTCGTAATGGCCCCCTAAGTTAAAGCAAGAACTTCCATTCCGCAAGAGGGACAGGCCGTAGCTGAACTTTTTTTGCCGTAGGAGCGGGCCATACCATCTCTTACAATGGCTGAGACAAAAAGACAACATTAAGCCGCCTTCATTTCCCACATTGATATTTTACAGGAAAATGGTATGTGTTAGTGCGTAAAACATGATAAATTCCCTATCAACATATCATCTTGCCAGCCTGCGCAATGATGCGTAATATAAGTTGTCTTACAGCAGATTGGCGGGAACGCGCTTTCCCTCCGAAGGGCATTCTGGCCTGGCCCATATTTAGTTACAGTAGCCCTCTTGGCCGAGGAAAAAGAAAACGTCATCGACTCCACAAATGTATGGAACCTTTTCACTTAAGGCTTTGTCTTGCCTGCATAGAACGGATTTTTTTTGCTCGTAACTCTTGCGAGCAGGGCTTTTACAAAAAAATCTCGCCTTGCCGGACAGGAAATACCCGGTTGCAAAAGTGTCCAACCCGGGTGTTTCATGAATAACGAAGAATTAAAGACGGATGTTGAGCAGCTTGTTCAGGATTTTCTTGACGGCGATGTCCAGGGCTTTAACCGTCTGGTACTGCTTTATCAAACCAAAATTTACAACCTGGCACTCAATTATGTCAAAAGCCAGGAAGAGGCAAAGGACCTGGCCCAGGACATATTCGTCACGGTCTATCGTTCCCTGCCGAAACTGCGGGAAAAAGAAAAATTTACGTCCTGGCTGTACCAGATTGCCATCAATCATTGCCGCAACCGCTACAAGAAACTGAGCAGGCGTGGTTATTTCAACAATATCTCCCTTGATGATGAAGAATCCTTTCTGCAGATTCCGGGGGATGAGGGTCCGGAAAAATCACTGCAGCGGAAAAATACGATAAATCTTGTCCGTTCAACCATTGATTCACTGCCAGAGGCGGAAAAGGAGATCATTCTTTTACGGGATATCCAGGAGCTTGCCTACGAAGAAATTAGCGCCATTCTTGATATCCCCTTGGGCACGGTCAAATCAAAGCTGAACCGGGCGCGGACCTCTTTGAAGGACCGATTAAAAAAATTCTACCAGGATTTATGAGCCACCTTATGCGATGCCAGGATTGTCAAGAATTATTCTCTCTCTATCTTGATGGGGAAATTGACCAGATCAGCAGGTCCAAAGTGGATTCTCATTTCACCATCTGTCCGCAGTGCAAAATGGAATGGAAGGCCTTCAAAAACAGTATTGACTTCCTGCGCGACATGCCCATGGCCAGCGTTCCGCCGGGCTTTCTGACAGGCATCCACCAGAAACTTGCGCCCCGGTCCCCCTGGCAGAAGGCTAAAGAATTTCTCGCAGGAAAAGGTGAAAGAAAATGGGCATGGTCAACCGCATTCGCCATGCTGGTCATCGGCTTTGCCACTGCCTCGCTCATCCAGCTGCTCCCCGTTTCCCGGACCAGCCGGGACACCATGATCCCGTCCACGATCCAATCAGGCCAGCTGGCCGAAAACAGCCCCAAGCCGGAGCAGTCCTCTCTTCTGCTGGCAGAAAACGAGGGCGGCCAGCAGGACTTTTATCCAGGGGTTCCCCTTCTTTCCGAATACGAGGGGCAAGACTCTCCGGCCATGCAGCAATTCGCCATGATTCCCCGCAATAAGACCGAGCAGCATATTCCGGTGGTTGATTTTGTTTCCACCGGCGCAGGGCAAACCTCTTCACCCTATCTGGACGCCCCGCTTTCCTCGTTTTCCACCCGGCAGCAGCCCCCGGCCATCAAGCCTGACCTGCAGATCACCATCCACGCAGCCCCCAGGGCTGACCAGATGGCCATTGTCCAGCAGCTTGTCCAATCGCCGCTCTGGCGGGCCGAACTGTACAACCATAACACGCTGTTGCTTTCGGTCCCGGCCAGCAGTTTTGACCGGCTGCTGCAGATCTGCTGCAGCGAAAAAACATCTTTTTCACCGGAATATGCCCGCAACAGCCGCTACGTTTCTTTGAAACGATCTTTAACGGTGGCCGTCAAACTCGACTGAATTTCTATAAAATCAAGCCAGGAAGCAAAAAATATTCTTTACTGCCAGACATGTCCTCTCTATCATGAAACGATATGGGGACAAATCGGATAACCAGACACCAGGGATTACAGCAATGCAGATACATCACAAAAAAACATCACTTATCGCCCTGCTCGCGAGTGCGGCATTTTTCATTCTGACCCTTCCCGCCTTTGCGGAGCGGCCTGACACCTTTGCCCCCTTAGTCGAGAAATACGGGGCCACTGTCGTCAACATCTACACCACCCAGACCGTCAAAGAACCGCCCATCTCCAATTTCCCTTTCCAGGAGCATCAGGGGGTGCCGGAATTCTTCAAAAAGTTCTTTGAACAGCAGGGGCAGGGGGGGCAGGGCTACCACGGCCAGGTGATCCCGCAGAAACGGACCAGCCTGGGATCAGGGGTCATCACCTCGGCCGACGGCTACATCATCACCAACAATCATGTCATTGATGAGGCGGATGAAATCAATGTACGCTTTGCCAATCATGAAGAGTACGAGGCGAAAATCATCGGCCGCGACGCCAAAACCGACGTGGCCCTGATCAAGATTGAATCCAAGGAACCCCTGCCCTATGTCACCTTCGGCGACTCGGAAAAACTGCGGGTCGGTGACTGGGTAATCGCCATCGGCAATCCCTTCGGCTTTGAGCAGACGGTCACCGCAGGCATCGTCAGCGGCAAGGGAAGAACGCTTGGCAGCGGCAACTATGAAAATTTCATCCAGACGGACGCCTCCATCAATCCCGGCAACTCCGGCGGCCCTCTCTTCAACCTTGAGGGGGAAATGGTCGGCATCAACACCGCCATTTACAGCCGCAGCGGCGGCAATATCGGCATCGGCTTCGCCATTCCGATCAATATGGCCAAAAGTGTCATTGAACAGCTGAAAACAAGCGGCAAAGTAACCCGCGGCTGGCTGGGCGTGATGATCCAGAACGTCAGCCAGGATCTCGCCAGACAATTCGGTCTTGAGAAGCCCATTGGCGCGCTGGTCGGCGAAGTCTCCCCCGGCAGCCCGGCAGAGAAGGCGGGAATCCTGCCCGGCGACATTATCGTTGAGTATGAAGGCAAGGAAATAGCCCAGATGAATATGCTGCCCGCCCTGGTCGCCCAGACCCCGGTAGGCGAGACAGCCAATGTCACGCTGATCAGAAACGGCAAGAAGAAAAACGTCGCCGTCACCGTGGCCAAGCTTGAAGAAGATGAGGGGATGACCGGCGAAACGGGGCAGGAGAGCGTTCTCGGCCTGACCGTCCAGCAGTTGACCCCTGAACTTGCCCAGTCGTTGAAAATCAAGGATAAGGAAGGAGTTATTGTTGCCAATGTGGAGCCGAATTCCGCGGCGGCAGAGGCTGGACTGCGGCCGGGCGACCTTATTCTGGAGATCAACCGTCAGGAAATCAAGAATCTGGGAGAATACAATAACGCCCTAGCCAATCTCGACAAAAAAGAGAGCATTCTTCTGCTCGTCAAACGTGACAAGCACACCCGCTTTGTGGTGCTTGAAGCAAAACAATAGATAAGTTATGGGTGCGTTGAAAAATTAGGCATCTGGTTCGAGGACAAGGAGGGGTGAAAATACAAAGCGCAGCATATTTTGCATATGTGATCATTTTTCTTTTCGCCGCGACGCAGTAATCGGGCCAGAGGGTAATTTTTCATGAAGCGGCGGCAACCGCTTCGACTAGCCTGCTGATGAGTTCCGGGTCCTTGCGGCCCGGTTCTCTTTCAATGGCGGAGTTGACGTCCACCGCAAAAGGTCTTACTGCGGTTATGGCCTGGGCCACATTAGCCGGTCCCAGGCCGCCGGCCAGAATCACCGGTTTGCCCGGCTGCAGTTTATGAATAAGGGACCAGTCAAAGGTCTTGCCTGTTCCCCCTGCCTGCTTTTTATCATAGGTATCCAGCAGAAAGCCGGACACCACCTCCTCATAGGGATGAAGATCACTGGCCGTGAGCCTGTCATGCACCTGGAAGGCCTTCACCACCCTGGTGTGAAACCTCCGGCAGTAGTCGGGCGATTCGGCCCCGTGCAGCTGAATGACGGTAAGATGGCAATATTGGACGATTTCCGCGACTCGTTCCGGATCATCGTTCAGGAATACTCCCACAGCATCGACAAAGGGAGGCAGGCTGCTGATAATGACCCTGGCCCGCTCCGGCTCGATATATCTGGGGCTGGCCTTGGCAAAAATGAACCCAAGGGCATCAACACCCGCGGCCACCGCATGCCGCACCTCCTCCCTATCCGTCATTCCGCAGATCTTGATCCGGGTTCTGGATCTCATTGGCAGCTCCTTTGCGCTTAACGTAAAACGGTCACCCTTGCAGCGACATGGCGGGCAGTTCTCACCGGCCCATCAACTCATGCACCGCTAGTTCCCTGCCCCCCGCCCGCATGAGGGTTTCGCCGACCAGCACGGCGGCAATGCCGGCCTCGGCCAGGCGCCGGATATCCTCCACCGTGCGGATGCCGGATTCACTGACCACCGGAATCTCCCCGGGAATCTGCCGCTGCAGCCGGAAGGTTGTCTCCAGATCCACGGAGAAGTCCTGCAGGTTGCGGTTGTTGATGCCGATCAGCGGGCTGCCGGCCGCCAGGGCCTTTTCCAACTCCGCCTCGTCATGCACCTCCACCAGGGCGTCCAGGCCCAGCTCCCGGCTCCGGGCCAGGAAGTCCCTGATCTGCTCTGTTTCCAGGATGGCCGCGATGAGCAGCACCGCATCAGCCCCGAATTTCGCGGCCTCGGCAATCTGCACCTCATGGATAATGAAATCCTTGCGCAGCACCGGCAGGCCAACCGCGGCCCGCACCAGGGGAATAAAGGCCAGGCTGCCCTGGAAGAATTTTTCATCGGTCAGCACCGACATGGCCTGAGCGCCGCCCGCCTGGTATTGCCGGGCAATGCTCACCGGATCAAAATCCGCGCAGATAACCCCTTTGGAAGGCGATGCCTTTTTCGCCTCGGCGATCAGCGCCATACCGGCAAAAGCGGTCAGTGCCCGCTGAAATCCACGGGGTGGGGCAACTTCCTGCTGCGGCTCGCCGATACCCCTGGCCAGCAGCTCTTTGACCTCCTGACGTTTGCGGGCAACAATGGTATCAAGAATCACCTTTTCCCCCCGCTTGCCGGCAGAACTGCACCAGGGCCTCAAGCTTGGCCATGGCCGCGCCCGAGGCAATGGTCTTCCTGGCCAGGGCGACACCGCCGGGCAGATCAGGGGCAAGTCCTGCCGCCATCAGCGCCGCGCCGCTGTTCATCAGCACCATGTCAAGACAGGGACCGGCCTCGCCGCGCAGAACCGCGCGCAGCTGTCCCGCCGAGATCTCAGCCGTCTCACCGCCCTTGATATCCGCCAGGGTTGCCCGGGCCAGCCCCACATCCTCGGGAGCGATGGTGTAGCAGGTCACCTTGCCGTCATGCAGGTCAGCCACCTGGGTAGTGCCGGTTATGGTGATTTCGTCGATATTGCCCGCACCGCAGACGACCAGTGCGCGCTTTACGGAAAACCTGCTCATGACATGGGCAATCTTTTCTACCAAATCAGAAGTATAGACACCCAGCACATAGACATTGGCATTGGCCGGATTGGTAAGCGGGCCGAGCACATTGAACACGGTTCTTATGCCGATCTCCCGCCGCGGCCCGATGGCATAACGCATGGCCCCATGCAGCATGGGGGCAAACATGAAACCGATGCCCACCGTGCGGATGCACTGGCCGATCCTTTCCGCGCTCAGGCTCAGATCCACGCCCAGGGCCTCAAGCACATCGGCGCTGCCGCAATGGCTGGAAACGGACCGGTTGCCATGCTTGGCCAGTTTGAGGCCAGCTCCCGCCACCACAAAGGACGAGGTGGTGGAGACATTGAAGGTGCCTGAGGCGTCACCGCCGGTGCCCACTATATCTACCAGGATCTCGTCCGTATCCGCGGCGTCCACGGAGGTGGCTTTGTCCCGCATGACCCTGGCGGCGCCGGCGATTTCATCAATGGTTTCCCCTTTCATCCGCAAGGCGGTGATAAAGGCGCCGATCTGAGCCTGGGTGGCCTCGCCGCCCATGATTTCGTTCATCACCCCGACCATCTCCTGTTCGGAAAGATCGGCCCCTGCCACAACCTTACCAATGGCTTCCTTGATCATAGGTTATCTCCTCGCAACTTTCTCAATTTGGGATTGCGGAATGCGGATAGCGGATTTTTCAGTGCGGGCATCCCGTATTCTCCAATCCGCAATCCGCAATCCGAAATCAATACATCTTCTCATAATCGGGGCTGACAAAATTTTTCAGCAACTGCACCCCGTGCGGGGTCATGATGGATTCCGGGTGAAACTGCACCCCTTCCACCAGCAGTGTTTTATGGCGCACGGCCATCAGCTCCCCCTGGTCGGTGCGGGCCGTCACCAGGAGACAATCGGGCAGATCGGCGTCGGCGACCACCAGTGAATGATAGCGCATGGCGTCAAAAGGATTCGGCAGGCCGGTGAATACCCCCTTGCCGTCATGATGAATGGGGCTGGTCTTGCCGTGCATGACCCGGCCGGCCCGCACCGTGGACCCGCCGAAGGCCTCGCCAATGGACTGATGGCCGAGGCAGACCCCCAGCACCGGTATCTTGCCGGCGAAATGGCGGATGGCCTCAATGGATATGCCGGCCTGGGGCGGATCACAGGGACCGGGGGAAATGAGCAGCCGGTCCGGTTTTATCCGCTCGATACCGGCTATATCCACCTTGTCGTTGCGGAAGACGACCAGCGCCGCGCCAAAGCCGCCGATGGTCTGCACGATGTTATAGGTAAACGAATCGTAATTATCGATAATGACAATCATATCAGTTAAAATCCTTTCTCGGCCAGCTCCACCGCCCGCCGCAGTCCCCGAGCCTTGTTGAGTGTTTCCTGGAACTCCATCTCCGGATCGGAATCAGCGACAATGCCGGCCCCGGCCTGCACCCACAGATTATCGCCCTGCAGCACGAAGGTTCTGATGGTGATACAGAAATCCATATTGCCCGAAAAACCAAAATAGCCCACTGCGCCGGCATAGGGCCCGCGCCGCTCCGGCTCCAGTTCCTCAATAATTTCCATGGCCCTGATCTTGGGAGCCCCTGACACGGTCCCTGCCGGAAAACAGGCCCGCACCACGTCAAACTGATCCCGGCCTGCGGCCAGCTGGCCGCGCACACCGGAGACAATATGCATCACGTGGCTGTACCGCTCGATCACCAGCAGATCATGGGTTTCCACCGTGCCGTATTCCGCTACCCGGCCAACGTCATTGCGGCCCAGATCAACCAGCATCAGATGCTCGGCCCGTTCCTTGGGATCAGCCAGCAGTTCCTTTTCCAGGGCCAGGTCTTCTTCCCTGGTTCTTCCCCTGGGCCGGGTGCCGGCGATGGGCCGCACCTCGATTTTGCCCTCCTCCAGCCGCACCAGGATTTCAGGCGATGAGCCGATCTGGATGTTGTTGCCGAGCTTGAGATAAAAAAGATAGGGGCTGGGATTGATATGACGCAGGGCCCGGTAGAGCATGAAGGGCGGCAGATCGGTCTTGGCGTGAAAACGCTGGGACAGCACCACCTGAATGATGTCGCCCGCCATGATATATTCCTTGCCGCGCACCACCATCCGTTTGAAGGCCTCGGCGGACATGTTGGAAGCAAAGCGGTGGGTATGGCCCACGGAGTCATTGTCAACCACATCATAGGGCAGGGGCCGGCGCCTGAGCCGCTTGATGACGGCATCAATCCGCTGACACGCCTTCTGGTACGCTTCCTCCAGATTGTCACCCGCCTCGACCACCACACAGTTCACTACTGTCAACTTCTGCTTGAGACTATCGCAGATGAGCACCAGGCGGGGCACCATGAAGGAGCTGTCAGGGAAATTCTCCAGGGGAGGATTAATGTCAGGCAAGCTCTCCATGAACCTGACCATGTCATAGCCGAGATAGCCCACCGCCCCGCCAAAAAAACGGGGCAGAAAATCACTTTCCCGGCAGGCCTTGAAAGATTCCAGAATGCTCTTCAGCTCGGCCAGCGGATCACCGGCGCGCTCCTCGGTCCGGCCATCACGCTGGATGACGATCCTCTCCCCCCGGCTTTCAAAGGTGAGAAGCGGATCAAGGCCGATAAAGGAATAACGGCCCCACTTTTCGCCGCCCTCCAGACTCTCGAGCAGAAAGGCATGGGACTCGTCCCCGGCTACTTTGGCGAAAACCGTCAGCGGCGTATCAAGATCAGCGACAATCTCCCGGCATACAGGGATCAGACCCGCTTTATCGGCCAGCTTTTTAAAATCATCCAGTGCAGGCTGGTACGTCATGCATAAACCTCCATGGTCCGGGAACAGGCCACTGCCTAGCCGCCACAAAAAAAAAGCCATGGGGACCAATCAAGGCGCCCATGGCTCAACACTCTTTTCCGTTACTGATTAAAAGGTATCAACTCTGTCATTGCTTACAGCCCCTGCATGGCAAAGGGGGTACCACTACTCCTAAGCTGCGGACTGTGTGCTGGCAATAAAGCTGTTTACCCGTTTGGTCAGCCGGGAAACTTTTCGGGATGCTGTCCTTGCATGCAGTGTTCCCTTTGAAGCAGCTTTCTGAATAACCGGGATAGCTGCCTGCAAAGCCGCCTGTGCCTGATCAACTGACTGTTGCTCAATGGCTGCATCCACCGCCTTGACTACGGTTTTCACCTTGCTGCGGTTCGCCCGGTTACGGGCCCTGCTGACAAGACTTTGACGGTTTCTTTTTAAAGCAGATTTGTGGTTAGCCAAAATGATTCTCCTCTTGTAACTTTAGAGACCGCGGATCAACAATGTGCCGAGGCCCCTGTATGACATCAGAATAAGACAAAATAAGTTCACATCAAAAAAAGCGTTATATAAATCACTTTCCATTTTATGTCAAGAAACAACCGCGCCTTTCTTTTTTTCAAAAAAAATGCCGGCACAGCCACTCGCTGCTCGCATAATCAGTTATAATCATATATAGTTAAACAAGAATAAATCTTAACTTCCCCACCCCTTTAACATTGTTCCCAGGAGAAGATTTTAAATTTCATGCTTGAGGTGCTCAAAGGCATACGCTGGCAGGATGTTGTCGATATCCTGATCGTTTCCTACATCATCTACCGGATAATTCTCATTATCAAGGGAACACGAGCAGCCCAGATGCTGATCGGCATCGGCATTCTGTTCGTGGTGTATTTCGGAGCAAGAGAACTCGAGTTCATGACCCTCTACTGGCTGCTGGGTACGTTCCTCAGCTCCATTTTTCTCGTTATCATCATTATTTTCCAGCGCGATATCCGCCGGGCCCTGACCCAGGTCGGCCAAACGCCGTTCACCAAAAGCACCGACGAAACCACCGAGGCAATCGACGAAATCGTTTATGCCGCCAAGTATCTGTCCGACCGGAAAATCGGGGGCCTCATCATCATCGAGCGGGAAACAGGGCTCAAGGACTATGTCGAATCCTCGCATATTGTTGACGCCAAGCTCAGCATGGAACTGCTGGTCAGTCTTTTTCACACCTCCTCTCCTCTGCATGACGGCGGGGTGATCATCCACAAGGACCGGATCCTCACTGCCCGTTCCGTGCTGCCCCTGACCAAAAACCCGTTCATCAGCAAAAAACTGGGGACCCGCCACCGGGCAGCCATCGGCATTTCTGAAGAAACAGATGCGGTGGTCGTTGTCATCTCGGAAGAAACCAGTCAGATCTCCCTTGTTCTGCATGGCGGCATCACCAGCGGACTGGACATGCCCTCGTTACGCAACCGCCTTGAGGCAATTCTAACCCCGAAAGAATTCGATACAAACAAATGGAAAACCTGGCTACAAAGAAAATAACCTCAAAAATAGCCGCATGGCGCAACAGGCCCTGGCCGAAAAATTGGGTTCTCAAGCTCATCTCTTTCTTTTTTGCCTTCTTTCTCTGGTTTTTCGTGGTGGGCGAGGACAAGGTTGACAAAACCTTTAATATACCCGTTGAAATAGTCAATCTGCCGGCAGACCTGACCATCTCCAACCAGTTCAAGAATGAGCTCGAACTGACCGTCAACGGCCCCAAGGGCCTGATACGCAATCTTGCAATGCAGCACATCGCCCGTCCCATTGATCTCTCCAGGGCCGAGCCCGGTACAAAGGTTTATCAAAACACCGTCGACTCCATTTCTCTGCCCCGCGGGGTCCGCCTGCTGCGGGTCAAACCTACGGACATCATTCTCCAGCTCGACAAACTGGTTAAGAAAAATATTCCTATCCATTGCGTGACCACCGGCTCCCTGCCTGACGGATTCGAGCTTGTGTCCATCAATCTGGATCCTGCCTCCATTCCCGTGACCGGCCCGGAGGCCTCTGTGGGGCAGGTGGATTCCATTTCCACCGCCACCGTCGACCTGTCAAGGCTCACCACCTCAACCACCCGGCCGGTGGCGCTCAAACTGACCTCGACGATCAAGGATCTGGTCGGCGAACCAATCGTGACCGCCAACATCGTGATCCAGGAAAAAATGGAGCAGAAAACAATTGACAATATCCCGGTCAAGCTTCTGCTCAGCGGCAAAAAGACATACACCTTAAAACCCGATGACGTTACGGTGATTGCCCGGATTCCCTATACCACCCTGCACAAAACCAAAGACCTGAAAACCCTTTTCCGGGGACGCATCATGGGTGTTGAGCTCCCGGCGGGAACCCACAAGCTGACGGTGGAAATCATCCCGGCCGAGAACATTGAAGTTCTCGAAATAAAACCGGAAATGGTCATAGCCGATATCACGGACGAAGAAAGCGATAAAGGCAAATGAGCAGGTTTGCCCCTCCAACATGATCAGCATCTACTCCTTTTTTAAAAAACAGCTACACAGAGGTAATGAATGAGAAGACTATTTGGAACCGACGGTGTGCGCGGAGTTGCCAACACCTATCCGATGACCACCGAAATAGCCATGCAGATCGGCCGTGGCATTGCCTTTCAGGTGAAAGATATGAGACATGGCCATCGCATCGTCATCGGCAAGGATACGCGGCTCTCCTGTTATATGCTGGAAAACGCCCTGGCAGCCGGCATATGCTCCATGGGTGTGGATGTGCTGCTTTGCGGCCCCCTGCCCACCCCGGGTATCGCCTTCATCACCACCAGCATGCGGGCGGATGCCGGGGTGGTCATTTCCGCTTCCCACAACCCCTTTCAGGATAACGGCATCAAGATCTTTTCCGGCGACGGCTTCAAGCTGCCGGATGAAAAAGAGGCGGACATTGAAGACCTCATCTTTTCCCAGAAAATGGCGGCCCTGCGCCCGGTTGCCGATGAGGTGGGCAAGGCGGCCCGCATTGAAGATGCCCGAGGCCGCTATATCGTCTTTCTGAAAAACACCTTCCCGCGCAGTTACACCCTGGATGGCTTCCATATCGTCCTGGATTGCGCCAACGGCGCCACCTACGGGGTCGCGCCCCATGTCTTTGAGGAGCTGGGGGCCAAGGTGACCAAGATCGGTGTTGAACCGGACGGCAAGAATATCAATCATGAATGCGGCGCGCTCCACCCGCAGCTCATGGCCGATAAGGTCAAGAAGCTCGGCGCGAATCTGGGCATCGCCCTGGACGGCGACGGCGACCGGGTCATCGTCGCTGATGAAAAGGGCAACATCGTCAACGGCGATCATATCATGGCGGTCTGCGCCGCTGAACTCATGAGCCGTAAAAAACTCAAAAAAAAGACCCTGGTCGCCACGGTGATGAGCAATATGGGGCTTGCCCAGGCCATAGAGAGAATGGGCGGCAAACTGGTGCGCAGCCAGGTCGGCGACCGCTATGTGGTGGAGATGATGCGCCAGCAGCATTACTCCTTCGGCGGTGAACAGTCAGGCCATCTGATCTTCCTGGAGCACAACACCACCGGCGACGGCATCCTTGCCGCCCTGCAGCTGCTGGCCATCATGATCAAACGCCGCAAACCGCTGTCCGAACTGGCCACCATCATGGAATCCTTTCCCCAGGTGCTGAAAAATGTCAGAACCACCAAAAAGGTCGACCTTGATCTGGTGCCCGGTTTCCATGATACGGTCAAACGCATGGAACAGAAACTGGGCAACGACGGCCGCATCCTGGTGCGGCACTCCGGCACCGAACCGGTGGTCCGCGTCATGCTGGAAGGCAAGAACCAGGACACCATTGACGCCATGGCGGATGAACTGTGCCAGCTTATCCGCAAAGCTGATGGTTAGTCTGACTGGTCTGACTGGTCCAAAACTAGTCCAACTGGTCTGACTGGTAAGACTAATGAGACCAGTAAGACCAATGAGACGAATGCGACTTGACAAACTTCTCCTGGCCCGTAATCTCGCGGCAACCAGACACAAGGCCCAGGCCCTCATCGGCGCCGGACAGGTGCTGGTCAACGGCCAAATACTTGACAAGGCCGGGGCGCAGATCGATGACCAGGCCCTCATCGAAATCAAGGAGAGATGTCCTTTTGTAAGCCGGGGCGGATTGAAACTGGCGAAAGGACTGGATTTTTTCCATGTTGACCCGACAGGCATGGTCTGCGCCGATGTCGGGGCGTCAACCGGCGGCTTCACCGATTGTCTGCTGCAGCACGGCGCTGCGAAGGTGTACGCCATTGATGTCGGCTATGGACAGCTGGACTGGAAACTGCGCCAGGACCCCAGGGTGGTGGTCATGGAACGCACCAACGCCAGGCATCTCAAGCCCGGCGACATTGCCGAACCTCTTGATCTCGCGGTCATTGATTCAAGCTTTATCTCGCTCAGGCTGCTGCTGCCGCCCCTGCTCCCTTTTTTCAGAGGCCGGCCCGTCATTCTGGCCCTTATCAAGCCGCAGTTTGAGGTGGGCAAGGGCAAGGTGGGCAAGGGAGGAGTGGTCAGGGACCAGCTGCTCCACCAGGAGGTGCTTGGCGACATCAGCCGTTTTGCCGAAGACCTTCACCTGGAGAGTCAAGGCATCACCGAATCGCCCGTGCTTGGGCCAAAGGGGAATCGGGAATTTCTCATCCTCCTTTCCGGGCAATAACATGGCTTTCGATTTGACTTGACCGGCTGATAGTGCTAACGTAATAAGCTAACTTCATGAGCACTTTTTCACCTTAGTTTCATAATCAGGATGGTGTTGAAAAAGCTGCATTCCAAATGATTTTTTCATGCCCTCCGGATAAAAATTTCGGTTAAAGAATTAAGAGTAACGCGAAACTACCCTGTTTTGGAGATTGAACGTAATGATGATGAGACAGAAAACAACACAAAAAAGGTTACTGGCATGCCTTGGGATATCCTTACTCACCTTTTTCTTTGCGGCTAACGCCGTTGGGGCGGAATATGGCAGCGTCACCAAGGACGGGGTCAACATCCGTTCAGGCCCTGACAACAATGCGGAAGTCTACTGGGAGGTCTTCAAAGACTTTCCGCTGAAGATTATGCAAAAGAAAAATCAATGGGTCCAGGTGGAGGATTTCGAGGGCGATACCGGCTGGATTTTCGGACAGATGCTGAGTGATAAAAAAACCGTCATCATCAAGGCCAAGAAGGCAAACATCCGGACAGGCCCTGGGGAAAACTTTGAAGTTACCGCCTCCGCCCTCTACGGCGTTGTCTTCACCCCCGGCAAGACCGACGGTGACTGGGTGCAGCTTACCCATGCCGACGGCACCAAGGGCTGGATTCATAAATCACTGATCTGGCCGTAACCCTGTCAGCAAAAAGAGCCTGCAATCCACGGAGCACTCCGCCCGAAGCCGCTGCGCCGGCGCGCGCGATGCTCTGTGGCAGGCCCTTCTCTAGTCATCTTCCGGTGGTGAAGTCAACCGGGCAGCGCACCGTCTGGCCGGCCTTGTTCTGAAAAAGCAGATAGCCCTTTTCCAGCCCGAACAGCAGCAGGTCCCTGGTGATTGCCACATCCTGGCGGCAATACTCAATAATCTTGTCGAACCGCCCCTCTTTGAACCATTGCAGGGCCTGCAGACCGCTGCCGCTTTTTCTGATGCCCAGGGTTTTTTCCGCCAGCCGCTCCAGACTTAACCGGTAACCAAGCCGGTTGTGCACCTCTTCCAGGATATCGAGAGTGGGCAGCCGGGACAGATCAACATCGGTGTAGGCGGAAAGCACCCGGTTGTCAAAACGCTTGTTGTTAAAACCCACCACCAGCTCAAGCTGCTGCAGATGCTCGATCAACCGTCCAATTTCCTCCTCCCGGTAGACGGAAAAACTGTCGGACGAGCCGTCATAGACCACCGCCACGCTGACCCCCATGCGCTCGGCCCGGTGCCAGCCGCCCACTTCCTCGGCCGAACGCCGGGTTTCCACATCAAAGACGCCGAACCGGCCGGGCAGCCGGTCGCTCCGCCGCTGGTCAACCATTGGCGGCAGCGCGGAGGACGCCGCCTCCGTTTGCGGGCCGGCGCAGGCCCGCTTGCCCGCCGCGGCGGGTTCCAGCAGTCCTTCCAGCACCGCCAGGGCCGCCGCCTTGTCAATGGGCCGGTTGCCTGAACCGCATTTGGGCGAATGGACACAGCTCGGGCAGCCGACACTGCAGGGGCAATGGGCAATGGTCTGGCGGCTGACCGCAAGCAATTCCCGCATGCGGCCAAAAACCTGCCTGGCCAGCCCCACGCCGCCGGCATAGCCGTCATAAATAAAAATCGCCGGAGTCCGCAGCTGCGGATGCAGGGGGTAGGAGATGCCCCCCACATCGTTGCGGTCACAGAGCACCAGCAGGGGAAAGATGCCGATGGCCGCATGTTCCACCGCATGGATACCCCCCATGAAGTGCATCTGCTGCCGCTCAAGACGATGCTGCAACCACTGCGGCACCTCAAACCACAACCCCTCGGTTTCAAAAACCTGGGCCGGCAGGTCCAGATACTCGGTGCTCATGGTCTGCTGGCCCCGGATGCGCTTGCGCTGGAAACCGGTGACCTGATCGGTTACCCGCAGATAACCGAGCGAGGCCTTGATGTGGCCATGCTGCACCGTCTCGTACACCTCGATGATCTCGGTTTCCTTGTTGGACATGGCCCGGGTGAAATAGTTGACCTGGGCCGCTCCGACCCTGACCAGACGGCCGTCCAGATCCAGCTCGTGCACCAGCCAGGTGCGGCCCATGTGCAGGTAAATGGCGCCGGGGTGGCATTCCTTGAAGCAGCGGTGTTCATCAATCTCCCCCAGCAGGGTATAGTCATCCGCCTTGCGGATGGCATAATTCTTCCCGGTGCCGCGCAGGTCGACCTCCCGCTGGGGATACTTGCGCGCGGCAAACCAGGTGTCGCCTTCCACATTAAGGAGCAGATCCGCGCTGCCTGCGAGATCATCCACCTCGCGCCGGCACTTTTCATCGGCCAGGAGCGGCTCATCCATCGACAGCGGGGCCTCGGCCGCGGCGCAGATCAGATGCCGCCGCATGATGACCTGGTTGTAAGGGTTCAACACCGCATCCTCCACCGGTCTGGTGAAAAAATCCGCCGGATGGCGCATGAAATACTGATCAAGGGCATCCTCCTGGGCCACCAGCAGCACCAGGGAATCATGCTGCCGGCGCCCCACCCGGCCGCCCCGCTGCCATGTGGACATGATCGAGCCTGGGTAGCCCACCAGAATGCAGATATCGAGATTGCCGATATCAATCCCCAGTTCCAGGGCGCTGGTGGACACCACGCCGAGCAGTTCGCCGGAGGCCAGTTTCGCCTCGATCTCCCGCCGGTCCTCGGGTAGGAAACCGGCCCGGTAGGCGGTGAGCTTATGGCGCAGCTCCCCCAGCCGGGACTGGGTCCAGGTGGCCACCAGTTCGGTCATCTTGCGCGACTGGGTATAGACAATGGTGCGCAGCCCCCGCTTCAGGGCCGCCTCCAGCATGAGGCTTGCGGTATAGGCCGCACCGTCCCAAGGGTTGACGAAAATAAAATGCTGGTCCCCCCGCGGGGCGCCGCTCTCCCCTATCAAGGCCACCCGGCGGCTCAGCAGATCCCCGGCCAGCTGGGCGGGATTGCCAACGGTGGCCGAAAACAGCAGAAACTGCGGATCAGCGCCGTGCAGTCGGCAGATCCGCTGCAGTCGTCTGAGTACCCAGGCCATGTGGCTGCCGAAGACCCCCCGGTAGGTATGAACCTCATCGATGACCACATGGGTGAGACTGGCCCAGAAATGGGACCAGTTGCCGTGATAGGCCAGCATGGACAGATGCAGCATGTCCGGGTTGGAGATGAGAATATTGGGTGGATTGTCCCGCACCTTCCTGCGCTGGTAAGCGGAGGTGTCACCGTCGAAAATCGCCGCCGTGGGTCCCTGCCGCCCGCCGAGTCCGGCGCAGAGCTCCCGGATGGTGCGCAGCTGGTCCTGGGCCAGGGCCTTCAAGGGGAAAAGATAGAGGGCGGAGGTGGCCCGGTCCTGCAGAACCGCCTCAAAAACCGGCAGATTGTAAATGAGACTCTTGCCGCTGGCCGTGGGAGTCGCCACGATCACATCACTTTTGCCCCGGATCAGGTCAATGGCGGCAACCTGGTGACGGTAAAGCCTGCTGATGCCCAGCCTGGCCAGGGCTGAACGCAATGGCGCGGGAAAAGGAGAGGAAAGCTCGGCAAAACAGGCGTCCCCTCCCTTGATCTCTTCATGGTGCACCACCTGCGGACCGAATCGGGGTGAACCCTTCAGGGAAGCGATATATTCAGCAACGGTTCCTGTCTGATTGGGCATGATCGACTAAACGCACCATAATTTGTTTCCTTGACCTCACCGGCCCAGCTTCCCCCCGCCTGCTTGAATAAGCCATAGTTTAACCGCCGGCGGCAGGCCAGGTGTAAAATTATCCGACACATTATGGCGATTGTTGCGCAACCAGCGCCGCCGGCAAGCAGCATACCACATGCCGTTTTTTATCTAAAGACCGGCGGCTCCTCGATAAAAAATATTCCGGCGGATACGCGGCGCAGAGAAAGCAATGTCGGTTTTTTTTACACTCATTGTTGCCAGCAGACGACACAAATTTGAAAATCACTGCAAAACCGGCACATTACTAACAATGGCATGCATCGTGCTTTGTTTCCTGCCGTACAAATCGATGAGCTGCAAGATAAATATAAATAACGAACGGAGGACGTAAATGAAAAAGATTATTGCAACCCTATCCCTTGTAGGACTTGTGGCCTGCGCCAGCGGTGCGCTGGCGACCCCGGTTTTTCTCGATGTCGCCGGCGCTCCCGGTTCACTGGTAAAAGTTACGGAAACCAACGGTTTTTTAAGTTTTTCCTCCACCCTGACTGCAAATTTATATGCCGGCCTCGATGGCTACAATTTCACCCTGGACGATAATCAGTCCAAAGAAATTAATTTTTTCACCTTAACCGCCGGCGGCTTCGGCATTGACACCTATAACATCATGGCAACGCTGGCCTTTGATTCACCGCAGATCTCCGGTACGGGCAGCGGCAGCGGACTTTTCGGCACTTTCTTCGGCAAAATCTCAGGCGGGATACTGAACTGGGACACCCAACCGGCAGACATCACTTTAAGCGACGGCAATGTCCTGTCAATCTTTTTTGAAAACGGCGTCTCTTTCGGATGCGGCGATACCGCCATGGTCCATGCCACCATCACCAACAATGGCGGAGATATTTTTCCCGTGCCCGAACCAGCCACCATGCTGCTCATGGGGACCGGACTGGCCGGGATCTTTGGCGTGGTCCGCGGCAGAATGCCGCGGAAGGTCTGATCTTTTACCAGGCAGCTCGTCATCTCCTCCACACCCCGGTTGATCACCCGGCCGGAGATTCTTGAGCAAGCGCGGCCCCTATCAGGCCGCCCCGTCAGCCTGCCACCATGTAAATTTTTCCGACACCGGCCGCCCCGTTCCCCCGGTCAAAACCATGTTTCCTGAGCAGATCATGGAGGGTGGGGCGGCTGATCTCAAGCAGCCGGGCGGCCTGACTGATATTATTATTGGCCAGGGCCAGGGCCTGGCGAATCACCTTCTTTTCCGCCAGCTCCCTGGCCTCCCGCAGGGTGGGCAGGGTTTCGCCGTCATTTTTAAGCTCTTCCGCCAGACCGAAATCAACGGGACTGAGCATCTTGCCGGAGGTCAGACTCATGGCCCGCCGGATGCGGTTCTGCAGCTCCCTGACATTGCCCGGCCAGGAATGTCCGGTCAGGGCCGTGACCGCGGCCGGGGCTAAAATCACCTTGCCCCGTTTGAGCTTCTGCGCCTCCTCCCGGATGAAATGCTGGGCCAGCAGCAGAATATCCTCTTCCCTCTCCTGCAGGGGCGGCAAGTCAAGGGGCACCACGTTCAACCGGAAGAACAGATCGGAGCGGAAGGCGCCCTGCTGTACGGCAGCCTCCAGATCAATATTGGTCGCGGCAATGATCCTGACGTCAAGCTGGACCGGCCTGCTTGCCCCCAACCGTTCAATGGTTCCTTCCTGAATAAAGCGCAGGAGCTTGACCTGCAAATGCAACGGCAGCTCGCCAACCTCATCGAGAAAAATCGTCCCTTTGTCGGCCTGCTCGAATTTGCCGATCTGCCGGTCGACAGCCCCGGTGAAGGCGCCTTTTTCATGGCCGAACAGCTCGCTTTCCAGCAGGTTTTCCGGAATGGCCCCACAGTTGATGATAACCAGCGGCTGCCCGCTGCGGCTGCTCTGCAAATGAACGGCCCGGGCGGCCATTTCCTTGCCGGTGCCGCTCTGCCCCCGGATGAGAACCGGGTAATCCGTCAAAGCCACCTTGCCGATGAGGACAAAAACCCTGGTCATTACCTGGGAAACGCCCAGCATGTCGCAGAACTGGCCGGAAGGGATTCTTTCCTGCAGAATCCTGTTGCATTTTTCCAGTTCGTGGATTCTGTAGGTACGGGAGAGAATAATGATGAGCAGCTTCAGGTCGATCGGCTTGACGCAGACATCCACAGCCCCCAGACTGAATGCCGCCATGAGCGTATCTTCACTGTCATGGCCGCTGATGACAATCACCTTGGAGTCCGGGCAAAAAGACGGGACCGCCTCAAGCAGGGCCAAGCCGACCTGGGGGGTATCGGGATAGGGCGGCAGCCCCAGATCCATAATGGCGATGGGGAAGCGCCCGGTGGACAGCAGATTGCCCGCTTCGACCGGGTCAGCGGCCAGGGAGACGTCATACTCTTCGGCCAGGGCTGTTTTCAGCTGTTTGGCCACCGAGACTTCATCTTCAATGATAAGCAGTCGTTTTTTATCCATCATGAAAACAAATTCTCAACTAAGATTATCAGGGGGAAAATGGATATCCATGGCGCGGGATCTTTCGCCCTCTCCCCTCTTTCTCCACATTTAGCATTGAAAGGAAAAGAGAAAAAGGATAAATGAAAAGCTTTACAGCGGACTCGTTGCCCATTGCACGGCCAAGCCCGGACATCCCTAACATCAGCATGCTATCATATCATGAATAAAAAAACCACCATAGCAATTATCGGCCCCAGGGGTTCCCATGCCTGGCAGGCGGCCTGCATATTCTCGCCCGACAGCGACATCAGAAGCTATTTCCACATCAATGCCGCGGTCGAGGGTTTCAGCAGGATGGAGGCGGATTTTCTGCTCCTGCCCGTATATAACACCAGGATAGGCGGCATCGTCCGCTCGTTCCAGATCATGGAAAAGATGACCAACAGCTTCTGGATTGACAATATTGTTCTGCCCATCCACCTGTCCCTGGGCTCGCTGGAAAAAGAGGAAAAGCTGAAAATCCTGCTCGGCACCAAATCCGTGCTGCGCCAGTGCGAGGACCATTTTGGCCGCGCCTGCCCCGATATCTCTTTGCTCAGTGTGCCGAACCTTGAAATGGCCATCGGCGAAATCAGGGAGAACATCCTGACCGACCGGGGCGTGATCGAGGCGGAAGAGGTGCTGCTCGATCAGGGTCTGGTCATCAGGGAAAGGGAAATACTGCCCCACAACAAGACCCGCTTTGCCGTGCTGGGCCACCAGCCGGCGGCCCGCACCGGCTATGACGCCACATCCATCGTCACCGTGCCCCTGAAAGACCGGGTGGGCATCCTCTTTGACACCCTGGGCGAGTTCACCCGCCGGGGCATCAACATTCTCGACATGCGGGCCGAATCGGATGCCCGGACCCAGAAGCTGCAGTTCTATATCGAGGCCGAGGGCCACCGGGATGACGCCGCTGTCGCCGCGGCCCTGGAAAGTATCGAAAAACACATCATCCAGGAGGAGGATTCCATCAAGATCCTCGGCAGTTACCCGCGGGTGGACATGCGGGTCAAGCGCATCAAGACCTTCGGCTTCATCGGCACCGGCGACATGAGCAAATGGTTTGCCGACAAGCTTGAGCACGAGGGCTATAAAACGCTTCTCACCGGCCGCTCCACCCCCCTGCGCCCGGAACAGATGATCCCCGAGGTGGACGTGGTGATGATCTGCGTTCCCATCAGCAATACCCCGGACACCATCAAACAGTACGGGCCGCTGCTCCACGACGGCCAGGCGCTGATCCTGCTGGCCGGCGAGGCGGAGAAAACCCTTGATACCGCCATGGCCCATACCAGCGAGGGGGTCGAACTGATGCTGGTGCATAATCTCTGGGGGCCGGCCGCCGCCACCATGAAGGACAAGAACGCCTCGGTGGTCAGAACCGCCCGCAGCGGCGCATTATGCGGCGAGTTTGAGGCCTTTCTCTACAAGCACGGCGCCGGCATCTGCCATGACACCCCCAGCGGCCACGACCTGCTCATGGGCGTGGGACAGAAGCTGCCCACCACCGTCTCCGTGGCCCTGGCCCGGGCCCTGGCCGAAAACAATATCAATACGGATGATATCGGCAGCCACTCCACCCTGACCTCCTTGTACGGCATTCTGGCCATGGCCAGGATCCACAGCCAGAATCCCCGCACCTATGCCGAGATCATGTCAACAGGCGGCGACGGCCGGAAAATCGTCAGGAGTTTCGCCGAGAACCTCATCAAACTCATTGACATGTCGGAAAACGGCAGAATACAGGGGCTCTGCGATTTCATTGAGCAAAACAAACAATATCTCTCCGAGGACTTTCTGAAATCCTCCATGAAGCAGTCGCTTGCCGTGGATGAAGTCCTGGGGAAAATGGCTAAATCGTGAAAGCGGTCTTATTAGTCAGACCAGTGAGACCAACATGAATACCCTGCTGCAATATTGCGCGCCCCCGCTGCTGGGGGCATTCATCGGCTACATGACAAACTACGTGGCCATCAAGATGCTCTTCCGCCCCCTGCACCCCTGGAAAATTTTCGGCCTCAGGGTGCCGATGACCCCCGGAGTCATCCCGGCCCAAAGACACCTGCTGGCCGAAAATATCGGCGAGATGGTGGGTGAACATCTGCTGACCGGCAGTGACGTGAGCCGCGCAATCGCCGGCAGCCGCTTCCAGCAGGACCTGCAGGAACTGATCAACGCCCGCATGACCGAGCTGCTCAAAAAAGATCTGGGCCCCATCACCACCGTCATCCCGCAACGGTTTCACACCTACTTCCATGCCAGCGTCAAGATCCTCCGCCTCCGCTTTATCAACCACATGCACGCCTATCTGGAAAGCGAGGACTTTGCCGCCACCATTGACAAGGCGGTGACCAGCCACTTCAACGCCCTGCTGGCCAACAGTCTCAGCGACACCTTTCCGCCGGAGAACCGGGAACATTTCTACGCTTTTCTTGACAATACAGCGCAGGACCTCCTGGCCAGTCCCGTGGTCAGGGAGTGGGTTGCCGGCCAGGTGCAGCAGAGGATCGACTCGGTCCTGCGGGAGAACCGCGCCATCCACGATATCATCCCGCCGGAACTGTCAGCCCTCATGATGGACCGGCTGGAACAGGAGGCGCCGGGACTGCTGGAAAAATTTGCCCGCATGCTGCGGGAACCGGCCATGCAGGCCAAAATCACCGACACCATCTGCGGCGCCATCAGCAGCTTCACCCGCTCCCTGGGACCCATTGCCAGCCTGATGACCAGCTTTATCAGCACCGAGACCATCCGCAATAAGGTCAACGGTTATCTTGATGCGAAAGGAGACGAAATCGGCGAATGGCTGGCCGATGAAACCGTCCAGCGCGAAGTGGCCAGAACCCTGCGGGACAAAGCCGATGAATTTCTCCGCACCCCCCTTGCCGTGCTGCTGAAAAATGTCGATCCCCAGAAAATAAGTGAGCTGAACCTGGATTTCAGTGCCAAGGTCGGCGAACTGCTGGCCAAGCCGGGGACCTCGGCCGCGCTCACCGGCCTCCTGCGGGACGCCTTTGCCGTTCAGACCGAGCGGCCCATGGCCGAGATCATCAGCGACGTGTTCGGCGCCGATGCCCTGCCCAAAAGCCGGCAATGGACATCCGCCGAGGTGACCGGCATCCTCCGTTCGAGCAAGGTGAAACAGCTGCTCACCGATCTGGTGGTGGAACTGGTTGAGAAAAAACTGTTGCAAAAACCCATCGGCCCCCTGGCTGATCTGCTGCCCAGGGATGTGCAGATCTCCTTTGCCGAATATATCATGCAGCAGGTGAATGAGCTGATGATCAAGGAGGTGCCCGGTCTGGTCAATTCCCTGAATATCAGAAAAATCGTCACCAAAAAGGTCGATTCCCTGGATCTGCTGCGGCTGGAGAAACTGCTCATGGGCATCATGCAGGAGCAGTTCAAATACATCAATCTCTTCGGCGGGCTGCTCGGTTTCCTGATCGGGCTGCTCAACCTGCTTGTGCTGTAATGCTATAACCGGAGAGCAGCGACCCGGCCCCTTTCGGGGCTCTTTCCTCCCGTTTTGCCCGACCCGTTCGTTACCCAGGGCATAGTCATAGCCTTGTTGCTGCCGGCACCGGGGAAACTTTGCATTGCATATTGATCCAGCGGCTGCAACTCCTTATCTTTAATCAATCGGGTTACATTAATTTTCATGCACCACAAGTCCGAGACGGACAAAGGGGGCAAAACCAATGCAAACTTTTTCCCGCACCGCAGGATTGCTGATAATTTTTCTGGCCTGCCTGCTGCCGCCGCTGCAGGCAAAGGATCTTTCCAGTTACGCTTATGTGCTGGAAGATGGCTCCCTGGAGGTGAACCGCAACAAAATCTGGTTATACGGCATCCACATTCCGCCAACGGACCGCACCTGCCGCACTTACGAGAGTCCCGTTGTCTGCGGCCCCAGGGCAATCCTGGCCCTTGATTTCAAGATCGGTTCCTTTTTCGTCGATTGCGAAAAAATGTGGGACAGGGAGGATGGCGGCATTGTCGCCTTGTGCAAGGTGCACGGTGAGGATCTGAGCGCCTGGATGCTGCAGCAGGGCTGGGCCGTTGCCCTGCCGGATGCCCCATTCGAATACCAGACACTGGAAAAAATTGCCCGCGCCAGGGGAAAGGGCATATGGGGCAAAGTAATTGGACCGCCTTAGGCCTGACCCAAGCCACCAAAGGTCACAAGAGGGAGGAGGCAAGCCGCCGTTTGACTTTTTTACTCCAAAGCTGCACCTATGCGGCTGTCATCATCGCCGGCCGACGCCAGACTGGGTGATTTATCTTAGCGGTCAAACACTTAAGGAGACAGCTTGACTTCGAATGGTAGCTTAACTCATGTAAAACGAATTCCATTGAGACCTTGCCCTTGGCAGTCTTCACGCATGACATGTCCGAATTTTCCCGGAATGCGATTGTCCCATTTTTCCGGGGTGCGCTGAATTGTTTGAAAAGAAGTTTTTTATCTTGTCAGGAAGCCGATTTTTCTTTGATGTAGTTTCCTGGCTTGCCTGAATATCGTATATATGTTATATTTTATTCATGGAATGGACCATTATTTTCACTGATGCGTATGAAGCCTGGTTTGATCACCTTCTTGAAAAGGAGAAAATAGCCATCGCTACGGATCTTCAGGTATTAGCCCAAATGGGTCCATCACTTGGCCGTCCCTATGTTGATCAGGTGAAAGGTTCACGGTTTTCCAATATGAAGGAATTGCGAACCAAAGTCTCCGGCCATGTCTACAGGAGCCTTTTTGTCT
>JBFMAY010000012.1:0-88273 GCA_040755455.1 Thermodesulfobacteriota bacterium | reverse complement strand
CAGTATCCTAAGTTACCTTTGAGCGATTTTTCTAACATAGTTGATCACCTTAGATTATATAAAATACTGAGGGCATGGTGCCCAAAGAGGGTTTACGTTGAATGGTGAACCTTGCCTTCAATACCTGGGAAATCTCGGAATTCGGATCGTTCAGGTCACCAAATACCATAGCCTTTGTGTCACCGGTGGCTTCCACGCAAAGTGGTTGTAGGCCATTTTTTACCCGCAAATCACAGAAGCTGCATTTTTCCACAACACCGCGCATTCTGGTGGGGAATTCCGGGTTGATCTTCTTGATGAACGGCACGCCGTCTTTGGAACCGCGCGGATCACGCCAGTTGAAGCTCCTGGAGCCGTATGGACAGGCGGCCATACAGAAACGGCAGCCGATACAGCGATGAAAGTCCATCATGATGATACCGTCGGCATTCTTGAAAGTGGCCTTGGTCGGACAGGCCCGGACACACGGCGGATTATCGCAATGATTACAGGTCACGAGAAATTTCATCCCGTGGGTCCTGTCATCTTTTTTATAGTGGCTTTCATCACCGGGAAAGGCGTTGGTGAAAGGTTCCTGCCAAATCCATTTGATCTCATCCTTCTTGTTACCGAAATCCGGCACATTGAAATATGAGTGGCAGGCTTCAATACATTTTTCCGCCAACCCGGGATTTTCATGGAATTTTACCGTATCAATAACCAAGCCGTACCGTTTGCCGGTTGGCGCTGCCCCGTGGCCTGCCGCAGCACCGTGGGCATCGGTTTGCGCGCCATGACCGCCACCTGCCGATGATGCATGAACCTCCTGTTTCATCAGCATATGCAGGGCAGAAGGCGCTCCTATTCCGGCAACAGCCGTGATGCCGGCAATCTTGAGGAATTTTCTTCTTGAACTATCCATTATCTCGCCTCCTTCAATGCCACATCTTCCTGGGGTGCGACATGGCAGTCCCAACAGTAAGGATATACAGAAGCAAACGTGTGACATACATCACAGAATTTCTTCTTGCTGGTGTGGCAGTGCATACAGCCATTCTGCAGGCTTTTTTCGTACAGTACGCCGCCGGCTTCTACTTTTTCTCTTTTCCCTTCACGAATGACTTCATCACGCCATTGGTTCAGGAGTTCCATGTGTGATTCTTTCATATATTGAACAGGTTTCACACATTCCTTGTACCCGACCGGTTTTTCAACCTTGGGTGCCTCTATCTTTTTCCCGGCGTTGTTAAAGATGGCAAACAACATGAGGCCAACGAAAATAATCAGGCCGGGAATAATTTTTCCACCGTCATACATAGAATTATCCCTCCATTCCTTCAAGAGGCTCAAAGCGGAGTCCCGTTTCCCTCTCTTTTTCGCCGTCCATTATGAGCGAGTTGCCCACCAGCTCCGAAAGTCCGCATACTTTAACATTCGGGTTCCAGTAATCCATCAAAGCAGTCAGGGTGGCACGGTCAATGGCGCAGACACAGGCCAGCGTGTTCACCCCGAATTTATCCTCAACATGCTTGACCGCATTGGCCCTCGGCAACCCGGAACGCATCCTGAGCTCCATGATTTCACCGGTGTTCAGGCCGGTGCCGCTGCCGCAGCAGAAGGTTTTTTCACGGATGGTGTTTTCCGGCATTTCGTACCATTTTGGCACAACGTGATCGAGAACGTAGCGCGGTTCCTCAAGCAGGCCCATGGCGCGGGAAGTATTACAGGAATCATGCCAGGTGGGGATACGATGCGCATTACGCATCGGGTCAATTTTCAGCTTGTTGTTGCGGATCAGATCCGCGGTGAATTCGCTGATATGGATCATCTTGGTCGAGGCGGCATTTTCAAAGACGGTACCGGTGATCGGTGATTTGGGAACCTCAAGGAAATCGGCCGGACCGTTCATGGTGTCCATGTACTGATGAAGGACGCGCCACATATGTCCGCACTCACCGCCCAGTATCCATTTTACCCCCAGTCTTTTTGCTTCGGCGTACATCTTGGCGTTCAGTTTCTTCATCAGTTCGTTTGAGGTGAAGAGACCGAAATTGCCACCTTCCGATGCGTAGGTGCTGAAGGTGTAATCAAGGCCGATATGATGGAAAAGCAGCAGATAGCCCATGGCTGTGTAAATGCCGGGCTCGGCAAATACGTCCGCGGACGGGGTGATGAAAAGTATCTCAGCCCCTTTGCGGTTGAAGGTCGGGTTGACCCGGATGCCGGTGATCGTCTCGATGTCATCGCAGAGATAACTGACATTGTCCTTCAGGGTATGGGGCTGCAGTCCCATGTGGTTACCGGTGCGGTTGGAGTTTGCCGCAGGTTCGAGGATCCAGTTGGTGCCCACGCCGACCAGATGAAGCAGTTCGCGCAGCATCATGGTTATTTCCGCTGTGTCAATGCCGTAGGGGCAGAAGACGGAGCAGCGCCGGCATTCCGTGCACTGATAGGCGTACATGAACCATTCTTTGAGAACGCCGATGGTCATGGGTCGCCCGCCCGCCAGCTTGCCCAGCAGCTTGCCGGCGGTGGTGAAATCGTTCCGGTAAACTGATCTGAGCAGTTCCGCCCGGAGAACGGGCATGTTCTTCGGATCGCCCGTGCCCAGGAAAAAATGGCACTTGTCAGCGCAGGCGCCACATCTGACACAGATGTCCATGTAGACTTTCAAGGAGCGGAATTTGTCCAGTCGCTCCTTCAAGCCGTTTAAAATGATATCCTCCCAGCCATCCGGCAGTTTCCAGTCCTCCTGATCGGGACTCCACTCCCGGGGATTGGGAAACTTGTGGTATTCAACCATGGATTTTTTAGCAGGATAACAGAAGTTGCCCTCCCTGAAGACCGCCGGTACATCCATCCACTCCTTTTTGGGGATGGCCCCGGTCATTAGGGATGGCTCCCTTACTACACTTACACCTAATTGAGCTGCTTTTGGAATCGCCATTTTATTTATTCCTTTTCAACTGGGATGTCGGCATTTTTCATGAATTCCCTGAAGTCATCTTCATAAGCCGCGTATGAATGGGGCTTGATTGCCGGATCGTTCCATGGGTTGATATGTCTAACCGCACGACTGTTGTTTGACATGTTACGTGTTGGACTGAGGAAAACACCGCCCATATGCATCAGTTTGCTGAATGGGAAGTAGATCAGCAACGCACACACAAGAGTGACATGGACGAAGAAAATGGAATGAATTCCAGCCGGCAGTACAGGTGAAAAGGCCGCGATTCCAGCCGTGATCTGTTTTACCGCCGCGATATCGACCCGGTATACGTACCGCATGAGCAGCCCGGTGACGCCGATGGCAAAGATCAGAATGAGCGGAAAGTAGTCAGCCGGCAATGAAATGTAGCGAATGCAGCGCAGCATTACCCGTCGCAGGAAAAGGAATGCAATAGCCCCCAGAAAGATGCTGTCGGTCAGGTACAGGCGTGGCGCACCGATCTGCAGCATGCCATCCGCGAATTCAACCAGCGGAACGAAAAAGGGGATGGGATCGGTGAAAAGCCGCAGGTGGCGAAGTACTATAACCAGAAATGAGTAGTGAAACAGCAGGGCAAAGAGCCAGAGAAATTTGCTGGACCCATAGACCAATTTCGGCCCGTCATGAATTTCCGCCTTGGTGTTTTTGAAGAGTGACCGGAAAAGAAATATTTCCAGGATCATTCGTCCCGCGACTTCCAGCTTGTTGGATGGACAGTCAAGCCTGTCCTGCTTGATCCAGGGCAGTGATTTTTCCTGCCCGCATGTGGTTGGAATTCGGAATGGTACCGGAGATTTTGCCCAATAGATCACACGATTGACAAACCCCACGATAAACACACCGAATGCCAGGTAGGGTAGCACCACCCCCAACAGGTACTGCAGACCTGTTACCTTCCCTCCCAAGAAGGCAACCACGATCAGTGCTAAGACTGCAATGAAGGGATACAGGATTCTCATTTACCGTTACCTCGCCTCACTTTAAGTGTGTATAAAGTTCCCGAAGCGCATGCCCGGTTGGGCCGCAGCTTGCGGGGGCCTCTAAAACTGTACTGCCTGCGGTTTTGCGCCACAGGCATCATCAACCGGCCCTTTTTCCCCCTCAGGGGCATTTCCGGTTTCTGCCGCCGCGGCGGCTGTCTGGCTGTTCCGGCGCTCAAGAGCAGAGGGACAGATGGATCCATCGGTAAGAATATGCCTTCCATGCTGGAATTCACTTAATCTCACCTTGTAAAGCTGTTCCTTGCTGGCCATGAACATGTCAAATATGACAAGCGCTGCGGCATCAATCCTGGCGTCAAATGCCAGCCACTCGTTATATAACTCAGTCATTCCTTTTTTCAGGAGTTCCTTGCGCACTAGCTCTTTCAGCTTGAAAATAAAGGAAACCGCATCCGCAGCTGAAACTTGTTGAACCGCTCTCATTTTGATGAGCTGCTCAAGATCCGGGGTGATAACCTCTGTGTTGCTTGCTTCGCAAAGGACGTCATACAGCTCCTCGAGCCCGGTTCTGACTTTATGCCCAATGGGGTTGGCGAAAGGGTCCTTCTGCTTTTTAAAGATATGAAATGCATCCGGAGCGAAGCTGCCTAAAATGCTGTCTTCCCATTTCTCCAGGATTTCAACTTTATTTTCCTGCAGCAATTTTTGAAATTTTTTTCCCATCGGATACCGTGTTTCAGTAAAGATACCTAGAAGATGAATGACCATTCATATTATAAGTGCGATGGTTATCACATTTGTTTTCAATTTTCAATGAAAAAAAATGTTTGGCCTTCCTCCCTTACACCTGAAGATCGATCAGAATCTCAGCCTGCCGCTGGAGATTTTTCAGCCCATGCGGCTGATCCTTATATAGGGATTGTCCCTCCTTGACTCTTGCGCAGATGAATCCGCTGGTGCTGTCATGATAGGGCCTGTTTTCTCCCTTGTGCCATTTTCTCCGGTGACACGGGTGAAGGGCGAAACCGGTTTCCGCCCTTCGATCTCCCTGATTGTGAGGGGCGATTCACCGGAGTCAATCCTTTGGTGGCCGGGGGAATGCAAATTCATCGGTAATGACCATGGCTGTGCGCTGTAAGCAATACGGCAAAAGGCAGGAGGCAAAAGGGGCAAGGGAAAGGGTTGGCACGGTGCTTGTGCCTGTCAGCCCCGTAATCTTTCCGCCAGGCGGCTGTTGCGCCGCTCGACCCTGTTATTGCTGATGGCCATGCCGACCGCCTTGAAGCTGCCGACCAGGATCACCAGCTTCTTGCCCCTGGTGACGGCGGTGTAGAGGAGATTTTTCTGCAGCAGGGGGTAATGGCAGGTATGGATCGGCAGGATGATGCATTTGAACTCCGAGCCCTGGGACTTGTGCACGGTGATGGCATAGGCCAGCACGATTTCGCCGAAATCCGCCGCTTCGTATACCACCTCCTTGCCTTCAAAATCAATGGTGATCGTCTGCTCTTCCTCATTTTTTGCCGTGACAAAGCCGATATCGCCGTTAAAGACCTCTTTGTCGTAATTGTTTCTGATCTGCATTACCTTGTCATTGATGAGAAATTGCCGTAAGCCGCCGGCTGCCTGCTCGGCCGCCTGGGGGTTTACGGTCTGCTGCAGGGTGCGGTTGAGGTTGTCGCTGCCGATGATGCCCTTGCGCATGGGGGTGAGCACCTGGATGTCCCGCAGGGCATCGAAGCCGAATTTTTTTTGCAGACGGCCGCCGCAGAGACTGCGTATTTCCTGTTCAATCTCTTCCGGTTCATCACGCCTGATAAAATAAAAGTCCTTGTGCCCCTGATAGTCGGGCAGCAGCTCGAGAAATTCCCCCCGGTTGATGCGCGCAGCGTTCAAGCTGATCAATGATCCCTCACCCTGGCGGAAGATCCTGGTCAGCCGCGCCACCGGAAAGACCCCTGAGTCAATGCAGTCCCGCAGGACGTTGCCCGGCCCCACCGAGGGGAGCTGGTCCACGTCTCCCACCAGCAGCAGGGACGCGCCATGGGCCACGGCCTTGAACAGGGAGTTGGCCAGCACGATGTCGAGCATGGAGGACTCGTCCACGATGATGAGATCCGCCCTGAGGGGATGCTCGCTGTTTCTTTTAAAGCCGCGGATGGACGGGTCGTATTCCAGCAGGCGGTGAATGGTGCGGGCTTCCCGGCCGCAGGCCTCGGCCAACCTTTTTGCCGCGCGGCCGGTGGGGGCGGCCAGCTCAATGGCCACGCCTTTGGCCGCCAGGATGAGCAGCAGGCCTTTGAGGATGGTGCTTTTGCCGGTTCCCGGGCCGCCGGTGATGATGGCCACCCTGTTGCGCACCGCGGTTTTCAGTGCTTCCTCCTGTTCCGGGGCAAAAGTGACGCCCATTTGCCGCGCAGCCCGGGCCAGGGCCCGGTCAAGCTGCATGGCGGGGAGTTGAGGTGAGGATGCGGCAAGGGCCGTGAGATTTGCAGTCACCCCTTTTTCCGCATAAAAAAGCGGGGCCAGGTAAATGCGCTCTTCATCGCGCATGATTTTGCCGTCAGCAATCAGGGCCGGAATTTCAGCGGCGATCATGGGCTGGAGAGCGGGGAGTTCCTCCCCCGGATCAAGCAGTTTGTGGCATAGGCTGATGAGGTGCTGCTGGTCAACATAACAGTGGCCGTCGCCCGCCGCCTCATTCAGGGCAAAGAGCAGCCCGGCCCTGGCCCTCCTGGGGTCCTGCTGGGCAATGCCCATGGCCAGGGCGATGCGGTCGGCGCTCTTAAAGCCGATGCCCCAGATATCCTCAGCCAGCCGGTAAGGGTTTGTCCGGACAATCTGCAGGGCCTCGGCCCCGTAAGTTTTAAAGATCTTGACGGCAAAGGTTGCTGAAATACCCTGGCCCTGGAGAAAGATCATGATCTGGTGGATATTTTTCTGTTCCTGCCATGCCTCCCTGATCTGGGCAATTCTTTTGCTCCCCAGCCCAGCCACTTCAGCCAGCCGGTCAGGCTCCTTTTCCAGAATAGCCAGGGTGGTCAGGCCGAAGTGTTTGACGATCCTGGCCGCAAACCGGGGGCCAATCCCCCTGATCAGGCCTGAGCCGAGGTAGCGTTCGATGCCGTTGAGGGTATTGGGCCGCTCCAGGGCATATTGTTTGACCTGGAACTGCCAGCCGTGCCGCGGGTCCTTAACCCACCAGCCGGCTAGAGACAGGGTAGAGCCCACCGGCACGCCGGCGAGATAGCCGACAATGGTGGTCAGCTCGCCGCCCTTGTCTTGCTGTTGCAAGCGGGCCACGGTAAAGCCGTTTTCCTCGTTGTGAAAGGTGATGCGCTCCAGGGTGCCCTGGATGGTTTGCAGCGTTTCCGCGGACATGCCGGCTGGTGACAGTCAGTGGAGGTCGGTTGATGGGGCCGGATTTTTCATGGCAGCGTCTCAGAGGGTAATTTCCATGCCCTCCCTGGCAAAGAAGATTTCCGTGTCCCCCTGTTGCGCGCTCCGGCAATGGATATTGGTCAGTTCATCTATCTGCTTGTCGGTGCGCATGGGTTCATGGTGAAAAAGGGCCAGGGATTTGACCTTGTTGCGGATGGCCATGGGGCAGACATATTCAAAATAGGAATGCCCCCAGCCGGCCTTGCCCGACTCGTATTCGGCCTTGGTGTACTGACAGTCGTAGATGAGCAGGTCGGCGCCGGCCACGAATTTCTCCAGCACCTCGTTCTGTTCCTGGGCCACCAGCTGCCCCTCGCTGGCCATGGTCTCGTCATAGGAGGGGTGGGCAGGATCGGTGACAAAAAGGTTGCGGAAGGGTTCGGTGTCGTAGGCAGTGCACAGGATTTTCCCCCGGTATTCGAAACGGTATCCCAGGCAGAGGATGGGATGATTCAGGTATTTGGTGGTGAGCCTAATGCCGTCGCCCAGGTCGAATTCCCCTTCCTTGAGGTCGATGTAGGTGATCGAGGCGCCGAGTTCTTCCCCCCGCACCGGGAAATACCGGTATGTGAGCTGGCCGCCGACAATTTTTTCCAGGGTGTCCTGTTCGTAGGAGACAGGTCCGTAGACCTTCAGCCTGCTGCCGGGAATATAGATGGGCGTGAAAAAAGGAAAGCCCATGATGTGGTCCCAGTGGGTGTGGGAGAGAAAGATTTCGGTTTGAATAGGACCTTTGGGCAGGTCGTGTTTCATCATGAAATTGCCGAGCTCGCGGATGCCGGAGCCGGCATCGATGATGATTAGCCGGTCAATATCGGGAAAACGGACCTCCAGGCAGGGGGTATTGCCTCCATACTTCATGGTAAGCGGTCCGGGGCAGGGAATGGAGCCGCGCACGCCCCAGAATTTTATTTTCATCTGTCACTCCTTGGTAATCTGCAGAAAAACCTGGGCCTTTGCAATTTCTTCCTGCACAGTATCATGCAGAGCGGCAACCCTGGGCCATGGCATGCCGGCAGTGGCGATGATCTGTTCCACCACCGGCACCTCCTGGTGGATATCTCCGGCCGAGCCGATGGCAAAGGTATTGGCGAACAGGTTGGCCAGGGCTATGGTGGATACCAGCCCCCGTTTGTCTTCGGTGACGGTCTCCGGGTTATGGTGGTGGGTGAGGCAGGCGATCATCGAGGGGTTGAGCTGCCATTTCTCTCCGATCATTTTACCGGTCAACCGGTGATCAAAACCAAAAATCATTTTTTCGGCCCGCACCAGGCTGCAGCGCTGCAGGTCGGCCAGATCAAGGGCCTGCTGATACTGTTCCGGAAAACAGTTTGACAGCGGGATCTTGCCGAGATCGTGCAGCAGCCCGGTGACAAAGTATTCCTCGCGCAGGGTCAGGGGCACGTTTTTTTCCGCGGCCAGGGCCTTGGCCGCAACCCCGACGCAGATTGAGTGGGTCCAGAATGTATCCATTGAGAAACACTGGGATTTCTCCTTGCCCAGGGTGCCGAGGACGGCGGTGCTCAATGCCAGGTTCTTTACCGTGTTCAGTCCCAGCATGATGATGGCGCGGGTCAGCGAGGTGACCTGATTGGGCAGGGAGTAGTAGGCGGAGTTGATAAGCTTTAAGACATGGCCGGTGAGAACAGGGTCGAGGGCAATGACGCGGTTAAGGTCGTTGGGAGAGGTGTTTGGCTGGTTGCAGACCTCCATCACCTTCGTTACCGTGGTTGACAGACTGGGCATTCTGTCGATAAAGTCACGAAGTTGACGAAAAAGTTCTTCTTTAATGTCTAAAGGATTTGCCATTGGCTTCTCTTTCTTATAACCTGCGAAAAAAATTAACCCATCATAGTATTTTCCCGGGCAGGGGTCAAGCTGTCAGGAAGGTGCCGCAAGGTTTTGTTTTTTCGGTAATTGCCCTGTTTGCGGGCAAGGGCATTAACTCAATACAACTATTATATAAAGAAAAAAAATGAAAACGGATAACAAATCATACATTATCGGCATTGATACCGGTGGAACCTATACCGACGCGGTGTTGCTCCTGCGCCCGGAAAACAAGGTGATATTCGTCGCCAAGTATCCCACCACGCACCATAATCTCAGCCTGGGGATATCTAAATGTCTGCAGCAGCTGTTTTCCCGGGCCGAGGTGCGGCCGGCGGAGGTGGAACTGGTCGCTGTCTCCACCACCCTGGCCACCAATGCGGTGGTTGAGGGCAAGGGCGCGGAGGTGGGATTGCTGGTGGCCGGGCCGGCCAAGCATTTTAATTTGCCGGTGGTGTCGGCGACCTTTCTGCGGGGCGGGCATAATCACCTGGGCGAAGAGCAAGAACCCCTTGACATGGAAGGACTGGTGGATGCCGTGCAGCGCTTCAAGGACCACGTGGACGCCTATGCGGTCTGCGCCGCCATGAGCATCGTCAATCCGAACCATGAGAAGATCATGGAAAAGGCCATCAGCCTGATTGATCCCAAGCCGGTCTTCTGCTCCCATGAGGTCAGCGACCGGCCTGGGATCAGGGAGAGGGCGGCAACGTCCGTCCTCAACGCCCGGCTCATGCCGATCATGCAGGATTTTCTGACCGGCATGCAGGACTCCCTGACCGCGCTGGGCATTGCCGGCAAGGTCTATATCATCCGCGGTGATGCGCGGCCGATGGAAATCAGCAACACTCATAAGCAGGCGGCTTCCACGGTGGCCAGCGGCCCTGCCGCCACGGCCTGGTACGGCCTGTCATTCTCCCCCGCCCCGGATGCGCTGATTGTCGATGTCGGCGGCACCACCACCGACATCACCCTGATCAGAGGCGGCCGCCCGGTCATTGATGAGCAGGGCAGCCTCATCGGCGAATGGCTGACCCAGGTCGATGCCGTCCAGATGTCGACAGTGGGCGCCGGAGGCGACAGTCATGCCTCGGTCAGCGAGCGGGGTAAGCTCAGTGTCGGCCCGGTAAGGGTATTGCCCCTGGCCATGTCCGGGCAAACGCCGGCCCCGTCGTTGTGGATCGGCAAGGGCCTGCTGGACAGATGCGTCATGGCCGGGCCTGATATCGCCCCCGAGGAGGCGGAACAGGACAAGGTGCTGGCGTATCTCGTCAAGCATGGACCGGCCACGCCGCAGGTGCTGAAGGATCATTTTGACATGGCTGAAATCACCCTGGTGAGCCATCTCAAGGAGTTAAGCCAGCTGCAGCTGATCGTGGAAACCGGCTTTACCCCTACCGATGCCCTGCATGTTCTCGGCCATCTTGCGCTGGGCGACCGGGAGAGTGCGGTGCAAGGGGCGGAGCGTCTGGCCGCCGTCCTCGGCATAGGCGTGGAAGAATTCTGCCGGCAGGTGCTTGCCGGGGTTGAGCAGAGAATTGAGGATGCCATACTTGACCATATCCTGAAAATTGAAACAGGCAAAACCATGACCGGCTTTTTCCCTCATTATCGCCAGAGTTCTTTATTCGACTTACGTTTTTCGGCCAAGGTGCCGATAGTTGGTATTGGCGCCGCGGCCCGCCATCTGCTGCCCAGGGTTGCTGAAAAACTGGGGACCGAGGTCTTTTTCCCTGAGTACTATGAGGTGGGGAATGCCCTGGGCGCGGCCCTGCTGGCGGTTAGCATGGCATAACTTTTCAAAATCACTGCAAGAATGAGCAATGATCACCATTGACACGGAGGTTTTCCCCGTTATATAAAAAATGATGATGTCTCTTCTTCCTTAACCATGCATGTCAAGCCAGGAGCCTAGTCAGCAGCCGGTTATTATGCTATCTCTTTCCAAGAGTTTTTCCCGCACCCTTCTCCTCAATATGAGCATGCTGGTGGCCCTGGCCATCGGCTTGCTCGGTTCTTTGTGGATTTTTCAGGAGTATGCGAATTTCAACAGGCAGGCTGAGGCGATGCGGGCGGTGCAGCTCAAATCCCGTAAGGCGGATTTGAAAAAACAGGTCGAGAATGTCGTTGACTGCATCCGCATCAGGAGCTCGCAGACCGAGGAGATTCTGCGGGCGGACATCAAGGCAAGGGTTAATGAGGCCCATGCCCTGGCTTCTCATATCCATAGCACCTATAAGGACAACAAAAGCAGTGAGGAAATGCAGTCCATGGTGCGGGAGGCATTGCGCGCCCTCCGTTATCGTGATGGCAATGACTATTATTTTGCCGTATCTCTTGATGGCGTTGATCAGCTTTTCCCCGACAACCAGGCACTTGAAGGCAAGAATGTTCTGGATCTGCAGGATACGCAGGGGAACTATCTCTTTCGCGACATGATTGCCCTGGTGCAGGAGCAGGGTGAAGGCTTTTATGCTTACCACTGGACCAAGCCGCAGGCCCAGGGGGACAATTTCCGCAAGGTTTCCTTCATTAAATATTTTGCGCCATTCAACTGGCTGATCGGCACCGGTGTCTATCTTGACGACATGGAGGCTGAGATCAAGAATGAGGTGCTTGACCGTATCAATGAGATGAGCTTCGGCCGGGAAGGTTACATTTTCGCCGGCCAGTGGGATGGTCTGGGCCTGGCAGGCTTCGGCAAAGGGCAGAATCTGCTCGCCGCAAGTGACCCGGATATAACCAGGATTGCCCGGGAAATGATTGATCTTGCCAAGGCCGGCGGCGGCTATATTTATTATGTGATGCCTGATATCGCGGGGCAAAGGCGGGCACTGAAAACCAGCTATGTCTTGAGCATTGATGACTGGCAGTGGTATGTGGGGGCCGGGGAATATCTTGATGACATTGAAAAGACCCTGGAGGAGGAGCGGGTGGCGATGGTTGCCCGTCTGTGGGAAAATATCGTCGTCACCCTCATGCTGCTTGGCGGTTTGCTTCTCATCTCTTTTGTGATCGCCCGCCGCATTAGCAACAAAACCAAGAACAATTTTGCCGCCCTCAGCTCTTTTTTCCACAAGGCAGCTTCCGAGTCGCAGCAGATTGACAGCACCTCACTGGACTTTGTTGAGTTCCAGCAATTGGCGGCATCGGCCAACGGCATGGTGGCGGAACGAAATCGTGTCATGAGCGAGCTGAAAGAGAACGAAAGGCGTTACCGCTTGCTGTTTGACTCGGCCAGTGATGCCATCATCATTGCCCAGAATAATATCTGCGTTGACTGCAACCGGCAGGCCCTGCAAGTGTTTGCCTGCAGGCGGGAAGAGCTGATCGGTCAGGAGACTGACAGGTTTTCTCCGGCCGTGCAGCCGGATGGCAGTGATTCCCGGGAAAAGATCCTGGAAAAGAACAAGCTGGCCCTGGCCGGCAAACCGCAATTTTTTGAATGGACGTACCAGCGGCTCGATGGCTCCACTTTTGAGGTGGAGGTGAGTCTCAATGTTATTGAATTTGCCGATAATGCCTATCTCCAGGCCATCATCAGGGATATTACCGGGCGCAAGCAGGTGGAAAGGCAGCTGGCCCGGCAGGCCTCGGCCATCGAACAGGCGGCTGAGGAGATCATTATTACCGACAGCGAGGGGATAATTGAATACGCCAATCCGGCTTTTGAACAGATTTCCGGCTACTCCCGGGCAGAGGCCGTGGGCAAGGCCGTCTCTTTTTTAGAAAGTAAGAAGGATGACCATGCCGCCAGGGAAATGTGGGCTGCTCTCCGGGCCGGAGAGGTGTGGCGGGGCCGGATAAGCACCAAAAGGAAGGACAGCAGCCTGGTCGAGGCGGACGCCACGGTATCGCCGATTTTCGATCCTGCCGGCAGCCGGATGGGTTATGTATTTGTCAAACGTGATGTGACCGAGCAGATCAAGGTTGAAGCGATGTTCCGGCAGAGCCAGAAAATGGAGGCCATTGGCACCCTGGCCGGGGGTATTGCCCATGATTTCAATAATATTCTGTCAGCCATTTTCGGTTTTGCCGAGATAGCCAAACTTGAAACAGCGGCAACGCCCGGCGCCCATCGCTGTCTGGTAAAAATACTCGAGGCGGCGGGCCGGGCCCGGGACCTGGTCAAACAGATTCTAACCTTCAGCCGCCAGACGGATATCAGGCCGCAGCCGATACAGCCTAAAATCATCGTCAAGGAGACCATCAAGCTGCTGGAGGCCTCATTGCCGTCAACCATTGAGATCCGCACCAATCTGCAGGCCAATGAGGCGGTGCTGGCCGACCCGACCAGCATCCATCAGATTATCATGAACCTCTGCACCAATGCCGGGCATGCCATGCGCAAGAGCGGCGGCATTCTTGATATCTCCCTCCTCAGCGTGGATCTGGACCATGATTTTGCCCGGGTGCACCCTGAAATCAAACCTGGTCAGTTTCTGCGTCTGACCATCAGCGATACCGGCCATGGCATGAGTCATGACATCAAGGAAAGAATTTTCGATCCCTTTTTTACCACCAAGGGAGAGGGCGAAGGCACCGGCATGGGCCTTTCCGTGGTGCATGGCATCGTCCGCAGTCTGGGCGGCACCATTGTGGTTCATAGCGAGCCGGGCAAGGGCAGCTCATTTAGTGTTTATCTACCGATTCATACCAGGGAAAATATCAAAAAAGAAGAGGAAGATGAGATAATTCCCGGGGGCAAAGAGCATATTGTCTTTGTCGACGACGAGGAATTTATCGTGGATATCGCCCAGCAGATGCTTGAGATGCTCGGCTACCGGGTGGCCGGCAAAACCGACAGTAGAGAGGCCTTGGCCTATTTCAAGGAGCATGCCGGGGAGGTTGATCTGGTGATCACCGATTTTACCATGCCGCACATGACGGGCATTGATCTTGCCAAGGCGATCAGGAAAATCCGGCCTGATCTGCCGATCCTGCTCTGCACGGGGTATAATACCGGTTTTTCCGAGGAAGAAATAAAGGAGGCCGGCATCAATGCCTTCATCTTAAAACCGGTGGTGCGCAAGGAACTTGCCGAGGTGGTGCGCAAGGTGCTGGATGGTGGTTGATCTTTTTTAATTTTTTTTTATCCCGTGTTTCCCCATTTTGTAGCGCAGGACCCTTTCGCTGATGCCCAGCGATTCGGCCGCCCTGGTCTGCACCCAGTCGTTTTTCTCCAGGGCGGCCAGGATCATGTCCCGCTCCATTGCCTCCAGCCGGTCGGCAAGATTGCCCTGTTCGCTCGCCTTATGATACCGCATTTCCGCCGGCAGATCCGCCATGCGCACCACAGGGCCCCGGGCCATGGTCACCGTCCGCTGGATGAGGTGCTCAAGTTCGCGCACATTGCCGGGAAAGGGATATTTGACCAGGGTTGCCACAGCTTCCGGATCAAAGCGCACCGGCCGTAGACTGTAACGTTCAAGGAAGAAGTCAACCAGCTGGGGAATATCCTCTTTGCGGTTTCTCAGGGGAGGGATGTCAATTTCCAGGACATTGAGCCGGTAGTACAGGTCTTCCCGGAACTTGCCCTCCGCCACCAGCTGCCGGAGGTCGCGGTTGGTAGCGGCCAGCACCCGCACGTCCACTTCGATGTCCACCTCGCTCCCCACCCGGCTGATCTTCTTTTCCTGCAGGGCCCGCAGCAGTTTGGCCTGCAGGTTGAGCGGCAGTTCCCCCACTTCATCGAGAAAAAGGCTGCCCGCCTGGGCCAGTTCAAAACGCCCCTTCCTTTTGCCGGAGGCGCCGGTAAAGGCCCCTTTTTCATGGCCGAACAGCTCTGACTCGAAAAGGTTCTCCGGGATGGCTGCGCAATTAACCTCGATAAACGGGGCCTGGCTGCGGGCGCTGAGCAGGTGAATCAGGTGGGCAATGAGTTCCTTGCCCGTGCCGGTCTCGCCCCGGATGAGCACTGTCCATGGGGTCTGGGAGACCCGGTGCACGGTGGACAACAGTTTGCGCATGGCCGGGCTGTCGCCGATGACCTGCAACGGCAGTCCTTTATTGTTGTCGATTGTTTCGGCAATGGCGGCAACATCCTCCTCCGTGGCCACCTGCTGTTCGATGTTTTCGATCTTTTCCAGCAGTTCCAGCAGATCAACCGGTTTTTCCAGAAAGTCGTCGGCCCCGAGCCGCATCACCTTCACCGCGGTTTCCACTGCTCCGTAGGCGGTGATCATGATGGCGCGCATGAACGGGTTGATCTCCTTCATCTTGGCCAGCAGCTCATCGCCATTCATGTCCGGCATTTTATGATCAAGCAAGGCCAGCTGGATCGGATAGGCGCTGAAGATCCCCAGGGCCTCGGCGCCGTCGGCAGCGCTGTAAACCTGGTAGCCCTTTTTCTCCAGAAAGCCTTTCAGCGTCTCACGCTGCAATTGCTCATCATCAACCACAAGGATTTTCATGGGTTCACCTAGCATTTCCGGCGGCAAGTGGCAAGGTGATTACCGCCCGGAATACGCCTTCGCCGGGGGCGGCAATCTGCAGGGTGCCGTCATGGGCCTGGGCGATGCGGCGGGCGATGGGCAGGCCAAGGCCCGTGCCGCGGGTTTTGGTGGTAAAGTAGGGTTCAAACAGCTGGACCAGGTCCGGGCTGTGGCCCTGGGGCATGGCGTTGTCAATGGTTATCCGCGCCTGGCCGTTTTCCGCCAGGTTGCTCACAGAAATATATCCGCCCTCTGGCTGGGCCTCAACCGCGTTTTTGATGATATTTTCAAAGAGTTGGCCCAGCAGTTCCGCGTCACCCCGGACAGGACGGGGAAGGTTGCTGTTGTGGCTGACGCTAATGTTTTTCGCCTCGCATTGCGGTTGATAGAGGCGCAGAATGCCGTCAATGAGTTCCGCGAGATTGACCGGATTGGGCTTGGCTGCCATGGGCCTGCTGTAGCGGAGCAGATCGCCGACAATGGTGTTGGTGCGCTTTACCGCCTGGCGCATGCTGGCAGCCAGCTCCCGGTGTTCCGGCCGCAGTTCGTCGGCTTCAAGCTCAATGCGCTGCAGGCCCATGCTGATGGCATTTAACGGATTTCGGATCTCATGGGTGATGGTGGCCGTTGCCCGGCCCAGGGCCGCATCTTCCCGTTCCCTGGCCAGTTTTCTTTCAAAATCGGTTATCTTCTGCAGATAGGCGCTTTGATAGCGGTAGAGCAGCCAGGAAAAGAAAACCCCCAGGCAGACCAGCACCAGGGAGAAGATCAGCACATTGCGCCAGATCTGCCGGACCCGCATGGTGTACTGGCTGGCATCAAAACCGACCAGCAGCACCGTGTCGCCGGCGCTGATGCGCTGTTCGACCATCGTGCCGGCCGGTGGTGCGTTGTCCGCCCCGCTCTCATCGATCCTGACGTATTTGATGCCAGGCAGGGCGGCCAGGGCCTTGAGCAGAGCCGGCATGCGCAGCTGCTGATGCAGCTCCTCGATATGGGCGGCGGAAAAGCCCAGCATAATGCAGCCCTTTTCCGGCCGGGGCCAGGTCATGACATAGAGGTTTTTTTCCGGAAGATAATCGAGGAGGGTTTGATCGCAGGCGAGCGCAGGGAGGAGAGCGGCGCCGCTGCTCACCATGTTGTGGTCGCTGCCGTTACGGGCAATGCGGATGGCGGAAAGCCCGGTCTCTCCGGCAAAGGCCTGCAGCTCCTCGGCGGAAAACGGTTCCACCGAATCAAGGTAGTCGATGAATTTGGCGGTATTGGCCAGAAAGGTTTTGATGGTTTGCTGCAGGGCACTTTCCGCCAGCCGGGCGGTGCGGGTGTTCTGTTCGATCACGCTGCTGACCACCCGGGAATGCTCTCTGGCATAATTCTGGAAGTTTTTTCGCAGCTGGCCGATTTGCCATAAGGAATAGGCCAGCACGATAAAAATCAGGCCGCCTATTACCAGCAGGTTGATTTTCCAGGAGGGTCCCAGGGGCGCGGGGTCCGGCGGCTGAGGTTGTCCGGCGCCGTCTGTTTCCGGGGTGTAGGCCATCATGGCTCACCGGGCTCGGGAGGTGGAGGAGGGGGCGGCGGATTCATAAAGCAGCGTTTGCGGATGCGCGAACGCACTCCGGTTGAGTCCTGGCCGTGCCGCCAGCCGGGGCCGGTTATGCGGCTCGCCTGCAAGCGGTTTTCGCCTTCCTTGCTTAATTCTCCCCAGACCTGAATGATGGAGTCGGCTGAGGCGCAGGGAGGAATGAAGTCGGCTGCGATGATGTAGATCTTTTCCTCTGCAAGCTCCTTGGCCGGTTCAGGTTTTTCCGCCCCGGCGGCAGGCCCCCGCTGCCGGCACTCCGCGCAGTTGAGCGCGGAGAGGGTGATTTCGCCTTTTTCCCGGTCAACGGCAATGACCCTGCCCCTGAGAAAATATTCAGCCTGCAGCGGCAAAGGTATGAGCATCATGATGAGAAAAAGCGGAAGAATGAAACGCATATGTTTTTTTGGCTCCTTCATCTGTTATGAAGTGTATAGCAGCAACTTTTGCGCCATCTGTACCCTATTTGCCGGTTTGTGAACGATTCTGATTTGTTAGCCTGCAGGCCCGCGGCGCTAGCCGCCCCGGTGTTCGACATTTTCCGCAGCGCTCGTCAAAAATGTCGAAATCAAAGGTCGGAAACAATCTGGTTTCTGCCGCCTTCTTTTGCCTCATAAAGATGAAAGTCGGCCTTTTTGAGCATATGGTCCAGACTGTCTCCCAGCTGCGTGGCGATGCCGATGCTGACCGTAATGCTTACCTCGCCCAGGCCGTCATCAAGCACCACCACCGACTGCTCGATCTTGCAGCGCAGTTCTTCAAAAATTCTGTGCACTGACGCCGTATCCATGTTGACCGCCAGAATACAGAACTCTTCCCCGCCGATGCGGGCGACAATGTCTGTTTTGCGCAGGCGGTTGCGCAGGATGTTGGCCACATGCTGCAATACCCGGTCCCCTGCTTCATGGCCGAATTGATCGTTTACCTTTTTGAAGAAGTCAATATCCAGCATGGCGCAGACCAGGGTAAGGGCCTGCCGCTTGGCATTGGCGAACAGCTTTTCCCCGGTGATGAAAAAATATCTCCGGTTATGGAGGCCGGTGAGGAAATCCATCAGGGATGTTGAGCGGAGCTGCTGGATATGTTCAATGTTTTCAATAAGCAGCCTTACCATGCAGTAGAATTCCTCCGGCAGAAACGTCTGCCGGACGATGCAGTGGTTCGCCCCATATTTGAGAAAACGGGCGGCCTTGATATGTTCGCCGGCGTACACCATGCCCATGATGGCCAGGTCTTCTTTCCCGTAGTTGCGGCGGATTTTCTGGATCAGGGTGAGCCCGTCCATGTCGTCGACTTCAGAGGCCGCTATCACCAGCCGGACTTTAGGGTTGGTTGACAGGATTTTCAGGGTTTCCCGGCCGGAATCGGCGGTGAGCACATCGTAGCGGTGCACCCGGAGCAGGCTTGCTATTCTTTCCATCTTTTCCGCATCCCTGTCAGTCACCAGAACCTGGGTTCCTACATTTTTTTCCAGACGGTCCAGCAGGGACAGAATATACTCCATGCTCAGTACATCTTCCTTCAGGACATAATCAACAACATTGTGTAACCAGACTGTTTGCCGCACCTCTTCACTGACATAGGCGGTAAAAATAATCACCGGGATATTTTTTGCCACCACCAGCGCAATGATCTCCCCTTGGGTGGCGTCCGGTAGATTGAAATCGAGCAGGGCGGCGAAAAAAGTGTCGTTTGCCGCAGCTGCGAGTAGTTCCTCTGTTTCCCCCCTGCTTGTCACCCAGGTGACGGCAAATTTTCCAGTTTTTTCCAGCCTTTTTTTGATCATGGTCCCCATGGGGGGGTTGTCTTCAACGACGAGAATTTGTTTCATTTACAGTAATCCCTCTTTTTTCAGGTGGACCTGCAGCACGGAAATAGCGGCAGGAGTGATCCCGGAAATACGGGATGCCTGACCCAGCGAGCGTGGCTGGATTCTGCCCAGTTTTTCCACCACCTCATGGGAAAGACCGGGCAGGCCGGTGTAATCCATCTCTTCCGGCAGGTTGATATTCTCCAGCTTTTTGAACCGTTCTACCTGTTCCTGCTGGCGCCTGATATATCCTTCATATTTGACCTGCAGCTGGACTTCAAGCGCAATTTGCGGCTCCACCAGGATTTCCATGCCGGTAAGCGGCCCGAGATCGGCCAGGGTCAGCTCCGGCCGGCGCAGCAGCGAGGCCATGGAAACCATCTGTTTCAAGGGGGCCAGGCCTACGGCCGTAAGCCGCTGGTTGATGGCATCACCGGGTTTGACCTGGGTGTTGTTCAGCCAGGTGAAGGCGGCCGCGATGGCGTCTCTTTTCCGGCAGAAGGCCGCATAGGTGGCATCGTCCACCAGGCCGAGCCGGCGGCCGATCTCCCGCAGGCGCAGGTCTGCGTTGTCTTCCCGCAGCAGCAGCCGGTATTCGGCTCTGGAGGTAAAAAGTCGGTATGGCTCCTTGGTGCCGCGGGTGACGAGATCATCAATGAGCACGCCGGTGTAAGCCTGGGAGCGATTAAGGATCAGCGGCTCCGCGGCCCGGCAGTATTGGACCGCGTTGATGCCGGCTATCAGCCCCTGGGCCGCGGCCTCCTCATAGCCCGAGGTGCCGTTGATCTGGCCGGCCAGAAACAGCCCGCCGATGCGCTTTGTTTCCAGGGAAGGGTGCAGTTCCAGCGGATCGACATAGTCATACTCGATGGCATAGCCGGGCCGGATCAGCTTGACCTTTTCCAGGCCATTGATGCTGTGCAGCATGGCCAGCTGCACATCCACCGGCAGGCTGGTGGGAATGCCGTTGGGATAGACCTCCACCGTATCAAGCCCCTCCGGCTCAAGGAAGATCTGGTGGCGTATCTTTTCGGGAAAGCGCATGACCTTGTCTTCAATGGAGGGACAGTAGCGGGCTCCCACCCCTTCGATGATGCCGGTGTACATGGGCGAGCGGTCGGTGCCCCCGCGGATGATCTCGTGGGTTTTTTCATTGGTGTAGGTGATGTGGCACGGCCGCTGGGGCAATGCGGGCGCGCCGCTGGTGGAATAGGAGAAGAAGTTGGGCGGGTCATCGCTGTGCTGCGGTTCAAGGCCGTCGTAGTTGATGGTGGTGCCGTCAAGCCTGGGGGTGGTGCCGGTTTTCATGCGGCCCATCCGGAAGCCCAGCTCCCGCAGATTGCTGGCCAGGGAAATGGACGGGGCGTCTCCTTGGCGGCCGGCGGGAAAGGATTTCAGGCCGATGTGAATCAGCCCGTTTAAAAAGGTGCCGGTGACAATAACCACCGCCCGGCAGGACAGGGTTTCTTCCAGGGAGGTGATCACCCCGGTGATCCTGCCGTTTTCCACCACCAGCCGGTCGGCAAAGGCCTGCCGGATATCGAGGTTTTGCTGGTTTTCCAGCACCGACTTCATGCGCAGCCGGTAAAGCAGACGGTCGGCCTGGGCGCGGGAGGACCACACCGCCGGGCCTTTGCTGGTGTTGAGCCTGCGGAACTGGATGGCGGTGGCGTCGATATTTTTGGCCATCTCGCCGCCCAAGGCATCTATTTCCTTGACCAGGTGGCCCTTGGCCAGCCCGCCGATGGCGGGATTGCAGGACATGGCGCCGATGGTGTCGGCATTGATGGTCAGCACCGCCGTCCGGCAGCCCATGCGGGCGCCTGCCAGGGCGGCTTCGCAACCCGCATGACCGGCGCCGATGACGATGATATCATAATCGTTCATGGTCTTTCCGTTTTTAGTTTGCATTTTTCAGCTGCCACCTGAAAACCGGTTTTCTGGCCATGCGCCAGAAAGCCGGAGTGAGGAGGACAGCCACGGGATAAAGCTCCAGACGGCCAGCCAGCATGCAGATACTGAGCACGACCTTGGCAAGATCCGGCAGGCCGCCGAAATTGCGAACCGGACCTACCTCCTGCAGGCCCGGTCCGACATTGTTCAGCGTGGCGATAACCGCCGTCATGCCGGTGAGCAGGTCAACGCCGAGGGCGGTGACCAGCAGGCTGGCCAGCAGAAAAAAGCTGATATACAGGGCAAAGAAGCCAAGGATGGCGATCATCACTTCCTTGGGCACCTTCTGGTTGCCCAGCTTGATGGTGCCGACGGCCCGGGGGTGGACAAGGCAGTGCAGCTGCAGCCTGGCGTATTTGAAAAAAAGCAGGATGCGCACTACCTTGATGCCGCCGCTGGTTGATCCGGCGCAGCCGCCGACAAACATCATGGAAACCAGGATCATTTTACAGGCCGGCGGCCACTGGTCAAAATCAGCGGAGCCGAAGCCGGTGGTGGTGAGGATGGAAACCACATTGAAAAGGGAGTTCCGGAAGGCAAGGCCGAAATCGTCATAAATATGCTGGGTCAGATTGGCACTGATGATGAAGATGGTGGCAAGAGCGATGATGAGGAGGTAAAGGCGGAACTCCTCGTCCCGCCAGTAGTCCGATAATTTGCCGCTCATCAGGGCCCGGTGATGCAGAGAAAAGTTGATGCCGGCCAGAAACATAAAGGCGATCAGGACATAATGAATGTAGGAGGAGCTGTAATAGGCGGCGCTGGCCGTGTGGGTGGAGAATCCGCCGGTGGCCAGGCTGGCGAAGGCGTGGCACACCGCGTTGAAGAAGGTCATGCCGCCCACCAGCAGCAGCAGGATCTCCAGCAGGGTAAAGAGCAGGTAGACACCCCACAGGATCCTGGCCGTGTCCTGAATCCGCGGGGCCAGCCGGTCCTTGGTGGGCCCGGGCATTTCCGCCTGAAACAGCTGGGTGCCGCCCACTCCCAGCATGGGCAGGATGGCCAGGGAGAGGACGATGATGCCCATGCCGCCGATCCAGTGGGTGGTGGAGCGCCAGAAGAGTACGCTCGGCGGCAGAACCTCCACCTCCGCGAGCACGGTTGAGCCGGTGGTGGTGAAACCGGACATCGCTTCAAAAAAACAATCCACATAAGAGGGCATCACACCGCAGAAATAGTAGGGCAGAGCACCGAGAAAGGCCAAGCCAAGCCAGCTGAAAACCACCACGGCAAAGCCGTCGCGATAGCCGAGATCCTGTTCCGCCACAAAGGTTGCCACCATAAGGCCACCCAGCGCGGCGCCGATCAGGGAGCAGCCCAGGAAGACACCCACCATGCCGTCATGGAAATAAAGGCTGAAAGGGATGGGGGTGAGCAGACAAAGTGAGATCAGGATAAGCAGTTTGCCGATAATATTGAGAACGCCGCCGGTTCGCATGCCTGTCCTTATCCAAAAAAGGCTTCAACACTGGAGATGGCATCCTTGGCAAAAAAGACCACCAGGTTATCGCCCGCTTTCAGTTTTGTCTCGCCGGACGGGATAATGACCTTGCCCTTGCGGGAAATGGCTCCCAGCACGGCATTCCTCGGAAACTTCAGGGATTTCAAGGGGATGTCCTGAAATTTTGCCTTGTCGCTTACCTGGATCTCCATCACCTCGGCGTCACTGCCGAGCAGGGTGGCCACGGAGACGATTTTGCCGCCGCCGCGCACAAAGCGCAGAATCATGTTGGCCGCCACCAGTCGAGGACTCAAGGCCACGTCAATGCCCAGTTTGCCGAGCAGGGGAATGAAGTCAGGACGGTTGATTTTGGTGATACACTTACGCGCCCCATGGTGTTTGGCCAGCAGGCTTGACAGAATGTTGGCCGTGTCGCTTTCCGTGACCGAGATGACCAGATCAGCCTGATCAATACCCTCTTCCAGCAGTTCGTGGGCCTCCAGCCCGTCACAGTTGAGGATAACGGATTGTTCCAGCAGACCGGTCAGGAATTCGCAGCGTTTGGGGTCTTCTTCCACCAGGCTGACGCTGATTCCCTGCCTTTCCATCCGCTTGGCCACCATGCAGCCGATGGTGCCGCCGCCGATGATGAAAACCTTTTTCGGCGCCTTGCTGGTGAAATGAAAGTGGGCCTCGACCTCGGCAATGTCTTTTTTGCGGGCCACCAGATAAATTTTGTCGCCCGCCTCGATCTTGTCGTCACCCCGGGGGATAATGGTGTTGCCAGCCCGGCTAATGGCAACAATGAGGAAGTTGCTCTGCCGCTGCATGGTCTGCATTTTCTGCAGGGTAATGCCCATCATGGGGTTGCCCTTAAAAACCTCGTAGCCCAGCAGTTCCACCTGGCCGCCGGCAAAACCCGCCACGGCAAAGGCATCGGAGAGTTGGCTCAAGGTCATGATCTCATCGGCCATGGCGATGTCCGGACTGATGAGCAGGTCAATGTCCAGGGTTTTTTCGGTATGGGCCTCGCCGGAAACGTAGAAATCCTCATTGCGCACCCGGGCGATGCGGCTGGCAACATTGTATTGTTTGGAGAGGATGCAGGCGATGAGATTGACCTCGTCGCTGTCGGTCACCGCAATAAAGAGGTTGGTATTCTTGATGCCCGCCTCTTCCAGCACCCGGGCAGAGGCAGCACTGCCGTGCACGGGAAGAATATTGAGGTTGCGCTCCAGTTTGCGCAGCTTTTTTTCGTCACGGTCGATCAGCACAACCTCCTGGCCTTCCACGGAGAGTTTTTCGCAGAGATAATGGCCGACCTGGCCGGCACCGACAATCATTATTCGCATGTCAAACCGTTCTTTTTTCCCAGGATAATAAGGCCCATTTCACCCGAGTGTTGCGCCTGAGATTGCAGGTGCCGGCTTCATTGTGCTCCAGTCGTTCATCAACATAGGCTGCAAGGCGTACCTCGTCGGCCGGGCTGAGATCATCAAACATCCAGCGGCAGCTTGCAAGCGCATCGTCCCTGGTGGCAAATGTTTTGCGCTGGTCATGTTCAATATAATCGATTTTAGGATGAATCCCCATCTGATACAAGAGGTTCACCGTAAAAATATAATCTGGACCGGGGTCAAAGGGGCGGCCGACAGCGGCAAACAGCTCCGGATCAAACGGGCCGCTGCCCACCCGGTCGGCGATGAAGACCTTTTCCGTGGCCCAGGCGTTCATTTTTTCCAGAGCGCTTTTCAGATCGCTAACCGACAGGGAGCGGGAGCTGATGACAACTTCATGGACGGGAATCGACAGCTGCCGCCAGTCGTCGGTCCAGCATGCCTGGATGGTGGCGATGTTGAAGATCCCCTGCTCTGCCGCCCTCTTTTCCAGTTCGTGCAGCATGGCCGGGGAAAAATCAATGGCGGTCACGGCTTTCACCTTTGCCGCCAGAGGAAGGGCCAGGGTTCCCGGGCCGCAGCCGATATCCAGCACCCGCCAGTGCGGTTCGGGTTTTATCAGCTGCAGAAAGCGATCGGCATAGCTTGAGTCGCTATTTCTCTTGGCAAAGCTGGCCGCGCGGGCATCCCAGTCTTTTTTCCCCTTTTTCTTCCAGCTCTTCTGCCGGCGCGCCTCCTGCCAGAGTTTATTCCAGTCTATGTCTTTAAGGTGCATAATAGGGTTTTGTCGAACGTGTTTTCAGGGATGAGATGGGGAGTCGTTTTCGGTTAGCGACCATGGCCACCGCCGCAGCGGCTAAGCCGCTGTAAAAAATAAATGTAATATCACAAGGGTGAACGGCGTAGGTTGCACGAAATAATTTAGAGATGTAATGCTTAGTCAATGCCCCTAATCGCGGATTTTCGACCGCAAATCAGGCATGGTTTCGGGTTTGCGGACATCCCATATTTTGCTTTCCTTGCCGGTGGCAGTGACGTTCTCATAGACGCCGTTGTCCCGGCGCACCAGTTTGGTGAAGCCGTGATTTTTCAAATCGCTGTTGGTTTTCGGCGTGCTGACCGCGCAAAGGGAAATGAGCCTTTTGACCGGTTGTCCGCATTCAGGGCATGCTTCCAGTCTGTCGCTGGTGATGGACTGGCTTATCTCGAAATGTCTGCCGAGTTTACATTCCCGGCCGATATGTTCATACTCGTAGATTGGCATGGGAATGGGTTATTTTCTCTTTAATCGGTTGATAATGATGGTCAGCTCCCCTTCTTCTGATTTCATTTTCCTGGCGCTGACCGCAATCTGATACTCCTGCTGGGCACGGTCGAGGAATTTTGGCAGGCTTTTCCTGCGGCCATCATGGGCAAGGTAAATCGTGCCCTGCGGGGCAAGATATTTGTTGAAGACATCGAGCAGCGGTTGAAAAAATTCATCGCGGAAGAGAATTTCCGCGCCGATAATCATATCAAACGGGGGAATTGCCGGAGGTTTCTTCCAGTCGATCATTCTAAAATCAACCTCGGTCAAACCATTTGCCGCCGCACTTACCCGCTGGAAATCAAGTATATGGGGTTCGTAATCGCTCAAGGTCACCTGGTAGCCCCTGGCGGCGGCCACCAGTCCAGGCGCGGCAAGTCCTGCGCCCAGCTCAAGCAGTGTCTGGCCAGGCTTGGCCGGCATGCTGGCCATGATATCCGCCAGCATGAGAGATGCCTCCCACAGCTTGACCCAGAAAGGGAAACTTGCCACATCGGCAAAGGGGTCTTTGCCGGCTAACAGATGTTCGAGATCCTGTACCTGAAGAATTTTAAGCTCAACATCCCTGATGCGCAAGGGCTCAAAGCCGACTTTGTATTTTTTTCTGATTCTTTTCAGAACGGTCTGGGTTTTTTCAGGCAGATTTATTTCAGGCACGGTTTATAACCTTTTGTTTTGGTTTACTGATAGCCAAGCAGCAGGGCAATGACAACTATCGCCGACAGGAAAAAGCGGTAATAGGCAAAAACGGTCAGGGATTTTGTCCGGACATATCTCATCAGCAGGGCGATGACCAGATAGCCGGAAACAGCCGAGGAAAGAAAACCGGTTAGGTAAAAAAGCATCTGGCTTTGGTCAAGACCCATATTGATGATTTTAGGAATTTTATAGATTCCGGCCCCGAAAATAATGGGCGCAGACAGCAAAAAGGAAAACTGAGCACTGGCGGAACGGTTCAGACCAAGAAAGAGCCCTGCGGTCATGGTGCTGCCGCTTCTTGACACGCCGGGGATCAGGGCAAGGGACTGGGCCAGGCCGATGATGATGGCGTCTTTCATGGTAATGGCGCCATAACTGCGTTGCCGGTCCCCCTTTTTTTCAGCGAGCCAGAGAAAAAAACCGGCGGCTGACAGGGAAAAGGCGACAGTGGCCGGTCCGCGCAACAGAGTTTCAGCGGCATCGCCGCATAACAGTCCGGCGGCTACGGCGGGAATTGTGGCAAGGGCAATGTAAATCGACATGCGCCGCCGCTGTTTGGCATCTGCGCTCGTATCCCTGCCGATGAGAGCCAGCCCCATCCCATAAAAATCATTACGAAAATAAGCCAGGATGGCGAGCAAGGTGCCCAGATGCAGGGCGATGTCAAAGGTGAGGCCTGCCTCTTCAATGTGGAAAAAGGCCTCAGCCAGGGCAAGATGGCCGGAGCTTGAGACTGGGAGAAATTCGGTAGCGCCTTGGAGAATTCCAAGAAAAGCGGCATAGAATAAGTTCACTTGAGGGATCCGTTTTTGTTCATGCTTTTTGCGGCGTGCCTTTCCGGGTGCGTGGATTGGGATTTTTTCCCCTGCGTACCGTTGATTGAAAACCTGCCTATATTTACTTTACCTGCCAGGGCCAGCCAATATTTTTTTTACCGCCGGGAGTGAAAACATTGTGCCCTGTTGCAACCAGATAGGCAAGAGCAAACACTGGCATGATGATGACTTGGTCAGGGCGCGAGATATGTTTTGCCGGCCGGGGAAAGGAGCCGCCCGCAGCTGGAGTCGGAATGGCGATGTCTTTCCTGCCATCCCCAGTCTGAGACGCTGGGGGAGCAATTTTTTTTGCGTTCCTGATGGCGCAAACTTGGTATGGAGGAATTTGCGATAAAGAGCAAGGCTGCAGCTTACGCTGGCAAACTGTATGAATAAAAAAAGACCGTTTTATCCGAAGATCAAACGGTCTTTTTATTCAGCGGTTTAAACAGGGAAAGAAATTAGCAACCTTCTACTGCTTTGCCTTTTCCGGCTTTTACTTCAACTTTGTCGCCAGCTTTCAAATCGGCGGCACCTTCACAGGTCATGGTTACCTTGTCGCCAGCAACGCTGTCAACGGTACATTTAATTTTAGCAGCCAGAGATACGGTTGCGGTGCTTGCGATAAAAGCTACGGCCAATGCCAGAGTCAAAAGTTTCTTGCTCATTTGTTTCTCCTTTTGATGTTTTGCTGATCAATAAAAACTAACCACCCTAACCATACACTATTTAATATACCTTGCCTCTTGAGGATGTCAACCTCAAAATGAATAGAGATTCAATCCCGCAGTCGGCAATAAGTATAACAACCTTTTGCCTCCTTCCAAATCTTTTTTAAGGAAGAAGTTGCTTGATATCCTCGGCAAAAACGCTGTGCCCCACGTATCCGGGATAATTTTTCACCACATTTCCCTGCTGATTAACGAGAAATGAGGTGGGAATGCCGACGATGCCGCCGAAATCACTGGTCACTTTAGAATCAGCCATGAGGACGGGGTAATTAATGCCAGTTTTTTCAATCACCTTTTTTACCGGGCTTGTTCCTCCCTGATCGACGGAAATTGCCACCACGGTGAATCCTTTCCCGCCAAATTCCTGCTGCAGGCTGATAAGCGAAGGTATTTCCTGGATGCACGGCGGGCACCAGGTGGCGAAAAAGGTGACAAGCATGACCTTGCCCTGCAATGCGTTACTGTCCAGCGTTTTGCCGTCAGTTACCGATTTGAGGGCGAAATGGGGCATGGTTGCAGCAGCGGATGACTGGCTGACCGGCCCGAGGACGAAGGCAAGCAGAAACATGACGAGAAGAAAATTTCTTTTTTTAAGTGGATTTTTTTTCATTATTTCACCATATGGAGTAGAACTCGTTAAAATTATTTGCAGGTATGGGCTCATGCACATTCTCTGCATATAAGAAAAATAGACTACTCAAAATGTTCATTTTATGTCAATAAAAAGATATTTTGCCTCGGGTGACGCAAAGCTGTGGCCGTCTTAGATAAGAAAATTCTGATATTTCTGGTGGTTGCCTCCGGGGTTTTTCTTTCCACCCTGGACAGCTCCATGGTGAACATCGCCCTTCCCGCGATCATGGGAGAGTTTCAGGCCCCTCTGCACAAGACCGAATGGGTGGTGATGGCCTATCTGCTGACTACAAGTTCCACCCTGCTCTTCTGGGGGCATCTTTCCGACCGGCTCGGCCGCAACAGGTTTTACGGTCTTGGTTTGCTCCTGTTCGGTCTGGGGTCGGCCGGCTGTGCCTTGGCAACTTCCTTGAATATGCTGATCGGTGCCCGTTTTTTTCAAGCCCTGGGGGCGGCAATGATGATGGCCAACGGCCCGGCCATTATCCGGCAGACATTTCCCCCGGAAAAACTCGGCCGCAGTATGGGGTTCATCGGCATTCCTGTTTCCCTCGGTTTGATGAGCGGTCCGGTGGTGGGAGGGTATCTGATTGAATTTTTTTCCTGGCGGGCGCTTTTTTTCCTTTCGCTGACGGCAAGCTTTTGCTTTGCTGTGTTGTCGCAGTTCATTCTTCCGCCAACCCCTGCCCGGCCGCCGGAGGAAAAGCGATATGACTGGCCCGGGGCTGTGCTGTGGAGTTTTCTGCTTTTCACCGCCTCCTTTTCTCTCACCCATGCCTTTTCCGCCCAGCTTTCCCCGCTATGGGCTGCGGTCATGATCTGCTGCGCCATTGCCGCCTTGCTTGTTTTCCTGAAAATTGAAAACCGGGCAGAGGAGCCGGTGTTGCCTTTGTCCTTTCTGAAGAAAAGATTTTTCACCGTCGGCGTTGTCAGCGCTCTGCTCTCTTTTCTGCTGCTTTTTTTTGTGCTTATCCTCATTCCCTTTTACCTTGATCTGGTGCTGGGGCTGCCTGCTTCAAGGATTGGGTTGATCATGACGGCCATTCCCCTTTCCGCCATAGTGGTGGCTCCGGTTGCCGGCTGGCTCTCCGACTCGGTGGGGGCGAGAATTCTTTCCACCCTGGGACTGGCCTCTTCCACCACCGGTTTGCTGCTCCTTGCCTTCCTGTCCCCGGAAACGCCCCCTGCCGGAGTCGTTGCGCGGCTTGTTTTTCTGGGGGTCGGCCAGGCCATTTTTCTGTCACCCAACAGCGCCTCGGTGCTGGCCAGGATCGGCAACAAAAACAGTGGGACGGCGGCAGCTTTACTCGCCACGGCCCGCAATCTGGGCATGATGCTTGGCGTTGCCCTGGCCGGCCTTTTTTTCTCCTTTTTTTTCCGGAAGATAACAGGGGGAGTGGAACTGAAGGACTACTCCATGGTTCATGCCCGATCTTTCTGTCTGGCGCTGCGCAGTTCGTTTCTGCTGGTCTCCGTTGCCGGGTTGGGGGCAGTGGTTCTTTCCTGGCAGAGACCGGTATTTATCAATGCGAAAATGGGATCAGACGCTGACATCAAGGAGTGAGAAACGTCTGATGGTCGCCTTTTCCTCCAGGGCATCCTTCAGTTGGCTGACAATATTTGCCTTATTTATCCGGCAGGTGAAACTTACTGGGTGATAGCCCTGCTTTTCCAGAATATGGACAAGCTCCTGGACATGGTCGGCAACATGGGATCTTGCCTGGTCCGATGCAAGCAGAAACTGGCCGGTGATGGTCCTGCCGGTAATGGTTGCCTGCAGGGCAAGGGGGCCGAGCCGGCTCATTTCAAGAAAAAACGACAGGCTGTAGTGTTCTCCTCCGCCAGGATCGGCCTCTTTTTCCATGGAAAAAATCCACTCACCCCAGCCTGCGTTGCCGGCAAAAAAACAGGGAAAGAGGAAAAAGTTCTGATCGGGTGTCTGGGGGGGCTGACTGTTTATCTCCTGATGCACGGCCATGATTTTGACAATTTTTTCCGCCGTCGGCTGGAGCACTGGTTTCTGCAGGGATTCATTTTGGTCGATGGAATCTAGCAGCTGGGAGATTTCCATCCGTGGCCTGGATGAGCCCCCTAGCAGCATGGCCAGCATCTTAATGGCTTCAGGGGAAGATTCACCGCCGCTTGTCGCCGCAATCGCGGCCCCGGTCATTATCTGTCCGCCGGCAGTTGCTTCCGGAGTAAGACCTGGCAGCAGTGCGGATAACAGGTCGGCAAGTCCTTTCGCGCTTGCTGCAGGCAACGGTGCCCCGGAAACCAGCAGTTTCAGGAAATCCTGCACCGCCCCTTTTTTGGCGGCCAGGGTCAAAAGAGGGGAGATGCCCCCTTGCCCTGTTTCCAGCCAGAGTTCACTGCCCACGGTTAACGGCACCAGGGTTCTGGCTGTTACCATTTGGCCGCCGACGTCAAGCAGTACCTTGCCGTCTCCGGTAAATCCGGCAACCGTGCCTTTGATAAGTTGACCCGGGGCAAAGGGCAGGTTGTCGGTGCCCTTGCTCACTGGAACTTTCTGGCCGGTTCCTGGTTCGATTTTGTAAATGGCAAGATGGGATTGTTCAGATATTTTCATTTTTCGCCAGGGGGAGATTGATTTTCACTTCCAGTCCGGTGTCGTGGCGGATGAGTGAAAAATTTCCCCCGTGGGCCTTGATGAATCGGTCAACAAGCGTGAGACCCATGCCCGTGCCATAGGTCTTGGTGGTAAAAAAAGGCTCTTTTGCCTTGTCAAGATAGGCACCGGAAAGCCCGATCCCAGTATCCCGGAGTGAAATATGCGCCCACTCGTTGTCAACCTGGGCTGCTATCTTTAGCGTCCCGCCATGGGGCATGGCCTCCATGGCGTTGCGGATGATGTTGAGGAAAACCCTTCGTATTTGCTTGGCATCCATGAAAATAACCGGGTCAGGCTCGGCAAGGTCCAGGGTCCAGGATATATTCTGTTTCACCAGGCTGGTCTGCAGCAGAATGACAGTTTTGCGGATGAGCGGATAGAGGTTGTTGAGCTGTTTTTCGCCCTGCGGCTGGCTGACGAAGTCGAAGAGCTCCGTCAGGGTTGCCTCCAGCCGGTCGGTTTCCTTGACCATGACATCAAGATATTTTTTCCACTCCTCTCCGGCAATCTTGCGGGCAAGTATGCGAGCAACCCCGCCGATGGAGGTAATGGGATTTCTGATGATGTGCACCATCTGGGCCGCCATCTGGCCCAGGGCCGAGTATCTTTCAGCCTCAATCAGCAGGTCTTTGTTTTTGTCCAGCTCCTGGGTCACCTCTTCAAGTTCCGCGATCTTTTTCTGCATATCCATATACAGACGGCTTTGTTCAATGGCAAGGCTGCCCTGGCTGGCAAAAAGTTCCAGGGTGCCGACATGGCTGTCCGGAATGGGTTTGCGGGTGACATAGTTGTCGGCGATAATGACGCCGATGGAGCGGCCCGGGGCAAAAAGCGGCACCACGACAAAGGTGTCCTCTTTGAGCAGGTTGATCAGGTCGTGCGGCACAGGGATCGACGAAATCCCGCCACTGACCTTGAAGCTCATTCTTTCCGTGGCGGATTTGATCAGGATATGATCAGTGAGGGTGACAGGGATCCTGAGGGTTTTGACGATCTGGTTGACGGCAGCATCTTCCCGCATGCATGCCTCTCCGAGATTTTTTATGATCTCGATGAAGTTGAGTTCCTTGGCCCGCATTTCCGCCCAGATATGCGCGGCTTCCTCCCGGCAGCTGGGGCCAATGGCCATTCTGCCTTCCAGAAATTGATTGCTGGGGTCAAATAAGGCAAGAAAGGCCCGGTTGAAGCGCAAACCTTCATTGGCGGTAATACCCACCAGAATGGCGCGGAGAATCTCGTCCAGCTCCACCGCATTAAGATAAACGCTGTTCATTTTCAGGGAGAGCTGATGCAGAAGCTGGATGCGGAAATAGGCCTGTTCAAGATCCTCCTGGTAGCGGCGGTTTTCCAGGATCAGCCGCCTTTTTTCCAGGTTCTTTTTTACGGCCACCAGGATTTCGTTGAACTGGACGGGTTTGGTTATGTAATCATCAGCGCCGTTACGGATGCAATCCAAGGCAACCTGGATATCTGACTGGCCGGACAGCATGACAATGGAGACATCCGGATAGTTGGTCGTAATTTGGGGAAGAAGTGAGGTGCCATCGGCATCGGGTAAACCAATATCGAGCAAGACCAACGCTACATGTCTGTTTGCCAGCAGATTGATTAATTCGCTGCCGCTGTTTGCATCGGTAACGGCAAAACCATTCTGTTCGAAATAGAATTTGAGCGGCTCGCGGATGGCAATTTCATCATCCACGATAACGATAACCTCATCGCCGTGCAGCAGGTGCTCCGGTGCGAGAGATATATATGGGCGTAGGCCGGTATTCGGGGCAATCATCTTCGGTCTGCTTGGTAATGTTTTAGAAATAACTTAAATAATATACTTTTAATGTTCACCTATACTACTTTAACTGTCAAGGCAAAAAAAAACGCATTTCCGAAAAGAACGAAAATGCGTTTTGGCAAATGGTGGGAAGCCGGGCAAGGAGAAAATTGCCCGGTGTCTTCTCTTACATTTCCACAATCAACTTATTGGATTCTTCATTCCAGTCAACCGTGATATACCAGGCAAGCAGGAAAGCGGCGATGAGAAACAACGTCCCGCCAAAACCGAAGACATCGGGCAGGAAGACATATTTGCCCAGCACGCCGTCCGCCTCGAATTCCCTGTCGTTAAACCAGGCGGTCATGATGGAATTGCTGATGGCAAAAATCGGCACGACGATCCACAGCTTTATCTGTCCTTCACCGACACGCCAGAGGGTTCCTGTACCACAGCCGCCGGCCAGCATGGCGCCCATGCCGAAAATAATGCCGCCGACCACGCCGCCCCAGCCGAATGTGCCGCGGACGTAATTAATGGGAGCCAAAACAGGTTCGCCATCCAGCCTGACGGGAACCCCGTATTTGAGCACCGTTGCCCCGAGGGCCACGATAAAAATACTCAGCGCCACGGATTTCGCCATGGTGCAGTTGCCGGTCATATGGGGTTCACGGAAACCCTGAATCATGCACCAGCGGCCGCGCTGCATGGTGTAACCGATAGCGGCCGCAATCAACAGGAGACCGCCAAGAGAGGCCATATAATCGCTGTCCTCGTTGCCGGCATAGATATAGGTGCCGCCAATCAGCGCCGCCAGTGCGACTAAGCCAAGCAGGAAATTAAGACCCTTAGGAAATTCAATGGTTTTGGCGCCGCCGCTGCCCCAGCTTACGTTTTCCATTTCCCAGTAAATGTATTTAAGACCTATGACAACGCCAATGACCAGTCCAAACCACATGGCAAAGCCGTGGGCGGACAGGTTGCCGATGGCATTGTAGAAGCCGCCGACATTGCAGCCGCCGGCCAGGGTGGCTCCGATACCCATCAGCACGCCGGCCACCATGGCCTTGCACATCTCAAGCACCGGCGGAATACGGATGGCAAAATCGTTGCCCAGGCAGGCGGAGACAAAGGCCCCGGCCACAAAGCCGATGCCGATGACTGAGCCGGTGTCTGACAGAATACCCTTGGGAGCATCTGCGTAATAACCGAAAATACCCGCATCGGTTCCGATCAGGCCGGTGAAACCGTACATGATCCAGTCGCCCCAGTTGCGAATGGCGCCCACCGCGCCCCATGGTCGCCACCAGGCCATGACCAGGATACTGAACAAGGCTACAAGCACACCCGTCATGGTGGCGTTCCATTCCGTCTGGCAAAGGCCTTTGTACAGTCCTTTAATTTTACTTCCCAAAATACTTTCCTCGCTCATCTCTTTTCTCCCCTATTTTTAATGTTTCCTCATTAGACAGCAGCCAATATTACCGTCTGAATCATACTTCACAAGGAAGTCATTAATCATTTGCATGCCATAACATTTGTAAACCTTTACTCGCGACGAAAAAATTTGTCAAGCAAGTAATAGCAGTGGGTTTTTTTAAAAAAATAATAATAATAACGCCTGAGGCATGATTCATTTTTCGCCTTGACATAACATTTCTTTCTTGTTATTTCACACTATGTATCAATATATGATTACTCACTTAATCATCTCATTGTTGCCTGGCTGAATCATTTTCACCAGGTGGGTTGAGGTACAAATTTAAAAGTCAAACCTGTTGTGAGGAGGAATCGATGAGCGACTATAAAAAAGCCCCGGATAATGTTAAAGCAGACCGCACTTTAGATGCCAAAGGCCTGAGCTGTCCAATGCCTCTGCTGCGTACCAAAAAAGAAATAGACAAGATCAAATCCGGTGAGATACTGGAAGTTCTCGGAACTGATCCGGGTTCCCGTAATGATCTGCCGGGCTGGTGCACCAGGGCCGGGCATGATTTTGTCGGCGAGAAGGAAGAATCCGGCTATTTCCGTTTCTTTATTAAGAAAAAATAATTGACCTGCAACATTAAATGTTTGATGACGGCGCTTTCGCTTATCCAGCCAAGGCGCCCTTCAATTTTTTTTTAATGGAGGAATAACATGGCAAAAAGTATCGGGATTTTTGTAACATCTCCCCAGAATATGCGGCATGTCATTGGCATCACCAAGGCTGCCGTGGCAAAAGGCGCCAAAGTCAAGGTTTTTTTTACCTGGATGGCCACCCATCTGACCAAGTGTCCAGGTTTTAAAGATCTTTGCGATATGGAGAACGTTGATGTTTCCATCTGCGCTGACAGCTACAAGAAAATGGGCTATGACGTAGCAGGCGATATCCCCCCGGGACTGACCCAGGAAAAGATGGCTACCCAGGCACAGCATGGCGCCATCATTGAAGATTATGAATGCTATCTGACTTTATAGGAGGAACCGATGTCAAAGAAAGTTTGCTTTATGTATCCCAGCAGCGAGTACATCCTTGATGGCGTCAGATCAGCCCTCGGCCTTGCCGTGGAGAATATGTATGCCTATGGTGTTGTTGTGAACAACGAAATAGCTGAAGCCCAGATGACTGATTACCACAAGGAAAACATTGACTGGATTCGCGATATGGAAGGTGAGATTTATTCCATTCCCGATGCAAATGTTGAGAAATACGGCTTGGTGAAAATGACCCTTGAGGAGCTTGGCCAGAAGTTGCGCGACATGGAAATCATCGTTCCTTATGGCATCATGAGAAGTGATAAGAGCTGATTTTGGCAGCTAAGAGTTAAGATATTACAGGGAGAATGCACAATGAAAATCCTGCATGTATACCGTTCCGAGCCTAATGACGATGTCAAGAAATTGGTGGCCATTGTCTCCGAAGGCCGTGATAATGAATCATTTAATCTGAATGTCGAGTCTCCTGACTATAATAAGCTGGTTGATATGGTTTGGGGCGCTGATCAGACAATCTGCTGGTGGTGATCCCCGCCTGCTGGCTGATAATGCCATTAGCAAAAAAACCCGCCAGGCGTATACCTGGCGGGTTTTTTTGTGATATTTATTCCTCCAAAAAAGGTCTTTTACGCTTTGATCCGTTCCTCCTGCAGCATGGTGTCCAGGAAGCTGAGCAGATAGTCCCGCTGGGCCTTAGTTGCGTAACTGATGCAGGAACAGTGTAAATTGCTCTGGCTTCTGACCAGCAGTTCAATAATCAGTTTTTTCTCCGCCAGTTCCAGCCCGAAAAAAAAGGGGCCGCAATCTTGGTGACCTTGCTGCGCCTCAGCCAGCAGGTCATCCGGCACCGGCAGCCAGAACATCCCCTCCATGCCGCCGGATTTGGCGTTTCTTTTCAGATAATTATCCAGGTTGTCCCGTTCTTCCCTGCTGAGTTCATCAATCACAAACTGTCTCATTTGTCGTTCCTTTTTACCATTTTTCCCTTGGGCTGGACGCCACAGGCTTGTGGATTTCCGGCCGCAGCTGCTTCATTTTTTCTTCAAAATCCCGGGTATACTGATCAAGCACATCCTCTGATTCAATGACATAGGGGGTGATGAGCACAATGAGTTCCGTCCTGTCTTCAAGATCCTTCTGATACTTGAACAGGTTGCCGAGAATGGGGATATCCATGAGAAAGGGTACCCCGCTTTGGGTGGTCGCGGTATTCTTGTCGATCATGCCGCCCATGAGTATGGACTGGCCGTTCTTGACCGCCAGCTTGGTTTTCAATTCGCGCTTGGAGATCTCAGGCGAGCTGATGTCCGAGGTGGTGTTTTCCTGGGCCTTGCTCACCGTCTGGCTCACCTCCAACAGAATCACGCCATTATAATTGATCTGGGGAGTTACCTCCAGGATGACGCCGGTATCCTTGTACTGAACTGACTTGTCAACCTGGCTGGCGGCTGTGGTATTTTCCGTAACGGTTGTGACAATCGGCACCTGCTTGCCCACATTTACCGAGGCCTTTTCATTGTTCAACACCAGAACCTGAGGGGAGGAGAGGATGGCGAAGTTGGTTCTGGTGGCCAGGGCCTGCAGGAAGCCCTCCACATCCCCTGCGGTGAAGGAGTAGGAGAAGCCGCTGGGATAGGAGGTAGTAATCTCTCCTAGCAGCGATTCGGACTTGCTCATTCCAACCGCGGAAAACTCCGTGCCGAGGGAAAATCTGTTACTGGTGAGAAACCATTCGAGGCCAAGCTCCAGTTCGTTTTTCAGTACTATTTCCGCCACCAGCACCTCAACCAGCACCTGGCGGGGTAGATTATCCAGCCGTTCCAGCAGTTTGACGATGCGGGTATAATCCGCCGGCAGGGCCCTGATCAGGACAACGTTACGGTCATCATCGGCAAAAACAACGGGCTCCCCGACAAAACGCAGGGAAGGGAGTGATTTGCCGGTTGAGGATTTGCCGGTAGCGTCACGGCTTTTTTTGCTCGTCGCCTTGCTGGTTTTCTGTTCCGAGGTCTGCGGGGTGGTCTGCGCGGTCTGTGGTGTCTGGGTGGATGTCGTCTTTTTTTCCGTGCTTTTCTGGGTTGTCGGTGATTCTTCGGTAAGAAGCTGGTTCATGAGTTCGGCAAGCGTTGAAGCCACGGAATTGCGCACATTATAAATATAGATATTGTCTCTGTCCTGGGAGGGGATAACATCCAGCTCCTTTATCCAGTCGACCCCGCTTTGCACCTGGTTTGCACTGGTGCTGACCAGCATCAGTGAATTGACGCGCTCCAGCGGTACCACGCTTATGCCCTCAAAGTCTTTGCCGTTGATTTTGAGAGCAGTGAAGATTTCCGTCAATTCATCCCGCAAATCATAGATCGGGGCGTTATCCACCCGGACCAGTTTGATTTGGAGGGAGGCGAGCGGCGAGATGTCTATTCGGGCAATGATGCGCAGAACATCCAGAACTTTGCTCTCATAGTCGCTGATCAGTAACGTGTTCTGCTGGGGAAGATCGTATACCGATCCCTGGGCCGAGAGGTAAGGTTCAACGAGTTTCACCACCTCGGCGGATGCAAGATGGGCAAGGGGTACCACCTGGATAATCAACTGCGATGAATCCTTCAGGCCGGCAATTTTATCCGGGCCGCTGACCCGTTCGTTGCCCAGTTTCTTGGCCACGTAGATGTATTGATAGTCGCCTTCGCTGCGGATATCGAGCCCGTTGATATGCAGGATCTTGGTAAAAACCGCATAGAGCTGATCCAGGGGAATTTTGCTGCCGGAGTGGATGTTGACCACCCCCTTTACCTGGGGATCAATAATGTAATTAAGGTTTAAAGTACCGGCGATTACCTGGATAACCTCAAAAATATCGGCATTATCGAAATTGAGGAGAATCCCGTCGGTCGCAGCTGCGCCGGCAACCGCCGGAGTCTTGCTCTTTTCTCCTGGGGCAGTAACCTGCGCCGCCTGATTGGCCGGGCCTTCCTGGGCCGGCTTCATGTCCTTGATCTTGGAGCGCGGTTCATGCTGGTCCTGCTGCTCTTCCGCTTCGAGAATAGCGGATTTTTTCTCATCCCGGCTGATGGCCTGGTTCGCCTTGGCCAGATCGACAGGGGGGAGATCAAGTCGGTTGGTATACGCGCAGCCGCTGCCAAGCAGGATCAGCAGCAATGACAGCGCCCCCAGTCTGCAGAGCAGCGGTCGGCCGGTATGAGATGCTTGCTTTGAAACAGAATCTTTGTTGTTGAAAAAGATGTTTTTGCTACCGTTCATGGGTGACCTTTTAATTATTATCTCAGCTTGGATTCACTCCGTTGCAGGAGGTGGAGCCGGAACCCCGGGAACCTGGATTTTGGGGCTCGGAACCGGGCGAGTGGTGTTTTTTTCCGGCCGGGATGACTGCACGGGGCTGCTGGTTTGCGCCTTATCAAGTTGCACACGTTGCGTTTTTGATGTCACGGCCGTGGGCGGCTTTCCCTTTTCTTTCGGGGGAGGGGGAGGCCCGGCAATACGGTTTTTTTTCGGATCGTTGAGCATTTTTTCTATGGTTTCAGACCCTTTTTGAAAAACGATGCGATCCGGGTCAACAGCGACAACCTTATACCCGCTTAGGCTTTCGCCAACAGCGAGTTGCATATAATTTCTTTCTTTGGCCGGTGCCGGTGCCTGTTGCCTTGCGCCAAGTTTTACAGTCGGGACCGCCGGCTTGGCCAGGGGAAACATGACAAGGCCTTTGCGCATATCGCCAAAAATAATTGATCCTGCATAAACGACCACATCCATGTCGACCGAGGGTCCTGTTGAGTCTTCGGCCGTGTCTTCCCCATTTTCACCAGCTGCACCCTCGATCGTCCGCTCTTCATTAAACAGGTAACCTTTGTTGAGGTCGGGCAGAGCAGCGGGGACCGGCGGATAGAAGATCATATTTTTTTCCGCCGCAGAGGGGGTCTGCGGCTTGTTCAGTTTGCCTTCGCTTGCCGGTGGAGCAGGGGTGTTGCCCGCGCGCAAAACAACTATTGACTCTTTTACCAGAAAGATGAGCGACAGGCTGAGCACTATGGCGGCGATGAGTTTAAGCATTTTTTAACGTGTAAAACCCTTTGAGATCAATAAAAATTTTCATCTCGGCTTTTTTATACGGCTTCAAGGTAAAACTCTCCACCTGAAAGAGTTTATCGGAGCGGTAAAGCAGGGCGATAAAATCCACAAACTGACTCTGGGTCCCGGACAGCCGGATCTTGATGGAAATTTCATGGTAGTCGCGGGGGGTGGTTTTGGTTCCACTGACCATGGGTCTTATCGATTCCGGCTCTAAACCGGCCTTTGTCACCTGCTCCTGCAACATGATCTGCATTGCCGAGGAGACCTCCTCCTCGGAGGTTCCGCTGAAAAGATATTTTTCCAGCTTATCGGCCTTCTGCTTGAGGCGGGCCACTCTTTTTTTCAGGGCAGGAAGCTGGCTGGCGGTTTCCTGATACTGGGCCAGCAGGTTCTGTTTTTCCTGGGCCTCGGCCAGCTGGTTACTGTATGCCTGCAAGCTCAGCCGGCCGACGTTCAGCAGCAGCAGCATTCCGCCCAGGGCCAGAATGAGGATCTTGCGGTCAAGACCTTTGAGAAACATGATGAGCTGATTCATTGGCCGCTGATCTCCACGTTGAAGTAAGTTTGATTTTTACGGCGGCTGGTTGATTTGAGTTTGGCGTTGCCAAGGGCATCGAGTTTGGCGGTCAGCGCACCGATGTCTTCGGTATATCCCTGCAGCTGGATCGCACCTGTCTTTTCATCCATGCGCATCTGATCGAGATAACTGTTTTCCGGCAAGGCCTTGGTCGCCTTTTCCAGAAAACGGATGATGTCAAAGTTTTCGCCGATGCCCTCAATCCGACCAACGGTATCGACCAGCTGTTTCTCCTCGTTGCGAAGTTGCTCCACCTCTTTGACGTCAGGCCGCAGTGTTTGTATCTCTGTCTCGACTTTATTCAATAAGGTTATAATGTTATATTCTTTTATCGTCCCTGCGGCAACAAGGGCCAAGAGATTAAGCAAACAAAGGCCGATGAGAACATAGCGGAGATAGTCCGGCCGGCGGTACGAGGGCGGCAGCAGATTCAACTCCTTATGCAGGGCCTTTTCAGCCAGGAGCCGACCTGCATCCGCAAATCCGCTCCCCTCCTGCGCCGCTGGTTTGTAAATAACCTCACCGGGGTTTAAGGCGGTCAACTCCTCAAAAGAGGGTTCATTGTGGCAGAGGAGGCGGTCTTTGATCTTTTTATCCGCAAAGATGGCCAGTTTGGGGAAGCGGCCCGGCAACAGCAGTGCCCATTCCTTTTTTTTGCAGGCCCGGGTAACGTAGCGCTGACTTTCCGGGAAAAGACCGGCCAGCTGAAATCCCTGGGCCGTCACCTCATCCAGCAGGGGGACAATGGCTTCTTCCGAAGCAGCATACAGGCAGACGTTGTATCCCTGTTTGTCGCGCACGGCCGTAAAGCTGTGCAGCATCTTCCCGTCAAAGGGGGCAAACATGGCGAGTTGATAGCTTATGGCCTCTTTAAGGTCAGCGGTTTTCAGGGGCAGGGCGAATTTTTTGAAAAAAAGAAGATCTTCGGCGATATAAAACAGGACATTCAGGCCTGCCGGGCTCTTTGGCGCGCAGTAGCGCACCAGGCGGCTGCCTAATTCGCTCACGGGCTGGGCAATGAACTCAACCTCCTGTTTAAAGGGTGCACTGATATGCAAGCCGTCTTGGCGGATGAGTACTTCAATACCCTCTTTCATGACCAGCCTTCTTCCCAGGCAAAATAGTTTATATTGCCGCCCCGCAGTTCAAACAAGACTCTAACCTCGATTGCCGCTGTTTTTTGAGTGTTTTCGTTTTCTCTGGCAGCCAGGGCTTCAGCATCGACGCCTGCCTCACCCCGGGCAACAATGGAGTAATATTTGTTGTTGCCGGAGGTGTAGGTCAGTCCCGCCGAACACTGGTCGAACCGTTCATCCCCTAAAATCTGGCGGGCCTGTTCATCGGTTAGGTTGCCATACATTTCCTGGGCCTCATGGTATGCCTTTTTCTTTTCCTCGTCCCCTTCTGTCAGAAAATCAAGCATCATGGGGGTCAGGCTGTTGAAATTTATTGATCCGCTATCGTTGTGCACGGTGAAAATTTCATTGGCCTTGAAGAGCCCGGCAAGCGGGGCGGTGCCGTGTACGAGAAAGAATTCGGCGGGATCCATGATTCTGCCGTTTCTTGGAATATAGGGATCATCAAGGGCCTGGTAAGTTTCCTGCTCCGCCCCGTTGATACGGTGCAGGTCATCACTGTCCTGCCAGTCCAGCAGCGAATCCATGATTACTTCCCGTTCATCGGGTTCAATCTTCATATATTCCAGAAAAAGTTCGAGTAAAGGTTTGTTCAATTTGTTCAGATCGAGTTTACCAGATTCGTTAACCACATAATAGTTTAAATGGCCAGTTTCCAGGAAGGCGTTATATTCGTATCCCTCTAAAAACTTTTCATAATCCTCATTAATATATTCAACCGGCTTGTCAAGCAGTCTGAACAGGCCCAGGTTCACGCCGCCCTCGGCCAGACAGAGTCCGGCGGCATGGGTTTTGGCATTCAAGGCAACCCGCAACTCCGTCCGCACGTTCAGGATGAGCTGGCCGGCGAGAAACGAGATGAGAAGCATGATGACAATAACCACCACCAGAGCAAAGCCCTGCTGCCCGGAGCTATTGCGCTCTTTTGTCTCGTGGATCATAGGTGTTGCCTGCCTGCACCGCATCCCTATAAAATGGTTTGCAGTTTCAAGGTTGCCAGCTCCCCGCTATTGCTTTCCACAACCACCAGCCGGTATTTTTCACCCTCGATAAAAAGAGTTCCCTCCTCCCCCTTTTGTTCTTCATCTGCCAGCAGATTGCCGCCGGTGAACTTGCTCTCTTCGCTGAATGTGAGCAGTTCCTCAAAGACAGCCTGGCGCGTTTTGCTGATTTTATTTATATTTTTCAGAGAAATAGAGAAATTCTCCAGCACGGCCACATAGGCCAGGCCAAGGATCAGCACGGCAACCAGCACCTCAAGCAGCGTAAATCCCGCTTGACCCGCTTCTGCGTGGTTCGGGAAAATTTTCACAGTCCTAAATCGCATCTGTTCGTGTTTCCACCTGGCACCAAGGGGTAAAAGAGAATTCCCTGTCATCATAGAGCACTGTCACAGCACTGCTGTCCTCCTCATAAGCAAAGGACAGGGGCAGGCAATTTTCAACCAGCACCTGCATGTCCTCATAGGGAGGAACATACTCGGCGTCATAATCGATGTTATAAAAATCTCTTTTTTCCAGATAATAGAGGGTGGCGCTCTCCGGGTCATAGCGATACACGGCTAACACCACCCCGGCAAGCGGGTAGAGAAGAGGCGCCCGGGTCACGATGCGCAGCATGGTGTCATCCGCGGCAATGGCCACCTCCTTCTTCTGCCCGTCATACCAGCCGTTTTTTATCTGGCGTTGCAGGATACCGATCAGGCCCTGCTCCCGCTCAAGCAGCAGGATGCTTTTTTCAGCTTTTTCGGAAAACCGGATACTGACATTCAAGATGGAGTAGATCATAGAGGAGACCATGGCCAGCAGGAATATGGCGACCATCACCTCAAACAGGGTGAATCCCTGCTGTCCTGCCATGCCGGGGGAATAAGGCGCTGTCACGACAAGCTGTCTCTTTCGCCAGTCTCCATGAACGTTGTTATGCATTTCCATCAGTTTACTTAGCGGATCACCGGCAGGGCCGTGAGCGGGTCTAGGCTGATCGTCCGGCTCCTGCTGCCTGTGGACAAAGATATGGTCGCCGGGGTTACGGTTGACTGGGGCGTGAAAATAACCACGCTGGGGTCCAGGGTCAGCTCGCTTTCAGGATTGAGATCCAGCTCTTTCACCTCCTGTTCGTCTTTGCCCAGGCCGAGCAGGAGATTGTTGTCCTTTATGCTCATTGTTATTTGTTGCCCCGAGACAACCGCCTGCAGGCGAATTGCCCGGATTTGCGACATAACGTCACCCACCTGCTGTCTGAAATCTAGCCCTGCCAGGAGCCTTCCCACTGCAGGGGCGGCAATGCCTGCCAGAATTCCCAGCATTACCAGCACGATGAGCAGTTCAAAAAGTGAAAATCCGGCGGAGCCGGCATCTCCCGCAAATCTCTTTTTCATTTGTCCCAGGGATATTTCCTGTTCATTGCCGTACCATATTCGTCTGTCAGCCTGCGATATCATTGATGCTCAAGATAACCGTCAGCATGGAGACAACCACATAACCGGCCACCAGGGCAATGGCGAGGATAAAAGCCGGTTCTATGAGCGAGATCAGTCTTTTAATCCGGCTGCGCAACTCCTGGTCATAATGATCGGCTATCTGGCCGCACACCTCCCCTACCCGGCCCGATTCCTCACCGATGGCGAGGAGATCCACCGCCAGTGACGGCAGCAATGCCTCACCTTTGAGTTTGGCGCTGACCCGCTGGCCCTCCTTCAGGGCCTCGGTGGCCCGGTACAGCAGATTCTGGAACTGCTCATTGACGGCGATGCCGGTGCAAATGCGCAGGGCGGTGGCCAGGTGCACCCCGTTGTTTACCAGAACTTCCAGGGTGCGGAAAATTCGGGTTGTCTCAAGCTCACAGATAAACCCTGACAGCACCGGTATTTTGAGGGACTGCCGGTGGTAGAATTTTTTGCCCTCCGGGTGTTTCAGATACCAGACGAGGAGAGCAACCGGGCCGACAACAAGCAGCAGGGCGATGATAAAGTGGTTGGAGACAAAGCCGGCAACACTCATCATGACGGCCACATGGGCCGGAAGCTGCTGCCCCATCCCCTGAAAAAGTACCTCGAACCTGGGCAGGATGGTGGTGATGAGGATGACGATGGCAATAATACCGACCACAAGCAGGATAATGGGATAAACAGAGGCCGAGATGATAAACTGCCGCAGTTCCTGAAAAGTTGACTGGTATTCAGAAATTTTCATCAGCATGGCGGGCAGAATGCCGCCTTCTTCCCCGGCCCTGGTGATATTGATGTACATGGGGGTGAAATAGGGGAAATCAGCCAGGGCCTGGGAAAATGATTTCCCCTCTTTGAGCTTTCTTTCAATCGCGCCGCAGAATTCCTTGAAGGCCGGTTTCTGACTGTGGTTCTTCATGACCCGCAATGCCCCGTCAAGGGACAGGCCGGCATTGAGCAGCATGGCAATCTGCTTGGTGAAAAAATCAATTTCCACCCGGGTTATCTTGTCTCTCCGGAAATTGAGAAAATGGGGCAGGCTGATCTGGTTTTTGCTGCCTGGACTGTATGCCCTGATTTCCAGGGGGCGGATACCCTGCTCCATCAGTTTTTTTGCTGCGGTGGCTTTGTCGGTCTCCTCCACCACCCCTTCCTTCACCGCATTTTCGTTGTCCAGTGCCGAGTATTTAAAGAGCGGCATTCGTTGCTCCTCTGCTTACCCGGATGACTTCGGCGAGGGTTGTTTTGCCCTCTTTGATTTTCAGCAAGCCGTCATGGAACATCTCCTTGAAGCCCTCGGCAACGGCGATTTTTTTCAGCTCGCCCAGATCTTTTCTTTTGGCCACTGCCCGGCACATGGCATCGCTCATGACGAGCAGTTCGTAAATGCCGATACGGCCGCTGTAGCCGCTGCCGGAACAGCCGGAACAGCCGGAGCCGGTATACATGTCAAAGTCCTCGCCTTCGGGCATATAACCAAGGTGCTCGGAAATCCGCCCCTGCATGGCACTGCATTGCTGGCAGATACGGCGGACCAGGCGTTGGGCGAGTACGCCGCGCAGGGCGGAGGAGATGAGGAAGCTTTCCACCCCGATGTCGATGAGGCGGGTGACGGCGGAAAGGGCATCATTGGTGTGCAGGGTGGAGAATACCAGATGACCAGTCAGGGATGACTGGACGGCTATTTCCGCCGTATCCAGATCCCTTATCTCGCCTACCATGATGATATCCGGGTCCTGGCGCACGATGGAGCGGAGCCCTTTGGCAAAGGTGAGGCCGATTTCCGGGCGTACCTGAGTCTGGTTGATACCTTTCAGCTGGTATTCCACCGGATCTTCCAGGGTGATGATTTTATTGTTGCCTGTATTGATCTGGTTTAAGGCGCAATAAAGGGTTGTTGTCTTGCCGCTGCCGGTGGGTCCGGTGACCAGGATGATGCCGTTTGGATAGGAGATCAGCTGTTTGAATTGCTTCTCGATCTCCTCCCCCATGCCCAGATGACCCATGTCAAGGATGATGGATCCTTTTTCCAGGATGCGGATAACCACCCCTTCCCCATACACGGTGGGCATGGTCGAGACGCGCAGGTCGATCTCCTTGCCGCCGATGCGCATGGAAATCTTGCCGTCCTGGGGAATCCGTCTTTCCGCGATGTCGAGCGCGGCCAGCAGTTTTATTCTTGATATGATGGCCGCCTGCATGGATAACGGCGGCATTTCAAAGTCGTGGAGAATGCCGTCGATGCGGAAGCGAATCAGCTGTCCACCCTCGAATGATTCGATGTGAATATCGCTGGCCCGGCGGTTTACCCCCGTATCAATCAGGTTGTTCACATATTTGATGACCGGGGCCTCGGAAGCCATATCCTTCAGCTTGTCGATGTCTGCCTCGTCAATGACGTATTTCTCCGTTTCCAGCTCCTTGAGGCCGAGATCATAATGCTCGTCCACCATTTTTTTGACATCGGTTTCAAGGGCGAGCTGGATTTCAAAAGGCTCGTTCAGCTGAATTTCCGTGGTGGAAAGGATATCTCCATCCAGGGGATCGTGGCAGATGAGGATATTTTTTTCTCCCCGCCTGATCAGGGCGAAGGGGTGATCCCGGAGAAAGATTTTGGCGATGTTGATGGGGAGAAAGGAATCTTCCTCCTGAGGGGCATAGATGCTCAGTGAGAGTTGTTCGGCAAGACCGAGCAGCAGGTCTTCCTCACTGATGAAACCGAGGGAAACCAGGATTTCTCCCAGTCCCTGGGGCACTGATTCAAGGTGGGTGAGCGCCCGCTCGAGCTGGTTTGGTTGCAGTTTGCGCTGGCGGACGAGAAGTTCGCCGATTTTTTCTTTCTTGCTGAAAAATACGGTCATAGGACCTCGTTAAGGCTTTCCCCACAGCTTATGATAAGATTCGTACATTGCGCCCTTCTTTCAGGTCTTTCCCTTCTAAATACAGTTTTATTGATTCTGCTGCAACTTTTCCTTGATAGACGGCCTTGGCGGCTGTCTGGGGACCCAGAACGGAGTCGCCACCGGAAAATATCCATGGCACAGAGGTCTGCAGGGTAAACGGGTCCACCACATAGGTTCCCCATCTTGTCAGCTCAATATTCAGGTTGCGGTCCGCGGTGTGGTCCACATTCTGGCTGATTGCCGGGATGATGGCGTCGGCCTCAATCATGAAGTTCGACCCCTCTATAACCACCGGCCGGCACCGGCCTGATGTGTCACATTCCCCTAAGGTCATGCGCTGGCATTCAACCTTGGTCAGTCTGCCGTTTTCACCATGTATTTTAACAGGTGCAGCCAGGAATTCAACATGAACACCTTCCTCCTCAAGATGATGAATTTCCGCCATGGAGGCCGGCATTTCCTGTTTTGTCCGTCGATAGAGAATAAAGACATCTTTCGATCCTGTTCGCAGTGCCGTCCTGGCCACGTCAATCGCCACATTACCGCCCCCGACAACGACGACCTTGCTGCCCAGATTAATTTTCTCTCCCAGGCAGACCCGGCGCAGATAGTCAACTCCATGGGTGACTCCTTCCAGGTCCTCCCCCTCGATGCCGAGTTTGCGGCTGTTATGGGCTCCCACGCTGACAAAAACCGCAGCAAAACCTTTTTCATCCTTCAGCTGCTGCATGGTCAGGTCTTTGCCTATGGTAAAATTATTGACCACGGTTACGCCACAATTTTTTAATGCATCGAATTCCGCATTGATGATGTCCCGGGGCAACCGGTACGGGGGAATGCCCACGGCGAGCATGCCGCCGAACACGGGTAGACTTTCAAATATCGTGCACTGATAACCTTCATGGGCAAGATGATAGGCCGCCGTCATCCCCGCTGGACCCGAGCCGATGATCGCCACTTTCTTGTCCTTGGGCAGGGCGCAGGCGATCGACAAATTTTTCTTGTTGCTGACCATCCAGTCCACCAGAAAACGTTCCAGCAGGCCGATGGCAACCGGATCTCCTTTTTTCCCCCGGATGCATGATCCTTCGCACTGAAATTCGTGGGGGCAAACCCTTGAGCAGACAGCGGGCAGGGAGCTTGTTTCACGAATGGTCCAGTAGCCCTCGGCAAATCTGCCGTTGCGCAGATGTTCTATGAATCCGGGAATATTGTTGTTGATCGGGCATCCTTGCCGGCAGGTGGGTTTCTTACACTGCAGGCAGCGGTTTGCTTCGTCAATGGCGGTTTTTTCGTCATATCCCTGACAAACTTCGGCAAAATTTGTTATCCGGGAAGCAACATCAAGTTCAGGCGCTTTTTGCCTGGGGATGGCAAGACGCTCTTTGGGCTTCATGAAAAATTCTCCTTATCAATAGCTGTTTTGCTAGGTATTTCTACTTATTTACCTGGAATTTTAAATTGTTACCTATTTAATATGTTTATAGGATCATTTCAAGTCCCCATAACTGAACTTATGCCACCTGGTTTTATAAATTATCATTTTTATTATTATGCGCGTTGAGAATCCTGCAAGTGTTGTGCTATAATCTTTTAATAATATGGATTTGTTCTATTTCTGCTGTCAAAATTCCCCTTGCCCTTGCATATCACTATACAGGATAGCCGATGAAAGCTGAATTCATAAATCCGTTCTTAAATGCTGCTAAAAACGTCTTGGAAACCATGTGCCAGACCCAGGTTAAACCCAAAAAACCCAGCCTGAAGGATAATTCACTGACCTATGGTGAAGTCACCGGCATTATCGGCATGGTCTCGGATGAAATTGCCGGATGCATGATTCTCAGCTTTTCCGAAAAATGTATTCTGCACGTCGTGGCGAATATGTTGATGGAGCCGCCGAAAGCAAAAGTTGATGATGAGATCGTGGATGCGGTCGGCGAGCTGACGAATATGATCTGTGGCGGGGCCAAGGCTCAGCTTGCCAAGCTGGATTACAAGTTTAACCTGGCCACACCAACAATGGTGGTTGGCAAGAATGTCGAAATTTCCTACTATTCCGACGCGCCTACTCTCGTCATCCCTTTCAGTACGGAGCATGGCGATTTCGTCATTGAAGCAAATCTGGGGGGGAAGAACAAATAAGCTGGCAGGGACAATAAAAAAAGGCCGCCCTTGGGCGGCCTTTTTTTATTGTAAGAGAAAAATGATTACTTGGGTTGCTTTTCCGCAACTTTCAAGCGGGCAATGGCCCGTTGCAATGCAGCCTGGGCGCGGGCCATATTGATTTTTTCTGTCTGAGATTTTGCTTCTGCAATACGTTTTTCAGCCCTTTCTTTGGCCCGTAGGGCACGATTGACATCAATCTGTTGCCCTGCCTCGGCAGATTCTACGAGAAAGGTGATTTTATTGTTCGATACTTCGCAGAAGCCACCGCTCACCATCAGGTAGTTCTCCTTGCCATCCTTCTTATAGACCAGGCTCCCAATCTTAATGGTACTCAGAAAAGGGGCATGATTAGCCAGCACGCCAAAATCACCTCCGTACCCAGGGGCACTGACGATATCGACATCATCGCTGACTACAGGACCTGATGGTGTGACAACTTCTAAATGTATTGATTCAGCCATTGGTCTTTACCTTGACTTGTTGTAGCTCCGAGTGGGGAGCACATTCAATAATATAATTGCGTAATATAAAAAATAAATTAAGCGGCTTTATCCTTTGCAGCTTTTTCAACGGCCTCTTCAATGGTTCCCACCATGTAGAAGGCTGTTTCAGGCAGTTCATCGTGTTTGCCTTCAAGAATTTCCTTGAAGCCGCGTACGGTGTCAGCAACTTTAACATAAGCCCCTTTCATACCGGTGAAAACCTCGGCAACGGTGAAAGGCTGGGAAAGAAAACGCTGAATCTTACGGGCACGGCCAACGAGAAGTTGATCTTCCTCAGAAAGCTCATCCATACCGAGAATAGCGATGATGTCCTGCAGATCTTTATATTTCTGCAGGCTAACCTGAACCTGACGGGAAACCTTATAGTGCTCCTCACCCAGAACATGGGGATCGAGAATACGCGAGGTTGAGTCAAGCGGGTCAACTGCGGGATAGATACCGAGCTCGGCAATCTGACGGGAAAGAACAACGGTTCCGTCAAGATGGGCAAATGTGGTTGCAGGCGCCGGGTCGGTCAAGTCGTCAGCAGGTACGTATACGCACTGTACGGCGGTAATGGAACCTTTTGTGGTGGATGTAATACGTTCCTGCAGGGCACCGAGGTCGGTTGCCAGAGTCGGTTGATAACCAACCGCTGAAGGAATACGACCGAGCAGAGCTGATACCTCAGCACCGGCCTGGGTGAAACGGAAGATGTTGTCAACAAAGAAAAGTACGTCCTGACCCTCTTCATCACGGAAATACTCGGCAGCGGTCAGACCGGTCAAACCAACACGGGAACGCGCTCCCGGCGGCTCGGTCATCTGTCCATAAACCAGAGCAGCTTTGGGAAGAACGCCTGATTCCTTCATCTCATGGTACAGGTCGTTTCCTTCACGGGTACGCTCACCAACACCGCAGAATACGGAAATACCACCATGATGCATGGCGATGTTATTTACCATCTCCATCATGATAACGGTCTTACCACAACCGGCACCGCCGAACAGTCCCATTTTACCACCGCGTGGGAACGGGACGAGAAGATCGATAACCTTGATGCCTGTCTCAAGAACGTGCACCTCGGTATCCTGCTCGGTAAAAAGCGGTGCAGGTCTGTGGATCGGTGATTTTTTTTCTGAGGTGATAGGTCCGAGTCCGTCAACCGGGCGCCCGACAACGTTCATGATACGTCCAAGGGCCGGAGCCCCAACCGGAATTTCAATGGGAGATCCGGAGTCCCTGCACTCCAGGCCGCGCATGAGACCGTCAGTTTGATCCATAGCAATGCAACGGCAAACATTATCGCCCAGATGCTGTGCTACTTCGATAACAAGATTGTCCGGCTCATTGTTGATGCTCGCATTAGACACAAAAAGAGCATTCATGATTCTAGGGAGAGATCCCTGTTCAAACTCTACGTCAACACAAGGTCCGATAACCTGGACAATTTTTCCTACATTTTTATTACTCATATGGCTAATTGCCTCCTCAGCAGCTTGAAAATTCTCCGTTTAAGAGGTGGGTGCCTCCACTCCGAAATTTTTTATTATCCTTTCAGTGCTTCAGCACCACCTACAATATCCATGAGCTCGCCGGTGATTGCTGCCTGGCGGGCCTTGTTGTATACCATTGTCAGGTTACTGATGATATCTTTACAAGCCTTGGTCGCATTGTCCATGGCCGTCATACGGGCGGCATGCTCGCTGGCGCCGACCTCAAGCATGGCATTGTAAACCATAACATTTGTATACAGGGGAAGAAGAACATCCATAATCTCCTCTGTACTTGGCTCATAGATATACGCACCAGTCTGTCCGGTCTTGGCCGCAGTTGTCGCATCCTCTGCTGTTACAGATTTTACCGGCAGGAAAGGCAATGTTGTCGGTACCTGTCTTGCGACGCTTTTGAAGCTGCCATATATAAGCTTTACCTCATCAGAACCGCCGGCAATGAAGTTAGCAGCGATATCCTGAGCAATCGCCCGGGCATTGAACATCTGGAAGTTACCCATGATATCAACATATTTCGCGCGTATCTTCCCGGTTTTACGAAAGTAGCGGGTTGATTTTTTACCGACACAGACGAGTGTTACTTTTTTCCCAGCAGCCTCAAGTTTATTCATCAGCTTTTCAGCCATTTTGATGATATTCGAGTTGAAGCTGCCGCAAAGGCCTCGATCCGATGTAACAACTAGCAGCTCGACAGTTTTTACCTCGCGATCCTGCATTAAGGCAAACTGTGCGGCCTTCATATTGCCGCTGATGGTGCGCAGCGCTTCATCGAATTTCCCGGCATATGGACGGAAAGACTCCATCTTCATCTGGGCGCCCCTCAACTTGGCCGCAGAAACCATATTCATGGCCTTGGTGATCTGGGCTGTCTTCTTGACACCAGTGATCTTCATTTTGACATCTTTTAGACTCGGCATGACTCGTTACTCCAGATTTATTGAATTCCTTTAGATGCCTTGAATGTCTCGGTAAAGGCCTTGATGGTGCTGTGCATTTTTTCCTCAAGAGCCTTGTCAATGATCTTCTTTTCCTTCAAGGTGTCAAATATGGCAGGTTCGTTGCTCGCTACATAGGCATACAGGTCCTGCTCGTAATCTGCCAGGGTGTTGAGCGGCAGCTTATCAAGGTACCCTTTGGTGCCGGCGAAAATAATGGTTACCTGTTTTTCCATGGGCAGCGGCTGGTACTGGGGTTGTTTCAGAATTTCAACCAGCCGGGCGCCGCGGGTCAGCTGGGCCTGGGTCGCAGCGTCAAGATCGGAACCGAAGCCGGCAAAGGCGGCAAGCTCACGATACTGGGCAAGGTCCAGACGAAGGGTACCGGCAACCTGTTTCATCGCCTTTACCTGCGCCGCACCACCAACCCTTGATACGGAAAGACCAACGTTGATCGCCGGACGGACACCTGAGAAGAAAAGGTTCGGTTCCAGGTATACCTGGCCATCGGTAATGGAAATAACGTTTGTCGGAATAAAGGCTGATACGTCACCGGCCTGGGTCTCAATGATCGGCAGAGCGGTCAGCGAGCCTGCGCCAAGTGCGTCATTTACCTTCGAGGCACGCTCAAGCAGGCGTGAATGGTTGAAGAAAATGTCACCGGGATAGGCCTCACGTCCTGGCGGACGGCGCAGCAGCAGAGACAACTCACGGTAGGATACAGCCTGTTTGGAAAGGTCATCGTAGATGATCAGGGCGTGCATGCCGTTGTCCCGGTAATACTCACCGATGGCGCAACCGGTAAACGCGGCCACGTACTGCATCGGCGCGGGATCAGAGGCGCAGGCTGCTACAACGGTGGTGTACTCCATGGCGCCATGTTTTCTCAGGGCCTCAACAACCAGGGCTACGGTTGATTTCTTCTGGCCGATGGCCACATAAATACAGTGCACATCTGTTTCTTTCTGAGCAATGATCGCGTCAACACAGAGGGCGGTTTTGCCAATCTGGCGATCGCCGATGACCAGCTCGCGCTGACCGCGTCCAACCGGGGTCATGGCGTCAACCGCCTTACTGCCGGTATAGCATGGCTCATGCACGCCTTTTCTGGCGATAACACCAGGGGCCAGAACTTCCATTTTCGAGAATTTTTTGGCGTTGATCGGACCCTGGCCGTCAATGGGTTTACCAACACCATCAATAACCCGGCCTTCAACTTCCGGTCCAACCGGAACCTCGGCGATTCTTCCTGTTCTTTTGACGATATCGCCTTCCTTGATGTGCTTAACCTCACCGAAGATGGCGCAACCGACGTTGTCCTGCTCCAGGTTGAGGGCGAGGCCGAGGATGCCGTTCGGGAACTCCAGGAGCTCCATGGCCATGCATTTTTCAACACCGTGGACACGCGCAATACCATCACCAACTGAAATTACGGTTCCAGTTTCACTCAGATCAACCTTCGTTTCGTAGTCTTTGATCTGTCCCTTGATAATCTGACTGATTTCTTCAGCTTTAATCTGCATTGCCTATTCACTCCCTTTAATGGACTCTTTTAAACCCTCAAGCTGCGTTTTGATGCTGCCATCCAAAATGATATCACCAACTTTGGCTACCATACCGCCTATAATGGATGTATCAATCTGGGTTTTCAAAACAACCTGCTTGCCTGTTATCTTTTCCAAAGTTTGCTTTGCTTTATCCAAAAGCGCCGGCTCCATGGCCTTGGCGGTTATCACCAAACCCTGGCACACGTTTCTTTCCACATCAACCATGGCCTGAAATGACGCAGCTATTTCAGGCAGCACATTCGCCCGGTTTTTTTCGGCCAGTAAATTGAGGAAGTTTCCCATAATCCGGGAAACACCCGCATTTTTTACGATTTCAGCCATGACCTTCGCGCGAACGTCGGCGGGGTACATCCTGTTTGTCAAACCATCGCGAACCTCAGGAACTGTAGTATAGAGTTCCCCAAAGGCTTTCAGCGTCTTGGCATAATCATCCAAGGCGTTTTCCTCTTTACCCACCACAAACAAGGCCTTTGCGTAACGTTTGGCCAAAATATCGTTTTTCATTTTTTCAAACCTCCCAACTTGGTCAGGTAATCCTCAACCAGTTTGTTCTGGTCTGCGTCCTGGAGATTCTTCTTGATGATTTCTTCCGCCATGATTGCCGCCTGTTCGGCGATTTCTATTTTCAGGCGGCGTTTGGCTTCGGCAACTTCATTCAGCACGGCCATTTGGGCCTGGCGTTTAATGTTCTCCGCCGCCCGGTTCGCCTCGGCAATGATCCGCTCTTTTTCAACCTTGCCCTGGGCTATGGCCTTTTCAACCATATTTTTCAACTCATCATCAATACCGGCGAGTTTGCCTTCATATTCTTTGTAATTGCGTTCCGCATCGGCCCGACGGGTCTCAAGGTCTTCAAACTCCGCCGCAATACCCTGTTGTCTGCCTTTTAGGGCATCAACCAGCGGTTTTTTCAGGAATTTGATCAGGATTATCATCAGGGCGGCGAAGTTCATCACCCGCCAGCCGAAATCCTTAATTTTTGCTGGAGACAGGGCACCATGCGGACCTGTCATGGAAGAGGCTGCACCATGCGCCCCTCCCGCCGCTTCTGCAGCATGCGGGTCACCGCCTGATGCGTAAATGATTCCTGCTGTCCCGATAACAGCTGCAAGAGCCAAAGCACTTAATGCAATCTTTGACCACCTCTTGTTTTCTTTCATCTTACAGAGCCCTCCCGAGTACCTTACCGGCCATTTCTGTCGCAAAGCTTCCCACCTGTCCCTTTAACGCCTGTTCAGCAGCTTTTACTTCCGAGGCAACGGTGCTCAGCTGAGCAGCTTTTGCCTTGTCAGATTCGGTTCTGATCTGCTGCAGTTTTTCCGCACCTGCCGCCTGAGCTTCGTTTCTTGCCGTATCAAATTCGGCCTTGGCTTTCCGCCTTGCTTCCCTGAATTTCTGATCAAACTGTTCAGCCCGTAGTTGCGCGTTCTTGTTGAATGTGTCCACGTCGTTGTTTAAATCAGCAATTTTCTGTTTCCGCTCCGCAAGTATGCGTCTCACAGGGCGGTAAAGTACTGCATTGAGGACCACAATCAGAAACAGGATGTTTAGGATGTGGATCGGCATGGTGATGTCAACTGTAATCATTTAGCGCCCCCTTACTATTGAATAACTTAATAATTATGATAATTATGGTTTCGTGTAAAAAATGAATCGGGCTTCATTTAAACATGGAGTTGTCTACTACATTCTTTTTTGGCTGTCAACTTTTTTTAACCCAATATTTTTGTATTATATTTCGCTCAAAATCCTGAATAGTTATTATATTAGTTAGTAAAAAATGAATTTGGTGTCACATTGTTACGCTGGTATCTGTCGGTTCCGGCAGTTTCATGGCAACTGCTTTTCTACGATGGCAAATACTGCCTGCAGGGCCTGGGGCAGCTTGTCGGGCATGGTGCCGCCTGCCTGGGCCATATCCGGGCGCCCCCCTCCCCCGCCGCCAACCAGCTGGGCCACTTCTTTAATGATATTTCCCGCCTGGATTTTACCCGTCAGATCCTTGCTGACCATTGCCAGCAGCGAAACCTTGTCATTGAGAATGCCGCCCAGCACGGCCACGCCGCTGCCCAGTTTGTCCCGCACCCGGTCTCCCACCTCGCGCATGGTTTTGGCTGAGTCAAGCGGGATCTGGGCGGCAACCACCCTGATATTTTTCACCGTCCTGGCTTCATCAATGAGAGAATCAAGGCTGGCCAGCGAAAGCCTGGCGTGCAGGTGGCCCACCTCTTTTTCCAGTTCCTTGACCCGGGACATGAGTTTGTCAATCCTGCCTGCCGCCTCATCCGGCGTGCAGCGCAGCAACCCGGCAATCATGTTGAGTTTTTCATCCTCCTGCTGAAATCTGGCGAAGGCTTCCCGGCCGCTTACCGCTTCAATGCGGCGCACCCCGGCGGCGATGCCCGTTTCCGAGACAATCTTCAGCAGGCCGATTTCCCCGGTTGCCTGCACGTGGGTGCCGCCGCAGAGTTCCTTGCTGAAGCGGTCAATGGTCACCACCCGCACCGTGTCGCCGTATTTCTCGCCGAAAAGGGCGGTGGCGCCGGACTTGATCGCCTCTTCCTTTGTCAGGCTTTCAATGTGCAGCGGGGTGTTGGCCCGGATGGCCTCATTGGCGATGCCTTCAATTTTCTGGATCTCTGCCGGTGATAACGGTGAAAAATGGGTGAAGTCAAAACGAAGCCTTTCCTCCTCAACCAGAGAGCCCGACTGCTTGACATGATCACCCAGCACCTGTTTCAGGGCCGCCTGGAGAAGGTGGGTGGCGGTATGATTGCAGGCAATTGCCTGCCTTCTGGAGTCATCGACCCGCAGGTCGACCACATTACCGCAGGTAAGAGTCCCTTCGGTCATTTCCGCCTGGTGCAGGATAATGCCGTCACCGGCCTGGATGGTGTTGGCGACTTTCGCCCTGCCGGATTGGCCGGTGATCTCCCCCTGATCGCCGGTCTGGCCGCCCGACTCGGCATAAAAAGGTGTTTCGCCGGTGACCAGCAGCACCTTTTCCCCCTTGCCGGCCTGGCCGCTGCTCTCCCCCTGTTCGTTGATGATGGCAATAAGGGTTGATTGCTGCTGCTGTCTTGCGTAACCGACAAAGCTGCTTTTCACTTCCAGGCTGATGAGCTGGCGCAGGCCTGCGCCGATTTCCGCCAGCCCGCTTCCCTTCCAGGATTTGCGGGACTGCGCCTTTTGGACCGCCATGGCTTTATTGTAACCGGCCTCGTCAATGCCGTATCCCTCTTCAATGGAAACATCCCTGACGATATCCACCGGAAAGCCATAGGTGTCATACAGTTTGAAGATGAAATCCCCATCGATGATTTTCTTTTTTTCCTTTTTCAGGCGATGGATCTCCTTGCCCAGCATTTCCAGGCCGTTGCCCAGGGTCTCCAGGAAGCGTTCCTCCTCGTTGCCGACCACCTGCTCCAGCAGCTCAACGGCGTCATTGAGGTGGGGATAGGCGGGGGACATCTCCTGCACCACCTTGCTGGTGATGGTACTCAGGAAAGGCCTGGTCAAGCCGAGGGTGCGGCCGAAGCGGATGGCCCGCCGCATGATGCGCCGCAGCACATAGCCCCGGCCTTCATTGGATGGCAGCACCCCGTCCGCCACCAGGAAAGCGGTGGTGCGGCAGTGGTCGGCGATGACGCGCATGGCGGTGTCGGCGCGGTCGTCTCTGCCGTACCGGGTGCCGGCCACCCCGGCGATAGTGGCAATGATCGGAGTGAACAGGTCGGACTCGTAATTGCTGTGCTTGCCCTGGGTGACCGCGGCGATGCGTTCCAGCCCCATGCCCGTGTCAATGCTCGGCTTGGGCAGCGGTGTCATGGTGCCGTCCTCGCTGCGTTCAAACTGCATGAACACCAGATTCCACACCTCAAGAAAGCGGTCACAGTCGCAGCCCAGCGCGCACTCAGGCCGGCCGCAGCCTACCTCCCTGCCCTGGTCGATATGGATTTCCGAACAGGGGCCGCAGGGGCCGGTATCGCCCATGGCCCAGAAATTGTCTTTTGCACCTAAACGGATGATGCGGCCCTTGGGCAGATCTTCAATCTTTTCCCACAGCTGATAGGCCTCGTCATCGTCCTCAAAAACGGAAACCCACAGTTTTTCGGTGGGCAGTCCGACGACTTTGGTGAGAAAGTCCCATGCGTAGCGGATGGCGTCTTGTTTGAAATAGTCGCCAAAGGAAAAATTGCCCAGCATCTCGAAAAAGGTGTGATGCCGGGCCGTATAGCCCACATTGTCCAGGTCATTGTGCTTGCCGCCGGCCCTGACGCAGCGCTGGCAGGTGGCGGCCCGGGTGTATTCGCGTTTTTCCTCGCCGGTAAACAGCCGTTTGAACTGCACCATGCCGGCATTGGTGAACAGCAGGGTGGGGTCGTCATGGGGAACCAGGGCCGAACTGTCAACTACGGTATGGCCCTTGTCCGCAAAGTAAGATAAGAATTTTTGGCGAATGTCGTTTCCAGTCATATCGGTGTGGTGCTATATAATATTAATGGTGTTCAGAACGCAGTCGCACGCTCCACGATAAAAATCATCGCGCAGGCAGGTGCAGCGGTTCAATTTAAGTAATCAGACTGTTTCCGGCAGAGGGGGTTTTGCATCCGCCATTGCCTCTCCGGCAACGGGCAGGCCAAAGCCCTGGCGGACCTTCCGGTCTATTTCCGCCATCATCTCCGGATGTTCTTTCAAATAATCCTTGGCATTTTCCCGGCCCTGGCCGATGCGTTCGTTGCTGTAAGAGTACCAGGCCCCGCTTTTTTCAATGATGTTCAGATTCGCGGCCAGATCCAGCAGATCGCCGGCCCTGGAGATGCCTTCGCCGTAGATAATGTCAAACTCCGCTTCTTTAAACGGGGGAGCAACCTTGTTTTTGACGATTTTTACCTTGGTGCGGTTACCGATGACATCCTGTCCATCCTTGATGGCTGCCTGTTTGCGGATGTCAAAACGCATGGTGGAATAGAATTTGAGGGCGGTGCCGCCGGTGGTGGTTTCCGGGTTGCCGAACATGACGCCGATTTTCATGCGGATCTGGTTGATGAAGACCAGGGCCGTGTTGCTTTTTTTCAGGATACCGGTCAGCTTGCGCATGGTTTGCGACATGAGCCTGGCCTGCAGTCCCATATGGGAATCGCCGATGTTGCCGTCTATCTCCGCCTTGGGGACCAGGGCGGCCACCGAGTCAATGACAATCACGTCAACCGAGCCGCTGCGGATAAGAATTTCGGCAATCTCCAGGGCCTGTTCGCCGTAGTCCGGTTGGGAGACCAGCAGGTCGTCCGTATTGACCCCGAGCCGATCGGCGTAGTGGATATCAAGGGCATGCTCGGCGTCGATAAAGGCTGCGGTGCCACCCGCCATCTGGGCCTCGGCAATGAGATGCAGGGCCAGGGTGGTTTTTCCCGACGATTCCGGGCCGTAAATTTCCGCGATCCTGCCCCTGGGAAAGCCGCCGACCCCGGTGGCGATATCAAGGCTCAGCGCGCCGGTGGAGATGACCGGGATGGCCTCGGTCTCGGCGGAGCCAAGACGCATGATCGACCCTTTGCCGAACTGTTTATGGATCTGCAGAATCGCGGTATCAAGAGTTTTGCTTTTTCCCTCAGAGATGGTCATTGTCTATGCTCCTGCCTAAAACCGGCTTGGCCGGTATCAATTTGAGATAAGGAAACCAAACGTCAATCAGCAATACAGTTAGGTAGAGTTCAGTATCGTTTTGCCATTATCAAACCTCCATCACTACCAGCCGCTGTCGATAAAGTCAAGACCATGCAGATGGCGGCGCAAAAGATCAAGCCCGGTCATGGCCGCTTTGGTCTGCACCGTATTTCTGTTGCCGGTGAAGTGAAACTGAAAGGTGAGGGGCGTGTCCCGGCCGGCTACGGCAAAGCAGACCGTGCCCACCGGTTTTTTCGGCGAACCGCCGCCCGGGCCGGCAATGCCGGTTATGGCGAGCGCCAGGCCGGCGCCGGTGATTTTTTTCACCCCCACCGCCATTTCCCCGGCTGTCTCCCGGCTGACGGCGCCGAATTTTTCCAGGGTATCCGTTCTGACGTGCAGGATCTCTTCCTTGACCCGGTCGGCATAGGCGACGATACCGCCGAGAAAATAATCGGAGCTGCCGGCAATGAGGGTGACATGGTGGGCCAGCAGCCCGCCTGTGCAGGATTCCGCCAGGGCCAGAGTCATATGCCGCTCTTTCAGGCCTCTGCCGACAATTGCCTCCAGGGTGTCGCCGTTATCGGTGTAAATGCAGCAGCCGAGAATGTTTCTGATGGCGGATTCCCCCTGGCTGAACTGGGCCTCGGTTTCTTCGTGGGTCTTGCCGCGCACCGTCAGGCTGATATGCACCTCGGCCGCAATGGGATAGTAGCCGATGCGCAGTTGCTGGTTGCTTTTTTCCAGGTCGGCCAGCATTTCCTGCAGCATCGGCTCGGGCAGACCGAAAACCTTGAACACCTTCTGCCTCACCAGGGAGACGTTGTTGCCGCCCCAGTTGGCCAGCCGGGGAATGACTCGGTCCAGCATCAGTTCCCGCATCTGATGGGGAACGCCGGGCAGGAAGAAGATCGGTTTTTCATGGTAGACCAGCATGTAGCCGGCGATCTTGTCCCCCGGTTTGAGGATTTCCGCGCCTGACGGCAGCCAGGCCAGTTTCTCCAGGGAGGGCATCTCCTTGAATGATTGCGACTGTTTGATTTTATCGAAAATTTCCGGGTAGAGGATGGTGGGCCGGTTCAAGGCGTCGGCCACCGCGGCATTGGTCATGTCGTCACTGGTGGGGCCGAGCCCGCCGGTGACCACGACAAAATCCGCCCGTTCGATGCTTTCACGCAGGGCCTTGCCGATCATCTGCGGCTCGTCGCCGATGGTGGCCATGGCGGCTATTTCGTGGCCGGCGGCATAGAGATGGCTGGCCGCGAAATAGCTGGTTGAGTTGAGAATCCTGCCGGAAGTCAGTTCATTGCCGATTGCTATTATTTCTCCGATCATACTGTCCGCCCGAATACTATGCCATCTTCCAACCGGTCAAGGAAGACGTCAACAATCTGGTTGCTCATATTCTCCTGTGCCGGGAAGAGAACGGGGATATAATTTTCCGTAAAACCCCGCATGAGCCGGTAACGGTTGTTCTTGTTTTCCGCCAGCACCCGCAGGGTTGAACCGAGATGCTGTTGGTAAAATGCTGTTTTTTTCTGCTCGCTGAGCAGGCGCAGGCGCGCCACCCTTTCATCTTTAATGGGGCCGGTAATCTGGTTGGCCAGGCCCGCCGCAATGGTCCCCGGCCTTTTCGAGTAAGGAAAGACATGGAGGTAGGTCACGGGCAGGCCCTCAAGCAGCGAGTGCGTATTGGCAAAGGCCGCCTCGTCCTCATTGGGAAAACCGGCCAGCACATCCACCCCGATGGCGGCATGGGGGATTTTCTCCCGGATCCGGCCGATCAGTCGGGCAAAATCATCGGCCCGGTAGCGGCGGTTCATCTCTCTTAGTATCCGGTCATCCCCGCTCTGCAGGGGGATATGCAGATGGGGCATGAAGTTCGGCCGGGCGGCCATGAGAGCGAGAATTTCCTCCTGCACCTCGCCGGGCTCCAGCGAACTGAGCCGGAAACGGATGGCCGGAAAGCCTGCCGTGGCCAGCTCGATCAAGTCAAGCAGGCGGGTCTGCGGCCCGAGGTCAAGGCCATACATGCCCACATGGATGCCGGTCAGCACGATTTCCTTATAGCCATTGGCGGCAAAGACCCTTATCTGCTCCAGGGCAGCGTCAACCGGCAGGCTGCGGCTGCGGCCCCTGGCATAGGGCACGATGCAGTAGGAGCAGAAGCTGTTGCAGCCATCCTGGATTTTCAGAAAGGCCCGGGTGCGGTCGTCCGGGAAACGGCGGACGGGCAGGGGGCAGATCGCTTTTTGGCTGCCGATATCCCCCATGTGCATCTCCAGGTCGCAGTGCTTTTCCGCCAGGGCGATGTCCACCAGCCGGTGTTTGTAGCCGTTGCCGACAATGCAGACGGACCAGTCGCCGATCTCCAGCACCTTCTGGGTGGCCACCTGGGCATAGCAGCCGGTGACGATCAGCCGGGCCTTGCTGTTGGTCTTCAGCGCCCTTCTGATCATCTGCCGGGACTGGGCCCCGGCCTTGCCGGTCACGGCGCAGGTATTAATGATATAGACGTCCGCCTTATGTGAAAAGGGCACGATTTCCGCACCCCGCTCCGTAAGGCCTGTGAGAAAGGAGGCCGACTCAAACTGGTTGACCTTGCATCCCAGGGTGGTGATGGCCACCTTTATGGGCTTCTTTTTTGCTGTCATGCTTTGCCTGCAATCTCTCCGCCGCCGATGACCTCATCATTCTCATAAAAGACGGCAAACTGTCCGGGGGTGATGGCCCGCTGGGGTTGCGCGAAAATGACCCGGAGCAGATCACCTTCCTCGCAAATCTCCGCCGGGGCCGCCTGATGCCGGTAGCGGATCTTTACCGCCAGGCGCACGGGCAGCTGGGGGGCCGCGCCGGCGATCCAGTTGACGTCCCGCACCCGCAGCTCATTGTGCCATAGATCCGCCTCTTTGCCCACGATGACCTGCTTTTTCGCGGCATCAAGGCCGGTGACATAGTAGGGGGTGCTGTCGCAGACGCCCAGCCCCCGGCGCTGGCCGACGGTATAGTGAAAAACCCCCCCATGACTGCCGATTTTTTCCCCGTTTTGCGTGACAATATCACCTTTTGCGTCGTCTGTCTTTCTTTTCAGCAGATCGCCGGGGCCCATGTTTTTTAAAAAACAGACATCCTGGCTTTCCGTGTCCGGCCGGTGGTCAAAACCAAGGCCGCTGGCTATTTGGTATACCTCATCCTTGGTCAGTTCGCCCAGGGGGAAAACCAGGTGTTTGAGCTGCGCCCGGCTGAGGCCGCAGAGAAAATAGGACTGGTCCTTGCCTCGGTCCAGGCCTTTCAGCAGATGCAGACCGTCATCGCTTACGCGCACATAATGGCCGGTGGCCATCCGGTCGATGCCCCGGGCCCGCACCGCCTCGAGCAGTCTGCCGAACTTGATGCGGGGATTACAGAGCACGCAGGGATTCGGCGTGATGCCCGCCGCATAGCTCTGACAGAAATAATTAATGATTTCTTTTTGGAAAATATCGGCCAGCTCGATAACCTCCAGGCCGATGGCAAGCCGCTCGGCCACCCTGCCGACCCTGGCGATCTGTTCCTCATGGTCAGGCAGGCCAAGGTTCATGAAAAACCCGTGGACTTCATGGTTTTTCTCAAGCAGTGCAGCGCATACCGTGCTGTCGACCCCGCCGCTCATGGCCACGGCAATTTTTTCAGCCATTGAAGCATCAGAAGAAAAAGGTTAATCTGGACCGCAAAAGACTCCATTCAACCAGTTTAGGCTTGAAGCAGTCAACATTTTTTTAGCTGATCCGGTGCATTTACCGGCCTCTTCCCTTTTGCAATAAACCGGACCAAAGATAATCGTGAACTTATTCATGGATAACAATAACAGGCCCCGCTGCGAGCTGCTGGCCCCGGCCGGCAGTCTTGAGAAACTCCGGACGGTCATCCATTACGGGGCCGATGCCGTGTACCTGGGGGGCAAGGAGTTCAGCCTCCGGGCCCATGCCACTAATTTTTCCGAGGACGACCTGCAGGAGGCCGTGGTTTTTGCCCATGCCCGGCAGGTCCGGGTTTTTGTCACGGTCAACATCTTTGCCCATAACCGGGATTTGGGAGGATTGCCCGCTTATCTTGCGCGGCTTGCCGAGATCGGCGTGGACGGGCTGATCATCTCTGATCCCGGCGTGCTGCGGGTGGCAAAGGAGGTGGTGCCGAACATGTCCATCCATCTCTCCACCCAGGCCAATGTGACCAATGTGGAAAGCGCCCGTTTCTGGCAGGAACTGGGCGTTTCCCGGCTCAATCTCGCCCGGGAGCTGACCCTGGCCGAGATCAGCGAGATCAGGAAAGGCATCTCGGCCAAGATCGAGATCTTTGTCCACGGCGCGTTGTGCATTTCTTATTCCGGTCGCTGCCTGCTGAGTCTCTACCTCACCGGCCGGGATGCCAATCAGGGCAATTGCGCCCATCCCTGCCGCTATGATTACCGTCTGCAGGAGGAAAAAAGACCGGGCCAGTTTTTCCCGGTGGAGGAGGATGGCCGCGGCACCTATATCTTCAACAGCAAGGACCTCTGCCTGATCAACCGATTGCCGGAAATCGTCGCGGCCGGGGTGGATTCCATCAAGATCGAGGGCCGCATGAAAGGCATCTATTACGCCGGTGGCATCGTCCGCATTTACCGGGCGGCCCTGGATCATGTTTATCGCTGTTTGGAGGATGCACCCGGAGCGCCGGTGGTCATGCCGCAGGTCTTTATGGAGGAGATCGCCAAGCTCGGCACCCGCGGCTATACGGAGAATTTTTTTGACGGCGCGCCGCAGGAGGATGACATGTGCTACACCGGGGCGGTGGTGGATCAGACCTATGTGCCGGCCGGGATTGTGCTGGAGCCGGGCGCCCGGCCCCTGGTTGCGGTGCGCAACCGGATCAGGCCCGGCGAACGGCTGGAATACATGGCGGTCGGGTTAGATAATGTGCCCTTTGAGCTGCTGGCGGTGACGGAACCGGCCGGCCGGCCGCTGGAACAGGCCAATTCAGGCAGCCGGGTGCTGCTTGCCACCAGCCCGGAAATATCGTGGCAACCCTATGGATTGATTAGAAGAATCCAGGGCGGGGCAGGGGGCAGTGGTGGTGAAAACGGCTGAAGGGGCGTGGAGTCAGGCAGTAATATAAGGTTGACCGCGAAGCGAATACACCTTGTAATCGCATCATAAAGTGAAGCGTTTATGGGGTTCTGGCAAGGGTAATGTAAACGATTACAGGGGAACAAGCGGCAGGAAAAGTGCCTGCGGAGATGTTTCCTGTCCGGAAATAAAACTTGCAGCAACCACCCTGAGTTATTTCCCGCCCTTTCGTCTTCTACGGGAAACCGAAGGGCCATGGGTGCCATCCTTGCCTTCCACCTGCCTCCCACCATTTCCCCCATTCCCAGGCAACACTCCCCCGCTCAGCACGGCGAGTTCCGCCTCACCCACCCCCTCCTGGTCTTTTCTATCCTTACTCGGTTGCTTGAGCCGCAGTTTGCTGAGTTTGCCCATGGGGTATTCCGAGTTTGTGGCCGGCGGTCTCGATGAGCGCGCCGCTTATGATCTGCTGGTTGCGGCTCAAGGCCTCGAGAAAGCCGTTATAGAGCAGGCGGTTGATCTCCCGGGGGATGCCGGCGCTCATGCGGTGGACCGCGTCATAGCCGTCGTCGGTGAGCAGCTGGGGCGGGCCGCCGCATTTGAGCAGCCGGTATTTGATGAACTGTTCGGTTTCGGCCCGGGTCAGGGGAGCAAGATGCACGGCAAAGGTGATGCGGCCCCGCAGCGAGGCGTAGGACGGGCTGCTCAGCCGGCGGGCCAGGCTGTTTTCGGCGATGAGCAGCACGGTCACCAGTTTTTCGTGTTCGGTCTCCAGATTGGACAGGGTGCGCAGGATGTGCAGGGCATCGGCTTTGAGGAAATGCGCCTCATCGATGATGATCACCAGCCGCTGGCCAGCGGCGTGCAGGGCAAGAGCCGCCTCCTGCAGCAGGTTCAACCGCTCATGGGTGAAGCGGCAGGCGTTGGGCCGGTCGGTCTCAGCAAGAATCTGGGCCAGCAGCATACCCTGGCCCATGCCGGGGTAGACCGGCACAAAAACCGGAACAAAACGGCGCTGGTCCAGACTGCGGATGACCAGCTGGGAAAGCAGGGTCTTGCCGGTGCCGGACTGGCCGGTGAGCAGGATCAGGGCATGGCAGTCGTCGATGGCGATGCGGATCTTCACCAGGGCCTCTTCATGCTGCCTGGTGCGGTAAAAGAGCTCCGTATCCAGGGTATCCTTAAAGGGATTCTGTCTGAGCCCGAAGGTTTCCGGCCAGCCTACGTGACTCATGCGGTTTTCCTCCGGGAGAGCGGCAGCTGCTCCTGCCCGTTTTTGATGAGATTGAGATAGCGGGCAAAGGCGGAGCTGCCGGCAGACTGCTGTGGTTGCCTGTTCAACAGATTGTCGGCAATGGTGCGGGTGTTTTTGCTGGCCCGGGCGTCGGGCCGGTAGATGCTGTGCGGCGTACGGCGGGCAGTGGCCTGGGACACCGTGGCATCTTTCAGGATATAGCCGGCGTCGGAGATGTCCCGGCCGAGGAATTCCCTGGCGCAGGAGGCAAAGCGCAGGCTGACGTCCGCCGCCTGTTTCAGGGACTGCACCATGTTGACCACCAGATGAATGGGCAGGCCGGGCAGGTTTTCCTGATGCAGGGCCTTGAGCAGGCCGTAGGCATCGGTAAGCGAGGTGATGTCCGGGGTGATGACAAAGAGGATCTCGTCGGCGGCCTGCAGGAAATCCCGCACGCTGCGGCCCATGCCGGCCCCGGTGTCAACCAGGATGATGTCCGCCGCCCTTTCAAGCTGCACCAGGGCTTCGATGATCAGGCTGCGGTCCTGCGCTCTGCTGTCCGCCAGGGCCAGGATGCCGCTGCCCCCGGCAATGATGCCGATGCCCTCCGGGCCCGCCTCGACCAGCTCGGACAACTCGACCCGGCCGGCCAGAAGATCGGTCAGGCTGTGGCGCGGGGTCAGGCCGGCCAGCAGATGGACGTTGGCCAGGCCCATGTCCGCGTCCAGCACAATGGTCATTTTGCCCTGGCGCTGCAGCTCGATGGCCAGGTTGAGGGCGAGATTGGTTTTGCCCACCCCGCCCTTGCCCGAGGTGACGGCAATCACCCTGGCAAAGCGCTCGCGGGCGCTCTGCGGCCCGGCCACCGCCGCCTGCTGCCTGGCGTGGATTGCGGCAAAGGCGGCGGGGCTTTCCGGATCGAAAAACAGGGCACCGCCCAGCAGGATTTTTTTCGGCAGTTCGGCGGGATATTCGGACTCGTAAAAACGGATCAGGCTCTCTTCAAGCCCGGTGAGGCGGACAACGTCTTCTATGTTCAGCATTTGGCCGGGCATCAGGAGGAAATCTTACAATGCTGGTCCTTGACCGCCCGTTCAATGGTATCAAGCACCTTGTCCAGCATGAACGGCTTCTTCAGGCAGGCAAAGGCGCCTTTTTTCACGGTTTCCTTGATCTCGTCCAAGGAGGCCAGTCCGGTTATGATGATGACCTGCACTTCCGGGTATTCCTTTTTGATGAATGCCAGCACCTCCAGCCCATCCTTTCTCGGCATGCGGATGTCAAGCAGCACCACATGGTATTTGCCGTGGCGGAGTTTTTCCAGCCCTTCAACCCCGTCAAAGGCCCCGTCAACGGCAAACCCCGCCGACCTCAGGGTTTCCTGCAGTATTTCGTTCAAGATTCGTTCGTCATCCACCACCAGAATCCGGCATTTGTCCGGCGCCTCTTTGGCCGCATCCTGTTTTTTCTTGGTTTTCAGGATGGTTTTCATCTGGCGCAGCCGGCCGCTCTTGTCGTGGGGCAGGCGGACGAGGAAGGTTGTCCCCTGTCCTTCCGCGCTATCCGCCCGCAGGGTGCCCAGATTATGTTCCACAATGGCGTGGCAGACGGCCAGGCCCAGGCCCGTGCCTTCCCCTTCCAGTTTGGTGGTGAAAAAGGGATCAAAGATTTTATGCAGATCCTTTTTGGCGATCCCTGTGCCGGTATCGGCCACGGCAATCTCGATGAAGTCATCGCCGGTGACCTGGGTAATGGTCAACGTGCCGCCCTGGGGCATGGCCTGGCAGGAATTCATGAAAAGATTCAAAAAAACCTGCTCGATCTGCTGGGGGTCAACCATTGCCTGGGGCAGGTTTTTCGGGAGCTGATTGTCGATGCGGATATGGGCGATGGGTTCCCTGCTTTTTGTAAGACTCAGCGCCTTGGCCACGATTTCCGCAATGTCCGACGGGCAGAATTTCGGTTCGGTGGGCTTGGCAAATCCCATCAGATCCTGAATGACATTGGAAATACGGGTTTCCTGTTCCGCGATGATCTGCAGCCTTTCCATCAGGGTTCCGTTATCGGGCAGCTGTTTGATCAGCCGTTTGAGGATCTGCAGGTTCAGCGAAATGATGGTGAGGGGATTATTGATCTCATGGGCCGCGCCGGCGGCGAGTCTGCCCACCGTGGCCAGGCGATGGGATAAAAAGAGCTGCCGCTGGTTTTCTTCCATTTTGCGGGATGTTTCGGTCAGCTTCCGCGCCTGCCGGGCCACATCCTGTTGCAGGAGCAAGCGTTCAATGGCGACGCCGGCGGCCGCGGCCATGGCGTCGAAGTTTTTCTGCAGGGCGGCGAAACCGTTACGTATGAAATCCGGTCCGCTGCTGAAATCCACCACCAGCTGGCCCAGCAGCTGCTCCTTGCGCCAGCGGGAATGCCTGTCGGCCATGAAAAAGGTGGCCAGAAACTTGGAGCCGGTCATGATGCTGAACATGGGCGACTCGGCGATTCTGCCATGCAGCAGGTCATGGGTCGCCTGTTCAAGCCTGTTTGCCGCTTCCACCTCGATATCGTTGGTAGCGTAATTCCGTCTGTTCTCCATATCGGCCAACCGGCTGGGCAGCTCGATGTCATGGAAAACCTGCTGGTCGGCCAGCGAACCGACAAAACGCTGGGCCACCGGGTCGCGGATCAGGCAGAGGCAGCGTTGCACGTCAAAGGCCCGGCATACCGAACCGGCCACCACCTCGGCGGCCTCCACCAGGGTAAGGCTGGAATGGAGCTTGCGGTGCATGTCGCAGGTGGCGGTAAGGACCTGATTGGTTGCCAGCAGCAGCTGGTTGCCTTCATCAAGCTGTAAGCTCATTTTGCCGAGGCTGACATTGGCCGAGCGCAACAGCTTCTGATAATCTTCCTCATTCCAGAACCCGAGAATTTTGCACACCTCGGCCACCCGCAGATGGACATCGGCCATGATGTTGTTGATATCGTCCGCCGTGAGATTATGCAGGCGAACCAGGTTTTCCAGGGCATAGTGGAAGTGGTCATGGCAGACCGGCGTTTCGGCGAGGAAGTAGCTTGAGCCCACGTTATGGGTGACGCACAGCACGTCGGCAAAACGGATGAGCTGGGGGAGATGGTCCAGGTCCGGCCTGATGGGCTCGATCACCGGCTGGTGGTGCAGCCACATTGATCTGGTTAAAATCTCGGGGAAATCGTAGCGTTCGCCAATGATTTTCCCCACATCAACATGGTTGAACCCGGCAATGGCCTGCTCCACGTCGAGAGGCAGCAATTCACTTTTGCTGCCGCGGGGAGGATTACCCGCGAGTTCCTGGCAGATCTGGTTGAATCTGTCGGGAAACTGCTGGAAAAAGACCAGTTTGCCCAGGTCGTGGGTAAGCCCGCCGAGATAGGCCTGGTCCGGGGCAGGGAAAGCAAGATGCCGGGCCAGGGCCTCGGCGGTGGCGGCTACACCGATGGAGTGCAGCCAGAAATTAACGAGCTTGGTCTGGTGCGGGATGACTTTTGCCGAAAAGGTGTCAAAAATGGATACCGAGAGGATAATGCTGCGCACGGCATTGAAGCCGGCCGCTGAAATGGCCTGGGGAATGGTGGCTATCTCCCGCCGGGCGCCCACATGGGCCGAGTTGGCGTAGTGGACAATTTTGCCGGTGAGCACCTGGTCGTTTTTCAGCAGGTCGGCGATGGAGTCAAAGGTGGAACTTTCACCCTCCATGAGGCGGATGGCCTCCATTGCCACCGATGGCAGGGTGGGCAGACTGTCCAGGGAGAAGGTGCGCTCAAGCAGATTTTCTGGCATGATTTTCGGGCCGGAAAAGGGTGGATGTAAAAGAGGCGCGGTAAAACCCGCCTGCCCTGCCTGGCAACATACGCCAGCCAAGGAGCCCATCGAAACGATACATGAAAGAGCTGCTCGGGCCGGGCAATATGTCGTCGGGGCAAGCATGCATATGCAGATCCTTGTGGATGGGCTCCTGTTGTTTCACCACCGGTGGAACTATCGTCCGAAACCTCAACTGGAGGTGCTGCAGGCCTGGTCCGGTTTGGAGGTAGCCGCGGCGGAGGCGGAAGAAAGAATGTACTGGCGGGCGACCTTGACCCGGACATTGTCGGCGATTTCCAGGGTCACCACCGAATCGGTGAGGCCGGTGATTTTTCCGTGCAAGCCGCCACCGGTGATGACCTCGTCGCCTTTTTTCAGGTTGTTCAGGAACTCCTGCAGGGCTTTGGCCTTTTTCTGCTGCGGCCGTATCAGCAGGAAATAAAAGACGATAAAGATCAGAATCATCGGCAGAAAGCCGGTCAACGGGTTGGCCGCAGGGGAGGCTGCCGCATCCGCAGCATAGGCGAGAGATGTCATATTTTTACTCCTTGATGGATGTTGGATTGGGGGACAGTTGTTCCCTCATAGCATAAAACTCTTTTCTGAATAATGTAAAGCGGTCCTCCCTGATTGCCTGCCGCATCTCAGCCATGAGATTGACAAAATAATGCAGGTTGTGGATCGTGTTGAGCTGCGAGGCCATGATCTCCCTTGCCATGTAAAGATGGCGCAGATAGGCCCGGGAGTAATTGCGGCAGGTGTAACAGCCGCAATTTTCATCCAATGGTCTTGCATCATTATAGTAACAAGCATTTTTTATAACAAGCCTGCCGCGAGAAGTAAAGAGCATTCCGTTTCTGGCATTGCGGGTGGGCATGACGCAGTCGAACATGTCGATGCCGCGGAAGACGCCCTCCACCAGATCCTCCGGCGTGCCGACCCCCATGACGTATTTTGGGAAGTCATAGGGCAGCAGGGCCGCCGTCCGGCCGGTCACGTCGTACATGACCTCCGTCGGTTCGCCGACGCTGAGGCCCCCCAGGGCATAGCCGTCAAAGCCGATGGCGGCCATATCCTCCACCGACCGGGCCCGCAGATCAGGGTACATGCCGCCCTGGACGATGCCGAACAGCAGTTGCCCAGTCTGCTGCTGGGCCGCTCTGCACCGTGCGGCCCAGCGAGCGGTGAGAGCGGTGGCCTCTTGTGCCTCCTGCCTGGTGGCGGGAAAGGGGATGCAGGTGTCCAGGCACATCATGATGTCCGATCCCAGGGCCTCCTGCACCGCCACCGCGTCCTCAGGACTTAAGAAGTGGCTGGAGCCGTCCAGGTGCGATTTGAAGGTGGCCCCCGCTTCCGTGATGCGGGCCAGCTCTTTGAGGCTGTAAATCTGGAAACCGCCGCTGTCGGTGAGGATGGGACCGTGCCAGTTCATGAAGCGGTGCAGCCCGCCGAACTGGCGGATCAGCTCATGGCCCGGCCGCAGAAAGAGATGGTAGGTGTTGGCCAGAATGATCTGGGCGCCGATCTCCAGCAGGTTTTCCGGGGTCACGCCTTTGACCGTGGCCTGGGTGCCCACGGGCATGAAAACCGGAGTCTGGATGATGCCGTGCAGGGTGCGCACCTCGCCGGCCCGGGCCGCGCATTGTGATGACTGGGCGTGTAGGGTAAATGGTGATGTCATTCTTCCAGCCGCCACAGTCCTAGGAGTTCCTTGATGCCTTTTTCCGCCAGATCGGCCAGCAGGTCGAATTCGCCGCGGCTGAAGGGCTTGCCTTCCGCGGTGCCCTGGGCCTCGATCCAGCGGCCGTCGCCGGTCATGATGAAATTGGCGTCCGCTTCGGCGCGGGAATCCTCTTGATAGTCAAGGTCAAGCAGCGGCACGCCGTCGACGATGCCTGCGCTGACCGCAGCCAGGGGCAGAATGGCCGGCATCTCCTCCAGCTGGCAGCTTTCCTGCAGTTTTATCACCGCATCCCGCACCGCCAGTGCGGCGCCGGTGATGGCGGCGGTGCGGGTTCCCCCGTCGGCATTGAGCACATCGCAATCCACCCGGATGGTTCTTTCGCCGAGCTGACTCAGATCAAGCATCATGCGCAGGGAGCGGCCGATGAGCCGCTGGATTTCAAATGTCCGTCCCGATCGGCCCTTAACCGCCTCCCGGGCCATTCTGGTGTTGGTCGAGCAGGGCAGCATGCCGTATTCCGCGGTGATCCAGCCTTTCCCGCTGCCCTTTAAAAAGGGTGGGACGGTACTTTCCACCGTGACGGCGCAGAGAACGTGGGTGCTGCCCATTTTCATGAGCACCGAGGCATCGGCCTGGGGCTGGAAGTTCCGTGCAATGGAAAAATTCCGCAGTTCGTTTGGTGATCGGTGATTTGTGCGCATAACTTTTTTTATTTGCTCTGCAATAAGCTCTGCCGCAGGGAGCAGGTATTTTCCGCGGCATGTTTTGCCGGTCTCCGGCAAGGTAAGCCATTGTAAATAAATAACATGGCCATATGAATGTCTAGAACGGCTCCTAAGCAGCGGCGGTTATCTTTTTCCTGGAGCAGCATGTTTTCATCTCCGGGTATTTATGCTATGGTGATGGCCTTTGCCTGCAATGTCCATCAATGTAACCTATTTTTGAGATGAAAACGATGCAATCATTAAAATACTGGCAGAGGTTTGCAAGCAACGGGCTGCCGATTTACGTCAATGCCGGTAAGCCGGACTGGTTTGTGGCCGGAGAAAAGGCCGATAGCCTCTTGCGCAGGGCCAGGGGTGACAGTTCCCCATCCGCCGGTCATGGGCCTGTTGCGCTTGGGGAGGAAGAGGTGCTTGACCGGGCCCGGATTTTTTCCCATCTGGCGCACTCCACAGGCCGCCCGTACCCAGGCCGGGAAAAGCTTCTCAGGCTTTCCACCCTTAAGGAATGCTGGTTTCATCTGACCAATGCGTGCAATCTTGCCTGCCGCCATTGTCTGTTTTCCGCCTCGCCGGCCCAGTCCCGTTCTTTAAGCCGCGGGCAGCTGGAAAAGGCCATTGCCGAGGCCAGGGCCCTGGGCTGCACACTTTTTTATTTTACCGGCGGCGAGCCATTTGTCTACCCGCAATTTGCGGATATTATGCAAAATCTTCTCGCGGACCGCGAGGTGCATGCCGTGGTTTTGACCAACGGCCTGCTGCTGGCGGAGCATATCGAGCTGCTGCAAAGCGTCCCGGCAGACCGCCTGCATCTGCAGATCAGCCTTGACGGCATGGAAAGGAGCCATGAGGCCCTGCGCGGCAAGGGAACCTTTGCCCGGCTGCTGGCCAATCTTGCTGCCCTGCGGCGGACCCGGCTCACCGCCACCCTCTCCGTTGCCGTCAATCGGGAAAATATTCATGATCTGCCCGCCATGATTGGTTTTGCCGCAGATAACGGCATCAACACTATGCATCTGCTCTGGCATTTTGTCCGGGGCCAGGGCAGTGACGCGCAGTTTGTGCCGCCGGAGGAGATCTGGATGCATCTGGCAAGCTGCCTGGAGATCGCCGAGGAACAGGGAGTGGCCATTGATAATGTGGAAACCATCAGAGGTCAGGTGTTTTCCACCCCCGGTACCCGCTATGATTTAAGCAACAGCGGCTGGGAATCAGTGGCCGTGGGGCCTGACGGGGGCATTTACCCCTCGCCGGCCCTGGTCGGTATCGAGGCCTTGCACTGCGGCGCCCTTGCCCAGGGGCTGGCAGAGGTGTGGCAAAGCAGCCCGGTGCTGCAGGAGCTGCGCCGTGCCACCCTGGCAGGAAGCGCCTATGAGCAGAACGCCTTGCGCTTTCTTGTCGGCGGCGGCGATATCGATCACAGCTATATTGCCGCCGGCGAGTTCACCGGTCATGATCCCTATGTTCCCCTCTATAACCGGATTGCCCTGTGGCTCATCGCCCGACAGGCCGGGAGCTATCCACAGGCGGACGGAACGGACTTTCTGCTGAAAATGGGCGATGTCCGTTATGGCTGCGCCGATGAAGGGGGGGGGGTGGCCCTGACCCATTGCAACTGCGTCGTTTCCCTGTCCGCCGACAGTGGTCATGGCACGGTGCGGGAGTTTTATGCCCGGGCCGCTACCCTGGCCAATGAGGATATTGTCAATCCCTTTGCCCCCCAGCAGGCCGAGGCGCTGTTTATTCCCACGGTATCCCGGCAGCGTTCGTACGGCTGCGGCAGTCCGGTGCATGATGCGGGGCTGCAACCGGGGGAAACCCTTGTTGATCTGGGCAGCGGCAGCGGGGTGGAGTGTTTCCAGGCGGCCAAGATGGTGGGGGAGACCGGGCAGGTCTATGGCATCGACATGACTGATGAGATGCTTGCCTTGGCCAGATCATCCCAGGGGCAGGTGGCCCGGGAGCTTGGTTATGACAATATCAAGTTCAAAAAGGGCTTGCTGGAGGCCATACCGCTGCCTGACGGCACGGCCGACGTGGTGATCTCCAACTGCGTGATCAACCTGAGCCCTGACAAGCGGCGGACCCTGCATGAGGCCTTTCGTATTTTGCGGCCCGGCGGCAGGTTGGTGGTGTCCGATATCGTCACCGATGAGCCGATTCCGGTTCACATTAAAAATAATGCGAAACTGCGGGGTGAATGCCTGGGCGGCGCCATGCAGCAGGAAGACCTCATGGCCATGCTGCGGGCCGCTGGCTTCACCGCCATGCGGCTGATCAAGCGTTTTCCCTATCGGCAGCTTGGCGCCGCCTCCTTTTATTCTCTCACCTTTGCCGCTCACAAGCCTGCGGCCCGGCAGATGTCCGATGTCATCTATCGCGGTCCTTTCGCCGCGGTGTACACGGAAAGCGGCGAACTTCTCCTCAAAGGAAAAAGAACCAGGGTTGCCCTTACCGAGGTTGAGTCCCTAAATGATGCGGTCTTTGTGGTCGATGCCAACGGCGCGGTAACTAATATCACCCAGGCCGGCGGCTGCTGCGGGCTGCCCCCTGATGCGTCATCAGCTCTATCGTCGTGCTGTGCTGACGCACACGAAAAAGAACGGCGGCATGCCGACTGCCTGGTGTGCGGCAGCGAATTGCACTACTTCACCAATGAACGGGAAAAGAGCTGTTATTATTGCGGGGAGAAGAAATCCGCCAATGCCATCTGCCTCAATGGGCATTTTGTCTGCGATGCCTGCCATCAGCACAAGGGGGTGGCGGTGATCAAAAAGATATGCACGGAATCGGCCATTGAAGACATGGTGACGCTGATGAAAAAGATCAGGTCGCAGCCGGCCATTTCCATGCATGGCCCGGAGCATCATGCCCTGGTTCCAGGTGTGATGCTCTCCACCTACCGGGCCCGGGGCGGCAAGGTTGGCAAAAAGGATATCCTTGTTGCCATTGAGCGCGGCAGCAAGGTGCCGGGCGGGGTGTGCGGTTTCTGGGGAAGCTGCGGCGCGGCCGTTGGCGCGGGCATCGCCTTTTCCGTGATCCTTGAGGCTACCCCGCTGACCCCGAAAAAGCGGCAGACGGCCCAGCAGGTCACCGCCGAGATTCTGGGGAAAATTGCCGGGTTGCAGGCCGGACGCTGCTGCCAGCGCGAGACGATGATTACCCTGCAGGCGGCGGCGGACTTATCCGCAGAGATGCTGCCGGTTGCCCTGCTTGCCGCGGATTCCCTTGCCTGCGGGCAGTATGCCATGAACCGCGAGTGCATCCGCCAGGTCTGCATGTTGTGGGAACAGCGGGATAAGCGTGCTGCGACGGTGCAGCCGCTTGCCCTGGTTATCTGACCATGCCTGAACTTCCGGAAGTAGAGGTAATCCGGCAGGGGCTCATTACCCATGTGGTTGACCGGCAGATTGTCTCCATCGCCTGTTCTGCCAAAAAACTTCGCTTTCCCATTCCCCAGAAAGAGCTTGCGCGATGGCTCAAGGGCGGCAGAATCAGCGCCATTAACCGCCGGGGCAAATATCTTATTTTTTTGCTTGAGAGTGGCGCGGCCATGATCGTTCACCTGGGCATGACCGGCAAACTCGGCATTTTCCCGGCCTCGGCCCCGCCCGCCCTGCACGATCATGTGGTGTTCAGGCTGGATGATGCCATGCTGCTGCGCTATAACGACGCCCGGCGTTTTGGCTTTATCCGGGTGCTGACCCCGGATCAGTATCGGGCCAATGACCCCTTCGATGACATGGGCTGTGAGCCCCTGGAACGGGATTTCTCCGGTCGGTACCTGAAGGAAATGGCCGGCAGCCGCCTTCAGCCGGTGAAAAATTTCCTCATGGACAATCGCATGGTGGCCGGCATCGGCAATATTTACGCCAATGAGATTCTTTTTCATGCCGGCATTCACCCGGCAACGCCCATCGGTTCCCTGACGCTGTCCAGCTGGGATGCGGTAGTCGAGAAAACCCGCGAGGTATTATTGCGCGCCATAGCCTGCGGCGGCAGTACCATCAGCGATTATGTCAACAGCTCCGGCCAGAAAGGCTACTTCCAGCTGGAGTTGATGGTTTACGGTCGGGCAGGGGAGGGGTGCCGGCGCTGTGCAGCCACTATCAGAAGACAGGTAATCGGCGGCCGCAGCACCTTCTTCTGTCCGCGCTGTCAGAAATAGTCTGCCCTGTCAGCCTGAGCTGAGGGACGTGGTCAGGAGGGATGCCGTATGCTGCAAGGCCTCGTGGCTCAGATGGCGGGTGATGGAAAAGCGCAGGCGCGCCGTGCCCTCCGGCACGGTGGGCGGTCGGACGGCGGTGGCGAAAATTCCCTGGCGCCGCAACGCATGGGCGATTTGCACCGCCCGGCTGCTTTGGCCGATCATGATTGGCACGATCTGGGACGGGCCAAGGTTGGTCAGGCCTTTTTCGGCTAAAGCTGCCTTGAAATATTCCACCTTGGCAAAGAGGTCACGCCGCAGGTGGGGCTCCTGCCGGATGATTCTTACGGCAGCGAGGGAGGCGCCGATGACCGCGGGCGGCAGGCCGGTGGAGTAGATAAAGGTTCTGGCCCGGTTGATGAGAAAATCGATCATCGTTCTTGAGGCCGCCACGTAAGCCCCGTAGCTGCCCAGGGCCTTACCGAAGGTTCCCATGGCCACGTCAACCCGGTCCGCTACCCCGTCTTCCTCAATAATCCCGCCGCCATTTTCGCCAAAAACCCCTGTGGCATGGGCTTCGTCAACCATGAGCAGGCAGTTGTATTTCTCCTTAAGCCGTACCAGCTCCGGCAGCGGGCAGCGGTCGCCGTCCATGGAGTAGAGGGATTCAACCACAATCAGCGCTTCACCCGTTCCCCGGTGTTTGCCCAGCAGTTCCTCCAGGTGGTTCAGGTCATTGTGGTGAAAACGCACCAGTCGTGCCCTGGCAAGGCTGCAGCCATCATAGATGCTTGCATGGTTCAAACGGTCGGCAAAGATGACATCGTTACGGCCGACAAGGGCCGGGATCACCCCGCAGTTGGCCAGGTAGCCGCTGCCAAACAGCAGGGCCGCCTCCTGGCCTTTCAGTTGCGCCACCTCTTCTTCCAGCAGGTGATACATGGCGAGATCCCCGCTCATGAGCCGCGCCGCCCCTGCCCCGCAGCCGGCCAGCTCGAGAAACTGTCTGCTCTGCGCGATCAGCCCGCTGTGGCAGGTGAGGCCGAGGTAGTCATTGGAGGAGAAGTCAAGAAGCCGGCCGCCGGCTTGGCCGGGCACAACCACTTGTCCCTCCGGCTGCCTTTCCACCGGAGTCAGCTGTCGGAGCAGATCTTTCTTTTTTTGCTCGGTCAACCAGTTCCGGATGTCCATGTCATTGCCAGAGGTCCTGTATCGCCTGCACGAATTGCCGGTCCATTTCCGCACTCCTGCCCCGCTGGGTCAGGTAGCCGCCGATCATCATTCCGTCGGCCCCGGCCATGAAGGCCGCGCTTAAGAAATCGTGCAGGGCTGATTCGCGGCCTGCCGCGAGCCGCAGGGCTGCATCCGGTAAAATAAGCCGGAAGAGGGCGATGGCCCGCAGGATTTCTTGTATCGGCAGAGGTGTGATTTCCGCCAGCGGTGTGCCGGGGAGAGGAATAAGGATGTTGAGCGGCACGGATTCCACCCCCAGTTCAGCCAGGGTGAGAGCCAGGGAGATGCGGTCAGTTTCGCTTTCGCCAAGCCCGATGATGCCGCCGGCGCAGACTTCGAGTCCCGCCTGCCGGGCCGCCTGAATGGTGGCAACGCGTTCCGCGAAGGTGTGGGTGGTGACGATGGCGGGGAAGAACTCCCGTGACGTCTCGAGATTATGATGATAACGGGAAAGTCCCGCCTGTTGCAGCGCCTGCAGGTCCTGCCGGGTGGCCATGCCCAGCGAAGCGCAGACGCGAATATCGACCTGGTCGCGGATCGACGTGATGAGATCGGCCACGGCCGGAAGGCTCCGGCCGGTTATTGCTCTGCCGCTGGTGACAATGGAAAAATGCGTGGCACCATCCTTTTTGGCCTGCCTGGCTGCCGCAACAATTTCTTCAGCGGTTTTCAGCGGATAAACCGGGGTGTCCGTCTTAAAATGGGCGGATTGCGTGCAGAATCGGCAGTCTTCACTGCACTGGCCGGATTTTGCGTTCATAATGGAACAGAGGGAAAGGCTTTTGCCCCGTCGGGCAAGCTTGATTTCCAGGGCCCTGGCCATCAGTTCCCGGCAGGGAAGGGCGCGCAGGGACTCTATCTCAGCCGGGGATAGGGTCATTTGCGCTTCCTCAGACCGAAAATTCCTCCCTTGCTGTTTTTTGTTGTGTAGGCCGGAGTCCGTCCACTGCGCCGCGGGGCCTGCCGTTGGGGGCGGAATTTCTTTTCCGGGGCGGGCATCTCAATTTCTCCTGCCGCTTCTCCGCCGACCGCTTCGCGGTAGATCATATAAAATTGCGAGTTTTCGCGGAAATAGCTCTTCTTTTTCAGCCACCCCGGCCAGTTGCCGTCCGTGTCGTGCGCGGCGAACAGGTTGAGGCGGCCGAGCAGGGATGCTATATACTCTATGGTCGCCTTTTTGATATTGAGATGATGAAGGCTGGAATCAAGAGCGCTTTTGATCCGGCGTGACAGGGAAAAAAGCTGCCCGTTTTTCAGCTGTTCCTGCATTTCGGGAAAGGTTTGCTGCGCCCATGGGATCAGAAAGAGACCCAGCAGGAACGCCTCTGACAATTGCAATTTGTTACGGTGAATGCGGTCGATTACGGCAAAAATCTTTGCGAGAAGTTCCTGGCGTTCCTCGCCGTTGTCGGCCAACACAGGCTGATAAAAGGGAAACAGCACATAGAAGACGCCGCTCTCCAGTAAAAGCTGCAGCCATTGGCGATTTGCCCCGCCGCGCAGGTCTTTCAGCAGTTCGTCGCGGATGCGTGATACCGGGCAGAGGCGCAGCTTGTCCCGGTGCCGGATAATGGCCTGCCAGGTGTTGTCTTCAATTGAGAAGCCGATGCGTGATGCGTGGCGGATGGCCCGCAGTATCCGCACGGGATCTCGGGTAATTCTTTTGTCCGGATCGCCGACCATACGGATGATCCTGCTGTTCAGATCTGCAACCCCGCCGGTATAGTCAATGATTGTTTCGTTTTCAATGTCGTAAAACAGGGAGTTGATCGTCAGATCACGGCGAAAGGCGTCATCCGCCTCGGTGCCAAAAGTGTTGTTGGCCGGCAGCATATTGATTTCACCTTCGATGTCGAATTCGCTGCGGCAGCGGAAGGTGGAGACTTCAATGATCTTGTTGTCAGAAAAAAAGACCTGTACAAGACGGAAGCGACGGCCGATGGTTCGGCTGTTGCGGAACAGTTTGCGGATCTGCCCGGGTTTGGCATCGGTGCTGATGTCAAAATCCTTGGGGGTCTTGCCCAGATAGAGATCACGGACCCCCCCGCCCACGAGATAGGCGGTATGCCCATCTTTATGCAGTAAAGAAAGTACCTTTAGGGCGTCGCGGTCAATCTCTTTACTGGAGAGGGAATGGGCTGATCGGGGAATAATGAGTGCTTCAGGCTCCTCGTCGGAAGCAGGAATTGTCTGTGTGCTTTTTGTCATGTATCTTTAAAATAATGAAAAACTAAAATGGGATCCGCTGGTCCGGGGTGAGTATCATTTCGGAAAATAGCCGCGGTTTGTTGCTTTTCTGATTGGATTTCGCCCGGCAGACTTTCAATAGATGAACTGTATTTTTTTGCGACTATGCCTTTCTTGCCTTCGTTTGTCAAGAGAAGCGTTGTCTTTGTTCGCCTAATTGTGTTATTTTCGAGCCTTGATCATATAGTGAAATTCTTTTCCGTGGGTTTTGTTATGGAGATATATAAGCAAATTCATCCCGGTTTCATCGGATTTGATATCGACTGTGTGGTGGCCGATACCATGGAGGCCTTTATCCGCCTGGCCATGGATGATTATTCTATCACGGTTCTGCCAGAGGATATCACCTCATTTCAGGTAGCGGAATGCCTGGATGTTTCGCCCCGCATCATCGATGAGATTTTTGCGAGGTTACTCTCTGCACCGGTGGAAAATGGTCTTAAACCCATGCCCCATGCGGTTGACGTGTTAACTGAGATGTCGGCTTGGGCGCCGTTAACCTTTATCACGGCGCGGCCTGATCGGGAACCTGTTGTCCGATGGCTGGAGAGCATTTTGGCAAATGATGTTTACCGCAATTCCCGCCTTGTCGCCATGGGAAAACATGACGGCAAGGCGCAATATGTCAGAGAGCTCGGCCTGCGCTATTTTGTCGATGATCGGGTTGAAACCTGCGTTGAACTTGCGCAAGCCGGTATTTCTCCAATAGTTTTTGCCCATCCCTGGAACAGGGGGCGACATCCTTTTGCCACCATTGACAGCTGGCTTGACATAAAACAGAGGATCATGATCAATGAATTCGTCCCCTAACGACATCTCTTTTCTTTCTCGGCGTAACCCTGTACCTACGGTTGATATCATCATTAAAATAGGCTCAGGGATTGTTCTTATCAAACGGAAAACCCCACCCTTCGGCTGGGCCATTCCAGGCGGTTTTGTTGATTACGGTGAAACCCTTGAGGCTGCGGCGCAGCGCGAAGCAAAGGAGGAAACCGGACTTGATGTTACCTTGCTCTGCCAGATGCACAGCTATTCTGATCCACGGCGTGACGCCCGCCTACATACCATATCCACGGTTTTTATCGCTCAAGCTCAGGGCACCCCCCATGCTGCTGACGATGCAATTGAGGTCGGCATTTTCACCAGGGATAATTTGCCCTCTCTTGTTTTTGACCATGCAAAAATTCTTGATGATTATTTCAATTCATTGCCCCAAACTGGATATCTGCCGTATTGTTTTTAATAACTATCTGTATTCCTGTGTATATTGTTTCCTGTAGTTTTTTTCTTCTTCCTACTGCCCCTCAATTCTCGGGGTCCCAAAATTTTCGCAAATTCTTTTATTTAAAGTTGTTTTTACTCCTTGTCTCTGGTATATATTTTTTTTCTAAATTGGCTAAGGAGGATTAAGTTTAATGGGAAACAATGTAACAGAAACCAAACAACACGATGACTATCAGTCCATCGAAGAAGGGATGAGCTTTGCTGAGCTCTTCAATGACGAGCAATTAAATGTTGCAAATGTAGGCGATGTTGTACAGGGAACTATTATCGATTTGAGTGATAATTTCGCTGTCATTGACATCGGCGACAAGTCTGAAAGTGAAATACCTTTGAGCGAGTTTAAAAACGAAGGTGAGGATGTTGTGGTCAAGATTGGTGATGTCTTCGACGTTTATGTTGAAAAACGTGAAGCCGAAGGCGGATTGCGGTTGTCTCGGGAAAAGGCGATCGGCATTAAGGTCTGGGAAGATATTGCCAATATCCAGGAGGCTGACGGCACCATACAGGGTCGTATTGAGAGTCGCGTCAAAGGTGGACTCTCAGTAGATATTGGTGTGCCCGCATTTCTGCCATATTCACAAATTGATCTGCGTCCTGTCAAGGACCTTGATAACATGATTGGGCAGACCTATGATTTCAAGATTCTCAAGTTTAATCGAAAACGTAATAATGTAGTTATCTCACGCCGGGCAATACTTGAAGCAGAGCGCCTGAAGCTTCGTCAGGAAATGCGATCCTCACTTGAGGAAGGCTCTGTTGTAACCGGCTCTATTACCAATATTACTGATTATGGTGTGTTTATCGATCTGGGTGGTCTTGACGGCCTTTGTCATATTACAGATCTTTCTTGGGGGCGTGTCTCACATCCTTCTAAGCTTTTCAAGGTTGGACAGGAAATTGAGGTTAAGGTTCTCAAGTATGACAAGGAAACCGATAAGGTATCCTTGGGGGTTAAGCAGCTCAAATCAGATCCTTGGTCAACTGTTGAACAGAAATACCCGATTGGTTCGCGTGCGGTGGGCAAAGTAGTGAGTATTACCGATTATGGTGTTTTCGCCGAACTTGAAGAAGGTGTTGAAGGATTGGTACATGTCTCTGAGATGTCCTGGTCTAAGAAAACCCGCCATCCTTCAAAAATCGTTTCAGTTGGTGATGAGATTGAGGTTTCTATTCTCAATATCGATGTCGATGCCAAGCGCATTTCCCTGGGTATGAAACAATTACAGCCTAATCCTTGGGATCTTGTTACTGAAAACTATCCGGTTGGCTCAATCATAGAAGGAAAAATCAAGAACATTACCGATTTTGGTATATTTATCGGTATCGAAGAGGGCATTGACGGCCTTATTCATGTGTCTGATCTTTCATGGACCGAACGGATCAAACACCCATCCGAGAAATATTCTAAAGGTCAGACAATTCAAGCAGTTGTTTTGAAAATTGACCGAGAAAATGAAAGATTCTCTCTTGGTATTAAACAGCTGACGCCTGATCCTTGGCAACAGACTATAGAGAGATATCCTGTCGGCGCCTTGGTTGCTGGCAAAATAACCAATGTTACCGATTTTGGTATTTTTGTCGAAGTTGAGGAAGGCATTGAGGGTCTTGTCCATGTTTCAGAGATCAGCAAGGATAAGGTAAATACTCCTGTTGGCATGTATAATGTCGGGGATACCCTGGAAACAAAGGTTATCAGTGTTTCGGCCAAGGACAGGAAGATTGGTCTTTCCATCAAGGCGATGAGTGAAAGCAGTTCCGAGATGAAGCTTGAGGAGTATAAAAAACAGCAGGCATCTTCAGGTCCTTCCACCCTTGGTGATTTGTTGAAAGAAGAGTTGGACAACCAGGAAAAATAGGCTGACGCTGAAACGCTTTTGTTTAGCTGCAGCTTTCTTGATATGACGCAAAAAAGGTTATTTCGCCAACAACATCCACTCCTGACGGGTTTTTTTATCTTGGGGGTGCTGCTGATGTTTTTTGGGTTAGGAATAACCTTTTTTGTTGTTACCATGGGACGCCAGACGGGCAAATCTCATTTTTTAGGTGCAGATAATGCCAGCGTTGGTGTCATCGAATTAAAAGGCCTTATAACAGACGCTGAAAAGGTTCTTGATCAACTTCTCCAGTTTAGGCTGTCAAAATCGGTTAAAGCTGTTGTTGTGCGGATAGACAGTCCCGGTGGGGCAGTTGGTGCATCACAAGAAATATTTAGTGAAATTGTCCGGTTGAATAAGGTGAAGCCGGTTGTTGCCTCCATGGGTTCAGTAGCCGCCTCAGGTGGTTATTATGCCGCCATAGGCGCAGGTAAAATTGTTGCTAGCCCTGGTACGCTGACTGGCAGCATGGGGGTTATCTTTAAATTTCCCAATCTGGAGCAAATTTTTCAAAAAATTGGTTATAAGGATGAGGTGATTAAAAGCGGTAAGTTAAAAGATATCGGGTCACCAAGTCGCCCTTTAACCGATGAAGAACGTGAGTTGCTACAGGTTCTGCTTGACGAAGTTCATGGCCAGTTTATTAACGATATTGCTCAAAGTCGAAATTTACCCACAGAAGACGTCAGAAATGTTGCCGATGGACGTATTTTTTCCGGTGAAACCGCTAAAAAACTTGGTTTGATTGATCAACTCGGTAATTTTAATGATGCTGTATCTCTTGCGGCAAGCCTTGCTGGGATGGAAACAGAAACCCCGACTCTTGTTTACCCGGAAGAAGATGACATCTCATTCTTCAAGATATTAACAGAACAGAATACTTCTTCTCTTTTCCGTGGGTTTATTTCACAGCATCCTATTCTTTCCTTTGAGTAAATTGGTTTAGTTTACTAATTGCGTATTTTTTAATCTTCTTTATTTTTCGACGTTTTTTCTTGAATTTTAATTTTAGCTGTAATTATTTTATGATTTGCTTTAACTTCATACAGTTTTTTTGCGATTATATACTAGGATAATAAAATGCTTAAGCGTGATCTTGTTAATTCTATTTCAGATAAGATTGATGGACATTTAAAAAAGGATATTAACCAGGCGATAGACATTATACTTGAGTCGATAACTGATGCATTAGCGGAGGACAGGCGAGTTGAGATCAGAGGTTTTGGCAGCTTGTGTGTTCGAATGAGAAAATCTCGCTCCACAAAGAATCCACGTACTTCTAAAATGATGCATATCCCTGCCAGAAAAACAGTTCATTTCACGATGAGTAAATCAATTAAAGACCCTTTGGTGAAAAGTAAGCTGATCAAATGAGAAATAGTGCATCCTGGCATGTTGTTAGAATTCACGTATTTTGTCCGTTGTAGCTGTTATTCTGTTTTACCCGCCTTTCTTCTGCGGAGAGCCTGTTTTTTATACTTTGTGGATTCGTTAAGGCTTGCATACTTCCGGTCATCTTTGACCTGACCCATTTGACTTTTTACGATATCATCGTTTATTTCAATGCAATTCAACTCTGACCGCCTTTCATATTATTTTACGACCCTTTGTGAAATTGATAGTCCGTCAAAAGGCGAATCAAAATTGTCTAGTTATCTTCAGGGATTGTTTTATGATTTAGGTGCAGATCAGGTTTTTGAAGATAATTCATCTCGACTCACAGGTTCTGATTGTGGTAATTTTGTTGCCCGGTTCGCCGGGAGTCGTAGTGATGTTGCTCCTGTTTTTTTTAATTGTCATTTGGATGTGATTAAACCTTGCCTGGGGGTCAAAGTTCGCAAAATCGGTGATGTTTTCTACAGTTCAGGTGATACGGTTCTTGGTGCAGATGATAAGGCGGGCATTGCCATTCTTATTGAAGTCCTCATTGCAATTATCCTAGAAAATAAACCTTTTGTTCCCGTTGAGTTCGTGTTTACAACATGCGAGGAAATTGGCCTTCGTGGCGCAAAGGCCTTTGATCCTGCATTGCTTGTTGCTAAGTATGGTTATTCACTGGATTCTACTGGTATCGATAATGTTATTATTGGTGCTCCCGCATCATATGGCATTTCTGCGGAGATTCATGGCCTTGCTTCGCATGCAGGTCTACGCCCGCGGCATGGGATAAATGCTATCCAGCTTGCCGCTCATGTTGTTTCTCGCTTGCGATTAGGTCAGATTGATGATGAGACTACTGCTAATATAGGTCTTATTGCTGGCGGCACCGCAACAAATATTATCCCTGATTATGTTCGTATTGATGGTGAGGTTCGCAGCCATAACCTCTCTAAGCTTCATTCTACTCTCGATTCAGTCAAAAATACTTTCCAAGATGTTATTTCAAGCTGGCATGACCCTCACAATTTGATTACCTCTCGTCCTTCCCTTGTTTTTTCTTCTCCCGAACAATATCCCCTTATGAAACTTGATACCGGTAGTCTTCCGGTTCTTCGTGCTCAACAAGCAGCTTCCTTTTTGTCTCGTCCTCTGCAATTTATTCATGCAGGTGGGGGCAGTGATGCTAATTTTTTCAATGCTTCAGGTCTTCCCACTGCTATTCTTGGCGTTGGAATGGAAAACGTCCATTCACTATCTGAAAATATCAAGCTTTCTGACATGCTCCGTACGGCAGAGCTCGTTTATTCTATTCTAACCTGCTGAAATTATTTTTTTAAATTCTAGATGTTCCACGTGAAACATCTAGAAAAAGGCTGCAGGAAATGCTAGTAGAGCAATAAACAGAGCGAGCACTGCAGGGAAAAAGAAGAGAAAAAAAATGATTTTTTCAAATACTAACTTGTTTAAGATGATTTGATTCTGTAAAGATAATGTTAAGGAATCATGTTGGCGCATGAAATGCGGAGGCCAGTGCGTGGTGGCGAGTTGTTTCTTGCGAAGCTCTTAATCGAAGGTTAATAGAGGATCATCCTAGATGGCAAAGGGAAAAATTATTACATTGGCGAACCAAAAGGGCGGGGTGGGTAAAACAACCACTACAGTAAATCTTGCCGCAGCATTGGCAAAGTTGGGGCATAAAATTCTTGTTGTTGACTCAGACCCCCAGGGTAATGCTTCGAGCGGATTGGGTGTGAGTGTAAAAGGGATGGAGAAGCATCTGTATCATTGCTATTTAGACCAAGATCAAGTGGCGAAGAGTATTAAAAAATCGAGTTGTCTCGAAAATCTAGATGTTTTACCCACGCATATCGATTTAATAGGCGTTGAAGTTGAGCTCATGTCTGCAATGAAACGGGAGCGTTATCTGTCCCGGCTTCTTGAACCGTTGGTTGATTCATACGAGTATGTTTTTGTCGATTGTCCTCCTTCGCTCGGTTTGCTGACATTAAATGCTCTGACAGCGGCGGATTCTGTGATAATACCCTTGCAGTGCGAGTATTTTGCCCTAGAGGGGCTGAGTCAGCTTGTTCGCACAATTCGACTGGTTAAAAGATCATATAATAAAAATTTGAAAATTGAAGGTTTGCTGCTGACTATGTATGACAGAAGAAACAGGCTCACTTTTCAAGTAGCCAAGGAAGTAAAGCAGCACTTTCAGGATAAGGTCTATAAAACGGTTATTCCGCGAAATGTGCGGCTTAGTGAGTGTCCAAGTTATGGCAAACCTGTAATGGAGTACGACAGTCGTTCTGTGGGGGCGCTCAGCTATATGAATCTCGGTAGGGAGTTCATCAAAAGGCAGGTTGCCTGAATGGAATGGCTAATAGACTGGAGATAGTATGAAAAACGGCGATCGATTGGGTAGAGGGTTGCAGTCGTTGTTGTCCGGACCATTGGATGTGGATGATGAAGATGGAAATCGGCCCCGGGGGGAGTATTTTAAATGCAATATAGCCAATATTCGGCCTAATCCATATCAACCACGAAAGGAAATGGATGATCATGCCTTATCACAGCTGGCAGAATCGATAAAGAAAAGAGGTATACTGCAGCCTCTAGTAGTGCGAGAAATTGATGGGGAAGATCAATACGAATTGATAGCAGGTGAAAGGAGATTGCGTGCGGCACGGTTAGCAGGGCTTGAAGAGGTACCAGTGTTGGTGAAGAAGGCATCACCGGAGGCGCGCCTTGAGATTGCTCTCATTGAAAATATTCAGCGGCAGAATTTGAATCCAGTTGAAGAGGCAGCAGCTTATAAACGTCTAACAGACGAGTTTAATATGACTCAGGATGAGGTCGCTAAAAAGGTTGGCAAAGAGCGATCCACTGTAACAAATATCATGCGGCTTTTGCAATTGCCTGAATATCTCAAGGTCGATGTGGCAAATGGTCGAATCAGCATGGGACATGCAAGAGTATTATTGGGTGTTGTGGATGAAGAAATGCTGAGGGTATTGCGTGACAGAATTATTGAACAGGGATTGTCTGTAAGGGAAATAGAGAAAATAGTTTCTTCTCAAAAAAACAAGCAGGGAAGTAAGAAAACAACTGCCCCACAAAATAAAAAAGCGATTCCTGAGTCATACTGCAAAACACTTACTGAGGAGGTGTCAGGTATATTGGGGACAAAAAGCAAAATCATCCAGAATGGTTCTCGGGGTAAGATTGAAATCGAATATTATTCACTGGAAGATTTGGAAAGAATTCATCGGCTCCTCACCAGTTTGCAGGTGGAAAAACAATGACAAGTTGCGGGAAAGCGAAATACCAACTGCAAGGTGAAATAAAGAAAATTTCCTGCCAAGATGACATTTGCATGATGGTAATTGATGTTCCGGAAATTTGCCGTGGAGCAAAGGCGGGGCAATTTGTCATGGTAAAGGCGGCTGAAGAGAAAAACAATGACCCATTGTTGCGCAGACCTTTCTCCATCCATCGTGTTTCAGAGGGGTTGTTAACCATCATATTTAAAGTTGTCGGGCGTGGAACGAAAAATCTGGCGAACATGAAAGTTTCAAGGCTGGTTGATGTGGTAGGGCCGTTAGGGAATGGGTTTCAAATATTCAAAGAGCAAAGGCATTATTTAGTTGGTGGAGGTATGGGGATTGCGCCCATGCATTATCTCGCTGAAAGCATCATAAAGCAGAATCCGAGAAGTGAGGTTGTCGCTCTTCTTGGTGCAAGAACAGCAAAAGAACTGGAAGTTTTTGGCCATATCAATGCATTGCCATATTTGCTGGTTAAAATATCAACAGATGATGGAACAGCAGGGCATCATGGTTTGGTTATTGATCTGTTGACGCAATCTGTGGCAGAAAGAGGGGCTGGCACAGTATATTGCTGTGGCCCTTGGCCAATGATGAAAGCAATTGCCATGTATTGCCATGATAACAAGATGTCATGCCAGGTTTCACTCGAAACAATAATGGCTTGTGGGATCGGAGCCTGTCTTGGTTGTGCGGTTTCAGGCTCAGCAGTGACTGGGGATGGCTACCTTCACGTTTGTCAAGATGGACCCGTATTTGAGGCGGGAAAGATATGGGTGTAAGTAGGCCTGATTTAACGGTGACTATAGGGGATTGGCTGTTAGCTAATCCGATCATGACAGCCTCGGGAACATTTGGTTATGGGGCTGAATTTGCAGATTTTGTCGACTTAAACAGGCTCGGCGCCATTGTTGTTAAAGGCATATCGCACAAACCACGGATTGGGAATCCACCACCACGGATTGTTGAAACAGCGTGTGGTATGTTGAATGCCATAGGGCTGGAAAACCCGGGGATAGAAAAATTTCTAACAGACAAGCTCCCGCAATTGAAGAAATACACATGCGGTATTGTCGTCAATATCCTTGGGGATTCACTTGAAGAATACGGTATGCTTGCTGAGCGATTGAATGTTGCAGAAATTGCCGCTATCGAGGTGAATATCTCGTGTCCAAATGTGAAAAAAGGCGGGGTAGCTTTCGGCACTGACGCTAAAATGATCTATGATGTGACAAAATGTGTCAGGGAAAAAAGCAACAAACCAGTTATTATTAAGTTGTCACCCAATGTAACAGATATTACCGCTATGGCTTTAGCGGCAGAGGAGGGAGGGGCAAGTGCAGTCTCCCTTATCAATACGATATTGGGAATGGCGATTGATATCCGAACCAGAAGACCTAAACTGGCTAACAAGGTCGGCGGGCTATCTGGCCCTGCCGTTAAACCAATTGCCTTGCGAATGGTCTGGCAAGTTGCACAACGGGTAAAAGTACCGGTAATCGGCATCGGAGGAATAAACACTGTTGAAGATGTGGTTGAATTTCTGCTGGCTGGTGCAACGGCGATTCAGATTGGCACAGCAAATTTAACTAACCCTCATGTCGCAGAAGAGTTGGTTGTCGGTCTCGAAAAATATCTGCTGGAAAATGAAATTGCATCTGTAAAATCGGTAATTAATGGACTGCTTACATAAAAATCTCAGGGAGTAGCGTTCGCCTACCATGGTTCTCGGGTCCGGCACCATATAAATGCTTTTCTTCTACAGGTTGTAGCTGATTTTTTGTTAGGAAAACTCTATAACCCATTGATTTAACAAAGGCGAGTGTCTCCCCGAGCTCAAAAAGGTAGTGCCAACGATTGTTTCATTTTTTCTTGATT
>JBFMAY010000011.1:0-88329 GCA_040755455.1 Thermodesulfobacteriota bacterium | reverse complement strand
TTGATGACCGCAAGGTCCCGCTCATGGGGGTGCTCGGCGCCTTTATCTTCGCCGCCCAGATGATCAATTTCACCATTCCGGCCACCGGTTCCAGCGGGCATCTCGGCGGCGGGCTGCTGCTGACCATTCTGCTCGGGCCCCATGCCGCCTTTCTCACTATCGCCTCGGTCCTGGTGGTGCAGTCGCTGTTTTTTGCCGACGGCGGCATCCTGGCCTTGGGCTGCAATATCTTCAACCTCGGCTTCTTCCCGGCCTTTATCGCCTATCCCTTGATCTACCGCGTGATTGCCGGCCGCGAGCCGGGCAAGGCGCGGCTGACCGCGGCCGCCATGATCGCCGCTGTGGTCGGCCTGCAGCTGGGGGCCTTTTCCGTGGTGCTGGAAACCGTGGCCTCGGGCATATCCTCATTGCCCTTTGCCACCTTTGTCGTACTCATGCAGCCGATTCACCTGGCCATAGGCATTGTCGAAGGCCTGGTGACCGCGGCGGTGGTGTCCTTTGTCGCGGTTGCCCGGCCCGAGATCATCCGCGGGGCAACCGAGTCAGTATCCCTGGGCAGCCTGCCGCTACGTAATGTCTTTCTCTCCTTTCTGGCGGCAGCCCTGCTCACCGGCGGCGTTGTCTCCTGGTTTGCCTCGGAAAACCCGGACGGCCTGGAATGGGCCATTGCCAAAGTGACCGGCGCCGAAGAGGTGACCGGCGGCGAAGAAGGCCTGCATGCTATGCTGGCTTCTTGGCAGGAGAAACTCGCCTTTATGCCCGACTATTCGTTTAAACAGGAAGCGGCACCGGTTGAGGAAGGGGTGGCCTATGCTGGCGAGACAAAAGCGGATGAGGCTGCCAGGCTCGGCACCAGCGTGGCCGGCGGCGTCGGCGCCCTGATCTGTCTCGCCCTGGCTTTTGTCATCGGTTTTGCCTTAAAGAGGCTGGAGCAGACGGCCTGAGCCGGGAGAAGCCCGGATGCCAGAAGTCAGCATGAAAAGGGAAGGCAGTAAATCAGTTATTCCCTCTCCTGGTTTCCGTCTCCTTGACTTCTGAACTGCCATGCGATCCATTGACGGAGCGGCACTCGATCTCAAAAGGCTGGATCTGCTGGCAACGGCAGATTCGGTCATCCATCGTCTTGACGCCCGGGCCAAGGTGCTGACCACCCTTGTCTTCATCATCACCGTGGTTTCATTCAACCGTTATGCCTTTACCGCCCTGTTCCCCTTTTTCATTTATCCAGTGGTTGTTGCCTCGCTGGCCAATCTGCCGTCAGGCTATATCGTCAGAAAGATCCTCATGGTGCTCCCCTTTGCCTTGGTGGTGGGCATGCTGAATCCGATCTTTGACCGGGAGCTCTTTGTCCGGCTCGGCCCGTTTGCCGTCACCGGCGGCTGGCTTTCCTGCGCCTCGATCATCATCCGCACCGTTCTCACCGTGGGTGCCGCCGTTATTCTGGTGGCGGTGACCGGCTTTCTCCCGGTCTGCCAGGCCCTGGAGCGCCTGGGCACGCCCAGGACCTTCACCGTGCAGCTGCTGTTTCTCTTTCGTTATATCTTCGTGCTCACCGAGGAAGGGGCCCGGGCGTCGCGGGCCAGGGAGCTGCGCGCCTGCGGCAGGAAAGGGCTGGGGCTGGCCAGTTTCGGTCCGCTCATCGGCCATCTGCTGATCCGCACCTGGCTGCGGGCCGAGCGGGTTCACATGGCCATGCTGGCCCGGGGCTTCACCGGCGAATTCCACTCCCGTCGGGAATCGGCTTTCGGCTGGCGTGAGCTGGGCTATGTGGCCGGCTGGTCCGCTCTGTTTCTCATGCTCAGGCTGGAAAATGCCGCCCAGTGGCTGGGCAGGCTGGTCACGGGGGTATTGTCATGAGTCATCATATCGTGGCGGTCAAACATCTGCGGCATGTCTATGCGGACGGCACCGTTGCCCTGCAGGATGTGAACTTTACCATCCATCATGGCGAGTCAGTGGCGATCATCGGCGCCAACGGAGCGGGAAAATCAACCCTGCTGCTCCATCTCAACGGGTATCTGACCCCCACCGCCGGGGAGATCCGCATCGGTGATTTCCCGCTCACCAAAAAGACCCTGCCGGAAATCCGGCGCACCGTGGGCATGGTTTTTCAGGATGCGGACGATCAGCTCTTCATGCCCACCGTCTTTGATGATGTGGCTTTCGGGCCGTTCAACCTGGGGCTGCCGGTGGATGAGGTCAGGCAGCGGGTGGGGGACGTGCTCGCTCAGGTGGGCGCAGCCCATCTGCAGGAAAAGCCGCCCTATCATCTGTCCGGCGGGGAGAAGAAGCGGGTGGCCATTGCCACCGTGCTCGCCATGTCGCCGGACATTCTCGTCATGGATGAGCCGACCAGCGGTCTGGACCCGTATGCTCGGCGGCAGCTCATCGGCCTGCTGAAGGATTTCCGGCATACCCGGATCTTCACCAGTCATGATCTGGACATGGTGCTTGAACTTTGCGAGCGGACCATTGTTCTGCACCAGGGGGCGGTCAAGGCCGACGGCCCGACCCTGGAGATATTCAGCGATGAGGCCCTGCTGGCCGAGTGCCGGTTGGAAAAACCGCTTTCCATGCAGGGCTGCCCGGTGTGCTGCCGGGGCGGCTGAGATGGTTTTTTGTGCTGCGCGCAAGTAAAAAAAGGTGCGGTCAGTCTGTGAGCGTAAACTATTGCGCCATTGCGTGTAAAAATATGATTGAATTTAGGGGAGAAAGGGAAATGAAGCAAAGCATCAGTATCGCGGCAGTGGGCTTATTGGCCAGTGTGTCCACCGGCTGGGCCGCCGACAGCACCACCCTGGAAAAAAAGGTGGAGGAGCTGGCCCGGCAGAACCAGCTGCTGCTTGAGCGGGTGGTCGAACTGGAGCAAATGCTGGTCGGCCGGGAGCAGCCGGCGCAGGGCCTGGCGGAAAATACGGATATCCGCCGGGAGAAGGGCAGCGTCGAGCAGCCCCTGGAGCAGGCTGCAGGCACCCTTGAGAGTCCGCAGCAGGCAACGGCCGCCGCCGGTGCGCCATCCTTGCTGCAGAGTATCAATGATCATGTCGAGTTAAGCGGCCTGGTTGAGGTGGAGGCCACCAGTGCCGAGGATTTTGCCGGCGATGACACCAGCGACATCACCCTGGCCACGGTTGAAGTGGGCTTGGACGCCCGGATTTCCGACTGGTCCCAGGCCCATCTTCTGCTGCTCTACGAGGAGGGCGAGGAGGATGATCATCTGCTCGTCGATGAGGGGACGGTCACCTTCGGCAAACCGGACGCCTTCCCGGTTTTTCTCACCCTGGGCAAGATGTATCTGCCCTTTGGCTCCTATGCCAGCAACATGATCGCCGACACCCTGCCGCTGGAGATCGGCGAGATCAATGATTCCGCCGTACTGGCCGGCTTTGAGGCCTCTGGTTTTTACGGGTCGCTTTATGCCTTTAACGGTGATCTCAGCGAAGTGGGCGAGGACGACCAGATTGACGCCTGGGGCGCCAGCCTGGGCTATGCCCATGAAAGTGAGGGGGCCTCAGTGAATGTGGCCCTTGATTGGTTGAACAACATCGGCGATAGCGACGGACTTGGCGATTATCTGGAGGACAATACCGGCGCAAGCGAGATGGATGATTATGTGCAGGGTCTGGCCGCCCATATGCTTTTCCAGTACGGCCCCTTTGATTTTATCGCCGAATATGTCAGGGCGCTCGATGCGTTTCAGGCTGATGAAATGGCCTTTGCCGGTTCAGGCGCCGAGCCGGAGGCCTGGAGTCTTGAAGCGGGCCTGACCTTTGAACTGCTGGACCGGGAGACGATTTTCTCGCTGGCCTGGCAGGGAACCGACGAGGCCAGAGACTTAGAGCTGCCCGAGAACCGTTTTGGCGCGGCGTTTAGAATGTTTGTTCTGCAAAACACCAGCCTTGCCCTGGAATATCTGCATGATGAGGACTATGACATCTCAGACGGCGGCACGGGCAATGATGCCGATTCCGCCACCATGCAGGTGGCTGTGGAATTTTGAAAAGTGAGAAGTGAGGAGGTGGCCCGCTCCTGCCGCGGGATGCCACGCAAAATTTTTGTTACGCTTGCCTTTTACCTCCTCACCTCTCACTCAAAAAATCCCCAGATGTAGGTGAGCGCCGGCACCAGGATGCAGAAGACCAGGATCCACTTGATTACCTTGGCCGGCACGAATTTCTGCAGTCTGGCCCCGCAGTACATGCCGGCAAAACCCCCGGCCCCGAAGAGAAAGCCCAGCAGCCAGTCCGGGGCAACGGCCATGCCGGGATGAAAGGGGGCAATGATCTGGTAAAACGCCACCCCGGCCACCGAGGTGACAAAGGTGCCCATCAGCGCGGCCCCGGCCACGGTGTAAACCGGCAGGCCGAAGAAGCTGACGAAAAACGGGGCGATGATGGCCCCGCCGCCGATGCCGTAGACGCCGCCGACAATGCCGACGATGAAACTCAGGGCCATGATGCCCATGGCGTTGACATCAAAGGTTTGGCCGTAGAATTCGTAGACAATACGGGTCAGGGAAAATTTCCTGACCGCGACCCGGGGCAGTTCTTCCTTGCCTGATGCGGAGCGGGCGATATTGCGCTGCTGGTACTCCTTCACCACCTTCTGGAACTGCTCTTCGGCCGAGGCCTTGCCTCCTTGACCCTGCTTTTTTTTGACGAGATCGCGCAGCAGCCGGCCGCCGATATAGAGCAGCACCATGCCGGCAAACAGTTTGAAGTTCTTCGGGTTCGGCAGGTAGCTGATGCGCAGCATCGCGCCGATCAACACCCCCGGCAAGGTGCCGATGATGACCACCCAGGTAAGGGGCCAGACCATGCGGCCCTCCCGGATGTAGCGGTAGACCCCGCTGGGGATGGCCACGATATTGTACAGTTGATTGGTGGCGGAAACCGACGGGCTTGTGAAGCCGAGGACGCTCACCTGAAAGGGCAGCAGGAGAAAGGCGCCGGATACCCCGCCCATGGAGGTGAAAAAGGAGACGCTGAAGGCGACAAGGGGCGGCAGCCATGGGGAGACTTCGATGCCGGCGGTGGGAAAATACATACGGTACCTCCTGAGGCGTGTGGGGGTGACAGCCAGGAACTACAGACACCATAATTATAATATTCGTGTCAGTAGTCCTACCGTATCCTTGGCGGTACTGTCAATGATTTTTTTCTCCATCCCTTTAATTTTGCCTTCCACCGCCCAGCCGGTTTTGATTGTGGCCTGATTGAAGATTGCAGTTATAAGGCAGGACGTGTAAGCTGTAGTAACCGGCTTTGCTCCGGTGCAATGGATGGCCAACAATGCGGGATAGAACATGAAAGACAGAATTGATCCGGTTGAGGATCTGCTGAGACAATTTGAGGCTGATTCGCTGCGGGGCCGTTTCAACCCGGCGGGAATCTTTTCCGTGCCCAAAGAGGTAAAGTGCCTGGACACCGGGCAACTGGCGGAATTGGAAAAGGCCTTCCGCCAATGGGTGGATGCGTCGGCGCGCAGCGATGTCCGCACCTCAAGAAGGCGGATTCTGCTTGTTTTTCTGCTGATCCGCTACTCGGGCGGCCGGCTCAATGAAATTCTTACCTTGAACGAACAACGGGATATCGACTGGCAAAATGATCTCATCCGGCTCGGCAGAACGGAAAACGGGGCGAGCTACGGCGGGCGGGAGGTGCAGATGCCGGCCCGGATCTGCGCGGAGCTGCATGATTTCATGGCCCGTGCCGTCCAGGCCTCATCCTCCGGGTCCCTCTTCCAGGTTGATCCCGGCCACGTGCGGCGCAAATTTTATGAACGGGCCAGGGCATGCGGTCTGCCGTCCGATCTCGCCAACCCGAACGCCATCAGGCGCTCGCGGGCGATTGAACTGCTGCGCAGCAATGTGCCGCTGCCGGTGGTGCAGAAGCTCCTCGGTCATTCCACCCCCAATCTCACCGCGGCCTATGTGGATTTTTCGGCCAGGGACATGCGGCCGGTCATGCAGCATTTTCTCGACAAGGAGAGCCGGCGGAAAACCAGCGCCCGGAATACCTTTTTCGGCAGGATTACCCGCATCAGCCGGGGTGATATCCAGTCAAGCGTGGAACTGGTCACCCTGGGCGGCGATACCCTGCAGACCGTCATCACCAATGACAGTCTCGGGCGGCTGGGGCTCAAGCCGCATTCTTTCGTCACAGCCGAAGTCAAGGCCCCCTGGGTGATTATCGCCAGGGACAGCGCGCCGCAGGAAACCAGCGCGGAAAACAGATTTCAGGGCAGGGTTGTCCGCATCATCAGAGGGGAAATAACCACCGAGTTCGTCGTTCGTATTGCCGACGGCACGGAACTCTGCACCATCGTCACCCGGGAAAGCGACAGAAATCTCGGCATCAGGGAAAACGACATGGTCCGGGTCTTCTTTAACGCCTTTGCCGTGATTCTCAATGTCGATTAGGGTGGGCCGGCAGCCGGGGATTTGCAGGAATAGCAAGGCGATAGGCGGTAGAAAGGCGCAAAAAAACATTAAAGTTTCTTGATGGGCAAGGAGTTAGGGTAGGTATCATGGACAGGATATTTAACGGCGCGACAGGCATTTTTGACCCCCTGCACAATTTCTGGGAAAACAACACAACCCAGCGGGTGGTGGCAGGGATCCTGGTGTTGATCTTTCTGCTCGCCCTGGGGGCAATCGAACTCAACCGCCAGCAACTGCTGCCCCTGCCCCTGTCGGCCTCCATTCCCGTGACCCATTACATGGCGATCAACTTGGCCTTTACCCTGGTGCTCATCATGGAGGTGGTCAGTCTCATATTTACCCTGCCCTGTTCCATTTCCAAGGCCCTGGGTAAACAGTTTGAAATCCTGGCGCTCATTTTCCTGCGCAGCTCTTTCAAGGAACTGACATTGTTACCCGAACCCATTGAAATTGCCGGACACATTGATGTGCTGTGGCGCATCCTTTCCGATGGCGGCGGGGCCATTGTTATCTTCGCCCTGCTCGGGGTCTATGCCAGAATGCTGAGGAAGACGGAAGATAAACACATGTCCGGCGTCACCCTCTACAGCTTTGTCGCCTCCAAAAAAATAGTGGCGCTGCTCATGCTGGTCGTTTTTCTCGGCATGGGGATTTATAACGCCGGGTTGCTGAGCCGCGGCATCGATACCTTTTCTTTTTTCCACCATTTTTATACGGTGCTCATTTTCTGCGATATCCTGCTGGTGCTGATCTCCCAATGCTTCCAGCCCGGATTTCGCGCCGTGTTCCGCAACTCGGGCTATGCCCTGGCCACCCTGCTCATCCGGCTTGCCTTGACCGCCCCGCCTTTTTTTAACGTGCTGATCGGCGTGGTGGCCGCTGTTTTTGCCCTGTTTCTCACCCTGGTATATGACAGATTTTATACAGCCGGCAGGTATTAAGAGGGCTGGTTGACCAACAAGCTCGAAGTCCCTCTGGCTAAGGGCTGTGGGGCGATGGTCTCCCGGGCCGGCAGGCACGGGCTGATCTTGAGTGCGCCTGCTGCCAGCGCCAAGCAGATTTTGTCCTTTTCATTCCGGCCTGACCGGGGCGGAAACCGAAAACAACTGCCGGTAGGAGCAGCGGCGGCAGAGCTGCTCCACCACCTGTCTGCCGGCAAAACCCCGGCGGATCCGGGCAGCGCGGGGAGCGGCCAGGATCTCGCCGAATGGCTGTCCATGGATATTACCCAGCTTGATATCCGCCTCGGCATCGAGACAGCAGGGCACCACGGTGCCGTCCACCAGGATGGCCACATGATCACGCAGCCCCCGGCAGAAACCCCGGTTGCCCAGGTCGGCTTCCGCGGCATGCGGCCAGGTGAAGCGCTGGTTTTGACTGAGAAACACCCTGGGAGCCAGGGTGATACCCTGGCCCGGCGTCATTTCGTCGGCTATGCGGTAAGGCAGGTCCAAAAAGGTTTCGAGCTGTGCCAGAATATAATCATTGCGACGGCTGGCCGTGCCGTCATGCTCCCTGGTCATATTCCAGAGCCGCAGACTGATAAACAGGGGCGTTGCGGCGATGGCCTCCCGGACAAAGGAAAGGACGCCGGTGAGATAATCCTGCATGCTCATGCCGGCTTTGGCCTGCTGGTCGGCAACGCTGTGCAGCGAGATGTTGATCTGTCTGAGCGCCGGGCTGGCAAGCAGCAGGGGACGAAGCCGCGGCAGCAAGGTGCCGTTGGTGGTCAGATTCACCTGCAGTCCCTGGAGCTGGCAGACGGCAAGCAGCTGATCCAGCTGGGGGTGAAGCAGCGGTTCGCCCAGGACATGCAGGGCAAGATAGTCGGTATGGTCGCGGATCTGCCGGACAATGCCGGTAAAGGCCGCCGGACTCATAAAGGCCCGGGGTCTGTTGCTTTTATGGCAGAAACTGCAGGAGAGATTGCAGTGGTTGGTGATTTCAATATAGATTTTTTTAAATTTTTTCAACGAGCGGTACGCCTCTTAAGCCCGGCGGGGATCAGGGCCGTGTGGCGCTGATCCCGTGTGCTATCCCCCGCCAGCCGGTAGCAGCTCATTTTGCCGGAGCAGGGTCTGCCGGCTTGGCAGTCAGTTCCGGCGTGGTGGTCATATCCTGGATGAGTTTTTTCGGCAACCGGGCAAAGCCGCTTACCAGAGAAACAATCACAGCCGCCACATAGGGAATCGATTGCACCAGCAGAACAATAATCCATACCAGCAGATCCGGGGAGTCAACTTCCTGGATATGTTTTATGCTGTAGGCCGCGCACCAGAGGGCGGTCATGATCAGAAATTCCTCGCGGGCTGACAGCATGGCCCGCAGCAGGGCATGGGCGCTGGCCATTTTCGGGGTGCGGAAGAAGGGTTTACCCTTGGTGACAAAACCGGACATGATGGCCTTGGAGATGGTATGGGACAGGGAGAGCCCGGCCAGGGCCGAGGCAAAGGTCTGGGCCACGGTGGCGTTCACCCGGCTGCGATAGAGATAGAACATCTTGGCTATCTTGAAAATGAACAGCGTCAGCGGCATGGCCGATAAAATCACCAGCGGCGGGTCCACTACCTTGGGAAAAAATGCCATGGCCAGAGACCAGTAAACCGCGGCCAGGGTGAACAGCAGGTTGAGGCTGTCAGCCATCCAGGGAAGCCAGCCGGCGATGAAATGGTAGCGCTGGCCCAAGGAAAGGCTGGTCTTGCCGCCGAACAGGGCCTTGGAATGATAGCGCATGATCTGCACCGCGCCGTAAGCCCAGCGGAAGCGCTGCTTTTTGAAGTCGATAAAGGTGTCTGGCATCACCCCTTTTCCGTAGCTGTCGGCATTGTAGGCGGCCTCATACCCTTTCTCGAATATCTTCAGACCCAGTTCGGCGTCTTCGGTGATGCACCACTCCGCCCAGCCTCCCACTTCATCCAGCACCGATCTGCGCACCATGGTCATGGTGCCGTGCTGGATGATGGCGTTACGCTCATTGCGGGTCACCATGCCGATATAGAAGAAACCCCGGTACTCGGCATAACACATGGCCTTGAAAAGGCTTTCGCTGTCGTCGCGATAATCCTGCGGGGCCTGGACAATGGCGATTTTGGGGTTGCTGAACTGGGGAGTGAGATCCCGCAACCAGTTCGGGGCAACCATATAGTCGCTGTCGATGACCGCCACCACCTCCGCCTCGGGTGCGGTGCGGGCCAGAGCAAAATTCAAGGCCCCGGCCTTGAAACCGGCCAGCGGATCGACGTGGAAAAAGCGAAAACGGGGGCCAAGCTTGGCGCAATGGGCTTCCACGGGTTGCCAGACGGCAGGATCCTTGGTGTTGTTATCAATGACGATCACTTCGTAATGGGGGTAGTCGAGTTTGGCCAGGGCGTCCAGCGTTTCATTGAGCATGTCCGGCGGTTCATTGTACGCCGGCACGTGCACGGAAACCATGGGCAGCTGGTCGTCCGAGAGCTCAATCCGGGTGAACTGGCGGCGCCGGCTCGCCGCCCAGGTCGCTTCGGCCCATTCGTGGGCCTCGGCCAGCAGCACCACCGTGACCCCGACCATGCCGACAATCATCAGGAGGCCGACCAGGATGGTGGTCAGACTGAGATACTGCTGTAAATAACTGTAGACAACCCACACCGCCCCGCTGGCCGCGCCAAAGGCTATGGTGGCGAGAAAACCTCGGCCGCGTTTGCTCAGGGTCTTGCTGTCGATGAGCAGGAAGGAGAAGGTGATCAGGGCGATGACGATGGATATGCCGGCCAGCAGGCGCCATTCCGGAATTTCAACAATGGGTTCGGAAAAGGCGAATTTGGGCTGCCGGTACACATCATACACCCCCCAGTATGCCCCGACCGCCCCTTCCGACACCTTTTTCCAGGGCTGGTCAAAGGCCTCCATCACGTAATAGACATACTGTTCCTTGACTGCCCGGTCCAGAAAGCGGCGCAGGAAGGTGGCCTCGTTGGCGGGAGAGGCAACAGCCGCATGACGGGTGCGGCCGTTGCTGGGCCAGCCAACCTCGCCGATGATAATCGGTTTGTCCGGGAAGGAGGCTTTGAGGAGATTGACGTGATCGACCACATAGTCAACCGCCCGTTCCACATCAACACCTTCCCAGTAGGGCAGCATGTGAACGGCAACGAAGTCGACGTGATTGGCAAGGTCCTTGTTGTTGAACCATACATGCCAGGGTTCGGCCGTGCCCACCGGCATATCCAGCGCCTCCCTTACCCTGTCCAGGTAGACGGCGAGTTGCTCGGCAGTGATCTCGCCGCGCAGGATGGCCTCGTTGCCGACGATGACCCGCACCACGTTGCGATAGTTTTCCCGGGCCACGGCAATGAGCTTCTCGATCTCCTGCTCGTTTTTTTCCGGGTTGGCATCGATCCAGGCCCCGAGGGTTACATTGAGCCCATGCTTGCTGGCCAGGACCGGGATCTGTGCCAGTGATCCTTCCATGGTATAGGTGCGTACGGCATGGGTTTTGTCAGCCAGCAGGGCAAGGTCGGCGTCAATCTCCTCTTCAGAGGGCAGGACATGCGCGATGGCGCTCTGTCCTTCGCGCATTGGTGAAAAAGAAAACCCCTGGATGCGTTCCGGCCAGGGGGGCTCTGTTTCCGGCTGGTTGAAAAAGGCCCAGAAACAGATGCAGATGACAGCAATGGCAATGCTGATGAGGATATTGGCTCTGTTCATAATTTTTATCGATGCATAAAAGGGAAGCTGCTGGGGGGCAAACCAAAAAACAGCCGCGAATAATACTCAATTTTTATGTAATTTCACAGTTTAATTTCCATGCAATAAAAAGAGGTTGCCGAAAGAACGTTTTATTGCTGGATTATCCTGGGGGGCATTGCCTGATCCTCATCGGGAAAAAAGGGGCCAGCCATTGGCACTGCAGGAGTCGTTCGCGATAAAAAAGATGTCCCCGGGCAATACCGGTTAGGGCAGGAAATGTGGCGACAAGCCAGCATCCGGGAAAGAAAACAAAGAGAAGGCGGCGTATTCCGGCAGGTCCGTTCAGCTGGTGATGCATGGTCTTACCCCTACAACGGTTTTGCAGGCGAATCAGTCTTTATCATTCCATAAACCGCTCTACTGGTCAAAGCCTATTTTGCCCACCGCACCGCAGGGGGGCAAAAATGCCGTTCAGGTATGTGCCTGGGATAACCCTGACTGTTTGGCCGGCATCTCTCTACTCTCCACTTTCGGCGCGGCAGTGTCATTGGTAAAATTATGATTATTTCGACCTGCAAGTAAAAGTGGTCGATGCGGGATTTGTATGATATTGTTTGGCCTGTCAGGAGCACTGTAACGAATACGGCCGGGTGGCAGCCGTGGCCCAGGCCCCCGCCATTCCCAATGGAAATGATTTCATGCAGATGTCTGCCCAGGAAACGGAAAGAGAGCTTGCTTTTATCATCATCACCCATGGTGACATCGGGGAGTCACTCCTGGCGGTGGCCGAATACATTCTGGGCAGAAAGCTGGCCAATTTCGTTGCGGTCAAAGTGCCTTTCATGGGTGAACTGCATCATGTCATGGACAGCAATTGTCCGTCGCCCTTTGCCGAACGCCGGCGGTTGATCAGGGAACAGATCCGGCAAGCGAAAAAGCAGGTTGACAGGGGGGGCGGGATCATTGTTTTGGCCGATCTGCTTGGCGGCACAGGCTTTACCGTGGCCAGCGAGTGCCTTACCGCCGATCAGGGCGTGATTATTGCCGGGGTTAACCTGCCGATGCTGCTGAAGGCGGCGGAGGTCAAGCAGGGTTCCCCTGTTGCGGTTGCCGTTGACCTGGTTGAGCGTTCGCGCAAGGCGGTGGTCTACCGGGCTGCGCCATCTTTGCCTGAATAACCCGGCCTTGCTCATGTAATGCGGCCGGGATGCGGGGCCATGGGGAAGAGGGATGCTCCGGCGACTGTGACATTATGCCGCTGTCAATAAGGATGGCGATGGGTTAAACTATATCAAGCGTGTTGGCTTTGCGGCCAGAATGTAGAATTTTTCAATCCTCGGCATGGCACCCAAATGATATTGATTGCAAGGGCGAGTTTTCCCCGCAGCAGCTTGAAGGAAACCATAAAGATTTTCACCGGGCTTCCCAAGCTGCCGGCAACGGTCAAAAGGCACGGACCCTTTTTTTCCATTGATGCGAAGGGAAACATCCACTACATTTCTTTCTTCAAATTCACGGAGCAGCAGATCTCTTTTGAAGAAAAGAAATTTATTCAGAAGCGCCTTGATGCATTTGCCGGTGTTGCCGGTTTCACCTGTTCAATTGAAAGCTGGCTGAACATGGAGGAAATCCTGGATGTGCTGAAGAAGAAAGATGACGAGCAATCCGGCTGAGGCGCTCCGTCTCTCCCCCGCTTTTGGGCATGGTGTTGCTCATCAGCCAGCAGCCGCGCGGATGGCGGCAATTTCCCCCTCATAAATAACCGGCTTGATGCCCCGTTTTTCAAGTTCCTGGCCGGGCCGGTCGCCGATGCGGGTACAGTAAACCCTCTGGCACCCTGCCAGGGCCTGGGCCACGGCCTCAAAACGCGCCGCATCAAACTGGTGGGATTTGTCGCCGGTTGACAGGCAGGCAACCTGCCGCTCCGCAATCGGGGTGAGCCCCTGCGGGCCCTCCTCATAGATGAGAAAGCGCTTTGCCTTGCCGAAATGGTCATTGACATGCTTGCCGTCCGTGGAAACGATCGCTATCTGCATTGCTCTTCTCCTTTGTGTTGTTCATGTTCCAGTCATTTTTCCGGCCATCAGCCGCAGCCGTTGCCGCCGCCCGAGCATGCCCCCTTTGAGGTGCATTTGTGCTGGCGGCCCTTGAGCTTGCTGAGATCCTTGCCGCTGTATACCGCCTCCAGGCCCATATCGATAAAGCCGCTCATGGTCACCGGTTTGACCCCCATTTTGGCCAGAATCTCCTTGGGTGAATCGCCGAGATCATTAACCAGGACGGCGCGGCAGTCACGCAAGGCCCGGGCCAGGTTGTGCCAGCGCTGCGGTCCGCCGCCGGGCTGGGAGGCCGGCCGCTCTTCCACCATGTTAAAGGTGCCGTCCTCTTTTTGCTCCCAGATCTGAAAACGGGTGGCCTCGCCCAGATGCTGGTTGACCAGCACCCCTTCCATGGTGGCCACAGCCACAAAGGGCCTGTCCTGTTTGGGCATGACGGGCAGGGAGGCACAGGCTGAGAGGCAGCCGTGCATCTCCTCGCTCCTGTCGTGGCCCAGCAGGCCCACGGCATCTGCCCGGCAGCGGGTGCAGTGCCGCATCTGGGGCAGGTATTTCTCCGCCTTGTTGCGCAGCGTGGCCATCTGCTGCTTGCTCGGTTCCGGGATATCGGCAAATGGGGTGTCCACATTTGGGAACATGGCCATGCAGTTAAAGAGATCGGCCCCCAGCTCCGCCATTTTTTGTGCCACCTCCTCGATATGATGATCGTTGATGCCCGGAATGGCGATGGTGTTGATCTTGACCGTGATATCATGCTCCTTGAGCTTGGCAATGGCGTGCAGCTGCCGTGCCAGGATCAGTTCCGCCGCCTGGATGCCGCGGTACACCACGTTGCCGTCCCGCACCCAGCCGTAGACGTTTTTGATCACTTCCGGATCAACGCCGTTCACCGTCACCGTGACGTGGGAGACGTCAAGCTCGGCCAGGGCCTCCACGTGGGGGGGCAGGTTCATGCCGTTGCTCGCCAGGCAGAGGATCATGTGCGGGTATTTTTCCCGGATCAGCCGCATGGTTTCCAGGGTCTCCTCGGCATTGGCAAACGGGTCGCCGGGACCGGCGATGCCTGCCACGGTTATGCGGGGCTCGCGCTCCAGCACCCTGTCCATATAGGTGAGGGCCTGCTGCGGGGTGAGGATGGTGCTGGTGACGCCGGGCCGCGACTCGTTGACGCAGTCATATTTCCGGTTGCAGTAATTGCATTTGATGTTGCACTTCGGGGCAACCGGCAGATGCACCCGGCCGAACTGGCCTTTGACCTCGGCGTTGAAGCAGGGATGATGACGGTAGTCTTTTTTCATGACAAGCTCCGGAATTGGATATTGATAAATTGATAATTATGTTTTTTTTAACCAGCTAAATAGATTGCTTACATATAGCTGTAGCCGACGGATGAATCGCCCTGCTTCTTGTCGATGAGGCTGTTGACCACCAGGTCAAAGAGCTGCTGCGCCCCCCGGTAGCCGAGATGGAGGATGCGCTGGCCGCCTATGCGGTCATGGATGGGGAACCCCACCCGGATGAGCGGGATGTTCAGTTTGCGGGCCAGGGGATAGCCCTTGCTGTGGCCCACCAGTAGATCCGGCCCCAACCGCTCGGCCTCCTCGGCGATATCGAAGAAATCCATCCCTTCATAGACCAGGGGCTGCTCGCTCAACACGCCGCAGGTCACCGCGGCGATGGCCGCGGCAAATGAGCCGCTTCTGCCGCCGCTGGCGCACAGGATGGGCATGACTCCTATTTCCGCGAGCCAGGCGGTGAGCCCCACCACCAGATCCTCTTCCCCGTAGATAATGGCCTTTTTGCCGAACACATACTTGTGGCCGTCCACATAGGCGTCCACCAGCCGGCCCCGTTCCTGGATATGCTTTGCCGGGGTCGGGCGGGCGCTGAGGGTTTCCAGACAGGCATAAAAGCGGTCGGTTTCGGTGATGCCCATGGGCAGGCCGAGCCGGTGATTGGTCACCCCATATTTCCGGGCCAGCACGCTGCCGCCGGTTTTACCGCTGCCCAGGGTGGGGCCGAACTCGATGCTTGCCTTGGCCCCGCCCATGTCCCGGATGCTTGCCAGCGGGGTGCCGCCGCTTGGGATCTTCTCGTATTCGAGCAGGGCCGGGCCGTCCAGCGTTGCCGACAGATCGGGCAGTATGGTGGCGGTGAGGCCGAAATCAGCCATGATCTCGGCCAGGTAACGGTAATCAGCCGACGAGACGAAACCGGGCAGCAGATTGACGGTGTCGTTGGCGCAAGTGTGTTCAGCGAGCTGGTCCACCACCGCCGCCACCGCGGCGTGGAAGCCTTCCATGTGGGTGCCGGCATAGCTCGGGGTGGAGACATTGACCAGGAGCGGCCTGGCGGTAGCGGCGGTTTCCCGTTCATATTCCTTGACGATCATCGGCACATCATCGCCGATGGTCTCGGTGAGGCAGGTGGTGGCGATGCCGATCAGTTGCGGCTGGTATTTCTTGGTGACATTGGTCAGCCCGAGTTTGAGATTGGCCGCTCCGCCGTATATCGCGTGTTTTTCGCTGAGCGATGAGGAGGCGATGTCAATCGGTTCGTTGTAATGGCTGATGATGTAGCGCCGCATATAGGTAGCGCAGCCCTGCGAGCCGTGCAGATATGGGACGCTTCCTTCAATGCCACGAAAGGCCAGGGCGGCGCCCAGGGGTTTGCACAGCTTGCAGGCATTGGTCGTTGATATGTAATTGGGCATTTTAGTCATGGGGTTTCTCTCTTTTTTGCCAGCGTTTAAACGTTCAAGCGATCAAGCGCTGAAACGTTTAAACGTTTGATCGTTTCCGTTTGCCTTGCGCGGCACGAATTTCCACACCGGGCTCATCACCGACGAATAGACCTCACGGGCGAAGTTGAGCATGCCGGCAAAGCCGGCCAGGGCCTCCTTGCGTTCATGGTTGTGGTCGCAGAAGCCCACGCCCAGCTTGTAGGCGATGGGCCGCTCCTTAACCCCGCCGACAAAGACATCCACCTCTTTTTCCTTGAGAAAGGAGGTCAGCTCCAGGGGATTGGAGTCATCGACAATGATGGTGCCCGGATCGGTGATCTGGGCCAGCTCCTCATAGTCCTCCCTGGAGCCGGTCTGGGAGCCCACCATCACCACATCCATGCCGATGAGCCGGAAGGCCTTGACCAGGGAAAAGGCCTTGAAGGAGCCGCCCACATAGATGGCCGCCTTTTTGCCGGTCAGCGCCTTTTTGTAGCGCTGCAGCTCGGGCTGGATCGTACGCACCTCTGCCTGGATCAGTTCCCTGGTGCGGGCCATCATCTCCAGGTCTTTAAAGAAGCGGGCCACATCATAGAGGGCCTCGGACATGTCCTCGATGCCGAAATAGGAGACCCGGATGGAGGGGGTGCCGTATTTCTCCTCCATCATGTTGGCCAGATCCATGGTGGCGCCGGAGCATTGCACGACATTCAAGGCCGCGCCGTGGGCCCGGCGGATGTCGTCAATGCGGCCGTCGCCGGTGATGTTGGCCACCACCTCGATGCCCATGCGGTTGAAATAGTCGCGCACCATCCAGATCTCGCCGGCCAGATTGAAGTCGCCCAGGATATTGATGCTGTGCTTGCTAATGCACCTGGTGTCGCCGGTGCCGATCAGGCGGAACATGGCATTGCAGGCCGCCTTGTAGCCGGAGCGCTTGTTGCCCTTGAACCCTTCGGACTGCACGGGAATGACCGGGATGCCTTTCTGCTCGGTCACCTTGCGGCAGACCGCCTCCAGATCGTCGCCGATGATGCCGACGATGCAGGTGGAATAGACAAAGGCCGCCTTGGGACTGTGCCGGTCGATGAGTTCATTGAGGGCTCTTTCGAGTTTTTTTTCGCCGCCGAAAATGACGTCCCGCTCCTGCAGGTCGGTGGAGAAACTCAGGCGATGCAGCTCAGGTCCGGAGGAGAGCGCGCCGCGGATATCCCAGGTGTAAACGGCGCAGCCGATGGGCCCGTGCACCAGATGCAGGGCATCGGCAATGGGATAGAGCACCACCCGGGAGCCGCAGAAGACACAGGCCCGCTGGCTCACCGCCCCGGCCAGACTGTCCTTGTTGCAGGTAATCTCAAAGGGCGTATCCCCCTTGCGGTAGATCTGGTTTTCTCTCTCTTTTAAGGCAATGGCTTCCATAGTGGTCCCATGTGAAAATGGCGGAAATGCGATTATGCCGTAGTGGCTGTTGTGTCCTGTTTGAGCACTGCTTTAGCAACGGGTGTGCCATGAGAAATTATGGCGAGAAAAGTGTGTGATTACGTGGTGTTATGTGGCGGTGATGGTTTCGCCGGGAATGAATGCGCGTTGGCGCAGACCGCGACATTTGTCGGAAAGGTTACAAAAATGAAGGAGGGGGACAATTTTGTCGGGTGTGGGGGAAAAATAAGAATATTGCCGATGATGTCGAGATGTTTCTGTCGGAGTATGTCTATAAAGAAGTAGTATGTGCTTGATTATTGGGCAGACAGGGGGTATTTGCTGCATAGATCGGTTGTGTTGTTGAGATTTTTTTGCTGGAGTAAGATTTTCTGCTGGTCATCGGGGAACCCGGTGTGAACAATCTGGAGCAGTTGACCGGGTGCCAGGGTGAAGGAAGCCTTTGAGCAGATGTGAGAAAAAATTGTGAAGAGTGAAGGGTAAATATAGGGCTTTGCTTGTTTTGGGGATGAGGTGATGAATGTTTTCAAAGTATAAAAAAACATAACTTGTATACTGCAAAGTGGTGATTTGTCTATGATTACAAAATTAGCGCTACGTAATTTCAAAAGTGTAAGTGAACAGGTCTACGACTTTTTCCAGTTTGATCTTCTGATTGGGAGGAATAACAGCGGCAAAAGCACAGTGTTGCAGGCGTTGGCAATCTGGCAGTACTGTGTTGATGAGTTTCATAGATTGAAACGCAGCGGTACAAAAGGTGTACAGGTGGTCCTGCCAAACTTTACTGCTTTGCCGGTTCCTGAATTTAACCTGCTTTGGAAAGATAGAACTGATCGGCATTGGCCTATGGTCAACGGCAAAAAAAAGCAGGAATACATTCTGATTGGCATTCGGGTGGAATGGCTGATGGAGACTGGAGCGACAGATTCTTTTGGCGTAGAGTTGCGCTACCACTCGCCGCAAACAATTTATGCAATTCCCAGCGATGGTTGGGCAAAATTCCGTGAATGCGAAAAGCAGGGGATCCTGCCCAAAATTGCCTACGTACCCCCTTTTTCTGGCCTGGAGCCAACCGAGAAAAAACTAGATGATTCTCCGATTCGCCAGCAGGTAGGGAAGGGTCAACCCGGAAGCGTACTTCGCAATTTACTGTTACGGGTGTGTCCCCCACCCGAAAGAGAATCGGATGGTCGTATCGTCAAACGGCCATCGCCTAATGACTGGCAGGAACTGGCTGCTATAACCGAACGCTGGTTCTCTGTAAAAATTCGTGAGCCAAAATATGACTCTGCAGGGGATGTCTATATCACCGTTGAATATCGACAAAATGGCAAAAACTATGACATTATTTCCGGGGGGAGCGGGTTCCACCAGACTCTGACTCTGTTGGCCTTTCTGTATGGTTATCAACCCACCACCATACTCCTTGATGAACCAGATGCTCATCTGCATGTTAACTTGCAACGTGAGATTCTCGATTTTTTCAAAAGAAAATCTTTTGAGAGAAACACTCAGTTTCTGATTGCTACACATGCAGAGGAGTTTGCGCGAGGTGTTGATGCCAGTCAAATAGTCTCGCTGCTGAGTCAAGTGCCAAGGCGTATTCAGTCAACACCGGAAGTGTTGAGAGCAATGTCGGAAGTTACCAACGAAGAAATAGCAAGGCTGATGGCATCGCCCTACATTCTCTATGTGGAAGGGGAAAGCGATGAACGTATTCTTCGTGCTTGGGCAGCTCAATGCTGTGCGCAGGTAGCGATTGACAAAGTCTGTTTCAAGACGATGGGGGGTGGCGGCAAAGAGAACATGAAAAACAGGGCGGATGAACATTACGCAGCATTGCAGCAGATCATCCCTGAGGTTTCACGATTAATGCTCTTCGACTACGACAATAGCGCCAATGCATTTCATCCCCCTACTGATAACCTTACATTAACCGAGTGGAAGCGAAAAAATATTGAAAACTACTTGTTGGTTCCTGATGCCTGGAAGCGAGCAGCTCTCCAGCTTATGAAAAGCAAAGAAGACAATCTTTTTGCGTATCCAGTGTTACACACCATCAATAATTTTTTTTCCGATCAGAATTTGACGTTGCCCGCTGGAAAAACGTGGCGAAACGTAACGGCAAATATATTCATGGTGGTCGATGGGAAGCGAATTCTGTTCGAAGATGACAACTCACTTTTCCACCAACTTCGAACTGGCTCACCATCTTTGCAGCTCATTCGTGATGAGGTTGCTATGAGCATGAGCCCCGATGAAATTCATGAGGATGTTCATCATTTTATCGGCAAACTTTTGAAGATGACTGGTGATAAATGCTGAATATACGCTGCTGGTGATGAGCGGCGATTTGTCATCGGAATTTCCGGATGATCTGCGGATGTGAGAGGTGTCGGATTAAATTCGTTTAGCGCTTACTTCCCTAGCCCGTAAACAGTTTCATCGGCTCACCAGCTCCTGCAGCTCAATGGCCAGCCCGAGCATGGCCGGGATTTCCTCCATGGTGGGCGGCTGTCTGTGGTAGGTGTCAAGGTCGCAGATTTCCTGGTAGGTATCAAGGGCCAGCAGCCGTTCCCTGATGGTGCCCAGCCGGCCGGGAAAATGTTCCTCCATGGCTGCCGCCAGGTCACGCATGGTATGGTTGTATGGCAGGTGGCCGCTCTGCATGAGGGCGGACATCACCAGTTTTTCAATGGCCATGGCGATGACGTTGTAGAGGATCTCGGCGGTAAAGGCGTGCCGCTGACCGGCAAAGGCCCGGCGGGCCGTGGTCAGGTATTGTTCCCCCTCGCGCAGGTATTCTTCCCAGCCCTTGATGGATTGAAATTTGATATCGCTGAAGCCGATCAGGCCGGACCGGCCAGCAGCCGGTGACATATGGGTATTATTTTCCTGTGCCATGGTCATTCGATATCCTTATTCCCGCCGCCCCTTTCAGCGCGGCAGGCGTTTGCGCAGGCAGATCAGCTCCGTGGTCTGCCAGCCGAGTTTGCTGTAAAAATCCAGGGCCGGGCCGTTGTTGCGGTCAGCCAGCAGCTGGAGCCGCCTTACCCTCTGTTCTCCGGCCCAGGCGCCGAGGCTCTCCATCAGGCGGCGGCCGATGCCCCGGCCGTGCCAGTCAGGCAAAACCACCACATCCTCCACCAGCAGGGGCTGGGCCGCCCTCGGCGGTGGACACGGTGAGCTGGCCGGAGCACATGCCGATGACCTGGCCATCCGCCTCGGCCGCCAGCACGCAGGCCCGGGCGCTGCCGCGTTTCGTCAAAAATAAAGTCCTCTTCGATGCTGAAGAGGATTTTCAGCAGGGCCGTGAGGCTGTCAATGTCGGCGGGACGGGCCGCACGGATGATCACCATGGGCGCAGCCATGTGTCGTTCAGCCGATCAGGTAATCCGCCGCCGGCTCACCGTCCTCGAGACCGTCCAGGATGGCGTCAATGGCCGCGGTGCTGTCCACCCCCTTGAACCACCAGTTCTCCGGGTGGATGACCATGATGGGGCCGGATTCGCACTGCTTGAGGCAGGTGGTTGCCGTGACCAGGCAGTCCAGGCCGCGGTCCAGGATCTCTTCGTCGATGTACTGCAGAAAGCCGTCGGTCTGTTTGTGGCAGAGGCCTTTGGGGTCGCCGCCGGCCGCCCGGAAGCTCTGGCACACAAGTATCTGTCGTTTGGGAATTGCCATGGTGTTCTCCTTTTTGTTGAGTGCTTTTCATTTATGAACGCCGCTATCTGCGGCATTGTTTTCCGTTTTTGCCGCCGCCGTACAGCGCGTCCACCGTGCCCTCCACATTGCCGTCGGTAACGAGCACGGTGATGCCGTGGCTGGCTAAAACCTTTCGTGGATTGTCACCGGCGCCTGAGGTGAGCAGGGCAAAGCAGTCGGTGAACGAATCCGCCAGCTTCTCCCACCTGACGCTGCCGCTTCCCGGAGGGGGCAGGGGCCGGGTGGTCAGCAGGCAGGGCAGGCCGTCTTCCCTGGGCCCGTATATCAGGGCCCGGCCGGCCTGGCCGAGGTGCAGATCGATATCCATGCCGGTGGCGCTGACCACCGCCACGTTGGGCCGCGTTGGGCTCGGCTGCGGCAGCATGCCAGCCGCCGCGCCTCCTGCCGCAGCTCGGGTGGCGCCCAGGTCGGCCGCGGCCGGGGCAATGATTTCCGTGGCAAGATAGCGGCCTGCCAGCCCGGCCAGGGCAGCCATGCGGGCGCTGTCCGGCGCATTGGGTGCGTCCGGCTCATCCGGGCAGGGTGCCAGGACCATTTTCCCCACTCCCAGCTCGGCCATCCGTTCGGCGATTGCCGCCACGTGGCTGTCGTTGATGCCTGGGAAAACCGTGGTCCTGACCGTGATCGTAAGACCGGCCCGTTGCAGGGCGGTAATGGCCCGCTTCTGTGCCTCCACCAGCATGGGGGCCGCTTGACTCAGGGGAATGGTCCTGGTGCCGGGTCGGATCCAGGCATAGAGGTTTTTCACCAGCTCTGGGTCAACCGCCTCCACCAGCAGGGTGACCGTGCATACCCCGTGTTCGGCCAGGGTATCGGCATAGGCCTCAGCGTTGATGCCAAGGGTGGTGATACCCAGCCGCAGGTCGGCATGTCTGTCCCGCACCAGGCGGCAGGTCTCCAGGGTGGGACGGATATCTGCCAGGGGATCACCAGGGCCGCTGAGCTGTACCTCGCCGATGTCTGCGCCCCGGCTGAGCAAGTCGTCAAGCCGGTTCGCCGCCCCCTGCGGCAGCATGGCCTGGGGGGTCCTGGCCGTGGAGGTAGAGCGCAGCCTGGCATTGACGCGGGCCGCCACCGGCAGCTCAAGTGCTTTTCCTGACTGCCGGCATGACTGTGAACCGGCGCAGGCCCGGACTGTTGTGCATGGGGATATGGCGTTCATGGGATGCCTTGTGTTTGATGGGTTAGTCGAAAGTCTTTTTCGCCATAAGGCGCACAGTAGAAGCGGGCCATGCCCGCGCGATTCCATGACAAGATGCCTGTGATCGCGGGCAAGGCCAGCAGCTACGGCGCCTGAATTGCAATGAGCTATCACAGTGTGCTCGCCGATAAGTTTTCGCGCAAGCCGGCAGGGGAGCAACGATTCCCCCGCCGCCTGTCACTACATGACCAGCTCAAAACTCTGCTCCGGCTCATCCCGGTCCTTGCGGTCGAGCAGCACGCCCAGGATCTTTTCCAGCAGCCGTAAGCCCCCCTTGTAGCCTACCGTGGGAAAGTACTGATGCCCCTGGCGGTCCAGGATGGGGAAGCCCCAGCGGACAAAGGGCAGGTCCTCGTCCCGGGCAATGTACTTGCAGTAGGTGTTGCCGATCAGGAGATCCACCGGATCGTTTTTGATCCACTGGTGCAGCAGGAACATGTCCCCGGCCGCCTTGACGTTCACCGCATAGGGCAGATCCTTGGTGATCTCCCTGATGCGTCTTTCAAAGGCCTTGCCCGGCGTGCCGGTGACGATGTGCATGGGCCACATGTCCAGGGTGACCAGGAACTCGGTCATGGCAATCAGCTGGTCCGGATCACCCACCAGGGCCACCTTCTTGTGGTAGAGGTACTGGTGCATGTCGGAGATCATGTCCACCAGCTGGCCCCGCTCCATGGACAGCTCATCGGGCACGGTCACCCCGCCGATGGTGCGCAGGGCATCGATGAAGCGGTCGGTGGCCTTGAGGCCGAAGGGCATGTCCAGCACCTTGCAGGGCACCTTGTTCTTGCTGTCCAGCTCCCGGGCCGCGTCAGCCGAGCACCATTCGCCCAGGGCCAGGGTGCCGACGGAATCACCGGCGGCTTTCAGCTCCGCCACGGTGGTACCGCCGTCCGGAAACATTTTGTACTCGCCGGACAGCGGGCCGTTCAGCACGCCGGAGGTGTCTGGGAAGAGAATGGTTTTGACGCCGATCATCTTGGTGACCCGTTTGATCTCCTCCATGTCGGCCGGTTCGATCCAGCCGGGGATGATGTTTACCTTGCCGTTCTTTTTGCCGGTGGTCTCGGCGAGTCCGGCCATGGACTTGACCATGGTGGAAAAGCCGGTGACGTGCGAGCCAACATAGCTCGGGGTCGAGGCGCTGATCATGTACTTGCCCTCGGGGATTTTGCCCTCGGCCAGCGCCTTTTTGCGGATCTGTTTCAGATCGTCGCCGATGGTCTCGGACAGGCAGGTGGTATGCACGGCAATGATCTCCGGATCATAGACGGCAAAGATATTGTCAATGGCCTGCAGCATGTTGGCCTGGCCGCCGAATACGGAGGCGCCCTCGGTAAACGAGCTGGTGGCCGCGGATACCGGCTCCTTGTAGTGCCTGGTCAGGGTGCTGCGGTGGTAAGCGCAGCACCCCTGGGAGCCATGGCTGTGGGGCAGGCAGCCGTGGATGCCCAGTGACGCGTACATGGCGCCGATGGGCTGGCAGGTCTTGGCCGGATTGATCATCAAGGCGCTGCGCTCGCTGATTTCTTTTGGTGTATGTCGTAGTAACATGGCTAACCTCAATAAAAGAGTGAATACTCTGGTTGTTCAGTCTGCAGGTGAATAGGTGTTTAGTTTGTAGGGGTTAAGCTGAAAACCTCAAAGACTACAGACTATTCACCTGATCCACCTAAAAATCATTCCCAGCCGTAAGTGGCGGAAAGCTGCGGATTCTCCTGCCAGGGGGCCTTCATGTAGCTCCATACCTTGCTGTTCACCAGCCGGTCGATTTCCTTGTAGAAGTTGACCGCGCCCTGGAAACCGGCGTAGGGACCGCCCGAGTCATAGCTGTGCAGCTGCTTCATGGGAACGCCCAGCTTCTGGATGGAGAATTTCTCCTTGATGCCGGCGCAGAAGATATCCGGTTTCATCAGTTCCACCAGCTTCTCCGCCTCGTACTGGTTGAGGTCGTCGATGACGAGCGTCCCTTTGTCCATGTCAGGGATCAATCCTTCGTAATCCTTGAATCTGTATCCCGCCTCTGTCAGGGCCTTCATCTCTTCCGGGGTCTTGCGCGGCTTAAAGCGGGTCGCGTCGGCCTCCACCTCGATCTCTTCGATGTTGCGGCTGTCGGCATCCACCGTCAGATTGGGGATGATCTGACGGCCCTCGTAATCGTCCCGGTGGGCGAACTCGTAACCGGCGGAGATGGTTTTCATGCCCATCTCGGCAAACAGTTCCTGGTAATGGTGGGCCCGGGAGCCGCCGACAAACAGCATGGCGGTCTTGCCCTGGGTGCGGGGCAGGATGTCATTTTTCGCCGCCTCCACCGCCGGCATCTCCTCGGCAATCACCGCCTCCACCCGGCGGGTGAGCTCCTGGTCGCCGAAGTACTCGGCGATCTTGCGCAGCGATTTGGCCGTGGCCTTGGCGCTGATGAAGTTCACCTTGATCCAGGGGATGCCGTATTTGGTCTCCAGCATGTCGGCCACGTAGTTGATGGACCGGTGACACATGACGGCGTTCAGATCGGCGGTGTGGGCCGAGGCGAACTGGTCATAGGTCGAGTTGCCGGAAAAGGTGGCGATGTTGGTGATGCCGCATTTCTTGAAAATGCGGTCGATCTCAAAGCCGTCGCCGCCGATGTTGTACTCGCCCAGCAGGTTGATCTTATATTTGCCCGGTTTCACCTCGTCGTTTTCGCCGACGATATGGCGGAACACCTGGTTGTTGGCAATGTGGTGGCCGGCTGACTGGCTGACGCCCTTGTAGCCCTCGCAGGAAAAGGCGTAGACATTGCAGTCGCCGAATTTCTCCTTCATCCGCTTGGCCACGGTGTGGATGTCGTCGCCGATCAATCCCACCGGGCAGGTGGCAAAGACGGCGATGGATCTGGGATGGAACAGGTCATAGGCCTCCTGGATGGCCTTTTCCAGTTTCTTTTCGCCGCCGAAAATGATGTCCGAGTCCTGCATGTCCGTGGAAAAGGCATAGGTCATGTAGTTTGCACCGTCAGCTCCGGCATCGGTCTGGTTGCGCCGGGTCAGCCAGGCGTAAAAGCTGCAGCCGATGGGGCCGTGCACCAGATTGACGATGTCCCGGGTAGGACCCATGATAACCCCCTTGCAGCCGGCATAGGTGCAGCCGCGCATGGTGATGATGCCGGGGATGGTGCGCACGTTGGCGGAGATCTCCGGCGTCTCGTTTTCCAGGGCCTCATTGATCAATATCTGTTTGGCGCGTTTGCGGGCCACCTTGGGCGGGTACTTGGCCAGCAGCTCGGCCTTGACCTCGGCCGGTTCCCACTGCGCCTTTGTGTTCTTTTTTGCGGTCATTGTTGCCATGTTATTGCTCCTTATATTAGACGATGGACTTGAGGCCCATCTCACCCGTCCGGACGCGGACGGCATCGGCCACCGGCAGGACAAAGATCTTGCCGTCACCGGGCTTGCCGGTGCGGTTGGTCGCGATAATCGCCTGCACCACGTCATCGACCAGCTCGTCCTTGATCACCACCGTCACCATGCGCTTGGCATAGAGTTTCCCCTTTTCGCCAAGCAGGGAGGCGGCTTCCTCATAGCCCTGCTGGGCGCCGTTCAGCACCGCGGGATTGACAAAACCCTTGCCCCGGCCATGGGCTTCATGGGCGAAGAAGGCGTCGATGCCGATATCGGTCAAGACCTGCTTGGTCTGGTTCATCATGTTTATTCGCACAATGGCGATCACCTCTTTCATGCCTTGGCCTCCTCGGGCGCGCCGGTTTCCCTGACCCCGGAGCTGATGGTGTAGGACTCCTCCACGTCGGTGACAAAGATTTTGCCGTCGCCGAAGGCGCCCTTGACCCCGGAGCGGGCGGTATCCATGATGGTCTGGATGACGAAATCCTTTTCCTCGGGCTTAACCACGCTCATCAGCATCATTTTAGGAATCTCGTCATAGGTGACCTCGCCGATCCTGATGCCGCGCTGCTTGCCGCGGCCGGCCACCGAATATTTGGTCACCGCCGGAAAGCCTGCGTCCATGAGGGCGGCAAGGATTTTGTCTGCTTTTTCCGGCCTGACAATAGCTCTTATCATAGTCAACATAGTATTTCTCCAGTAGGGTGTACGGGAACGATCAAGCGTTCCAGCGTTTAAGCGTGTAAGCGTGCCAACGTTCCAGTGTTTCAGCGTTCCTGCGTGCAAGCGTTCATCTTTTCCAGGTTGAAGATTTGGCTCGTTTGATCGCTTGCGCGTTTGATCGTTGGAACATCAGTTCATTAAACCGTAGTCCATCAGCAGTTTTTCCAGTTCCTCTATTTCCAGCGGCTTGGGGATCACAAAATTCGTGTTTTCATCAATGGCCTTGGCCAGGTTCCGGTAATGATCGGCCTGCGGCACTTCTGGGTTCCACTCGAGAACGGTCTTGCGGTTGATCTCCGCCCGTTGCACATCGTTATCGCGGGGAACGAAGTAGATCATTTTGGTGCCGAGCATGGCGGCCAGGTTTTCTATCATCTCTTTTTCATTGTCCACGGCCCGGGAGTTGCAAATCAGACCGCCGAGGCGGACGGCACCGGATTGGGCGAACTTCATGATGCCCTTGCAGATATTGTTGGCCGCATACATGGCCATCATCTCGCCGGAGCAGACGATGTAGATCTCTTCTGCCTTGCCGTCGCGGATGGGCATGGCGAAGCCGCCGCAGACCACGTCGCCGAGAACATCGTAGAAGGCGTAATCAAGGCCTTCGCTCTCTTCATAGGCGCCGAGGGATTCCAGCATGTTGATCGAGGTGATGATGCCGCGTCCGGCGCAACCCACGCCGGGCTCGGGCCCGCCTGATTCAACGCACCAGGTATTGCCGTACCCTTTTTTGCGGATGTTTTCGAGCTCCACGTCCTCGCCCTCTTCGCGCAGGGTATCGAGCACCGACTTCTGGGCCAGGCCGCCCAGCAGCAGCCGGGTGGAGTCCGCTTTCGGGTCGCAGCCCACGACCATGACTTTTTTACCCATTTGAGCTAATCCCGCCACCGTGTTCTGGGTGGTGGTGGATTTGCCGATACCGCCTTTGCCGTAAATTGCCACTTTTCTCATGATATGCTCCTTATGTTTGAACTTGCTGCTGACGGTGTCAGCGTGAAACCAATTTGCAGAAATTGCATTTTTGTTATCTTGCCGCATTGACTAAGGTTTTTCTCTGTCCGGACTGAGCCATGCCGGGCAACGGGCTCGATGCGCAGGCTGGACCTGTGATGTTTTGTTTCCCTTAATGGCAAGAGGTGTGCCACTCTGGTTGAATAAAAAATATTCTTTATTTATCAAGATGTTAAGCGGTTGTGCTGGCGATGGGGGCGCAGAGGGGGTGGGTATGCGGCCCCGCGCTTTTGTCGGGAAGATGACAAAAAGGAAACCGTTGTTGCAATTTTGTAGCATGGCAACCGAGGGCGAGTTGTTGCAAAAATAATATAACAAAAAAGTAATATTATAATTCATAAAATTTACATTTTCGATATTTTCTAGAGATAGCCAGGGGAATGTTGTTGGCTAATTTTTCGATTTTTATTTTTTGATTTCAACATAATAGCTGAATAGTTTCGTGGCTGGTCGCAGTGGAATATATATTGCTACATTCTGTTACAGGCAGGTATTGAGACGAATTCAGCCAGAGGGCTGAGAAAAATGACAGGAGCAAACATGTTACCATCTTCCAGGAAACCGACGATCGAAGCCCTTGAGCTGCAGGCCTTAAGCGAGATCTGCCAGCTCATCGGTTCGGCGGTCCATCTGGATACGACGTTAAGCAAAATATTGCGTATCGTGCATGACATCCTGCGCATGGAGCGGGCCACCCTGGTTCTGCTCGATAAATCAGGCGAAAGGTTGACCATCCGCGCCTCCTATGGCTTGACCGTGCAGGAGGAGCAGCGCGGGGTATATGGTCTGAACGAGGGAATATCCGGGCAGATTTTCCGCACCTGTTCACCCTTTGTCGTGCCGGACATCCAGAGTGAGCCCCTCTTTCTCAATAGAACAAAGGCCAGGTCCAAGATCAGCAAGGAGCGTATTTCCTTTATCGGCGTGCCGGTGATGCTGTCCAGCAAGCCGGTGGGCGTGCTCAGCGTGGACCGGCTGTTTGGCCTGGATGTTTCGTTTGAGGAGGACATCCGTTTTCTCTCCGTGCTGTCCACCCTGATCGCCCAGTTTCTCAGTCTGCACCGGGCCATCAGCCGCAACCAGGCGGTGCTGGTGGAGGAGAACAAGAGCCTGAAGGCGGAGTTGCACAGCCGTTATCATCGCCATTACATGATCGGGCAAAGCAAGCCCATGCAGGGCATTTTCTGGAGCATCGAGAAGGTGGCGCCCAGCCGGGCCACCGTGCTGCTGCTGGGTGAGTCGGGCACCGGCAAGGAACTGGTGGCCCGGGCCATTCATCAGGCCAGCACTCGCAAGGACAAAACATTTATCAAGGTGAACTGTGCCGCCTTGCCGGAAAACCTGCTGGAAAGCGAGCTGCTGGGCCATGAAAAAGGGGCCTTCACCGGCGCGGTGAGCGCCAAGCCCGGGCGATTTGAACTGGCCAATGGCGGGACTCTGTTTCTTGACGAGATCGGCGAGCTGCCGCTGGCCCTGCAGGCCAAACTGTTGCGGGTGCTGCAGGAAAGCCAGTTTGAGCGGCTCGGCGGCACCACCACCCTGAGTGTGGATGTGCGCATCATCGCGGCAACCAATGTCAGTCTCGAGAACGCCGTGGTCGAGGGCAAGTTCCGCAATGATCTCTATTACCGGCTGAACGTGGTGCCCCTTACTCTGCCGCCCCTGCGGGAGCGAAGCGAAGATGTCCCGTTGCTGCTGGATCATTTCCTCCGGTCAAGCAATAAGCGTAATGAAAAAAATGTGAAAATGACCAAGGAGTTTCTTGATTTTTTGACGGCCTATGACTGGCCCGGTAATGTCCGGGAATTACAGAACCTGGTGGAGCGGTTGGTTATTCTCACGGACAGCGGCTGGCTGCAGATATCGGATCTGCCCGACAAGATGTTTGCCGGGCCGCAGGGGAGGGCTGTTGCGGTGCAGGCCCCTGTCGCGGATGTGGTGTCCGCGGCAGCGGGCAATGCGGGCAGGGCAAGGGTGCTGAAGGACATGGAGCGGGTGGAAATCGAGGCGTCGCTCAGACGGCACGGCTGGGTGCAGTCCCGGGCCGCCCGGGAGTTGGGCCTGACCCAGCGGCAGATCGGCTACAAGATCAAGAAGTACGGCCTGGCAAGGCCGGAGCAGTGGTAATAAAACGGAGAAAGGTCAAGAAGAGAGAGCCTTTGCTTTGCCTTTTTCGTTTATGGTGATTGCCCTGTCGCCGTGGGCTTTGCCGCGGGCCGGCATCAGGTCATCCGCTGATAATCGCTCGTATTTCCTCGTCGTTCAGGGGCCGTCTTTTGCTGCCGGCCTGGTGGCGGACCCGGTTGAGGACCTGTTCAAGTCTCTCTGCCGGCAGGGGGCAGCCAAGGGTCTGCAGCCGGTCCTGGATGGCCCTTTTGCCTGATTTGCTGCCCAGCAGCAGCCGCCGTTGCCCGCCGACCCTTTCCGGTTCATACGGCTCATAGGTTGCCGGATTTCTTGTCAGTCCCTGCAGGTGGAGACCGGTTTCGCAGGTGAAGATTGCCTCGCCCACCAGGGGATGCGAGCCGGCAATCGGTCTTTTGGCGGCATGGGCCACGCTTTGGCATAACAGGCGCAGATGTTCGGTTTGGTAGGGACGCCTGTCGCCGCGCAGGGCAAGGTAGCCTGCCATCTCCTCCAGGCGGCTGTTGCCGGCCCGTTCGCCGATACCGAGAACGGTGGCGTCCGCCCAGTCGGCCCCGGCCTCAAGGGCGGCAATGCCATTGGCCGTGGCCATGCCGAAATCGTTATGGGCGTGCATGCCGATCTCAAGTGGGGTGATTTTGGCAATCCGACCGATGAGCCCGGCGATTGCCGCAGGGCTCATGATCCCCACCGTATCAGCCAGCCGCACCCTGGCGGCCCCTGCCTGCGCCGCGGTTTGCATCAGCTGCGCCAGAAAATCCTCATCGGCCCGGGTGGCATCTTCCAGTCCCACGGACACAACGCGGATGCCTTTTGCCAGGCTGTAGCGGATGGCCTGGGCCAAAGTATCTTTGATCCAGCTGCGGTTGCGGCCGAGTTTTTCGTAGATATGCAGATCCGAGGCGGGAATCGACAGGGAAAGAACGTCCGGGGCCAATGCGGCGGCAAAGTCGATGTCAGCGGTAACGCACCGGCACCAGAGGGCCAGGCGGCTGGTGGTGATCCTGCGCCGGCTCAAGCGCATCAGTTCCGGCAGTTCCCGGTTGTAGGGGGTGGCAATGCCGAGCTCGATCTCCTCGATGCCGACCCTGGCCAGGAGGCGTGCGATTTTGATCTTGGCCGCCAGGGGAAAAAACACACCCGGAGCCTGCTCGCCTTCCCGCAGGGTGCTGTCGATCAGTCCTTTCATGTTCACCTCCTCTCAGAGAAGCAGATCCAGGAAAATGGCAATGGCGGAGGTGACGAAGATGAAGAGGTAATTGAGGTTCTCCCGCGATTTCTGCAGGGACGACAGGATGTAGGTCACCACCTGGCGGTCGTTGGAGGTCAATTCTTCGCCGTTCTGCAGCTTTTCGACCAGGTTGAATTCTCTGATGGCCTTTTTGCGTTTTTCGGTGATGGAGTAACGGAAGCCGAAAAAGAGGATGTAGCCGATGATGCCCAGATACCAGACCGGGCGGAACAGTTGCGGCTGCAGATCCTTGATGGCCATGAGCGCCCGGAAGGACAGGGCGGACATGAGCCCGATGGCAAAGAAGAGATTAATCACGGCCGGCGGCAGGGTATGCGGTGCGTGTTTCATGTCAGAATTCCTCAATCTGCCTGCGGAACCAGCGGAGCTGTTTTTCGCGGATCTTTTTCATGTCCAGGTGATAGATGCTCTGCGGGAAAAGCAGTTCGGCCACTCCGGTGTCAAATATGCGTTTGACCTCATACTCATCGTGGGAGACATCCCTTTGATAGATATAATTGAGGTAGCTCCGGTAGGTGTGGACGATGAACTCAACCCGCATGCCGCCGAGCCGGGCAAAAAACTTGAACATGGCGGTATTGGCGGAGCTGCCCATGTTTTTGCTGGCCCGTTTCACGCCGGTGAGCGAGTCGGAGATGTCCTCCAGCGCCATGAAGGAGTTGGCCGCAATGGCGCTGCTGGTCAGATGCTTCTGAAATATCTTGATGTCCTGGGTGGATTCCAGTACTCCCATGAGACCTAATTCGTCATCAACCGCCACGGCGGGATTTTCCTCCCCCTTGCGCAGCAGCTTCAGCACCTTGGCCTCCGGCGGTTTTTTGCGGATCGAGACATAGATGGGGATTTCCCTGCCGTTGGCGGTAAATCGCCGCCGTTTGAGCAGGGTGAGCTTCTGCCCCGGCGCCAGGGTGATATGCTCCGCCTCTTGGCGGTGGATGATCTGCAGCTGTTCGCAGGTGAAATTTTGTTTTTCGTGGCTGCTGAGCAGATAGACGATTTCCAGTTCGCCGATCTTGGCCTTTTTGCTCCAGACATGATCGTTGAGAAATTCGAGGAACTGGGCGAACTTGTGCTCAATGCCCGTTTCTCTTTCCCTCTGGTCGATTGAGCCGGCCAGGTTCATGAGGATCAGCTTGCGTTTGGCTTCAAAACGGGCCTTCTGGTGGTAGCGGTCGTCGAAAACGATAAGCAGCAGCTCCGCGGGACTGCTCAGGGCATCGATTTCGTTGGTCATCTCGATATGGGAGCTGTAATTGGCCAGCACCTTGCCGCGGAGATAGCGGATCACGCCGTCGGCTGTTCGTGAGTAGTTGCTGACCCGGGAGACGATCTCCCGTTCCGTGCCTTCGATGCCGAACATGTTGCCCAGCAGCATATAGGCGCGGTGATCGATTTCCTCACGGCGGCTCCGGTCATGGAGCAGGGTCTGGATGGCGGCAAAGGAGCGGACATTGAGAAATTCAAAGATCTGGTTGCGGATCACGCGGTATTTGGTCGACAGTTCTCCCCGGCCCAGCTGGGACGCTATGGCGCGGGCCTGCCGGGAAAAAATGCTGCTGCCCGTTTGCAGGCCGGCCGGGGTGGCAAAGGGCCCGCTCTGGTTAAGCAGGAGGAACATGTTGTTCTGGGTTGTCGGACTCATGAGATATCTTTACCGCAAAGAAAATAAAATGCAAAAATAACTTTGGCCGGCTCAGGCGGGTTTGTGCATCAACCTGATGAAATTCCGGAAAAATTGATGAAAATGGCGTCCGGTCAGCCATTGTTGTTTTTCCGCATCGGCCGCGATCTGTTTTCCGCTGATATCCTTGCCGGTGATGGACTCAAGCCAGGCCGCGTCTTTGTTGAGCCACTGGGAGACGTCTGCCGGGGCCGCGGCGTGGTTGTCAAACTGGACACCGACAATATATGACCTGTCCTGCACGGTAAAGGCCTCAACCTGGCATTCCTTCGAGGTGGCCAGGATCTGCAAATGGCTGGGTACGGGCGGCAGGACCGCCTGGCCGTGCCATTTGAACAGGGGCGGATGGGTGTCAATGCCCTTGAATACCGGATGGGCGCGGCCAAGGCTTGTCAGGTGGCCCTCGATAAAGCCGATGCTGTGACAGAAGTTGGGGCCGATGCGGCCGCCCAGGGCTTCGGCCAGCAGCTGGTGGCCGAGGCAGATGCCCAGGCATGGCTTGTCGCCCAGCAGCCATTGGCGGATGGCCTGTTTTTCCCGGAGCAGGAAGGGATAGTCATCCACCTGGTTGACGTTGGGGCCGCCGCCGAGGATGACAAGGCCGTCGTAGGGCGACAGGTCGGGAATCGGTTGATGCCAAACCTCGATAACGTGCAGTTGTACATTATCCCTGGCTGCGGCCTCGAGCAGGAATTTCCCGGGGCCTTCCCACCACACATGTTGGAAAACGGCTAGTTGTATCATGGTCATCTGTCCGGAAAGAGGCGCGCAGAGCAGGAGAGGCGAAAGAGACCCTGCGCGCCGGGGGAAGTTGGTTTGCTTCTTTGCAGCCTTTTAGAAGGACATGCTCAAGGTGACGCCGCCATAGACAAAGTCGCTGTCCTTGCCGTTGACGCTGACGGCTTCGATCACATCTTCAGCATCGCTGTCCAACGGGAATGAGTAGTAGATCTCCGGGGTGATGGAGAAATACTCGCCCAGTGGAAAGGTCATGGAGGCGGATAGCTGGCCGTCATGCAAGCCGCTGTATGCGTCGTTGGGATCATCCGGGTCGGCCACGGTGTCCTCGTCATCTATGTCGTAGTAGCCGATCTTGGCGCCCAGGTCGAGGGATAGCTCCCCGGTGATGGCAAACGAGTGGGAAATGCCGGCCGAGATATACCAGCCCGGGTAAAAATCATAGTCCCGGTAAATTGTCAGCGAGGGCGACAGCAGGGTCTTCAGGGTGGCGCTGACGTATACCTCCTGGCTGTCATCCAGGCCGTCCATGGCGTAATAGATATAGCCGACCCCGTAATCGGCGAAGCTGCAGGAGCCGTTATAGGAGAGGGTCATATCCGTCTCGGTCCAGGTCGTGGAGTTCGCGTCGGAGGTGGCGAAAAATTCATGCTGGTCCGTGTCAAGGTTGCCCCAGAGGTTAAAGCCGAAGCCTTTATAGCCAACGGTCATGGAGGGCTGCAGGACCAGGCTGTCCTTGCTCAACTCGTAACCGCGCCATACATATTTGCTGAGAGCTGATACGCTGAGTTCCGCGGTGGGTTTTTCCTCTTCGGCCCAGGCGGTGGATGCCGCGATGCCGGTGCAGAAAATGCCCAGCAGGGCCATGCCGCCGAGTGTTAACATGCTCTTTCTCATTTTTCTTTCTCCTTGGAAAAATAGATTGATTGAAAATGCCCCGGCATACAATCCGGGGGGGGGGTAAAGCGGTTATTTACTATAATGTTTTGCAATTCATGATACACTTAATATTTGCCATGAAAAATGAGATTCTGAAACAGTAACAGCTTATCGTTATTTCGAGAATTTTCTGGCAGGAGCCGGTCGGACTTGCAAAATGCCAAATCCATAAAGTCCTGCAACTCCTGCTCTCCGCCATGGCGACGACATTTTCAAGGGTATCAATATTTATATGCTGATTCTCCGTGGCTTGAAGTGTCAAGTCCCTGTCGTTCCTCTTCTTCAGTCACTCTCAGGCCAATAACCAGATCCACCACCTTGTAAGCGATAACCGAGACAATACCGGACCAGATAAGGGTTGTGCCGATACCCCAAAGCTGACTGATAACCTGGGCGCTGGTCGAATACTCGGCGACGCTGTTTGCCACATAGTCATAGACACCAACGCCACCAAGGGCAGGATTGGCAAAAACACCGGTCAGCAGTGCGCCAAGTATGCCGCCGACGCCGTGGACACCGAACACATCGAGGGCATCGTCAGCTCCGAGCAGGCGTTTGAGTCCATTGACACCCCAGAGACAGAGCGCGCCGGCCAGTAAACCAATAACCAACGCCCCGCCGATGCCGACAAAACCACATGCAGGAGTGATTGCCACCAGGCCGGCCACCGCGCCTGATGCCGCACCGAGCATTGACGGTTTTCCTTTGATGCCCCACTCCAGAAAAAGCCATGATAACGCTGCAGCTGCTGTTGCTGTCATGGTATTGCCGAAAGCCAACGCGGCGAGACCGGTTGCTTCGAGATTGGAACCAGCGTTGAAACCGAACCAGCCAACCCACAGGAGAGAGGCGCCGATCATGGTCATGGTCAGACTGTGCGGCGCCATGGATTCCTTGCCATAGCCAACACGTTTACCTGCCATGAATGCGCCAATCAAACCCGCAATGGCCGCATTAATATGAACCACTGTTCCACCGGCAAAATCGATTGCGCCTTTCTGGAAAAGAAAGCCGGCGGTGGCTGCCGCCTTGGCGCCCGCCTCAGCATCGGTGTAGGCGTCGGGGCCGGCCCAATACCAGACCATGTGGGCTGCCGGCAGGTAGGCGAAGGTGAACCACAGGACAATGAAGGCCAGCACAGCGGAGAATTTCATGCGCTCGGCAAAGGCGCCGAGTATCAGGGCCGGAGTGATGGCGGCAAAGGTTGCCTGGAAGAAGACATAGATGAGTTCCGGGATAACCACACCCTTGCTGAAGGTTGCGGCCACGGAATCAACGGTTATCCCTTTGAGGAAAATCTTACTCAAGCCGCCGAAAAAGGCATTACCCTCGGTAAATGCCAGGCTGTATCCATATATTACCCACAGGACAATACAGAGGGAAAATACAGTAAATACCTGCATTAATAACGAAAGCATATTCTTGGTCCGCACCAGGCCGCCATAAAAAAGGGCCAGGCCTGGAATGGTCATCAGCGAAACTAGGACGGTAGCCACGATCATCCAGGAGGTGTCACCTTTGTTGGGAACAGGGGCATCCGCGGCAAAAACATTGCCAGCAAGACTGACGATAAAAATCGCCGCGGCAATAACAAAAAGAGATGTGATTGGTTTTTTCATGATATTTCACCAAAAGAGTAGAGAATTAATTTTGTGTTTTTAAGTTATATGGCGTCTTTGTCTTTCTCGCCTGTTCTGATGCGGCAGATTGATTCCACCGGCATGACAAAGATTTTGCCGTCGCCGATTTTGCCTGTTTTGGCCGTTTGCACGATGGTTTCCGTGATCTGGGCGACCCGATTTGCCTCACAGACGATTTCAATTTTGACCTTGGGGATAAAATCCACGACATATTCCGCTCCTCGATAAATTTCCTTGTGTCCCTTTTGTCTGCCAAAACCCTTGACCTCGGTGACGGTCATGCCGTGGACGCCCAACTCATGCAGGGCTCCTTTCAGGTCGTCTAGTTTGAATGGTTTGATGATCGCTTCTATTTTCTTCATGGCGTACCCTCCTTAAAGTTATCGTTAATTACCTTGTCAGCATGTATAGCCAGTTGTGTGCCAAAGGCTGGCCTTTTGCGATGTTTATTCTTAACTGTTTGATAATCCGTCTAAATAATTGATAAGTCTTGAGTGTAATGCTGAGCGGTAGGGGAAAATATGTATTACAATTATGTAATTTTTATATTTTTGTTATTATCAAAAATGTAAACACGGCTAAGCGCTGGGTCTGGCAGGATGGTGAGTTCCGGGTGGATTCCGGTAGTTGCGGGGCGCAGTACGGCTTTATGGGGAGTCAATAGTGCTACGGTATTTTTTGGGTAAAAATGATATTTTAAAATTCACAAAAATGTAAATGTTGCCTGGTAATCACAAAGGGTGTCTGATGACTACAGGCCTCTGTGGCAGAACATGGGCTCCGTGGCTTTTATTTGTGGGGCGGGGCACAACGGGGGGATTGTCCATCCCACTGGTGGGAAGCGCCATCTTCAGCGATTGATCAGCAGATAAAAATGCTTGAAAGCATCATCCGGGAGGGACGACTGCCAGAGGCCGTTTATTTTTGCCGCAAGCCAGATGGCAAAAAAGAGGGTCAGAAGCGCCAAGGGCAGAAGAAAGGGGGAAAGTTTTTTCCTAAAAAGAGCGGTCAGGGTCAGGCAGTCCTGCTGCGGGCAGCGGGCCACACACTCCAGGCAGCCAATGCATTGCGGGGTTATCAGCTGTTGTTTTGCCGTAATTTCGATGGCCGCGGGGCAGCTATCCTCGCATTTTTTGCAATCAATACATTTCTCCTTGTCCCGGGCAAGCTGCAGAGGGCCTGCCAGGGCGAGCAGGCCAAGCAGGGCTCCGTACGGGCAGAGATAACGGCACCAGAAATTGCGCAAAACAATGGACACCGCCACCAGGAAAAGCATGATGGCCAAAGCCAGGTTTGACGGGTGGAGAAAAAAGAGCAGCATGCGGGCATCGGTTGTGATGCTGTAGGGCGAGCGGCTGAAATTTTCCAGGGCAGCGAGATCCATCTGCCAGAGGATAAGGTAGAGGAAGAGCCCGAGGAGGAGGTATTTGAGCAGCGCCAAGGGGTAGTCAAGCCATGGGGGCAGGCGGAGAAGGTAAGGCCTTTTACTGCGGCGGGCTGCGGCCATCACCCTGCTGGTCAAGGAATTGAGCAGCTCCGAGGTGAAACCAACCGGGCATAGCCAGCCGCAAAAGCCTTTGCGGAAGAGCAAAGAAATAACAACGGCCGCAATGAAAATGGTAAGCCCGGCAGGATGAAGGGTGTCATACTGCCGGGTGAGGATGAACTGCTTGAGGCTGACCAGGGCGCCAATGGGCAGAAAGGCCTCCACGGAGGGAGGCCTTGGCGTGTAGTCGCCCCCGGCAACCGCCCACTGGTAAAACCGGTAAAAACGCCAGCCGATAAACAGGCAGAAGAGCAAAAATGCGCCGTGGATCAGCCGGCGCAGCGGCGCAAGAAGGCGAAGCTGCCGGCCGGCCATTATCAGTTGCCCATGTACTGGTATCCCGGCTGAACATTCTGATCCTGGGTCTCTGTTTTGCGCAGATCAAGCGGATACATGAGCACGGTGCTGTCGCTGGCCGAGAAAATATCCAGCCAGCCGGTATTGGTGATGATACCGACAAAAAGGGTGGCAGCGTCCTTGTTGTCCGGATCGCGGTCAAGCTGATAAGAGGCAACGTAGCCGTCAATTTTCCGTGTCCGCCAGAGATCGGTCAGACCTATGCCGTTCCAGGCAAGGGCATGGATTTCGCCACTCGGATAATTCTTCATGTTTTTGAGCACGCGGGAGGCGGTTGACAGATTTTTGTTAATGACGATATCGGGCACGTTGTCATTGTTGACATCCTGGACGAGGATACGGGAATGGATGTAGGTCCTTTCTTTTGTCCTTGTCTCCAGGTTGTCTTTGTCGCTTTTGGCCGTCGGATTGTCGCCGCCGACATAGATCAGGCTGCCGCCGTAGTTTTCATCACTTTTCCATAGCTGCTTGCCGCCTGTCTGCAGCACCCTCAGCGTGTCGTACTCGTCAAGGGCAATCACCTCGGTTTTCCCGTCGCCATCCAGGTCGGCCAGGGAAAAGTCATAGAGATTGAGCGCATCCGGCACCGACAGCTTCTCCTCCTGCTGGATGATCTTGTCGGTCACCCGCAGCTGGAAGATGCCGCGGGAAAAGGGGCCGTTGATTTCCGCCCGCTGGCCGACCAGCACCTTGCCGGGTCCTGGAATATGCATGATTTTCACGTACCAGCGTTCGTTTTTAAAGAGGTAGTCGAATTCTTTACCCTGCCACTCAATACCCATGGAGTTGGGGGTTATCCAGTCAACACTTGTCACATAAATTTCCGCCTTGCCGTTGCCGTTCAGATCGGCAAGGTCCAGGGAGATGACATTGTAGCGGCTCTGCAGCTCTATCTCGCCGAAGGGCACCAGTCTGTTCTCCATCAGGTGGTAGACAAATATTTTATTTTTGGCGGCAATGGCAACATCCTTTTTGCCATCCCCGTCAATGTCGCCTGTGTCGAAGCCCTGCAGGGCGAAGTCAAAGTTCTGGGTTTTCGTGAAGCCAAAGGCGCTGGTGATTGCCGTAGGGTAGATGATGGGGGAGCCTCCACCCTGGTAACTGCCCATGAATTGGCGGTCGGGATGAGCCGTCCTGTATGCCGGATCACCCTGGGGTTCACCGGTGGGTAAGGCGGGAGGCTGCATGCCCGGCTGGGCCATGGGCATGGGGGCGGCGGTGCCCGGCATTTGCGCCTGCTGCGGATATTTCGGTACTGGGCGTTGCTTGCCGAATGATTTTTCGGCAATATCCCAAGCCAGGCTGTCCACCGCGGCGATGATGCCATCTTCCGTGGCGGCTGAGGCATAAAACGTCTCCACCGGCTTGCCCGGGTTTTTTACCGGATAGAGCTTGGCGTCAAGGCTGAGGCTCTGGCCGATGGCCGTAAGCGTGGCGCTCAAGAGATAATCCGTCTGCAGGGCGTTGCCGAGCCGCATCAGCTGGTCTTGCTGTTTGCTGTTGCCGGCTGCCGCTGCCTGCTGGTCAACCCGGGACTGGTCAATCACCCTGAGCCCTGTGTCTGCGGCCAGGCGGCTGGCCAGCATGTTGCGGATGCCTGCCTGCAGATAGGAGATGTCCTTGGTGGCATTTGTCGTAAAAGGCAGAATGGCGATAGATTCCTTGCCCGGTTCCTCGGCGGCGGAATCGTTGCCGGCTAAAATGACCCAAAAGAGTAGAATGGCGATCAGGGAAAAACGAAAGTGAACTGTTGTCATGTTGAATAATCCTGTTACTATGTTGTCCCGTGCGGATCTCTCAAAATGTGTGGAGTTGCCCATTGAGCGAACCGTGAATGCGTGAGAGGCGTTGAGCATGGGAAAAGAAAGATCGGCCAGCGGCACTTGTCTCAATTGCCAGCACGTTAATTTTTTTTTTCAAAATAGTCAATGAACTTACCCTGAATGGGAAAGTCTTGGCAAGCTTTTTTCCCGTGGACACAATGACGGCATCTCTCTCCTCTATCCCGCTGCCCCATTGGGACTGGTTGGCCCAGGAGTTGAGCAACCAGGGGGGCGGCCGCCAGTCTTCGAACAGGCAGGAGTCGCCGCCGTCGAGTTCCCTGGTTGAGGGCGGTGAAACCTTGGCCGATATGCAGCAACGGGCGGGATGGTCGGTGAAGCGATCAGGGGCAGTCCTTGATGGTCGATTGTCGGCTCATGCCTTGTCAATGTCGCGATGATCGACGAAGAGCTTGAGGTGCTGGCTGGTGAGGACCTGTTTCAGCCTCTCGGTGACGGCTACGGAACGGTGTTTGCCGCCGGTACAGCCGATGCCGATGGTGAACTGGGCCTTTCCTTCCTTCATGTATTGGGGGATGAGAAATGCAAGCAGCGGTTCGAGCAGGGCAAAAAAACGGCGGCTTGTCTCATTCTCCAATACATAGTGGGCCACTTGCTCGTCTAGGCCGGTATGGGGTTTGAGTTCGGGAACGAAATAAGGATTGGGCAGGAAGCGGACGTCCCAGATGGTGTCTGTTTCAGCCGGGGGGCCGTGTTTGAAGCCGAACGACATGAGGTTGATCACAAAGCGGTCCGTTGCGTCCTGATTGCCGTAAATTTTGCGCAGCTGCCTTGCCAGTTCGTGGGGGGTTATGCCGGAGGTATCAATGACCCTGGTGGCCTGCGTCAGCAGAGGCTGCATGGTTTGTTTTTCTCTGACGACGGCCTCGCGGATCGTGCCGTCGGTTGCCAGCGGATGCTGGCGGCGCAACTGGCTGTAGCGCCTGAGCAGAACTTCCTCGTTGCAGTCCAGAAAAAGGATTTCCTTGTCCAGGTTGTTGCCGGCCTGCATGACAACAGAGGTGAATGAGGGAAGGAAGGATGGGTCGCGGCAGTCCATGACCAGCGCCAGTTTTCTGTTGTGCAGGTGCTCGGTGCCGGCCTTGTCCTGCAGTTCCTTGAGGAGAAAGACGGGCAGGTTGTCAATGGCGTAATAGCCCATATCCTCAAAGGCGTTGAGAGCAGTAGTTTTGCCGGCGCCGGCCAGGCCGGTGATGATGATGATCTGCAGTTTATGTGAATTCACTGGTTTCGGCGAAGATGTTGGCGATTTCATGGGCGCCCTCGGCATGGAGTAGACGGGAGCGGGTATGCGGGCTTTTGAGAAAGCGTGCAAGCCGGGCCAGGGCCTTGAGATAGGGGGCGGATGAAGCCGTCGGGGCAAGCAGCAGAAAAAAGAGGTGGACAGGCTTGTTGTCGGCAGAGGCGAACGGGACACCCGGAATGCTTCTGCCGAAGCAGATTTCTATCCGGGAAAGACAGGCTAGTTTGCCGTGGGGAATGGCAACACCATCGCCAATGCCGGTTGAGCCGATCTGTTCTCTTTCGGAGAGGATTGTGACAATATCTTGCTTGCTGCCGCAGGATGGGCAGGCGGTGTGCATCAGATCCGTAAGTTCGTGCAGAGCCTCCTTCTTTGTGGTCGCCTGCATGCGGGGGGCTATTCTATTTTCTGTTATGGTGTCAAGCACGACGTTGCGTCATCAGGGATCAGTTTAGGTTGGGCCGTTTGCGGAATTTGGAAGAGAGAATACCAAGCTGCTCACGATATTTTGCCACGGTCCGGCGGGCAAGCTGGATGCCATCCTTTTGAAATATCTCGGAAAGGGCCAGGTCGCTCATCGGTCTGTCCGGGTTCTCCCCCTGGATGATATGACGGATACGTTCCTTGATGCTTTCCGAGGAAAGAGAGTCGCCACCGTCCTTTCTCTCGATGGAGGAGGTGAAGAAATATTTCAGTTCAAAAATTCCCTGGGGCGTGTGCACGTATTTATTGGTGGTAACGCGGCTGATGGTGGATTCGTGCATTTCGATGTCTTCCGCCACATCCCGGAGCACCAGCGGTTTAAGGTAGGCGACCCCTTTTTCGAAAAAGTCGTATTGAAACTTCAGGATGCTCTCAACCACCTTGTAAATGGTCCGCTGCCGCTGCTGGATGCTTTTGATGAGCCAGGCGGCGGATTTGAGCTTTTCCTGGATGTAGTCTTTGGTTGCGTCCTGCTGCCCTCTTTTCTCCTTGAGGATCTCCCGGTAGTAGCTGCTGATTTTCAGGCGGGGCAGTCCTTCATCATTGAGCATGATGACATATTCGTCATCAATCTTCTGGATAAAGACATCCGGCAGAATGTAGTGGGGCGATTCATCAGAGTAGACCCGGCCCGGATGGGGGTCAAGGCCGACTATAATCTTCACGGCGGCGAGCACATCGCTGATCGGCTGTCTGGTGGCCTTGCTGATGGCGCCGTAATTCTTTGTTTCCAGAAAATGGAGATGATCCTGCACGATTGTTGCCGGCAGGGAGTTCGCCAGTCCCAGCCTTTTCAGCTGCAACAGCAGTGATTCCTTGACATCGCGGGCACCCACCCCGGATGGATCCATATCCTGGATCAGGTCGATCATGTCCTTTGCCATCTGCGGATCGCAGCCGGTTGCTTCGATGATCTCCTCATCGCTGACCTTGAGAAAACCGTCGTGGTCCAGATTGCCTAGGATGAAAAAACCGACCTTTCGTTCTTCCTCCGTGACATCCGAAAGGTTGAGCTGCCAGCTCAGATGGCTATGCAGGTCCGGCGTCTGGGTGAGAATGTCAAAGCGGGAGGGCTGGTCTTCCCCGGGTGATTCGCGCGGCTTGTAGGCGCCGCCGCTTTCGTATTCATTGACATAATCGGACCAGTCGATTTCCGTCAATGTTGACGGATGTTCTCCCAGGGTAACTTCGGTGGTCTTTTCCGCGATAATCGGCATATCGCTTTCGGGCGGAGCCTCAATATCCTGGCCGGACTCAGTATCTGCAAGGCTTCCTGGAGCTTCCTCCTCCAGCAGCGGATTCTGTTCAATCTCGTGCTGAATGGTGTCCACCAGCTCCAGGCGGGAAAGCTGGAGCAGCTTGATGGCCTGCTGCAACTGGGGGGTCATGACCAGCTGCTGGGCGAGCTTAAGATGTTGTTTTAATTCCAGGAATGACATTTTTCTTTCTGTTTAAGCAGTTTTTTTATTTTTACGTAATTTTACTATAATAGCACTGGCTGGTATTTGCTATCACATTACAAAGTCGTGGCCAAGATACATGCGGCGGGCCTCTTCGCAATTGACGATTTCTTCCGCCACCCCGCTGGTTAATGTTCTGCCGTTGTTGACAATATACGCAAAATCGCAGACAGACAGGGTCTCTCTGACATTATGGTCCGATATCAGCACGCCAAGGCCCTTTTCTTTCAACTCCTTGATAATGATCTGCAGGTCCGCCACCGATAAAGGATCAATGCCGGCAAAAGGTTCATCAAGCAGGATAAAGCGCGGATTGGTGGCAAGGGCCCGCATGATTTCCACCCGCCGCCGTTCGCCGCCGGATAAAGCATGCCCTTTATTCTTGGCAAGATATTCGATTTTCAGTTCCTGCATGAGCTGACTGATCCGCCGGTCGATCTCCTTTTTCGCCACGCCCAGCGGCTCCAGGATAATTCTGACATTTTCCTCAACCGTCAGCTTTTTAAAAATCGACGGTTCCTGGGCCAGATAGGAAATGCCGTTCAGCGCCCTTTTGTGAATCGGCAGGGCGGTGATATCCTTGCCGTCAAGCAGCACCTGCCCGGCATCCGGCCGGACAAAACCGGCAATGGCGTAAAAGGATGTTGTTTTGCCGGCGCCGTTGGGCCCCAGCATGCCGATCACCTTGCCGCTGTCCACCTGCAGGCAGATGCCATCGACAACCCGCCTGTTCTTGTATGACTTGACGATATTTCTGGCTTCAAGCAATGCCATCACTGGTTTTCCGGATAAAAGAAGGCCTTTACCCGGCCACCGTTGTCTTTATTGGGTTCAACCACGGTGGTCCCGGTTTTGAGGTCGAGCATGACCTTCTCACCGGTCACCACGTTGTTATCCTGCCATACCTTGGTGTCACCCGTCAGCAATACCTTGCGCTCATCAGCGAAAAATTCCATGTGGTTGCCGGTGGCCACCAGATTTTCCTGGACGATTTTCACATTGCCCTCCGCATAAAGCTTCTGGATTTTCTGGGGGCCGTCCTGCTTGGGCCCTGCCGTGGCCGGCTGACTCTGGTGGTAGACCGTCATTTCGTCGGAATGAATGTTAAGCATTCCCTGCTTTGCATCCACATTACCTGAAAAAATAACGGCATTCTCCTTCTGCTTTGAAACCATGCGGTCAGCCTCGACGTGGATGGGCTCATCCGTTTTGGTCTCCTGGGCGAAGAGGGCCGGGGCCGGCAGGAACATTGCCAGGATAAAGCCAAGGAGAAAGATTTTTTTGCGCATGGCAGTCATTGTTTTAAGGTTGTGATTTCAGCCTGCTGTTTTTTTGTCTTATTCCCGCATACTCTGTTTACTCGAATAATACTGGGTGCAAGGAAGAAAGTAAAGAAGGGAAAGAGGAAGGGCGTTAAAATTGCATAAGCAGCATGATTCAGCGCTTTTTCTTTGCTTCGGCCGCGGCGATAATGTAATAATTGTCCCTTGCGTTACTCATCTGCGCGGTTGGTTACTGGTTACGCAATGAGTCGATCTGCCGGGTGAGCCGGCGGCGACCGGTCAGCGGGACGTCATGCCGGGTTGCGGTATCGACTTGTTGCCTGGTTGAAAAAATCAACGTTTTCAGGTTATTATGGACACAAGTATCGAAAAGGCCAATATCCTCATTGAATCCCTTCCTTATATCAAGGAGTTCTATAAAAAGACCGTTGTCATCAAATATGGCGGGCATGCCATGGTTGACGAGGAGCTGAAGAAGAATTTCGCCCTTGACATCATTTTGATGAAATACATCGGTATCAATCCGGTGGTGGTGCATGGCGGCGGTCCGCAGATCAACAAGTTTCTGCAGAAGATGAACATCCAGTCGAGCTATGTCCATGGGTTGCGCGTCACCGACGGCGAGACCATGGATGTTGTGGAGATGGTGCTGGTGGGCAAGGTGAACAAGGAGATCGTCGGTCTCATCAATTTCCATGGCGGCAAGGCCATCGGTTTGTCCGGCCGTGACGGCGATCTGATCAAGGCCAAAAAGATGCAGGTCATGAAGAGCCTGGCGGAAAATGCCCCGCCGGAATTGATTGACTTGGGCCGGGTAGGGGCGGTCACCCAGGTCAATCCCGAGGTGCTCATCACCCTGGACAGCCAGGATTTTATCCCGGTCATTGCCCCGGTGGGCGTGGGCGAGGACGGCGGGTCTTATAATATCAACGCGGATCTGGTGGCCGGTGCCGTGGCATCCCAGCTGAAGGCGGAAAAGCTGATCCTGCTCACCGATGTTGAGGGAGTGCTTGACCGCGAGGGCAAACTGGTTGCCTCCATGACCAGCCGGGAGGGGGATGAGATGATTGCCTCCGGCGTGGCGGTGGGCGGCATGATTCCCAAGATCAGATGCTGCCAGGAGGCCCTGGCCCAGGGGGTGGGCAAGGCCCATATCGTTGACGGTCGCCTCAAACACGCCATTTTGCTGGAGATGTTCACCCGGGAGGGGATCGGCACGGAGATCGTTCGCTAAAGGAAGATGAAATGACAAATATTATGGAAAAAAGCGACAGCCTGTTCATGAACACCTACGGCCGTTTTCCCGCAGTGATGGTGGAAGGCAAGGGATGTCTGCTGAAGGATGATACGGGCAGGGAATATCTTGATTTTGTCGCAGGCATCGCGGTCTGCAGCCTGGGGCACTGTCATCCCGCCGTGACCGAGGCGATTGTCGCCCAGGCCGGCAAGCTCGTGCATGTCTCCAATCTCTATTATACCCGGCCGCAGACGGAACTTGCCGAACTGCTGGTGACAAGCAGTTTCGCCGACCGGGTTTTTCTCGCCAACAGCGGGGCCGAGGTCAATGAAGCGGCCATCAAGCTGGCCCGCAAGCATGGCGGGCCCGGCCGCTATGAGATTATTTCCCTGGAGGGCTCGTTCCACGGCCGGACCCTGGCCACGGTGGCGGCCACCGGCCAGACCAAATTCCACAAGGGCTTTGAGCCGCTGCCCGAAGGTTTCGTCCATGCCCCCTTTGGCGACCTGGCGGCCCTAGAGAGGATGATCAGCGACAAGACCTGCGGTATCCTCTGCGAGCCCCTGCAGGGTGAGGGCGGAGTGCGGCCGCTGCCGGCGGAGTATCTGCAGGGCATCAGAAAACTCTGCGACCAATACGGGCTCGTGCTCATCTTTGATGAGGTGCAGGTGGGAATGGGCCGAACCGGCACCCTGTTTGCCTATGAGCACTTCGGCATCGCGCCTGACATCATGACCCTGGCCAAGGCCCTGGGCAACGGCCTGCCCATCGGCGCCATGCTGGCCAGGCAGGAGGTCGCCGCCTCTTTCTCGCCGGGTGATCATGCCTCCACCTTCGGGGGCAATCCGGTGGCCTGCGCCGCTGCGGTAACGGTGATGAAAACCATGCTGGCCGATGGCTTTCTGGCCTCGGTCGTCCGGAAAGGGGAGTACCTTGCCGGCCGGCTGCAGGCGCTTGCCGAGCAGTTTCCTGAGCTGGCCTCCGGGGTGCGGGGGCTGGGGCTTATCCAGGGGCTGGTGCTGACCAGCCGCGGCGCCGGCCTGGGGGCTGAGATGGTGAAAAGTCTTTTCGCCCAAGGCGTGCTGGCCAATTTTGCCGGAGGAGTGGCCCTGCGCTTTATCCCGCCGCTGGTGGTCAGCGAAAGCCAGATTGACGACATGGTCAGCCGGCTGCGGGATGTTTTCTGGGCACTGGAGAAGCGGAAATAGTAAAAGGAACTCACCCGGGAAAAAAAACTTCCCAAAGAGATACTTTTTTTGTATTGATTTACGTTTAAAGTTCTTTGATTATAACTTCTCGTCAACAGTAAACGAGCCTTGGAGCCCACAGAGTTGGCAGAGCGCAAGATGTGCTCTTCTGCGAAGTCTGTGGGCTCTCTGGTTCATGTAATTTGTGTGAATTTTATGTCAAATCATCTTCTTCGCCTGTGGGATTTTGATAAGCAGCAGCTTTACTCCTATATCAGGAGGGCCATGCAGCTTAAAAAGGAAGCCCGGGAGGGCATCCTCCACCACCAGCTTGCCGGCAAGGTTATCGGCCTGATCTTTGAGAAGCCGTCAACCAGGACCCGCGTCTCTTTTGAGTCCGCCATGTATGGGCTGGGAGGCCAGGTCATCTATCTCTCCAGCCGTGATACCCAGCTGGCCCGCAACGAGCCGCTCAAGGATATGGCCAGGGTGATGTCCCGCTACGTCAACGCCATGGTGGTGCGCACCTTCGGCCAGGAAGTGGTTGAAGAGCTCGGCCGCTACTCCACGGTGCCGGTGATCAATGCCCTGACCGATCTCTTTCATCCCTGTCAGGTGTTAAGCGACATTATGACCGTGGAGGAGGTGAAGGGCGACATCGCGAAGCTGAAAATTGCCTGGATCGGCGACGGCAACAATATGGCCAATACCTGGATACAGGCGGCCTGCCGCCTGGGTTTTGAGCTGAAACTGGCCTGCCCTCAGGGTTATGATCCTGATGCGGCGGTTATGGCTGCCGCCGCCAAAGAGGCGGTGAAGCCGATTACCCTCTTCAGAGACCCGGTTGAGGCGGTGCGTGATGCGGATGTGGTCAACTGTGACGTCTGGGCCAGCATGGGCCAGGAGGATGAACAGGCTGAACGGGTGAAAATTTTTCAGACTTTTCAGGTCAACCGGCAACTGCTTGCCGCAGCCAGGCCGGGCGCCACGGTTCTGCACTGTCTGCCCGCCCATCGGGGCGAGGAGATCACCGATGATGTGCTGGAAGGTACGCAGTGCTGTGCCTTCGACCAGGCGGAAAACAAGATGCATATCCATAAGGCTATCTTAGAAAAACATATCTTGGCAGAGGGTTAAAGGAGTTTCGCATGGCAGGGGACGTTAAGAAAATAGTGCTGGCCTATTCCGGCGGTCTCGACACCTCCGTGATTCTGAAATGGTTGCAGGAGGAGTATCAGTGCCCGGTGGTGGCCTATGCCGCGGATATCGGCCAGGAAGAGGACTGGGACAAGGTGCGGCAGAAAGGTCTGGCCACCGGCGCCGAGAAGGTTATTGTCTCTGACATGAAGGAGGAATTCGCCCGGGACTACGTCTTTGCCGCCTTCCGGGCCAATGCCATTTATGAAGGCTCATACCTGCTGGGTACCTCCCTGGCCCGGCCGGTGATCGCCAAGGAGCAGGTGCGGATTGCTAAGGCCGAGCAGGCGGATGCGGTGAGCCATGGCGCCACCGGCAAGGGCAATGATCAGGTGCGCTTTGAAATGGCCTATCTGGCCATTGCTCCCAGGCTGACCATTATCGCTCCCTGGCGTCTCTGGAAGCTCAACTCCAGAACCAAACTGATCGCCTATGCGGAAAAACACGGTATTCCCATCCCGGTGACCAAGGAGAAGCCCTATAGCTCCGATGAAAATCTGCTGCATATCAGTTTTGAAGGGGGTATTCTGGAGGACCCGTGGCATGAACCGGATGAGTCCATGTTCAAGTTGACCCGTTCCCCGGAGAAGGCCCCGGACAAGCCGACCTATATCGAGCTTGCCTTTGAGCAGGGCAATGCGGTGGCCATTGACGGGGAAAAACTCTCCCCGGCCAGGATGCTGGCCCGTTTGAATGAACTGGGCGGGGTGAACGCCATCGGCCGTCTTGACCTGGTGGAAAACCGCTTTGTCGGCATGAAATCCCGCGGTGTTTACGAGACGCCGGGCGGCACCATTTTGCGCATCGCCCACCGGGATCTGGAGACCATCACCCTTGACCGGGAGGTGATGAAGATCCGCGACAGTCTGGTGCCCCGTTATTCCGAGCTCATCTATAACGGCTTCTGGTTCTCGCCGGAGATGCGGCTACTGCAGAAGACCATGGACACGGCCCAGGAAACGGTGAGCGGCGTGGTGCGGCTGAAACTCTACAAGGGCAACTGCACTCCGGTGGGCCGCAAGTCGGACCAGTCCCTGTATCAGGCGAGCTTCGCCACCTTTGAGGAAGATGAGGTTTACACCCAGTCTGATGCCGGCGGTTTTATCCGGCTCAATGCGTTGCGCATGACCATGCAGGCTTTACGAAAGGTCTGACTGGTTTGACTGGCCCGATTAGTCTGACTGGTCCGATGCATTTGACCAATAAGATCACCGGGGCAGGAGCGGGCCATGCCCGCGATAACGGTGTTTCCGCAATAGCGAATGGTCGCGGGCATGGCCCGCTCCTACGGCAGGCAGACATGAAGAATTGACCAGGAAGACCAGTTAGACCAACCGGACCAGTTGGACCAGCAAGACTAATAAGACCATTATGACAAACGAAACGAAACTGTGGGGAGGGCGCTTTTCCGGCAAAACAGCTGCATCGGTGGAGGCCTTTACCGCCTCCATTCACTATGACTGCAGGTTGTACCGCCAGGACATCGCCGGCAGCCGGGCCCATGCGAAAATGCTGGTCCGCCAGGGGCTGATCACGGCCGAGGAAGGCGGGCGGATCGATGAGGGTCTGGCCGCCATCGCGCAGGAGATCGAGCAGGGCGTTTTTGTCTTCAGGCCGGAACTGGAAGATATTCATATGAATATCGAAAAGGCCCTGGTGGACAAAATCGGCCCGGCCGGGGCCAAGCTGCATACGGCCCGCAGCAGAAATGATCAGATCAACCTTGACCTGCGTCTCTATCTGCGGGAGGAGACCGACCGGCTGGTGGAACTCCTGGCCGGGGTGCGGAAATCCTTTGTCAAACTGGCCAGGCGTTATCTCGGCGCGGTGATGCCCGGTTATACCCATCTGCAGCGGGCCCAGCCGGTGCTCATCTCCCATCATATGCTGGCCTATTATGAGATGTTTGGCCGCGATCAGGAGCGGCTGCGCGACTGCGCCAAAAGAATCAACGTGCTGCCTTTGGGGGCCGCGGCCCTGGCCGGCACCGGCCTGCCCATTGACCGTGAGTTTGTGGCGGCCGAACTTGGCTTTCCCACGGTCAGCGCCAACAGCATGGACACGGTGGGGGACCGTGATTTCGCCGTTGAGTTTGTTGCCGCCTGTGCGCTGATCCAGCTGCATCTGAGCCGCCTGGCCGAGGAGCTGGTGCTCTGGTCCAGCAGTGAATTCGGCTTTGTCGAGCTGGCCGACAGTTTCTGCACCGGCAGCAGCATCATGCCGCAGAAGAAAAACCCCGATATCCCGGAGCTGATCCGCGGCAAAAGCGGCCGAGTGGTGGGCAACCTGATGGCGCTGCTCACCATGCTGAAAGGTCTGCCGCTCACCTATAACCGGGATCTGCAGGAAGATAAGGAGCCGGTTTTTGACACCCTGGATACCGTAAGCCATGGGCTGGCCATTGCCGCCGAGCTGCTGGCCAATATGAAGTTCAATACGGCCCGCCTGGAGGATGCCACCAAAACAGGCTATATGACGGCAACGGATCTGGCCGATTATCTGGTGCGCAAAAACGTGCCGTTCCGCCAGGCCCATGCCATTGTCGGCCGGACCGTGGCCTACTGCGTGCAAAAGAAAAAGGAGCTGATCGAGCTTGCCCTGGATGAACTGCGTCAATTTTCCGAGGCCATCGACGAGGATGTTGTTGCCGTGTTGACCGTGAAGGGCTCGGTGGACAGCCGCCGTTCCACCGGCGGCACCTCCATCGTCCGCGTGAAGGAGGCGCTGGCGAGGGCGGAAAGGGAACTGGGGATGTAAGCGATGAGCCGATGCGGGTATGCCATAGCGCTTTGTTGTTTTCTGCTGCTCTGCTGTTGCGGTTGCGGAAGAAAAACCCTGCCGATCCCCCCCCAGGCGGCCATTGCGGTGCCGATTGCCGATTTACAACATTCCCTCGATGAGCAGGGTGCCACCCTGAACTGGACCTATCCCATTCTTGCTGAATCAGGTGAGAAAATAGACAATGTCAGGACGTTTACGCTGTATAAAAGCGAGGTTGGCGCGGAAGATTTCTGTGCGGACTGTCCCGTGCAATATGACCTGGCGATTACCCTGAGTGGGGCCGGGGTCAAGCCCGGCGCCAGGATGACCTATACGGATACCGACTTGCAAAGCCATTACCGCTACACCTATAAGGTGGTGTCCGGGTCGGGCTGGAATATCGTCAGCGGCGATTCAAACAGGGTTTCCTTCCAATGGGAGAGCCCGCTGCCGCCGCCGACCGGGCTGACCCTGCAGGTCGCCGATCGGGGTCTGACCATCGGCTGGCAGCCGGTGACCACGGGTGACGGCGGCCCGGTGGCCGAAGCTGTGCGCTATCAGGTCTATCGCAGCAATAAGGGCCGGGAGTTTGACAAAATCGGCGAGCCGGTTGCCGGTCTTTCCTATGTTGACCAAGGGCTGGACAACGGCAGGAAGTATTTTTATCAGGTGCGGGCGGTGCGCACGGTGGCTGACACGGAGCTGTTTGGCGCGGCGAGCGAGGTGATAGCCGGCATGGCGCGCAATGTGATTCCCCCGGTGCCGCCGGAAAAATTCACCATCGTGGCCGCCGCTGACGGGGTGAAGATTCTCTGGGAGAACATCGCCCAGCAGGGCGTGGCGGGTTTTCGTGTCTACCGGCGCCAGGCCGGGGACCAGGAAATGACGCTGGTGGGCGAGACGGACCGGGCTTCCTTTTCTTTCACCGACCGCAATCTGCCGGAGGGTGATGCGACCCTCTATTATGCCGTGACCGCCATTGATGATGCGGTGCCGCCCAATGAGAGTGCTTTTTCACGGGAAGTGGAATTGCCGCGATAATTTTTTTCGGCAGAACGCCAAGTGAGCAAAATTTAAATTTTTTCGTGAATCAATGAACCATTTTCAATACAAGAATGATGTCCTTTTCTGTGAGGAGGTGCCGGTGGCCGATATTGCCGCGGCAGTGGGCACCCCGTTTTACCTCTACAGCACCGCCACCCTGACCCGCCATTTCCGGGCCTTTGACGGAGCGTTCACCCTGCCGCATATAACCTGTTTCGCCACCAAGGCCTGTTCAAACATCGCCTTGCTCAATCTCTTTGGCAAGCTGGGCGGCGGGGCGGATATCGTTTCCGGCGGGGAGCTGTTCCGGGCGCTCAAGGCCGGCATTGACCCGCGGAAAATCGTCTATTCCGGGGTGGGAAAGAGCGAGGACGAAATGCGTTACGCCCTGGAGTCGAAAATTCTGATGCTCAATGTGGAATCACACCAGGAACTGGAGACCCTGCAGCAGGTCGCCGCCTCGCTTGGCGTGACGGCCCCGGTTTCCTTCCGGGTCAACCCGGATGTGGACCCGAAAACCCATGCCTATATCTCCACCGGACTGGCCAAAAACAAGTTCGGTATCCCCATCCGGGATGCGCTGGATTCCTATCTTGCCGCCCGCACGATGAAAAATATTGAGATTATCGGCGTAAGCTGTCATATAGGATCACAACTCACCGATGTATCACCTTTTGTCGAATCCCTGCAGAAGGTGAAGTTGTTTGTCGAGCGCCTCAAGCAGGCTGGCATCTCCATCTCCACTATTGATCTGGGAGGAGGGGTCGGCATCCGTTACAGCGATGAGGAGCCGCCTCTGCCGGCCGCCTATGCCGCGGCCCTTGAGCGGGAGATGCAAGGGCTTGACTGCACCTTGATCCTGGAGCCGGGCCGCGTTATCGTGGGTAATGCCGGCATCCTGGTGACCAGGGTGCTGTATACCAAACAGGGCGGTAAAAAATTTGTGATCGTCGATGCCGGCATGAATGATCTGGCCCGGCCCAGCCTGTATGACGCCCATCATGCCATCCGGCCCGTGGTCCGCCGCGGTGATGAGGAGGAGGTGGCTGACGTGGTCGGCCCCATCTGTGAGAGCGGTGATTTTCTTTCCAGGGGCAAGAAGGTGCCGGTCTGCCGGCAGGGCGACCTGCTGGCCGTCATGAGTGCCGGGGCCTATGGCTTCAGCATGTCATCCAATTACAATTCCCGGCCCAGGGTGCCTGAGGTGCTGGTGGATGGCGAGTCTTTTCACGTGATCCGCCGGCGGGAGACCTATGACGCCCTGATTGCCGGTGAGATGATACCATAAAAACGGATTATGAATTTTCCAATCGCATTTACCAAGATGAGCGGTACCGGCAATGACTTCATCATCATTGACCACCGGCAACCTTTTTTGGCCAAAGAGGAAATGGGTTCTTTTGCCAGGACGGTCTGCCGCCGCAAATTTTCAGTCGGCGCCGACGGCCTGATTCTCATTGAAAATTCCGACCAGGCGGATTTCCGCTGGCATTTTTACAATGCGGACGGCAGCGAGGCCGAAATGTGCGGCAACGGCGCCCGCTGCGCGGCCCGTTTCGCCCACAGCAGGGGCATTGCCCCGGCCCAAATGAGTTTTTTGACCGTTGCCGGCATCATCCATGCCGAGATCAGGGGCACGGGGGTCAAGCTTGCCATGACGCCGCCGACAGGCCTGGCCCTTGACCATGATGTGGTGCTGGATGGCATTGCCCGCCAGGTGCATTTTCTCAATACCGGGGTGCCCCATGCGGTCTGCTTTGTTGACGGCAATCATGGCACGCCGGTCAAGGCCTGGGGGGCCGCCATCCGTTTTCACCAGCTCTTTCAGCCGGCCGGGGCCAATGCCAATTTCGTGGAGGTGCTGGGGCCTGATAGCCTCCATGTCCGCACCTATGAAAGGGGCGTTGAGGATGAGACCATGGCCTGCGGCACGGGCGCGGTGGCCTCGGCGGTGATCGCCGGGCTGCTCGGCCGGGTCAGCTCCCCGGTGCAGGTGACCACCTCCGGCGGCGAGAAGCTGCTCATCCACTTTGCCCTGCAGGATGAAGGAAAAATCGCGGCAGTTTTTCTTGAGGGGCCGGCGCATTTTATCTATGAAGGGCAGTTGAGCGCCGAAGCCATGCTGTAAGCAAGGATAAAATTTATAAGTTGATTTCCAAGAATCAGAGGAGGTACATATGACGCCGTTTCGAGGAGCCTTTGTGGCCATAGTGACACCGTTTATTGATGGGCGCATTGATGAACAGGGATTAAAGGATCTCATTGAGTTTCAGCTTGCCAACGGCACCCACGGCATCGTGCCTTGCGGCACCACCGGGGAGTCGGCCACCTTGAGCCATGCGGAGCATCAGCGGGTGGTGGAGCTGACCATTGCGACGGTGAAGGGCCGGGTGCCGGTCCTGGCCGGCACCGGTTCCAACTCCACCACGGAAACAATCGAGCTGACCCGTCATGCCAAAGAGGCCGGGGCGGACGGGGCGCTGGTCATTACCCCTTATTACAACAAGCCGTCCCAGGAAGGCCTGTACCAGCATTTCAAGACCGTGGCCGAGGCGGTGGATCTTCCCCTGGTTCTCTATAACGTGCCATCCCGCACCGCGGTCGACATGACGGCCGCCACCGTGGCCCGCTGCGCCGAGGTGGACAACATTGTCGGCATCAAGGAGGCCACCGGCGACATGAACCGGGCCTGTGATGTTATCCGGCGCTGTCCGGCGGATTTCGCCATCCTGTCCGGCGATGACTTCACCGCCATGTCGCTGGTGCTGCTCGGCGGCACCGGCGTGATTTCCGTGACCTCCAATGTGCATCCCAGGGGCATGTCCGACCTGATGAACGCAGCCTTGGCTGGGGATGTGGCCCGGGCCCGGGAGATTCAACACCGGCTTTTCCCGCTCATGGGCGCCATGTTCTATGATACCAATCCGGTGCCGGCCAAGAAGGCCCTGGAGCTGATGGGTAAAATCAAGTCCGGCACCCCGCGCCAGCCGTTGTGGCACATGGGTGAAGAGCCCATGAACCGCATGAAGGCTGTGCTGAAAGATCAGAAAATGCTATAATTGGTTTTTTGTTTTTGCCAAATTGGAGAAAGAGATATGACAAAAGTCATTGTTGCCGGTGCTGCCGGTCGGATGGGAAAGCGGATTGGCTACATGGTGACCCAGAATGCCGCGCTGCAGCTGGTCGGCGGTTTTGAGCAGGCGGGCAGCCCGGCGGTGGGAAAGGATATCGGCGAGGTGGGCGGCTATGGTCCGGCGGGTGCCGTCATTGCGCCGGATTTGTCGGCGGTGGTAGATACGTGCGACGTGATCATTGATTTCACCTTTCATGCCGCCACCATGGGCTTTGCCAGGATCGCCGCCCGGCACCACAAGGCCATGGTCATCGGCACCACGGGGCTGAGCCCGGAGAATCTGGCGGAACTCAAAGAGCTGGCCAAAGACATTCCCATTGTCCAGTCGCCCAATATGGCGGTCGGGGTGAATGTCCTGTTTAAAATCACCCAGAAGGTGGCTGCCATCCTCGGCAATGATTATGACATTGAAATTGTCGAGGCCCACCACCGCATGAAAAAAGACGCGCCCAGCGGCACGGCCTTAAAGCTAGGCGAGATGGCGGCTCTCGGTGTGGGCCGCGATCTGGGCAAAGTCGGTATTTTTGAGCGCAACGGCATCATCGGGGAGCGGACCAAGGAGGAAATAGGCATCCAGACCATCCGCGGCGGCGATATTGTCGGCGAGCACACCGTCTATTTTGCCGGACCAGGGGAGCGGATTGAGCTCATCCACCGGGCCCACAGCCGTGACAATTTTGCCAGGGGCGCGGCTCTTGCCGCCGCCTGGGTCGCCGGCAGGGCCAACGGCATGTACAGCATGTTCGATGTGCTGGGGTTGGCCGATCTCTAAAAGCGGTGCCGCCCTACGCTGCTGCAGATTATCCGTTGCCGGACACCCTCCCCGTGGCGCATGCCTTTATCGGACTCGGTTCCAACCTGGGAGACGGGCGCAGCAATCTGCTTGCCGCCTGGCAAAGGCTGCAGGAAGAGGCTGGACGGGCCGTGGCCCTTTCTCCGCCCTTTCTGACGGAACCGGTAGGCATGGTGAGCGACCAGCTGTTCACCAATGCCGTAGGGCTGCTGGAAACCCGGCTTGCGCCGCAGGCGCTTCTTGATAAAATGATGGATATTGAAGCCGAGCTGGGGCGCGACCGGCAAAAGGGCAAGGACCGGACGGTTGATCTTGATCTGCTCTATTATGACGATCTGGTGATCGAGACCCCCTCTCTCACCCTGCCCCATCCGGCCATTGCCAACCGGCTTTTTGTGCTTGCCCCGCTGGCGGCGGTGGCGCCGTTGCACGTCCATCCCATCCTGCACATGACATCGCTTGCGATGCTGAAAGATCTTGCCCGGCAAAGCGGGGTGCAGCAGATCACCTGGGAGAAAACATGAGCCCGTTGCGTATCATTATTCTGGCAGCACTGTGTTATATTCTCTATCGGCTGCTTTTTGCCGGCAGAAAGAGGGAGAAGCCGCCAGTGCAGCCTGCCTCCGCCGCTTCCTCCCCCGCCCAGGACGTGCTGGTGGAAGATCCGGTCTGCCATACCTATGTGCCGCAGCAGCAGGCGATTCGGGCTGCGAAAGACGGTAAAATTTACTATTTCTGCAGTGAAAAGTGCTGCCAAACCTTTTTAGCGGGTAAAGGAGAACAACAATGAAGTTTTTTATTGATACAGCCAATATTGAAGAAATCAAGAAGGGCGTGGAAATGGGCATGGTCGATGGCGTGACCACCAATCCTTCCCTTATTGCCAAGGAAAAGAAGCCCTTTGAAACGATACTAAAAGAAATCTGCGCCGCGGTCGATGGGCCGATCAGCGCCGAGGTGGTCAGTCTCGATGCGGCTGGCATGCTGGTTGAGGGCCGGCAGCTCGCCGCCCTGCATTCCAACATCGTTATCAAGGTGCCGATGGTCACCGAAGGCCTTAAGGCGGTCAAGCAATTCGCCGCCGAAGGGATCAAGACCAACGTGACCCTGGTTTTTTCCGCCACCCAGGCCCTGCTTGCCGCCAAGGCCGGGGCAACCTTTGTCAGTCCCTTTGTCGGCAGGCTGGATGATATCTTGCTGACCGGCATGGATCTGGTCAGCGACATCATGACCATTTATGACAACTACGGCTACCAGACGGAGGTGATCGTCGCCAGCATCCGCAACCCGGTGCATGTGCTGGACGCCGCGCTCATCGGGGCGGATATCGCCACCATCCCTTACAATGTCATTGCCCAGTTGGCCAAACATCCCCTGACGGACATCGGCATGGAAAAATTTCTGGCAGACTGGGAAAAAAGAAAAAAGTAAGCTGACGGGAGATTTTTTTAGCACTATAATAAATCCATGGCAACTCTGTTACGATCATGGATTATCATAGTGCTGTGCGGCGCGTTTTTCCCGGCGTTTTCCTTTGCCACCATGTATACGTTTGTGGATGAAAACGGGGTGATACATTTTTCCAATGTGCCCAACGACCGCCGCTACGTGAAGGTGGATATGCCGGAGAGCAGCCAGATTCGCGCCCCTTCGCCAAGGCATATCAACCTGCGGGAGTATGAGCATTATATCAGATCAGTGGGCAGCCGCTATCAGGTTGATCCGCTGCTCATTCAGGCGGTGATTAAGGCCGAGTCGAATTTCGACCATCTGGCCCTTTCCTGCAAGGGCGCCCAGGGACTGATGCAGCTCATGCCCGGCACGGCCCGGGACATGCGGGTAGCGGACCCTTTTGATCCCCGGGAGAATATCAACGGCGGCACCCGTTATCTGAGGAAAATGCTCAATATTTTTGATGATGATCTGCATCTTGCCCTGGCGGCCTATAATGCCGGCCCTGAAGTGGTGAAAAGCATCGGCCGCATTCCCGACATCCCGGAAACCGTTGAATATGTCGAAAGAGTTCTCCGTCATTACCGGCGTTATCAGGCCGTCTCATCCTCTCACCAGGGAGGATGAGGCGCCGCAAAAGGGGTTGACCCATTGAGTCCGTTCACCCATGTTCCTAATATTCTGACGGGTTACCGGTTTGTTGCCGCGCCGCTCCTGCTCTTCTGTCTTTACCCCGGCGCTGAAACCTGGGTCAGCCTGCTGGGGTTTGCCCTGTATCTGTCCGCCGCGCTGACTGATCTGGCTGACGGCTATATCGCCAGAAAGTACAAGGTGGAGTCGGTGCTGGGCAAGCTGATGGACCCGCTGGCCGACAAGGTGCTGGTTGCCGCGGTCCTGGTCATGCTGATCCCGCTTGACCGGATGCCTGCCTGGGTGGCCTTTCTCATTCTCTCCCGGGAACTGGTGGTAACCGGTCTGCGCGGGGTTGCCGCCTCATCCGGCTTGATCATTGCCGCCAGCCGCTTGGGAAAATGGAAAAGCGTGGTCCAGCTCACCGCCCTGGGCACCCTCATGTTCCCCCTGGGCGTCCTGCCCATTCCCTACCTGCACCAGATCGGCCTTGGGATTCTTTACGTTGCCCTCTTTCTGACCATCTGGTCCGGCATCGACTACTTCTACCGCTTTCAGAAGGTCTATCTCAATCCCTGATCGTTGGTGTTTCAACCCCCGCAGCCGGACTTGCGTCCTGCTGCCTCACCGATTTTTTCCGCTGCCCATTATTTTCTTTCCACCGCGGCAAAATTATTTGCCATCCGCTTTCCCTATGTTTCCGCATGATGAAATTAAAATTTCCGATTTGACTTATAGGTAAATCTATATATTTTAAGGGCTGTGCTTGAGAGCGATATTTATTACTGAAAAAAATTAGGCTGACGCAGCCGCAATAAACGAGATCATCAACAAGCCGGCAGGCCTGGAGGGAAGAAAAAATGGCGGATTTTGAGGTGAAGGCATACCCCGAACTGTGGCAGGAGCTGGGCATGGACGTGCCTAGATTTGACAAGGCGCGCCAGATGCTGGGCAACGCCTATGCATCCATCTACCTGTCCCAGCAGAACCGGCCCGCCGGCATGGCTTATTTTGACAACATGGTGGCGGAGATCCATGGCGGCCGGGTGCAGGAACTCATGGCCGCCAAAAAAGAGGGCCGGCCGGTGGTCGGCACTTTCTGCGTCTATATCCCGGAGGAGGTGGTGGTGGCCGCGGGCGGCATCTGCGTGGGATTGTGCGGCGGCTCCCAGGGCTCCATTCCGGATGCGGAAAAGATTCTGCCGCGCAATATCTGCCCCATGGTCAAATCAGCCTATGGGTTCAAGGCCGGTAAAATCTGCCCCTATTTTCAGGCGGTTGATTTCGTTTATGGCGAAACCACCTGTGATGCCAAGAAAAAGACCTGGGAAATCCTGGACCGGCTCGTTCCCACCTATGTCATGGAGATCCCGCAGATGAAAAACAGGCGGGACAAGGCCTTGTGGCTGGATGAGGTGCAGGAGTTCAAGCGCAAGGTTGAGGTGGTGTCCGGCAAAAAGATCTCCGCCGATGACCTGGCTTCCGCCATTAAGGTCATTAATAACAAACGACGGGCCCTGCAGCGGCTGACCCGCCTGCGGGCAGGCAACCCGGCCCCCATCAGCGGCAAGGATGCCCTGCTCATCGAGCAGATCGCCTTTTATGATGAGCCGGTGCGTTTTGCCGGGCAAGTAAATGCGCTGTGCGACGAGCTGGACGCGAAGGTCAGGAAGGGTGAAGGGGTCATGCCGGCGGATGCGCCGCGGGTGATGGTGGCCGGGGTGCCCATGGCCCTGCCCAACTGGAAGCTGCATAACCTGGTGGAAACCGCCGGGGCTGTTATCGTGGGTGAGGAGAGTTGTATCGGCACCCGCTATTTCAAGGATCTCATTGACGAAAGCAGCAGGGATGTGGATGGTCAGCTCGATGTGCTGACCGACCGCTACATGCAGATCGACTGCTCCTGCTTCACTCCCAACAATGAGCGCATCGAGCAGGTGATCAGGGAGTACCAGGAAAGCATGGCCCAGGGTATTATCCATTATTCCCTGCAGTTCTGTCATACCTATAACGTGGAGGAGATCAGGATCAAAGAGGCCTGCCAGCAGGAGGGCATCCCTTATCTCGCCATTGAATCCGATTATTCCCCCGAGGATGTGGGACAGCTGCAGACCAGAATCGAGGCCTTTCTGGAGCAGATAAGGGGATAATGATGTTTGTCGGCGTTGATCTGGGCTCGCGTACCGTGAAGATCGCCGCCCTGCAGGATGGCCGGCTGATCAATCATCAGATCAGGGAGAGCGGTTTTGACCCGCACCGGCAGTCCCTGGAGATGCTGGCCGGTTTGGCGCCGGTCCGGGTGGTGGCAACCGGTTATGGCCGCCACCTGGCCCGGAAGCATTTTGCCCATGAGGTGATCACCGAGATCAAGGCCCATGCCCTGGGAGCCAGGTATTATTTCCCGGAGTGCCGCACCATTGTCGATATCGGCGGCCAGGATTCCAAGGTGATCGCGCTTGACGAACAGGGCCGGGTCAGCAATTTTCAGATGAATGACAGGTGCGCCGCGGGAACCGGCCGCTTTCTGGAGATCATGGCCGCCACCCTGGGCTACACCTTGGACGAGTTCGGCCCGGTGGCCCTGGAGTCCGGACAGGAGGTGGCCATCAACTCCATGTGCACGGTGTTTGCCGAGTCCGAGGTGATCTCCATGAAGAACCGCGGCATACCGCCCAGGGACATTGCCATGGGGGTGCATCTCTCCGTGGTGAACCGGCTGATCGGCATGCTGAACCGGGTGGGCTACGGCGACTGCCTGGTCTTTTCCGGCGGGGTGGCCCGCAACCCCTGCATGGTGAAGATGCTGCAGGCCCGGCTGGAAGGGGTCAGCGTGCTGTCTCCTGAGCTGCCGGATATCGTCGGCGCCCTGGGGGCGGCCATCCAGGCAGGTCTGGCATGACCAGCCTTCTGCCGCGATTGTTCATTTCTTCCCGGGCCTATCTGTTGATCCGCAGTCTGCTGGGCGTGCTCTTCCTCTATGCCGGCATCGTGAAACTGGGCAATCTGCAGGGTTTTGGGGCGGTCATTGACGACTTCGGCCTGCTGCCTGAAGCCTGGGTCGGGCCGGTGGCGGTCCTGCTGCCTGCTTTCGAGCTGTTCGCCGCCCTGGGCCTGCTGCTGGACATGCGGGGCGCCCTGGCTGCGGTCGTTGCCCTGCTTCTGCTGTTTATCGCAGTTCTGTCTTACGGCATCCGCCTCGGGCTGGACATTGACTGCGGCTGTTTCGGCCCGGAAGACCCTGAATCGCAGGCCTATGGCAGTCTGCACAACTCACTGCTGAGGGATATTGGCATGATGGCCGGCGCGGTCTATCTCTATTGGTGGCGTTGCACGCAGTTGACGGAGCAGTCCCGCCAGGGGCTGTTTATCAGAAAAACTTGAGAGAATGGGGAGTAACAATGAGAAAGAGCAAAATCTGTTTTTCGCTGGCGCTGATGGCAATGTTGGTGACCTTTGCAGCGGATGCCTTTGCCTTTGGCGCGAACAAGTTCGAGCAGGAAGTGGAGATTGAAACCGGGGCAATCAAGCTGGTCCGGGAAGTACAGCGCGGCGGTTATGATGTCATCTCCACGGAAGAACTAAAGAAAATGATCGATTCGGGCAAAGACATGATCATTGTTGATACCATGCCCTATGAAGACAGTTATAAAAAGGAACATGTGCCGGGCGCCAAACAGTTTCTCTTCCCCATCCCGGATATGGCGGAATGGGACACCAAGGAGACAGCTGGCAAAACCATGGAGGATTATGCGGCGCTGCTCGGCCCGGATAAGGACAAAACAATCATTATCTACTGCGGCTTTGTCAAGTGCACCCGCAGCCACAACGGCACCGTGTGGGCCAAAAAACTCGGCTACAAAAATGTGCTGCGGCATCCCGGCGGCATTTTTGCCTGGAAAGGGGCCGGATATCCGACGGCAAGCGGAGAATAATGGTTGCCCTATACCCGGGGGCGGTTCGTGAACCGCCCTGCGGGAAGCGAGGAGCCATGGAATTGACACTTTACAGAACACCTCTTTTTGAGAAACAGCTGCGGGCGTTAAGCAAGACAGACAAGAAAGGGGCGCTGGCGGCGGAACGGGCCGGCGAGATTATCAGACATCTGTCCGAGCATGGCTGGCAGTGCCTGGCGATGAAGAACAAACGCACCAAACGCGGGGAGCTGCGGGTCAGAAAATGTCTGAAATACGACCTGGGCAGCGGCTACCGGCTGATCAGTCTGAAACGGGACAGCGAGCTGTTCCTCCTCTACGTGGGCAGCCATGACGAGTGCGACCGCTGGCTCAACAAGAAGCGGGGCAGCAAGCTGCAGGTGGAGCCAGAGAGTTTCATCTTTGTCGCGGAGAACCGGGAGGCGCCGTCCGACCAGTTGTCTGCTGCTCCTGAGGCGGAGACAGTTGATGAGTATGAGGAGCAGCTGTCCACTAAATTGAGTGATCCGGTGCTGCGCCAAATTTTCCGGGGCATCTGCCAAAGATGATGTAGCCGCATTACCGGCAGAAGTTTGCTGCCTGCCATGTTTTTCTTTATTTGTTCACCGTCTGGGGCGGTGAGAGAGGGATTTTTCCGTCCACGGTTTTTCGTACCTGTTCCCCTGGCAAAAATACTTGAAAATTAACAGGAAGTAGTATATCTAAAGGCATTACCGAGTCGCATCTTGCTCATCAATAAGAGTTGCAGGTTCAGACTGCAGCGCCCGCAAAAATAAAAAAAGCCGGAGTGGTGAAACTGGTAGACGCACGGGACTCAAAATCCCGCGACCGCAAGGTCATGTCGGTTCGATCCCGACCTCCGGCACCATCCTATATTCCGACAAAATTCGGAGAAGTATCGAAAGCCTTGAGAAATCAAGGCTTTTTCTTTTTCTCTTGTCCGTTAAAATCCGTTTTGATATGCTATAAGCCAGCAAGTTTAGGGGCCTTTGTGGGGGCTTTTTAAGTCCTGAAAAGTGGAGGCCCCCAAAACGGAGAAGCCCCCAATGCCTAAGCGGACAGTGCCCCTAACTGATACTCAGATACGAAATTCCAAGCCTCAGCAGAAGGAAATCAAGCTCTTTGACGGAGGAGGTTTATTCCTGCTTGTCACCTCGGCCGGGGGGAAACTATGGCGGCTGAAATATCGCTTTGATGGCAAAGAAAAGAAACTGTCATTTGGCGCATATCCTGAGATTTCACTTTTAGCAGCCAGGCAAAAGAGAGATGAAGCGCGGACGCAACTTGCTCAGGGAATTGACCCTGGAAAATCAACAACAGAGACCAAAAAGGAGACTTTTGAAGAGGTTGCCCTGGAATGGCATCAAAGGTTTTCTACACAATGGGATGAAAAGACCGGAGAGAAGATATTAACGCAGCTTGAAAATGATGTCTTTCCAATCGTCGGCAATCGACCTATTGCAGAAATCACGGCTCCTGAACTACTGGCAATGCTCAGGAGGATTGAAATAAATACCTGCTCCCAATCATATTGTATACCAAAGGCCCCTCCCCCCCACGATGCCACGACCACTTCAGCAAAGAATGCCGGAAAGTTGGCATGCCGTTCACTTAATATTACCAAAATAGCAGTGGCCGTTATATAATCCGGGAAAACAGGGAATTCTGGACCGCCCGGATCAGGCATCTGATGTCTGGATGTCGAGTTGTCAGCCGCCGCACCGGACAGCTCGCGATACGAGCGTGATGATCACTGAATATGGCGCCCTGTCCTTTTTGAGGAGTACCACTTGACCCAACAACAATCCAGCCTGCAGGAAGCCCTGAACCGCCTCCTGAAAGGTGATCACCAAGTCCTGCTTAATCCTGCCCTTACCGCCGCCGTGGCGCAAACCGTCAGCCGCCTCATTAGCAATCAAAAAGAGCAGATAGCCGACAAGCTCCTTGAACAGATAGCCCTTGCCACCCGCAGCGTCGACAAGAACATAAGCGGCGCATCATCATCCTGTCTGGTCGCAACTGCGGAAAAACTAAGCTTGGCCGAACAATGGGGCCGTCTTGACCGAATTGTCCCCGCCCTGCAGGCCCTGAGTGGAAGTCAGGAATTCAGCGAACAAGTCAGAGCGGAGGCTGATAAGGTTTTGCGCCTGGCAAAATCACGGCAGTCAGTCATTCCACCGGCTGAGTCCTCCGGCGACGCACAGAAGAATGATTCACTCACCCTCAGGGAAGAGCAGATTTTTCAACTGGCCGGGCAAGGCAACACCGAAGCCGCCAAAACACAGCTTTTTGAACTGGTGGTCGCGTGTGCCCAAAAAAAGGACTTTCATAACGCGGAACGGCTGAGGGAGAGAATGTATGAAATTGATCCCATGGCATTGATGGAGATCATCCAAACGGGAGATATCATTGAGCAGGAAAAAAAGGGGGCCATCAGCAAGGACCATGTTGAAATCTGGGCAAATCTCCGTCAGGTGCTTTCCTCCGAAGAATTCAACGCCCTCTATCACGAGATGGGAGAGCGGACGTACAAACCTGAAGAAATCATTGCCGCCCAGGGCGCGAAAAACGACGAGCTCTTTTTTATCAACCATGGCAGTGTCAGAGTCACGTACTCGGGCGGCGAAAAAGAATTATTTTTCAAGAACATGGGCAAGGGTGAGATAGTCGGCGAGAATTTTTTCAACCCCTCGGTCTGGACAGTGTCACTCACCGCCCAGCAGCAGACCAGCATTTCCGTCCTGAAACTTGAAAGCCTGGCACGACTTGAACAAAAACTACCCGGCATTGAATCCAAGCTTATCGATTATTACAGCCGTTCCAGTGATATCTATGCCGAAATGAAAAAAAAAGGCATGGACCGCAGGGTCCATGAACGCTACAGGAAGGAGTGCAAAATCCAACTGCAGATTGTTGATGACAAGGAAAAGGTCTTGAGCACCTTTAGAGGCGACATGACGGACATCTCCCTGGGGGGGCTTTCATTTAACGTCCGGATCACCAACAAAGAGAACATCCGTCTGCTTCTCGGGCGCCATATTAAAGTCATAATTCCGGTGACGAATCTTCCAGATGCCGTTCTGCGGGGTTTGGTCATCGGCGTCCAGGTCTGTGATCTGGTGCTCAGTGACTACTCGGTCCATGTCAAATTCAATGCTGAACTGGAGCGCAATCAGCTCAAATCCCTGGTTGATTGACGAACAGTACAAAAATAACTGTGTTGCTGACAGATACAATCAGGTAGAATATCGTCAATCGCCGGGGGAAATCATCCATCTCCATTTAATTGAGATTAATCAAAAGATTATCGGCATGGTGCGAGAAAAAACCATTGCCTTATCTGGTCTTTTTTAGTTATTTTCCAGGCAGAGGTAGCAGCTGGGAAATTGAAAAGCCATTTGAAAAAAAAATTAGGTGCTCAGCAATTGTTGATGTGCCGTTAACCGAGTCTCGAAACCATCGTTATTCCGGTAGATCCCGGATCAAGTCCGGGAGGATCTACGCTGGCTGCCAGCTAGAATCATGCTGGCATGACGGCACAGATAAACGGTACTTTTATAACTTCTAAGTCCCTTGAGTAAAAAGTCGTCCTGTAACGGCAGCCTCCGATTCCGGGGGGCTTTGAGGGGCATTGCGAAAAATCATGATTCATTGTTCCGGTAAAGCAAAAAGTTGTGATGGCGTGCCGATGCCGGGGCTCCGCAAAGTCAAGGGTTGCAGCAATATCGGCTGTAACCTTTTTTTTTGGTAAATGACATCACCTGCGCGGGGCCATGTTATAGCCTGCCAACATTATGGCATACTCGCGGGCGGAGTTTGTCCGTTTGCCGCAACGCTTGAGGCAGACAGCAGCTCTTTGCCCGCAATATCCCTGTCTGCCATGAAAAAGTTTGAACTCCTGATAAATTGCCAAAGAGAAATATTTATTTCATGACCGACAGCAGCCTGCATTCAAAAGGAAAACTGGCCGATGTCTTCGCCAAAATAAACATGAGCGAACTTCCCGCCATGTCTGTCCATGTGCAGGAGCTGCTCGCCCTTACCAGCAGCAAGACCACCGCGAATTATGAAGATCTGGCCAAGATCATCCTCAAGGATTTTTCCCTCACCCATAAGGTTCTGCAGTTTGCCAACTCGGCCTATTATGCCCTTGGCCAGAAGGTTTCCACCGTTTCCATGGCGGTGGCGGTGCTTGGCTTTGATACAGTGCGGGACCTTGCCATCGGTATCGCTCTTTTTGATGATTTCATTCAGGCCGGGGTCAATACCGAGGAGATCAGCGAACTGCTTGGCCGGTCATTTCTGGCCGCCTTGCTTGCCCGCAGCATAGCTGAGTCCCGTTATCTGAAGGTGCTACCGGAAGAGGCTTTTATCTGCGGTCTCATGCGTAATCTCGGTAAAATCATTGCCTGCATCTATCTGCCCGTCATATACGGTTCCATCAAAGAAAAGGTGGGACAAGGGGTTTCGGAAGATGAGGCGGCAATGTCTGTCCTCGATGGGCTGACCTATGCCGGGGTCGGCCGGGAGGTTGCTATTTTCTGGAATATGACGGAAAGTGTGATAAGATGTATGGAACCGGACCCGGAAGTGCCGGAAGAGGGTGGTGATGTTGAAAAATATCTGCACGCTATTGTCGATTTCAGTAATCGATATGTGGACTGTCTGTGGTTTCAGCAGCATATCGAGCCACTGATGGCAAAATACGGCTTTCCTCTTTCCCTGGATGAAGAAGAGGCCGTTGATCTGCTGGTTGTCGCAACCCAGGCCTCGGAGGCAATTTTTGATTCGATCCGGCCCGGGATCCTCAAATTTGATTTCCGGAAAAGGCTCGAGGAAATTCAGGCCAGCAGTGTGGCGGAGTCATCCGCCATGCTTGGTAAAAGCATTGATGATTTCTGGAAAGAAATCAATGAGATGGTAAAGGGGACTTTTCGTCTCAATGATTTTTTTCCCCTTTTGCTCGATGCCCTTTATTTGGGCGTAGGTCTGGACCGGGCTGTTTTTGCCATGCTGCAGACCCAGGGCGACAGTAAAGTGCTGGTCGGCCAGCTGGGGCGCGGCGATATTGACCCTGAACAGCTGAAAAAATTCCGGGTGGCGCTTTCCCGGACCAGTCCGAATCTGTTGCAGAAATCTTTGACAATGTGTAAGGACATTGCCCTTGCGCCGGATAAAGTTGATACCCTGCCTGATGCACTGCAGTTTCTCGTGCAGAATCGCACGGTATATCTCTTCCCTGTCTGTTTGCAGGAAAAGGGGATTGCTCTTCTTTATCTGGACAGAAGCAAGGAGAAGCCGATTCTTGATAATGATCAGGTGAAGTATGTGAGAAAGTTGCGCGATTTCGCCCAACAGACAATTGAGATGAAACGCAAAAAAGAGTAGGCCACGAAATGATGATGTATATCGGATGGACAACAATTTCTTCCTTTGAAGACGCGGAAAAGCTGGCCAGGGAGGCGGTGAGCGAACGTCTGGCTGCCTGTGTCCAGATAGACGGGCCGATCCGCTCGTTTTATCTGTGGCAGGATAATCTGGAGAGTGACGAAGAGTACCGTGTCACCTTCAAGTTTCTTGCCAAGAATGCCGGCAAGCTCGAAATATGGCTCAAGGAAAAGCATCCCTATGAGCTGCCGCAGTGGATCACCATTGAGGCGGAGCATGTGATGGCCGAGTATCTGCAGTGGGCCAAGGGCAACATGCAGTCTGACCATAAGAGGGCCATCGAACTTTCCCGGCAGGGCTCGGAATTCTTGAAGAAAAGGTGCTGGAAGGAGGCGGAAAGCGCCTTTCTGGAAGCCCTGGCCATTGACGGTGAGAACTCGTACGTGCTGGTCGGGCTAGGTGACCTGCATCGGGAAACGGGTAAATATCATAAGGCCATCGGTTTTTATGAAAAGACCCTGGAAATCGATCCGATGAATATGTTCGCCCTGCGCGGGGTCGGCGATGCCTATCGAGGTCTTGGCCAGGCAGGCAAGGCCATTTCCTTCTGGCAGCGCTACCTGCAGCAGAACCATGATGATATCCATGTTCTCACCAGGCTTGCCGATTCCTACGTGAAGATAGGCAATTTTTCCGAATCCGAGGTCCTTTACCTCAAAGCCCTGTCCCTGGACGGCACCGATAAATACGCCCTGCGCGGCATCGGCAATCTCTATTATAAGCTGGCGGATCACGATAAAGCCCTGGCCTATTTTGAGAAATTCATCGAGCTTGATGATACCTACATAGCCGTGCTCACCATGGCCGGCAATATCTATCGCCGCCGCAAGCAGTATGAAAAGGCGGCCTACTTTTATGAAAAGGCCCTGAAGCAGGAGCCGTGGAATATTTTTGCCCTGTACGGCATGGGCGACTCGCAGCGGGGGTTGCAGAACTATGACAATTCCATCGGTTACTGGCTGAAGATTCTGGAAAAGGAACCCCACAACCAGAATCTCCATTCGCGGGTTGGGGATGCGCTGGTCATTCTGGGCAGGCTGGATGACGCTCTGGTCCATTATGAGCTGAGCATGAAGATCGGCTTTGACCAGTTTGCCCTGCTCGGCATGGCCAAGGCGTACCGGCACAAAAAGGACTTTGCTGAGGCGGAGAAATGCTGCCGGCAGCTTTTGGAAAAAAATGGCGACGACCCGCGGGTTCTGGAAGAGCTGCTGGCTCTCTATGAGGATATGGGCGAGAGGCAGAAAGCCGACGAGGTGCGGGCCAGATTATGAGAGGTGCAGGGCCTTGGCAACGGCCTTGCGCAAAAGGGGATGAGGGTGGTCGCGGTGCGAGAGGAGAAAGCTTCTGCTGGCATCGTCGTTGAGTTTTCCCAGATTCTCCACGGCCAGCATGGTCGACAGGTTGCACTTCCGGTCCGGGAAATCGAGGTTTTCATCACTGCTGATCAAGTCCTGCAGGATTCCCCTGATTTCTTCGTTTTCTATGCCGGATAAGGCGGCCATGGTCCAGGAGAGAACGGTGGGGTCCGGATGAAAGAGATACGGGCACAGGATATCGATCAGGGCCGGGTCCTTGAAGGAGCCCAGGGTCATGATGATCTCCCCGGTAACCACCATATCATTGCTGGCGCGCAATACCTGAATCAGTTCCGGCACCGCGGCAACAGCGCCTGATTTCCTGCAGCGCCTGATGCTCAGCAGTTTGACGCGGTAGGAGGGGTGGAGGATGCCGGCCCTGATGCTTGCCGCGTCATTTTTCATCAGGCTGAAAAGAGTATGGTAGATCATCTCATGGGTGGCCTGCTCGCATTTTTTGGCGGCCAGCAAATCAAACAGCTCCGGAATCGCCTCGTGTTGCCCTGCTGCTTGAATATCATCGAGGATGGCCATCTGCTCGACCATATCTTTTTCAGTAAAGTTAATCAGGACAGCCATGTTTTTTTCTCCGGCAGCCTGGACAGTTCCACCAGGCTGTGGGGCGGAGAAATGCGTTGTCTGCGGCATTTCCCCGCGCCGTAGGTGAAGGTTGTTTTATAAATTATCAGTGAGTTTCAGCATGATAATTGCCCCCAGGTATGAAAAAGTGAGGAGGGCAATCCAGCTTAATATGAGGATGGCGGGCATCGTTATTCTCCTTTATGGATAAAGTGCGTCATTTCTTCGTGCATGATCCCTGACATGGGTGCTTATTATTCCATTAAGCTTTCAAGATGAGCTGATTCAAACGATAAATGTTTTTTAATTATGGTGAATAATGCAAATTATTAGTCTCAACTTGAAAGCGAATTAGAATTAATACATCTCATCCGCATTTTCGCTTTTCAGCTCGGCAATGGTGAGCCGCTTGCTGTCCATCTGTCTCCACACATAGGCAATATAGGCAACGACAAAGGGTACCGCCAGGGCCACATAGGTCATGGCGGTCAGCGTATAATGGCTGCTCGATGCATTGTAGATGGTCAGACTGCTTTGCAGATCAAAGCTTGACGGGTAAAAGGCCGTATTGTTGAAGCCGGCCAGGAAAAAAACGGACAGACCGACCAGGACGGTGCCGATACCTCCGTACCAGATGCCGTTGTTTTTACCCTTGAAACTGGTGACGGCCACCGCGTAAATAACAAGCAGCAGACCGAGCAGCAGCAGCACCAGGGTGACGGGACAGCCGAACAGGTTTTGCAAGTACTTGCCGTTCTGCAGGAAGATCTCCCCGGTTTCCGGGTTGCGGGCGTAACCTTGCATAACCAGCAGGTTGATTAGTACATAGAGCAGGAAGGGCAGGGACCAGAGAAAACTCTTCCAGGCCGATTTCCGGCAGCGGTCGGTCAGCGGCTGGTGGTCAATGTTGTTGATCAGGTACATGGCGCCCAGCACTCTGGCATTGAAAACCAGAAAAAGGCCGAGGGAAAGATTGAAAAGATTTTTCGCCGCTTCGAGGCCCCGGTATGGCGTCTGCCAGGTGACCTGGTTGTAATCGTTGAGCGAGAAGCTTGAACCGGTGAAAAAGGTGCCGACCGCTGCGCCGATAAGCAGAATACCGACACTGCCATTGATGAACAGAAAGGCCTCATAGGTGGTGGAGCCGAGAAAATTCTGCGGTTTTTTGCGGTATTCGTAGCTGACGGCCTGAATGATGAAGGTGAAAAGGATCAGCATCCACACCCAGTAGGCGCCGCCGAAGCTGGTGGCGTAAAATTTGGGAAAAGCGGCAAAAAGAGCGCCGCCGAAAAGCACCAGGGTGGTGAAGGTCAACTCCCATTTGCGGCCCAGGGAATTGATGATAAGCGATTTTTCCTCGTCGCCCTGGGGAACGGTGAAAAGCAGGGTCTGACCGCCCTGGACAAAGGTGAGAAAAAGAAAGAGGGAGCCAACCAGGGAGGCAATGATCCACCAGATGTGCTGCAGGATAGAATAATCAAGATTTCCGATCATTTTAGTTTTCCTCCGGTCCGATATTGATCTGTTTCAGCATGATACTTATTTCGGCAATCAGCAACAGGGTGAAGAGGCCGAGAAAAACAAAGAAAGTGGTCTGCACGGTGCCGGTAGTGAGGTTCGAGTTGGCCACTGTTACCGGCAGCAGCCCATGGATGGCCCATGGTTGACGGCCGACCTCGGCCAGTACCCAGCCGGCCTGCTGAGATATGTATCCCAGGGGAATGCACAGAATGCCGAGATTGAGCAGCCAGCGCTGCGAGGGCAGGGTGCCTCTGATCTGAAAAAAGAGAAAGAGGAGAAATACAAGCGGGAAGATCGCCCCTGTCACCACCATGACATGGAAGGCATAAAATGTGATACCAACCGGCGGTACCGCCTCGGACGGATTGTTCAGATAGCCGTATCCCATGTTTTTCTCATAGTCGCCGAAGGCCTTCAGTGCTGTATCGGCAACGGCCTGATCGCCGTTTTTGCGGGCTTCCTTATAGGTCCGCAGCAGTTCCAGGGCTATTTTGCCCTTCTCAATTCTTTGCGCGGCGCCGATAACGTGGTGTTCCTTATTGCCGAATACCAGATCATTGATGCCTGGGACAAAGGAGCCGGGATCGCGGTTGGCCAGCAGTGACAGCAGGCCGGGAATCTTGATTTCCAAGGCAAAAGGTGGCTGGTTGTCGCCAGGGGCCTTGGCGCTGTTGATCAGGCCTAAGGCAACGAGAGGGGCGCTGGTCTGACCATCGTAAAGCCCTTCCATGGCGGCGAGTTTCATTGGTTGTTTCTGGGCCACGGTATAGGCGGCCTCGTCACCGGTGAAGCCCACATAGGCGGCGGAAAACAGCCCGAAAACCGCGGCGACGATGATGCTCCGCCTGGCCATGGTCTGGTGCCGATCCTTCAGCAGGTACCAGGACGAGATCCCTACCACAAAAAGGGCGGCCAGCAGAAAGCCGGAACTGGTGGCATGGGTGAACTTGCTGATGGCTACCGGGGAGAACAACACCTCCCAGAAATTGTGCATTTCAAAGCGGGCCGTGTCCGGATTGAATTTCATGCCTGTGGGAAACTGCATCCAGCCGTTGGCGACCAGAATCCACAGGGCGGAAAGGTTGGAGCCGATGGCCACCATCCAGGTGGAGAAGAGATGAAAGCCTTTGGAAACCCTGTTCCAGCCGAAGAACATCACGGCAAAAAAGGTGGCTTCCAGGAAAAAGGCAAAGATCCCCTCAACCGCCAGCGGGGCACCGAAGATATCGCCCACCATCCAGGAATAATTTGACCAGTTGGTGCCGAACTCAAATTCCATGATGATGCCGGTGGCAACGCCGATGGCAAAGTTGATGCCGAAAAGTGTCATCCAGAACTTGGTGATCCGTTTCCATTCTTCATTTCCCGTGCGCACGTAAATACTCTCAAAAAATGCCACCAGAAAGGACAGCCCCAGGGTAAGCGGGACAAAAATCCAATGGTACATGGCGGTGAGAGCAAACTGGGCCCGGGCCCAATTGACCTGACTAAGATCGATTTGTTCAATCATTATAACCTCCGCTGTTACTTGTTTTGAGGGAGCTGGGTGATGTTATCGAAAACATGGGCAGCCCTCTCCTCATCATTTGCAAAATTTGTCTGTAAATAATCGGGGAAAAAAAAGACCTTGAGAATGGCGAACATGATGAAAAGCTTGATGAAGATAATGGCCCACAGTTTACGGCCTGTTTTCATGGCACGGAATCCGTCGGCATAGAAATGAAGAAGGTGTTTAAGCATATTATTAATTGATAATAGTTATTAGTTATTGCAGAAACTATTAAAAATCAAACTGCTTGTCAACTAGAATTCGCTTTTAGAGAGAAAAAAGTCAAGAAAAAAAATAAGATAAATAAATTATGGTGGGATGATTGGCTAGGAATTGCCTGGTGGCTATGAAAGGTTATTCCTCCCTGCTGAAGGGGAGAACGCCTCAGCTTTCAACATTATATTCCTTAATCTTGTATAACAGGGCGGGAAGGCTTATTTCCAGCAGAGTGGCGGCCTTGGTTTTGTTGCCCTTTGTTTCCGCCAGGGCCTTGGTGATAAGCTGCCTTTCGAGCTTTTTGCTGTTGGTCTTGATGGAAAATTCGTCCCAGAAAAACACATCATCGCGGGCTACGTTGCTGCTTTGCCGCAAGAGTTCAGGCGGAAGGATTTCGGTGGTCAGTGCATCTTTCTCCGCCAGCACCATGCTTCTTTCCACCACGTTTTCCAGTTCCCTGACGTTGCCGGGCCAGTCGTAGTTCATCAGTCTCTGCAGGCAGTCGGGGTGGACCTCCTTGATATCGAGCCCGAGGCGGATATTGTATTTCTGCACAAAATGTTCAACCAGCAACGGGATATCTTCCCGGCGCTCACGCAGGGGCGGCACCTCAATGGTCAGGACGTTGATCCGGTAAAAGAGATCTTCACGGAAAAGCCCCTTGTTGACCATGTCGCCAAGGTTTCTGGCCGTGGCCGTGATGATGCGGACGTCAACCTTGACGGTTTTACTGTCGCCTAAAGGACGGATTTCATCCTCCTGCAGGGCGCGCAGCAGTTTCACCTGCAGGGACAGGGGGAGTTCCCCCATTTCATCGAGAAACAGGGTGCCGCCGTCCGCCTCTTCAAAAAGGCCTTTTTTGACCCGGTAGGCATCGGTAAAGGCCCCTTTGACATGACCGAATAATTCGCTTTCCAGCAATGTTTCCGGAATGCCGCCGCAGTTGACATCAATCATGGGGTTGTCGCGACGCTTGCTGTTGTAATGAATAGCCTTGGCAATCAGCTCTTTTCCCGTGCCGGATTCACCGGTGATCAGGATGGAGGTTTTGAAATCGGCAATTTTTTTGATGGTATGAAAAATTGCCTGCATTTTGTGGCTGCGGGCGATAATATTCGAGAAATTGTATTGGTAAAGGACTTCCATATTGTTAACTGTTTCGTTGCTCATTCGCACAAGAGGGTTAATAAGGCGTTTCCTTGCCGCATCATGAAGTCTCTCTCCCCGCAGGTTCTGTCTCGGTGTCAAAGATTGACGGATGCCGGTTTCGCGTCTTTATAATAATAGACAATACCATAAGCTAGTTCTGGAGTAAAAGGGATCGTAAATAAAATTGGATCTGCGGGGCAAAAAAGAGATAAATGAGTGCCCCGGCGGCAAGAAAAGGTCCGTAGGGGATGACGGTTTGCCCGCCTTTTTTCTGCTGCAGCATGGCGCCGACGCCTGCAACCGTGCCGAGCAGGGAACTGCTGAAAATAACAAAAGGCAGCGACTGGTAACCGAGAAAGGCGCCAATCATGGCCAGCAGTTTGATGTCTCCTCCTCCCATGCCCTCCCGTTTGGTGACAAGATAGTAACCATAGGCGATGAGGAAGAGGATCCCGCCGCCAAAGAGAATGCCCAGACCCGAATCGCTCCAGGAAAGGGATGGGTTGAGAAAAGAGAAAGCAAAGCCCAGGAAGATGCCGGGCAGGCTGATGATGTCGGGAATGAGCTGATGCTTGAAATCGATGACCATGATCACCAGCAGGGCCGCGGTAAAAAGGAAAAATCCGATAAACGGCCAGGGGAAGGGAAAACAGTATAATAAGGCCATGGAAAAGAGCCCCATCGCCAGCTCAATCAACGGATACTGCCAGGAAATGGGGCAGTGGCAGTAACGGCATTTACGTCTGAGGATGATAAAGCTCAGCAGGGGGATATTGTCATACCAGGTGAGCGGGGTCAGGCACCGCGGGCAATGGGAGGCCGGGTAGACCACGGACTGGTCCGGCTGGGGAATACGGAGAATCGCCACATTGAGAAAGCTGCCGACGACGATTCCGAAAATAAAGGCAATGAGAAAGCTAGGATATGGTGCCATATTTATGTATAATCTGCTTTAGTGCGTATGTTCCCTGCTGTGCTTGCTTCTTGCACCTGAGAGAAAATATTGTTAAGAATACCACAAAATTTAATTATGACATACAATGAAATAATGACCTCTTCCGCAGGCGGCTTCCAGGGGGGAAAACGTGATTCAACTGTCCATTAATGAGTCGATCAAGCGGCTCAAGGTAGAAATTATTGCCCAGGATTGGGGGCTGAGCGAGAAAAGGATTGATCTGCTCGAGTCGGCCTTTTCCTGTCTGAAACAGCGGTTTAAAAGCAGAAAGGCCGCCCACGCCATCCTGATCATGGCCGGCAGCGTGCTTGATTACGTGAAAAGAAAGGGGGAAAGCACCCCTTCTGAATCCATTGATTTTCTCAAGGAGGCAATGGCCCATATCGTTAATCTTTACGAAGCGGACGAGTTTGATCTGGAAAAAGATGAAAAGCTTTTTAAAGGTCTCTATTACCGCTTCAATGCCCTGAAAGAAAAAATCAAGGCGGAAAAAAACCAGGGGGCCGCGGAAGAACCGGCCCGGGCGGCTGTCCCCCATGCCGCAGCCAAACCCCAGGAGGCGCCGGAGGATGATTTCGATGAAGATGCGCTGGTGCCGGAAAATATCGATCAGTTGCGGCAGAAGGTTCTTAGCCTGCGGGAGAGCGAGCTTTCCCTTGACCGGTCCGAGGTGGACCGGCTGGTGCACGACCTGCAGAATTCCCTGGAGCGGGCCGAATATGTGGGTGAGACCATCAGGCAGCTGTTGACCGAGTTGCTGCATGTCAGGGAAAGAGCAGTTGGGCCAAGAAGTGAAGAAGATATCCCCGAGGACATTCCTGAAGATATCGTTGGCGATATCACTGGGGAAGCGCAACAGCCGGCGCCGGCAAGCGGGGCGGAGCGAACGGGTCTTGACCAGCCGATGGCCGCTGAAGATGCTTCGGTAAAAAATTGCCCGGCCACGGAACTGCGCGGCATTACCGTGGCCGGATCCCTTGTCTATATTCAGGAGAATGCCATTGCCCTGATTCGTGAGGTGACAAAGGACAAGGTGCAGGAATATCTGAAAAACAGCAATGTGCCGCTGAGGGATTTCGGCAGTTTTTTCAAGCGGCTGGGCAAGCAGTTCAAGGGGTCGCTGGCAACGATCCCTGATAAGAAACTGAAAAAGCTTACCTTGCCGATCATTGTTCCTACCGGTCATTTGCTGGCGGATGTTCCTGATGAGAATGGTTCGCAGCTGGTGTTTGTGACAAACGGCCAATGGAACGGGGTCATTGTCTGCTCTGATGTGGCAAGGGAAGCCGTTACCATGGTGAAGTTCAAGAATGCCAAAAACGGTGATTTCGTGGGTATTGGTTTTTCCGAGGAGGGCCTTGCGCTGCCCCTGTTGAATGTTGTTTCGATATTACGGCGGGAAGGGTTTCTGACGATGGTATGATAATTTTTGCCTTGGGGACAAAATCATGACAAATGAGGAAAGAAGAAAAAATACCAGAGTCGTTTTTCAAACAGCTGCCACTGTCCGGTTTGCCGACGAGGTCTTTGAGCGGCTTGCCATTAAAGATTTGAGCCTGAGGGGTGTTTATCTCGAAGGGATTGCCGGGCGCAGGCTGGGAGAAAAATGTGAGGTGGCGGTTTTTCTGACCGGTGCCAGCAGTGAACTGAAGCTGACCATGGGTGGCAAGGTGGTTCGCCTGGGCGACAGCGGCGTTGGGGTTCATTTCGAAGAAATCGACATTGATACCTTTTACCATTTGAAGAACATTATTTATTATAACGCCGAGGATCCGGATCAGGTGGAAAATGAACTGAGGGAGAACATTCCTGAAGGATCCTTTGTCGAATAGCTGGACGGCTGATCAAAAGCTGATCAAGATAGGAGTTTGTCATGGCGCTGTTGCAGCTCACCATCATCCCGCTTGGAACGGGAACTCCCAGTGTCGGTGCGTATGTTGCGGATATCCAGCGGGCCCTGGAAAAAGAGAAGGCGCATTTTCAGCTCAACGACATGGGAACATTGATTGAAGGCGAGGCCGGAGAATTGCTGGCCCTGGTCGCGAAAATTTATGAACTGCCATTTCAGAAAGGGGCCCAGCGCGTGGTGACCCACATGGTTATTGATGACCGGCGGGACCGGCATGTCGCCATAGGCGATAAGATTGATGCTGTGCGCAAAAGACTTTAATGGAGCCCTGCCCGGTGCTACATCATGAAAAAAAAGAAGCCGTTACGAAAACTTCCCTTTATTGTCCTGATGTTTTTTCTCATTCTCTTCCTGGCCGGAGTGATCAGCGGGGAACCCTCCCGTGTCCTTGAGCAGTCATGGCAGATATGCCTGAGCTGCATAGGAATCGGCTGATATGGAACTGGGCAGAAAGTGGGTCCAGCTCGTTATCGCCTTTTTGACCAACGGCTACTGGGGTTTCCCGGTCACCAGGACCATCTATCAGGGGCCGCTCAAGGTGGTCTGCTCCCCTGGCTTGAACTGTTACTCCTGCCCGGCCGCCACCACTTATTGCCCCTTGGGTGCCCTGCAGCAGTTGATGATGAGCATGCGCTTGAACCTGGAAAACGGCCAGTATTATCTCGGCTGGTATGTGCTGGGATGCATCGGCGTGGTGGGGGCTTTTCTCGGCAGGCTCGTCTGCGGCTGGGCCTGTCCTTTCGGATTTGTCCAGGAGCTGCTTCATAAAATCCCTTCGTGGAAAGTTGCCGTGCCCCGCCCTCTGCGCTTTATCAAATACGGTATGCTGCTTTTTCTGGTCATTCTCCTGCCCTTGCTTAACGTTAATGACTTCGGCATGGGCAAGCCGTGGTTCTGCGAGTATGTCTGTCCGGCCGGGACCCTTGAGGCCGGGCTGCCATTGCTTTGGCTGCAGCCGGATCTCCGGCAGACCATTGGCCTTCTCTTTTATAACAAACTGGTGATTCTTCTTTTTTTTATGGGGTGGAGTGTGATGGCCAGCCGGCCATTCTGTCAGGTGGCCTGCCCGCTCGGCGCGTTTTATGCGCTGTTCAGCCACGCCCGCCTGGTGAAACTGCAGCTTGATACGACAAAATGCACCAATTGCCAGGCGTGTCACCATGTGTGCCCCATGGGGGTCAAGTTCAATGAATCACCGGATGATGCGGAATGCATTACCTGTCTTGCCTGCATGGATCGGGCGTGCAAATTTGACGCAATTTCACTGAACGTGGGCGGCATCCCCCTGCGCTCCGGCGATATGCGGCAATCCGCAGGAAATAAAACTCCATAACCGCCTTATGCCAGGAGTGACCAAGGAAATGAAAGGGATTGTGCTGGCCATTCTGCTTCTCTTGTGCTGGGTAGCGGCAGCGCAAGCAAAAATGGTGAGTATTGTCGGCGATGTGGTCAACATGCGTTCCGGCCCGGGCAGCAATTTTGAGGTGTTATGGGAGCTTGGCCAGGGATATCCTCTGCAGGTTATCGACCGGCAGGGTGAGTGGCTGAAGGTGACTGATTATGAGGGTGACACCGGCTGGGTGCGGAAAGATCAGGTTGGCGAAAAGGCCTATCTGGTGGTGAAAACGAAGATCGCCAATATTCGCAGTGGGCCTGGGGAAAATTACCGCCTCATCCGGCAGGCCCAACAGGGGGTGGTTTTCCGGGCCCTGGAAAAGAAAGATGACTGGGTGCAGATCAGGTATGAGGAGGAAGATGTTATCGGCTGGGTGCAGCGGAGTTTGCTGTGGGGCTGGTAAGCGTTTGCCCCGGCGGGCGTTTGCCCTTCAGGATGGTTCTTTCGTCCATTTGACCTGCGGCTGGTTTTTAAAAGAAAGGGTTCCGCCATTGTCCGGCTGGTAAGTTAAAAGGAACTGGTAGGTGGTGTTCTCTAAATCCTTGCAGTCGAAGGTGAACAGTATTTCTTTCCCCTGGGCTGCCGTGGTGAGATTGGTTATGAAATATTCTGTCACCGTTGTCGGGCCGGTGGCAAAAATCAGCGATACGTCACTGATTTCAAGATATCTTTCATGGTAGGCAGGGGCCGCGGAAATCCATATGCCGTTAAGATAGTCGGGAACTGTCTCCTTGCGCATGTCTTTTCTGGCCGCCCAGAAAACGAAAATCCCCCCTATGAGAACGGCAACAGCAGTGATAATGATAATGCTCCTGCCGGCTTTTTTTTCGATTTTCTTCTTCTTTTTCCTTGTCATAACCGAGCCCGTCCTTGCTTAAATACGGATGCTGCTGGTCGCTAAAATGCCGAGAAAGGCGTCCACCACATCAGGATCAAACTGGCGGCCCGCTTCGTTCTTCAGCAGGGTGACCGCCTTGTCTTCAATCCACCCCTGCCGGTATGGCCTGCTGGATATGAGGGCGTCATACACATCGGCAACCGCGAGAATGCGGGCATTGATGTCGATGTCCTGGCCGGCCAGGCCTAAAGGATAGCCTTTGCCGTCAAACCTTTCGTGGTGCTGAATGACCATGGGGATGATATCGGCGTAAGCGTTTATCGGTTCGAGGATTTTGGCGCCGATGGCGGGATGGTCCTTGATCTTGGCATACTCGTCATCGGTGAGTTTACCCGGCTTGTCAAGGATGGCCCGCGCAATACCGATCTTGCCGATGTCGTGCAGCAGCCCTCCTCTGAATATGGTCTCAATCTGTTTGTCCGCCCAACCCATTGCCCTGGCGATTTTTACCGCCATTTCCGCCACCCGTTCCGAATGGCCAGAGGTCCAGGAGGATTTCGCATCAACGGTCCGGGCCAAGGCCTCGATGGTGCCCAGGGTGAGATGCTCCATATCTTCAATGAGCCGGGCGTTGGACAGGGCAACTGCCAGCTGGTCGGCAAGATGGCGGGCCTGCAGGAGTTTTTCTTCCTCAATTGCGCATTCTCCCCTTTTGCCCAGAGTGACAAAGCCGGCCAGGCGGTTTTTCACAAAAACCGGCAACAGCAGGAAGGATTGAATGCCTTTGTGGACAAAGGCTGCCAGGTGATCCGGTGTGGCCTGCGGAGTGTCACATAAAAGATATTGGGTATTTTGGGTTAACTGCTCCGCGTCAGTCTCGGATATTTTAATGGTTTCCAAGGTAGGTTTTTTCTGCTGGGGGCTCTGCAGGGAAAAAAGTTGGGCGGTGTTTTCCTGCAACGGGTTGATCAGGCTGAAGGCAATCAGGTCGCAGCCGAAAAAATCATACATGTTGGTAAGGGCGGTGTTGATGATTTTACCGCTGTCTAGCGAGGAGAGAATGGCTCGGTCTATTTCCGCCCTGGTGCTTAACGCCTTGAATTGCTGGTCCAGCTGGCTGGTCATGGTGTTAAAGGATGATGCCAGTTCCTGAAACTCGTCCCCGCTGTTTACGGTCACCCGGTTGCTGAAATCGTGGCTGGCCACTCTCTGAGTGCCTTCTTTCAGGACTTCCACCGGAGCCAGGGTCCGCCTGATATAGATCAGGCTGAGCAGCAGGACAATCCACAGGGAGAGGAGCACCACCAGGGGAAAAATCTTTTTAAAACGGGCCAGAGGCGCGAGAACCTCGCTTTCTGCCTGGCCGAGCACCACTGTCCAGGTCTGGGCGAAAAATTTGGATTTGAGAAAGATGGGCCAGTAGCTGGCAAGATAGGCCTCATTGTCATGGCGGTATTCAAACTGGCGGGACACCTCGCCATCCTGGCGAAGCGCCACCATGCGGGCCAGGTTGTCCGGCACCGGGTGGGAGTTAACCAGCACCCTTTTGGTCATGTCAAGGACAAAAAGTTCGGTCTGCGAGGGCAGGAAATTCTCAAATCCCAGGCCCCAGACATAGGAAGAAATGATTTCGCCGTAAAGGACAAGCTCTTCAGGTGAGCCTGGGTGAATCGGCTTGATGATGAACAGCCGGGCCGGCTGCTCCGGTTGAGGCTGGGCGATAATGACGGTCTTGCCCTTGTGGAGGTTGTCGCTTTCCGCCGGCTCCAACTCCGGCGGGGCGGCCATATGGCCGACAATGTCGACCATGCCCGTAGCTGCGCTGTACCGGCTGATGGCGGAAAAACGCTGTTTTAGACGTTCGCCGAAATGCTCCGATGCGTTGCCGGTTGCTCCTGCCACCTGGGCATGGGCAGCCATGACCTCCAGGTCCGTGTCAAGCAGCATGAGCCGTTCGTAAACGGACATGCCATAGGATTTGGTCTGTTCTTGTAGTCTTTTGTGACTTTGCAGCGCAAGCTGTCTGGTGACCTGCTTGAAGGACAGTATGGTCAATGCGATCATGGGAAGCAGGGCGCAGCAGGTAAATAACAGGAAAAAACGGCGTGCTACTTTGCTGCGAAGAAAACCCGAGGCAAAATTCATTTTTTTTCTCCTGATTAAATAATAACCGGAAAAGTTACTTCAACTGTTACGTGTTGCTAATATTCTGAAACAAGTCCTAAATACTGCCCGTCATTGGCGCGGACAATGTCGTCCTGGCTGTTTTTCGAGGTGAACGGGGTAGCGGTTTTGCCGTCTTGCCCCATGCTGTAGAGGTCGAAATCCGAATTAACCGGCACCATGAAGTGGTCCTTGCGCAGTTTCCCCTTTGGCGAGCCCTCCACCGGCAGATAGCGGTAGGGATTTCCCCAGGGGTCTTTCAGGTCGTCCAGGCCGATCTCGGCCAGATTTTTCGGGTAGCGGCCGTAAGTTTCATAAAAATTGATGATCTCCTTTTCCAGCGTGCGGATGTCGTTGAGAACCTTCTGCTCTTTCACCTTTTCTATATATGTTTTAAAATTGGGCATGGCGATGGCCATGAGGGTTCCCATAATGGCAATGGCTATTAAGAGCTCAATAAGGGTAAAACCAGCAGATGCGGTGTATGAGCCATTGCCGTCCGGGCGCAAGGCTTCTCTGCCTTTGCGGCGCAGGAGTCTGGTGAAGAAGACGAGGGGAGAGTTCATCATAGATTCATGTTGCATCTGTCCAGACTGCTGTGAGGAAATGTGATGAGCATGAAAACATATGTTAAATATTATCAAAATACCTGCATGAAAGTAAATAGCGCATTTGGAGAATATGATGGGCACCGAGGGGATTTGTTTCTAGCTATTTCATGCAGTTGTTTGGCGGGGCTGAAAGGGGCGATTGGCCTGGGTTTGAGCAGGAGGCAGTCGGCTGATATTGTGAATGATTTTACAAACGGATCACAAGTCATCCTGCGGTTGCTTGCCAGTGAGGATGGGGGAGTTTGCTGGCAGATTTAAAATTTTTTATGGTCTTCGGCGGAAAGGGGGCAAAAAAACCCATTTCTGCAACAGAAATGGGTTTTTCATCCATGGCGGAGAGAGAGGGATTCGAACCCTCGGTAGAGCTTTTGACCCTACACTCGCTTAGCAGGCGAGCACCATCGGCCTCTCGGTCATCTCTCCGTAATTGGCGTCATCTGTAAAAATGGCGGAGGAAGTAGGATTCGAACCCACGGAACTTTCGTTCAACGGTTTTCAAGACCGCCGCCTTAAACCACTCGGCCATTCCTCCACTTTATGTGACCCGCTATTTACCATTTCGAAATTTTCATGTCAATGTTAGATGTTCTATGCCCGACATTGCATGGAATTTTTCTCCCCGGGGTCTTTGCCGTTTTTCTATCAAATAATGGACGTTGCTGGAAAGAGGCCGGCGGGGTTTACAAACCCGAGATTGCCGCCAGGGCATCGTTTAATTTTTCCACGGCAAAGACGGTAAGCCCGGAAAATTTTTCCTGCGGGGCATTTGCCGTGGGAATAATTGCTCGGCGGAAGCCGTGCTTGACTGCTTCTTTGAGCCGTTCCTGGCCGTTGGGTACCGGTCTTATTTCGCCGGCAAGACCGATTTCGCCAAATATTACCAGGTCGGTGGGCAAGGGCCGGTCCTGGAGGCTTGAGGTGATGGCCAGGACGATGGCCAGGTCTGCCCCTGTTTCATTGATCTTCACCCCTCCAACCACATTGACGAACACATCCTGATTATAGGTGATGATGCCGCCGTGACGATGGAGAACGGCAAGGAGCATGATGAGCCGGTTCTGTTCAATGCCCACCGTGACCCGTCGGGGATTTTCTGCATGGCTCTCGTCGACCAGGGCCTGGACTTCAACAAGCAGGGGCCGGCTTCCCTCCCAGATAACCATAACAGCGCTGCCCGGCATGGCTTGGGCGGGCCGGCTGAGAAAGATGGCCGAAGGATTGCTGATTTCCTTCAGGCCGTTTTCCGTCATGGCAAAGACGCCCAGTTCGTTGACCGCGCCATACCTGTTTTTCACGGCCCGCATGATGCGGTATCTGCTGTCGCTGTTGCCTTCAAAATAACATACCACGTCGATGATGTGCTCAAGCACCCTGGGGCCGGCAAGATCGCCGGATTTGGTGACATGGCCGACAAGAAAAATGGCGAGGTCGTTGTGTTTGGCAAAATGGGTGAGCTGGGCGGCTGATTCGCGCACCTGGGAAACACTACCGGGAGCTGAGGCAATGGTGGCCGTATGCATGGTCTGGATTGAATCAACAACCATGACCTGCGGTTGATGCTGATAGGCGGTGGCGCAGATATTTTCCACCGCCGTTTCCGCCATGAGCAGCAGATGCTGGTTCGGCAAGCGGAGTCTATTGGCCCGCATGGCAATCTGCTGGGGAGATTCTTCGCCGGTGACATACAGCACCTTCATTTCTTCGCTGAGTCTGCAGCAGACCTGCAAAAGGCAGGTGCTTTTGCCCACGCCGGGGTCACCGCCTACAAGAACAACCGATCCTCTGACCAGGCCGCCGCCCAGTACGCGGTCAAATTCCGCCATGCTGGTGTTGATTCTTGGCGTGCTGGTAAGAGCGACCTGGGAAATCGGTTGGACGGGCGAGAGTTCTCCGCTGTATCCGCGATAAGGGGGGGAGGCAGGAGCCTGTTCGTGCTCCCTGATGGTGTTCCACTCCTGGCATTCAGGGCATTGACCGGCCCATTTGCGAAAGGTCGAGCCGCAACTGTCACAGGCAAAGAATGTTTTCGCTTTGCCTTCTTTCATTTAATTTTCTTAAGTTCTTTTTCTAATTCATTTAACTTTTTTTTGTAATAGCTCAGGCATTTTTTGATATAGCGGCCACGTTGCCAGCTGGAAGCAAGGTCCCCCCGTTCAACCGGGGCGTCTTTGCAGGCGAGGAGGTGCAGCGCCGGAGACAGCCGCTTGTTGCTCAGGCAGGCTATCTTGCTTTCGTAATAGAGCTTGTAGGTCTGGATGTGGGCCAGCTTTCTGCTCTTTTCTATTTTTGTTTGCGCTGATGGTTCGATCATATGGTCACCATTTCTGTATTATAAATACTGCAAAAAAAAAGCCAAAGCTTTATTTTTTAATTGCTAGCACAAGTTTTACGGAAAAGCGGACAGGGGTGGTTCGCTTTTCCTGTTTTCCGAAAAATTCTGTTCGGGAAAATTTAAAATGAAGAGGGCAGGGTTGGCGTGTTAGGGGTTGGTGCAGGGCAATAGCACGGAATTGTTTGAGTTTGCTTGAAATAACATTGGCGGCCCGGAAATTGCTTTAACATATAAGCAAGTCTCACTCAGGCAAGGGAGGAACGCCATGACACCTCGACAAGCAATCAGAGTTTTAATGCTGAGTCCCATATACTTCCGGCTCGATGTTGCTGCAAGAAGGAAGCTCGTGTATGAATTTTGTGCATTGTATGAGGGGCTGGCCAGATAATCCCCCCCGTTCTGCAGCACGGGATCTGATCAGCCGGTTATCATGCGCTCGGCAAGGCCGATGATCGGCATGAGCACCTTCTGCAGGAAACCGGTGTAAAAGAGGGCCAGCAGGATGAGAAAGCCGAATGGTTCAAGGCGGGCATAGGCGGCTGCCTGGCGTGGGGGCAGGATGCCCATCAGGACCTTGCTCCCGTCCAGCGGCGGAATAGGCAGCAGGTTGAAAATCGCCAGCACGATATTGATCCAGATGCTCGCCCCCACCATTTGAAAGAGGGGGAAGAGAATGGCCTTGGGGATAAAGGCCGCAAAGAGAGCAAGAAATTGCGCCACCAGACTGCTTGCAATAGCAGTCATCAGATTTGCCGCTGGCCCTGCCAGCGCGACCCATATCATATCTCGCAAGGGATTTTTGAAATAACGCGGATTAACCGGCACAGGTTTGGCCCAGCCGATCTTCATGATGATAAAGGCAAGCACGCCTAATGGATCCAGGTGTTTGAGCGGGTTCATGGTCAACCGCCCCAGGTTGCTGGCGGTGGGGTCGCCCAGGCGGTAGGCGACCAGCCCATGGCTGTACTCATGGATGGTGAGCGCGAACAGAAAGGGCGGCGCCAGTATGATGATCTGTTGCATGATGGTCATGGAGTATCCTTTTTTTCACTGGGTGTCAGAGGGTACTCTCTCTCAAGAAATCTGTTCTCGTCCTCTCTGGTGTAAAGTTCCCCATCCAGTTTTTTTTCCAGCAGGTGGTTCAATATCCTTTGGTAGAGCGGTCCGGTGCGGTACCCCAGTTTTTTTAAGTCCTCACCGCGCAGGTGGGTTCTCGTCTGACGCAGTTGCGTTACATAGAGGGAGACCGCCTGCTTGCCCGCTTTGTTCCGACAAGCAGCCATGACAAAAAGCAGCCCCTCATGGGTTAATCCCTTAAGTAGCCAGTAAACTTCGCTGGGGCACAGGTGCACGCGTCTTTCCAGGATGCGGATAATCCGTTTTGCCTCAATTTTTTCCCTGATTAAAATCTGGGTGTATCTTTCCGACACCTCGAATTTCCGGCAGAAGGCGAGCACCGCCCTGGTCTGGATGCGGGACGTCAGGGCCAGCAGGTAAACAATCCACGGCTGGCAGTTTTCAGCGAGATAGAGAAGTTTGTGCCAGGAGACGGCGCGCTGCGCTTCTTCCAGGATTTCCGTCAGGCGCGGATCGAGTATCAAGGAGTGGTGCAGAAATTTTAACAGGTCGAACTGGGCCATGCGCTGGATTGCCGGCAGGGGATTCTGTTCGGAAAGAATCAGCTGGATCTCGTTGAAATAGCGGCGCCCGAGTTTTTGATCAAACAGGTTCATTTTCACCGCATTCTTAAGCTGTTTTTCCGTTAATTTGCCAAGGGTGAAACCCATGCGCTGCTCAAGGCGGATGGCCCTGAAGATGCGGGTTGGGTCTTCAACAAAACTCAAGTTGTGGATAATACGGATTTGTCTGTCTTTTAAATCGTTCTGGCAGTTGAAGAAGTCGACCAGGATACCGAATTTTTCCGGATTCAGATGGATGGCCATGGCATTGATGGTGAAATCGCGGCGGAAGAGATCAAGCTTGATGGAGCTTAACTCAACCGTCGGCATGGCTGCGGGGTATTCATAGTATTCGAGGCGGGCCGTGGCGATATCGACTTTAAAGCCATTGGGCAGTTTCACCATGGCGGTGTTGAATTTGACATGGGTGCGCAAGGAGCCGCCCACCGCCTTTGCCAGTTTTTTGGCAAAGGTGATGCCGTCGCCTTCGACGACGATATCCAGATCATAATTCTCAATGTGCAGCAGCAGGTCACGGACAAACCCCCCCACCGCATAGGCGGTAAAGTGGTTCTGCCGGGCCACTTCGCCGATGGTTTGCAGAAGGATAAGCATGTCCCGGTTGAGCGATTGGCTGAGCATGTTGGTCAGATTTCTGTTGCGTTCTGCCGAGGGCTCGCTCTGGGTGATATTCAGGCTGGGAAGATAAGCCGGGTCGTTGACCAGCAGATTGAACAGGTCTGTTCTGGTGATAACCCCTATCAGCGTGCCGTTTTCCACAATGGGAATGAAGCGCTGCCGGTGCTCAATGATCAGTTCCTGTATGTCGCCAAGGGTGGCGGAAGGCGGCAGGGTGGCGAATTCCGTGGTCATGAATTCCGTCACCGGCAGATGCCCCAGGTTATGGTAGATCGCCTTGCTGGCATCCCGCCGCGAAAAAAGTCCCAGGATCTTGCCGTCCTTCATGATCGGCAGTATGGTGATGCCGTAGCGGATAAGGATGTCATTGGCCTTCAGGGTCGTCAGCTCCGGTCCTGCGGAAATAATGGGCGACGACATCAGCTCCCAGGCCTTGCTCTCCGGCCGCACATGCTTGTGCAGGAGCCGGATCAGCTTTTCTTCAGCCTCAATCAGGGTCATGTCGTTAATCGTTGCCGCCGCCGCAGAGGCATGCCCGCCCCCATTGAATTCCATGGCAATCTTGCCGACATTGACCTCGGGGATTCTGCTTCGGGCAATGAGATAAATCCGTTCCCCCATGCTGGCCAAGGCAAAGATGACGTTGAGGTTTTCCATGCTCATGAACTGGCGGACAATGAGGGAAAATTCATCAACATACTGACTGCAGGTAATCCGGGTGACGGTAATGGGTATGGACTGGATCGTGTAGGTGGTCGCAGACTTGATCAGTTCATGCAGCAGGGAGATCTCGTAACTGGTCAGCTCATGGATAATATACTGGGTGACGGTGTGGAGTTCGGCCCCGCACCCGAGCAGCCAGGCCATGGCGTGCAGGTCGGCCGGGGTGGTGGTGCTGAAGGTGAAGGAGCCAGTGTCTTCGTATTCCGCCATGGCCAGCAGGGTGGCTTCCTCTTTGCTGATGGAGATGCCCCGTTCCTGAAAGATTTCGATGAAAACCGTGGCGGTGGAGCCGACCGGTTTCACCACCTCCACATCACCTTTCATGTCTCCGGGTGCGTTGGGGTGATGATCGTAAAGATGGATTTCTATGCCGGGATTCTCCAGGCATTGGGCAAAGCTGCCGATGCGGGATGCCTGCCTGGTGTCGACGACGATTAATTTGGTAACTTTTGCCAGATCAATGTTTTTCAACCGCTGAAAATCATAAATCATCAGGGATTGGACAAAAAATTTCCGCAGGTTTTTTTCCTGGGAGCCGGGAAAGGCCAGAATTGCCTCGGGGTAGAGTCTTTTCGCGGCAACCATTGAGGCCATGCCATCAAAATCAGCGTTTAAGTGAGTTGTTATGACTTCCATCGGCGGTTACGCTCCCATGGCCGCATAATGCTTGATGTTGTCCGGAAAGTAAAGAGGCATGTTGACTGTACTTTCGTCACTCTTTTTTGGAGCTGCGTGGATGGAATTTTTGATGGATGGCCCTCAGCCGGTTGTTGTCCACATGGGTGTATATCTGGGTGGTGGAGATGTCGGCATGGCCAAGCATGAGTTGTACTGATCTGAGGTCGGCGCCATGGGCCAGCAGATGGGTGGCAAAAGAGTGACGCAGCATGTGTGGGCTGATTTTTTTGGCAATGCCGGCTTTGTACGCGGTTTCCTGGATGATCTGCCAGAAGCGGAGGCGGGTCATGGTGGTGCCCCGGCTGGTCAGAAAAAGGGCGCTGCTTTTTTTTGCCCTGAGGAGCTTGCCTCGGCTGTGCTGCAGGTAGAAGAGAATCTTTTCCTTGGCCTCCTCGCCGAATGGGATCAGCCTCTCTTTTGTGCCCTTGCCGATCACCCGGACAAAGCCTGAGTTCAGGTTCAGTGCCATGAAGGGCAGATTGACCAGTTCGGAAACCCGCATGCCAGTGGCATAAAGAAGATGGAGCATGGCCGTATTGCGGATGGCCAGGGGAGTTTTCTCTCCGGGGCCGGCCAGGAGCAGGTCCACATCGGCAACGGAAAGGGCGGAGGGCAGGGTGCGGCGGCTTTTGGGGATCTCCAGTATGGCGGTCGGATCGTGCTCGATAATTTTTTCAGCCAGCAGAAAACGGAAAAAGCTTCTGAGGCAGGAGAGTCGCCTGGCATTGCTGCGGTTTGCAATTCCTTTTTGTTTGCTGGCGGAGAAATAGTCGCTGATGTGGGAAGAGCTTGTTAGCTGCGGTGAAATATGCACGCCGGCAAGATATGCAAGAAATGATTCAAGATCGGCCTGGTAGGAGCGGATCGTGTTGTCGGCAAGTCTCTTTTCCGCAGCAAGATAATGGAGAAACAGGTCCTGGCAGTGCTGCGCTTCTGCTGGAAGGTTGCTGCCAGGAGTCCTGTTCTGATAACGGGGCGCGGCGGGTGAAGGAGGCTGGAGGATTCCCCGTTTTTTTGTCATCCGAGGAAGGCGGGAATTACCCTTCCCGCTCGATACGGTACATGACCTTGCGGAGTTTTCTTTTTGCTTCCGCTTGTTTACGCCGTTTTCTTACGCTGGGTTTTTCGTAATGCTCGCGGCGTTTCAGCTCTTTTTTGATGCCGTCAAGCTGCAGTTTTTTCTTCAGCTGACGAATGGCGTATTCGATGTCTCCTCGTACCTCAACCTCGATCATGGTAA
>JBFMAY010000010.1:0-96011 GCA_040755455.1 Thermodesulfobacteriota bacterium | reverse complement strand
CGCTCTTGAACGGAACTGATGTGTAATGATTTCGTTCTGCATGCTGGTGCCTCCTGTGATAAAGTTCAGGCGCTCAGCATGCCAGATTCTGCAACCGCTGAAAAGAAGCGCTTTATTTGGCGCTTACGACAGAACAACGGTGCGCGTTACCGTTCGAATAACCCGCAAGGCCCAAAGCTGAGCGGGTTTTTTTGTCCGGCACTGTTCATTGTGGGGTGGTTTTAACGGTCTGGGATATTTCAGTAATAAAACCAACATATTATCTTTATATTTCCCCAAAGGCTACATTCGAGTATTTTAGTTATCAGTTTATTGCAGGATTCACCTTTGCCTCCACCGGGCGTTGCCCGTTAGACTACCGTATTGCGCTTTTGCCCGGCTTTACTTTTCGCTCAGCATTGGGTATAGTCAAAGGCGTTATTATCTGTTACTATTGACCTATCTTTAATCGGGAGGGGCTTTTAAGTTTTTCCTCATATTGAAGATAGCCTCTGACGGTACTTCAAGAATTGGCCTTCTTTACACCGCAGAGGCTTTTTTTTATTGTGCCGCTTATGCACTGGGAGTTCACCATGTCAGCTGAAAAAAATCATATCGCCACCCAGGGGAAAATGCAGGAGAAGCCGGTTACGGATGAGGCGATTTTAAAAGTCACCAAAGAGATAATCGTCAAGTTCATTGAGGTGGGCCGCCTTTCTCCGGCAAATTTTGATGAAACTTTCGAGCAGGTCTATAAGAAGGTTGTGGGCACCGTCAGGTCATGACGGATTTGCGCGGCGAGGCAATGCTTGATCCCTCTCTGAATATCTTTCCTGACTCCGTCCGCCATATCCACCTCATGGGGGTGTGTGGCACCGGCATGGCCGCCATGGCAGGTATGCTGAAGAGCCTTGGTTACCAGGTATCCGGTTCGGACAGTCATGTTTATCCTCCCATGAGTGATTTTCTGGCCCGCACCGGCATCCCTATCCTTGAGGGGTACCGTGGCGAGAATCTTGATCCCAGGCCCGATCTGGTCATAGTCGGCAATGTCATCACCCGTAAAAATCCCGAAGCCTTTGCCCTGGCCGAACTGCGCATTCCCTATCTGTCATTTCCCCAGCTGCTCAGCCATCAGTTTCTTGCCGCAAAAAAATCCCTGGTGGTGGCAGGCACCCATGGCAAAACCACCACATCCTCCTTGCTGGCCACCATGCTCTATGGGGCTGGATATGAACCCGGATTCATGATCGGCGGAATTGTCCAGGCCTTTGGTCGTAATTTCCGGGTTGGTGATGGGCCTTTTTTTGTGGTGGAGGGTGACGAATATGATACGGCCTTTTTTGACAAAGGGCCGAAATTTCTCCATTACCGGCCCTCCATTGCCGTCATTACCAGTATCGAGTTTGATCATGCCGATATTTACGCCGATCTTGAGGCCGTAAAAAGTTCCTTCCGCAAGCTGATTGCCATTATGCCGTCAGATGGCTGTCTGGTGGCCCATCTTGATGATCCGGTGGTCAACGAGCTGATGGCCGCCGCGCCCTGCCGGGTTGTCGGCTATGGGCAGATGCCGGAATATGACTGGTGTCTGTCTGAAGTCAGTTGTGCCAGGGGCGGGAGTTCCTTTGTGGCCATGCGCCGCGGCAAGTCCTTTGGCACGTTCACTACGGTCATGCCCGGTAGACATAATTGTTTGAACAGTCTTGCCGTGATAGCGGTACTGGAGCATCTGGGGCTGGCCCCGGATGTCATCGCCCGCGAGCTGCGGCTGTTTACTGGGGTAAGGCGGCGCCAGGAGGTACGTGGGGTTGTGGGTGAGGTGACCGTGATCGATGATTTTGCCCATCACCCGACTGCTGTGCGGGAGACTCTCTCCGCCCTCAGCGCCGCTTATGAAGGCCAGCGCCTGCTCGCAGTATTTGAGCCGCGCACCAATTCGAGCAGGAGGCGGGTTTTTCAGCAGGATTATCTGAGCGTCTTTGACCCAGCCGATGTGGTGCTGGTCAAGGAGCCGGATGTCTTGACAGCAGTGCCGGAGGATCAGCGTTTTTCAGCCAAAGAGCTGGTCGCCGGACTCCAGGCGAGAGGGGTGGACGGACATTACTTCCCGAACACCGACCTGATTCTCGACTATCTTGCCGCCATCATGCGCCCCCGTGATGTGGTAGCCATATTGTCCAATGGCGGATTTGACAATATTCATGCGCGCCTGTTGAACACGCTCCAGCTGCTTTTTCCCTCGCATAAATAATAAAGTTCCTATCTCCGTATTCCTGCGGCCTTAACCTGCTGTAGCCCGTCTGGTTTTTTTTGTGCATACGCGCACAAGAAACTGTCTTTGTTTGATCATCAATTTGTAAATGAAATCGAAATGTTAACGCCTTGGAGCTTGTTTGGCGGATTCAAATGAACCGTTATTCATAATTGTGTGAATAGTCATTCATTTTTTGCTTGACATAGAAAAACCTATGGGATAATAACGCCTTGAAGTGTGCATTTTTGTGCGATGCGCGCTCATGAGTCGGCTTTTTTTGAGGTCACAACAACCATTTCTAAGGTGCTGTCAGTCTGAACTGTGAAGTACCTTATCGTTCTTCCGGCGCATTTCGCCCGGTTGGGCAAAGGAGCAGAAACGTGGAACAACAGGCTCTCCTTGATCTTCTTTATATTGCCGCTTTTACACTTTGCGGTCTCGCCTTCGGCTTCGGTCCCCTCCTCATTGTTTATCTGTTTTCCCCGCGAGGAACCCGCCATATCGTCAACAAGACACGAATTCCTATTGAGTGCGGCATGGAAACCATCGGTCCAGCCTGGATTCGCTATGGGATTCTCTATTATCTGTATGCCTTGATGTTTCTGGCCTTTGATGTGGATGTCCTGTTTCTTTTCCCGGTGGCCGCTGTTTATAACGAATTCCCGGGCATTCGGGGTTTTGTCGAGGTTGTTTTATTTGTCGCGATTCTTTCACTGGCGATTGTTTATGCCTGGAATAAGGGAGTGTTCAAGTGGGAACGGAAAGTATACCAACAGCAGTAGAGACTGCTATACCCCCTGCACTGGTGCAGTTCCATCAGCTGGATCAACTGCGCATGCTGGCCAGGGCAAACTCGTTGTGGCCCATGACCTTCGGCTTGGCCTGCTGCGCCATTGAGATGCTATCAAGCGGTTGCGCCCGTTTTGACCTGTCGCGCTTTGGTGCGGAGGTTTTCCGGCCGTCGCCCCGGCAAAGCGATGTGATGATTGTTGCCGGCACGGTGAATAAAAAGATGCTGCCTGCCGTGAAAATCCTCTATGACCAGATGCCGGAACCTAAGTGGGTTATCGCCATGGGAAACTGTGCTATTTCCGGTGGTCCTTTTGCCTATCCGGGTCAATATAATGTAGTTGAAGGAGTGGACAGCTTTCTGCCGGTTGATGTCTATATTCCCGGTTGTCCCCCACGTCCTGAGGCCCTGATAGAGGGATTGCTGGAGCTTGAGGAAAAGATTACCGGCCATCGGCGCTGGCCGCGGGTTAAACCGGAAACAGCGGTTAAGGGTTGAGCCAGGGCAGAATTTACCACTCACAGGCTTCAGGTAATTTATTACCGCCGATTTTTGTGAGTCCACCTTCATGGTAACGTTATGGATCGAGCTAAAATAAAAAGAGAACTGGAAAAGTTGGCCGCTGAAGGCCTTCCTGCTGAGCAACCGCAGGAGGTGGCCCCGGTGGCAGTCCAAGCTGAAGCAGAGGGTGAGGACAAGGCCAAGGCCAAAGCTAAGAAAGAAGAGGATGTCCCGCGGAAAAATGGCGTGATTGAAACGGAATATGCAAAACGGGGTACCCATCTTGATGTGCAGATCAACCCAGATCAGGTGGTCAGAGCGACTGAAATACTTGACGGTGAAGGGATGACTCTGGAGATGGTGACCGGTGTTGACTGGATCAAGGAAGGTCAGTTCGAGGTCATCTATGATTATTCTTATCCAGGTGGTCAGTTGTTCCGCGTGGTGGTGCGCGCCAGGGTTGATCGGAACAAGCCGGACGTCCCCACTGTTTGTCATATATATGGCGGGGCAAATTGGCATGAGAGGGAGACCTGGGAACTGCTGGGCATCAATTTTGTCGGCCATCCGCAGCTTGAACACTTCCTGCTGCCGGAAGATGCTGATTTCTATCCATTACGTAAGGATTTCAAACCATGAGTACATTAGCCCAAAGCCAGCTGCGTGAGACCTTTGAGCTGAATATAGGTCCACAGCATCCTGCCACCCACGGTGTACTGCGCATCAAGGTCGTTATGGATGGTGAATATATCGACCGGGCCGAGCCTATACTCGGCTATATTCACCGCATGCATGAGAAGATGGGTGAAAATAGAACCTGGAACCAGTTCTGGCCTAATATGGGCCGTCTCGATTATCTGTCTGCCATTGCCTATAATCATTGCTACGCCGGACTTGTCGAGCGGGCCATGGGTATTGTCGTCCCTGAGCGGGCTGAGTACATTCGCGTCATTACAGCGGAACTGAATCGTATACAGAGTCATCTGTTAGGCTTCGGCGCCTACATCATGGACCTCGGTGGCTTTACCCCGCTGATGTACGCCATGGATGAGCGCGAGCAGATCCTTGATCTGCTGGAGTCGGTCACCGGCTCCCGCCTCACCTACTGTTATTTCCGCTTTGGCGGGGTGTATAACGATATCGATGACGACTTCATTACCGGAACACGCGCCTTTCTCAAACGGTTCCGTCCGCAGATCCCCATGTATCATAAACTGGTTACTGGCAACGTTATTCTGATGGACCGTCTTATCGGGGTCGGCCCCGTTTCCGCTGAACTGTGCCGGAAATATGGCGCCACCGGACCGGTTCTGCGCGGCTCAGGCGTAAATTATGATATTCGCCGGAATGAGCCTTACAGCGTCTACCCAGAGCTTGATTTTGATATTCCTGTGTACAAAGAATGTGATTCAATGGCCCGTTACATGGTGAGAATGGACGAGATGGTGCAGTCCTGCCGCATTATCGAACAGGCCTTGAATAAGCTGCCGGAAGGACCGGTGATGGCGGAGAAAGTACCGAAGTCCCTGAAGCCGCCCAAGGGAGATTATCATTATGCGGTTGAAGCTGCGCGCGGTACATTTTCAATGCGAACCGTCAGTGACGGCACAAATACCTCGTACCGGATGAGGCTGAGGTCTCCAACCTATTCCAATGTCAGCCTGTTCGAGGAGGCAAGCCGCGGTATGCTGCTCTCCGACGCCCTGGCGTTTTTGGGAAGTCTTGATCCCGTCATCCCCGAGATGGACCGGTAAGGAGCAAGCACGATGAATGAATTAATACGATTACTCGCTTATATGCTGGGCCTCGCCGCCTTTCTTGGCCTGAATCTCGCCTATCTTGGCTGGGTGGAGAGGAAGGGAGCCGGCCATATTCAGAGGCGGACCGGACCGAAGGATGTTGGGCCCTATGGTCTGCTGCAGCCCCTTGCCGACGGTCTCAAGCTGATGTCAAAGCAGCTGCTGATACCGGCCAATGCCGACAGGCCGCTGTACATGTGTGCTCCCATTCTCATCATGGTTCCCGCTGTCCTGCTGTTTGTGGCTATTCCCTTTGGTGAGCATCTGGTGCCCCGGGAATTTAATTTCGGTCTGATAATGATGTTTGCCTTTGCCTCAGTGGGTGGTTTATCCATCCTTATCGGTGGCTGGGGTTCGGGTAACAAGTATTCACTCATCGCCGGCACCAGGGCGGTTTCCCAGAATGTTGCCTATGAAATTCCCATGCTGATCACGGCAATCAACATTGTTATGATCACAGGCTCCATGGATCTTAATGAAATTGTCCGGCAGCAGGGGAGTTATTTCTGGCAGTGGAATGTATTCCGGCTGGATAAGTCCATACTCATGCCGGTTTCCTTTCTTGTTTTCTTTATCTGTTCCTTGGCTGAGACTAATCGTACACCTTTTGATCTTGGGGAGTGCGAGGGCGAGCTTGTTGCCGGTTATCATACTGAATACGGCGGTATGGGTTTCGGTCTGTTCATGATGGCTGAGTATGCCAACCTGGTTATCGGCTGCAGCTTGACCACCATTCTCTTTCTCGGCGGCTGGCAATGCCCGTTTGGCTTATTCCCTGGTCCGCACTGGTTTCTGATCAAGATGTATTTTCTTATCTGGTGTTTTGTCTGGATTCGCTGGACCTATCCCCGAACCACATTCTGGGGATTGCTCAACCTTTCCTGGAAATACCTCATACCGTTTTCCTTGGTAAACCTGTTGCTTACCGCCTTATTTATAAAGGTATTTTGATTATGTCCGGATACATAAAAGATATCATCACGGGGTTGAAGAGTCTGGTCGTCGGGTTGCAGATCACCAATAAAGAGTTTTTGACGAAACCGATCACGCTGCAGTATCCCCACCAGTCAGTAAAAATGTACCCGCGTTATCGCGGCCATATTGAACTGCTCAAGGATACTGAGACCGGCACACACCGCTGCATCACCTGCGGCATGTGTGAAAAGGGTTGCCCATCCGGCAGCATCACCGTCAAATCCGAAAAACGTCCGGGGGTGAAGGGCAAGGTGCTGACCGCCTATATTCTCAACTTTACCACCTGCAGTCTCTGCGGACAGTGTGTTGAAAACTGCAAGCCGGAAGCCATTGGCTTTTCCAATGAGTACAATCTGGCCAGCACCAGACGGGAAGATTATATATTCGACCTGCTGCAACGGCTTCATCCCGAAGGTGTTCCTGAACCTGAGGTTGATCCGGAATTATTGAAGAAAGAACTCGAAAAGAAAGAAGCTGCAAAGAAAGAAGGTGCGGCAAAGAAAGAACCCGCAAAAAAAGCACCTGCTAAGGAAGGCGGGGCATCAAAAGCAGAGGAAAAAAGCTGATGAATCCTTCACTGTTTTCACCCGAAGGTTTAGCCGGAGTTATTTTTCTGATCCTTATTGGCGTAACAATGATCGGGGCGATAATAGCAACGTGTACACAAAGATTGATCAGAAGCGTCAGCGGACTTGCCGTTTGCTTTGTAGGCGTTGCGGGGCTGTACTATTTCCTGAACAGTCCTTTTGTCGCCATGATGGAGTTGCTTATTTACGTGGGTGCCGTTTGTGTCACCATAGCCTTTGCCATCATGCTTGCCGAGCCCGATGAGCGCAGACTGGCCAGAAAGATCAGCGGATTAAGCGGCGGGCTGGCCGCGGTTTGTGGCGGAGCGGTATCATTCGCTCTTGCCTATGCAGCGGTCACCGGCCACTGGATGGCACCCGCAACTCCGGTGAATGACGGCTCATTAAAGATGATGGGTGAAGCCCTGCTGACCAAGTACAGCATGGTATTTGAGCTCATCTCCATAGTACTTCTGGTTGCCATCATTGGCTCCATGGCTCTTGCCCGCGCCGGAAGGAGGGGAAATTAAGGATGTTAACTCTCAGCACACAACTCAATACGTATCTTATCATTGGCGCCATACTTTTTGGCTTTGGCATTTTCGGTATGGTCCGCAGACCAAGCCTCATCGGTATGTTGATAGCAGTAGAGCTCGTTTTAAGCGGCGCTTCCATCAACTTTATGGCCTTTAATCGTTTTCTCGCACCTGATCCCACGGTGGGGCAGATCATCACCCTATTTATCATGGCCATTGCCGCTGCCGAGGCCGCCATATCGCTGAGCATAGTAATAGCCGTTTATCGGAATTATAAGTCCATTGAAGTTGAAGACCTGGTAGAACTTAAAGGATAGCATTGAGGATTATCATGGAAACCGTCAGCGCCGCCACCGGCGATATCGTAACCACAAGTAGATTAGTATGGGCTTTGCTTGTCCCATTGCTTGGCTCCTTTCTCGTCTCATTGTCCGGGAAAAAGCCCAACCTGCGGGAGAGTTGGTCTGTCATATCTGCAGTAATACTTTTTTCAATGGTCTTAACGATGGTTTCTCCGGTTCTTGCCGGAAAAACCCTTTATTATCAGCTTTTTAAAATTCTGCCTGGTGTTACGGTCACCCTGCGTGCTGACGCCTTTTCCATGATTTTCGCGCTGGTCGCCTCATCGCTGTGGATTGCCGCCGCCTTTTACTCCATGGGCTATATGCGGGGACTGCATGAACATGCCCAGACACGGTTCAATACCTGCTTTGCCATAGCGATATTCGGCGCCATAGGCGTGGCCTTTTCGGACAATCTTTTTACCTTGTATCTCTTCTATGAGATCGTCAGTGTCTGCACCTATCCACTGGTTGCGCATCATCAGGATGAAGAGGCCTATGAGGGCGCCAAGAAATACATTGTTTACCTGACGACCACGGCCAAAGGATTTCTGTTGCCCTCCCTGGCGCTCATCTATGTGATGACCGGTTCGCTTGATTTCCCCCATAACATTCATGAGGGCATGTTCCCGGCCGATGCCAACTCAGCCATTGTTACCATGCTTTTCATCTTCTGTCTCTTCGGTTTTGCCAAGAACGGCGTGATGCCCTTTCATCACTGGTTGCCAGGCGCCATGGTTGCCCCTACCCCAGTCAGTGCGCTCCTGCATGCCGTGGCAGTTGTTAAGGTCGGTGTCTTCTGTACCACCAGGATGATGCTGTACGGTTTCGGGGTGGATCTGATGAGTTCGCTGAACCTGGGATTACCCACTGCCTACTTTGTCGGTTTCACCGTTGTCATGGCATCCGTCATCGCCTTGACCAAAGACAATCTGAAAGCCCGGCTTGCCTATTCCACGGTCAGTCAGCTTTCCTATATTATTCTTGGCGTTTGTCTGCTTACTCCCCACGGCATTGCCGGTGGGCTTATCCATATCGCCAATCACGCCTTTTCCAAGATCACACTGTTCTTTTGTGCCGGCGCCATCTATGTCGCCACACATAAAAAGAATATCTCTGAGATGGGTGGGTTGGCCAGGACAATGCCGTTTACCTTCGGCGCCTTTGCCGTGGCATCCCTCAGCATGATCGGCGCGCCTCCGGTTGCGGGCTTTGTGACCAAATGGGAACTGCTGGTCGGCACCATCGAGTCCGGGTCCTTGGGTATTATTCTGGTATTGCTTGCCAGTACCTTACTTAATGTTGGTTATTTTGCACCGGTTGCCTATAAGGCCTTTTTCGGCAAACGTCCGGCCGGCGAACAGTATGAGGGGATCAAAGAGGCACCGTTGAGTATGGTTATCCCGCTCTGTACAGCGTCACTTATATCGGTCATTATTGGTATCTATCCGAATTTTTTCATGAATTTTGTTAAGGCGGTGATAGGATGATTAGCTTGATTGAATTCTTCCGCGAACGCCTCAAAATCGTTATTATTGCCTGTTTGATTTTGATCGGCGTAATAGCTCTTTGGGGATCATTTATGATTGATTTGAGTCATGCTCATCTCAAGATGGAAAAAATACCTTTTTTCTGGAGCTTCTTTGGACTGATCGGTGGCGCTCTGCTTATTGTCGTGTCCAGGTTCCTCGGACGCCTGGGAATCATGACCCGTGAGGATTATTACGATGAATAATTTTTGGCTGCATCCCGCACTTATCCTTATCATCGGCGGACTCATTCTGCCCTTAATGAAAGGGCCAATCAGGAAACCGTATCTCCTGCTTGTGCCGGTTCTGACATTTTTATCAGTGCTGGCAATGAACAAGGGTGTTCACGGTGTTGTGCAGTTCATTGATTGGCAACTGATCTTCGGACGGGTTGACAACCTCAGCCAGATTTTTGGCTACATCATGTCCCTCATGTGTATCATCGGCACATTGTTTGCCCTGAATGTCGAAGAGGACGCCCAGCATATAGCCGCCTGGTTTTATGTGGCCGGTTCCCTCGGCGTTATATTCTGCGGTGACTATGTTGTTCTCTTCCTCTTCTGGGAACTCATGGCCTTTGCCTCGGTCTTTCTGGTCTGGTTCAGGCGAGGGCCCCAGTCTCTGGCTACCGGATACCGATATTTGCTTATTCATACCATAGGCGGGCTGTTCCTGTTAGCCGGGTTTGTGCTGCGTTATTACAACACCGGTGGTGACCTCTCCTTTGTTCCGCTTGGCGTTGATACCCCTAGTCTTGCCACCTATCTGATTCTGATCGGCTTCATCGTCAACGCCGCCGTGCCGCCCTTTCATTCATGGCTGCCGGATGCCTATGCCGAGGCCAGCGTGGCCGGTGCCGTGTTCATGTGCGCCTTTACCACCAAAACAGCTATTTATGTACTGGCTCGCGGCTTTGCCGGGATGGAGATCCTCATACCGCTGGGAGCCGTCATGGCTCTGTACGGTGTGGTTTACGGCGTGATAGAAAACGACGGTCGGCGGATATTCGCCTGGGATACGGTGAGCCAGGTCGGCTACATGGTAGTGGGGGTTGGCATTGGGACAAATCTCGCCATTAACGGCGCCTGTGCCCATGCCTTTGCCCACATCCTATATAATGGTCTGCTGTTCATGGGTACCGGTTCGGTGCTTTACATGGCCGGCACCTGCAAGCTCAATGAGCTGGGCGGGTTGTATAAAAAAATGCCCCGCACCTTTTTCTTTACCCTGATCGGTGGTCTATCCATTGCCGGTTTCCCGCTGTTCAGCGGGTTTGTCAGTAAATCAATGATTATTTCCGCAGGACTTGCGGAACACCATTACTGGGCCGGGTTTGCTCTGTTGCTCGCTTCCGGTGGCACCTTCCTGCTGGCTGGGCTGAAGGTTCCCTACTATATCTGGTTTGGTAAAAACAACTGCACCAGTGAAAGGTGGGAAAAGGCTGCTGATCCGCCCTGGAACATGCAGGCCGCCATGGCTGTCGCCGCAGTTATGTGCGCCTTTATCGGCTGTTATACGCCTTATCTCTACAATATGTTGCCCTTCCCGGTTGCATACCATCCCTATACGGCCTATCATCTGTCGGAAACGCTGCAGATCATAGGTGGTACAGGCGTGATGTTCTTTGTGCTGAAAAGGTTCATGGAGCCCACAGCCACCATCAGTCTTGATCTCGACTGGTTCTACCGGATGGCCGGTCGCGGCTTCATGTGGGTTGACAGCCGGATTTTTCAGTTCATTGACAGCTGTGTCGGCGAAATATATCGCTATGTAGGCCTGTTCTCCCTTATGACAATTGCCCGATTCTGGTCTTGGTTTGACTGGAATGCCATAGATGGTGCGTTGGACGGTTCGGCCAGATCTGTCCGTTCTCTTGGGGGGGTCGTGCGGAAGGTTCAGGCAGGAAATATACAATACAATATATTCTTTGCAGCGTCAGTAGCTGCTGCTGCAGTGCTGATCTTCGTTTTTGTTTGAGGGATCGAACGGTAAACTCTCTCTGTAATATATTGAATAGAGGATAGTGGGAATGGATTTTTTAATAATGAATGAAGGGTTTCCCCTTTTGAGCACCATCGTATTTCTCCCGTTGGCAGGGGCTTTAGTCCTGCTTTTTCTGCCGGGGGAAAATGTGCAACGGATCTGGGCAATGGCCGTCACCTCGGTAACAGCGGCAATCTCCCTTCCCCTCTATTCACGGTTTGACGCAACCACAGCCAGGTATCAATTCGGTGAGCATGTAAGCTGGATACCATCGTTAAATATCAATTATACATTAGGCATTGACGGCATCAGCCTGCTGCTGGTGTTGCTGACGACCCTGATCATGCCCTTATGTGTTCTCGGTTCCTGGACATATATCAAGATAAGAATAAAAGAGTTCATGGTCTGTCTGCTGCTCATGGAAACGGCCATGCTCGGTGTTTTCATGGCCCTCGACTTCGTCCTCTTCTATATTCTCTGGGAAGCCATGCTGATCCCGATGTATCTGCTCATTGGCGTCTGGGGCGGGCCGCGAAAGATCTATGCGTCAATCAAGTTCTTTCTCTATACCCTGGCAGGTTCGGTCATGCTTCTTGTTGCCATCATCGCCCTCTACCTCAAGACCGGCACCTTCAGCATTCCCATGATGATGGGACAGGAATACAGCTGCACCTTTCAGATCTGGGTATTCCTCGCATTCTTCCTGGCCTTTGCCATCAAGGTTCCGATGTTTCCCTTCCATACATGGTTGCCAGCCGCCCATGTTGAGGCCCCCACTGCAGGCAGTGTGATACTGGCCAGTATCCTGCTGAAGATGGGTACCTATGGATTTCTGCGTTTCTGTCTGCCCATTACCCCGCTGGCAACCCTTAACCTTGGCCCCTATGTCCTGTGGATGTCGGTTGTCGCTATCCTCTATGGCGGCTTTACTGCCCTGGCCCAATCAGACATGAAGAAGCTGATCGCTTACTCCAGTGTGGGACATATGGGATTTGTCACCCTAGGCATTTTCTTCCTGAATCGCCAAGGGCTGGAAGGTGCGATCCTGCAGATGATCAATCATGGCGTGACCACCGGCGCCCTCTTTCTCTGTGTTGGCATGATGTATGAGAGAACACACAGTCGTGAAATTGCCGATCATTCAGGCATAGCCCAGAATCTGCCGATTTTTGTTTCCTTTCTGACTGTTTTTTCACTGTCATCCCTGGCCTTTCCGGCAACAAACAGTTTTGTCGGCGAATTTCTGGTACTTGCCGGGGCGTTCAGTGTCAATAAGATTATTGCCGGTGCCGCCATTCCCGGCGCCATTCTGGCGGCAGCTTACATGATGCGGCTCCTCCAGTATGTACTTTTCAAAGGTCCTGGCCGGCCCGATCTGGCTGATCTGAATGTTCGCGAGATTGTTACCCTCGCTCCTCTTCTCTGCTTTGTATTCTGGATTGGTCTGGCTCCGGAACCATTTTTAAACGTCATGCATACAAGCGTTGATTATTTGATACAGCAGGTGAATGTAGCCAAAACGGCCCAGGTTGCTATGAACATTGTGCCGTGACAATTGTTGAGGCGACGTTGGTGATTTGACCGCGTAGTGAATTATTAAGGCAAGCTGATTTCACAGTATAAGGATTACACATGTTGTTCGCACCAGAGTTATTAATGCTGATTGGGAGTCTGGTTCTCTTCTGTCTCTGTCTCGGGCAGGGGAAAGGAAATCTGGCGAAACACGCCTCGCTGGTGCTGGCCATTGCTGCATGCTTTTTGAGCCTTGCCACCCTGCAGATGAAAGGCAGTCTTTTTTACGACGCCTATCGTATCGATATGTTTTCGCAGCTCTTTAAGTTGGCCATCTCCATCGGACTTGTAGCCGTTCTTCTTTTCAGCGGTGAATTGAAAGGAGTAAATGACCGTCTGCGGCCAGAATATTTTCTCTTTATGATTCTCAGCACTTTGGGCCTGATGATGCTGGTCAGCAGCGTGGAGCTTCTCTCTCTCTTTATCGCCCTTGAACTCTCTTCCTATTCTCTTTACCTGATGGTGCCGATGCGTGATGACCATGGCGGCATGAAGATGCAGATGGAAGCGGCGATTAAATATATTCTTTTCGGTGTTGTTGCCACAGGCACCATGCTTTATGGCATGAGCTTTATTTTCGGCATGACCGGTACGACTTATTTCAGTGAACTGGTACCCAAGATGCATGGTTTAGTGGCAACGCCTACAGCATTGCTGGCCATTGCTCTGCTTATGTCGGGATTCTTTTATAAGCTTGCGGTTTTCCCCTTTCATTTCTGGGTGCCTGATGTCTACCAGGGTGCATCCAATGCCACAACGGCCTTCATTGCATCCATTCCTAAACTCGGGGCAGTGGCAATTCTCATCCGCATCACCACCCTGGTTGCCCCCACGGGCGGAGAGGCGGTGGTCAATATGCTGATGGTGCTTGCGGTTTGTTCCATGTTTTACGGCAACCTGTCAGCTCTGGTACAAACAGACATTAAACGTATGCTCGGTTTTTCCGGTATTTCCCATGCAGGATTTGTTCTGCTTGGCATGCTTACCTTGAAAGATACCGGTTACGCTACATCAATGTATTATATCGCCGGTTATGTTTTTATGAATCTTGCATGCTTTCTGGTGATCTGCAAGGTTTCAAAAAATGGTGAAAACGTCAGTATTGATGATATGAGCGGTCTCTATAAGCGGGCTCCGCTGCTTGCCTTGACCCTGTTGGTTGGGATGATGGCGCTGGCCGGTATTCCGCCTTTTGTCGGCTTCATGGGGAAATTCATGCTTCTTACCGGCGCTCTGCGGGATGGTCATCTTGCATTAGTCATCCTTGCGGCGCTGAATACTGCCATAGCTATTTACTATTATTTATCAGTGGTTCGAGTTGCATTCTGTAGTGCACCTGAAGAAAGACCGGATGTGCCAGTCGATCTGTTAACCCGATGTGTTAGTATTGCTTTAATTGCCGTCATTATCTTTATGGGTGTAGCACCCAAACAGCTGCTTGCAGTTGCGGAGACAGCTGTTCGCAACATACTCTAATATCCGTTTCTTGATCAGGCAGAGTGAATCAGATGGTTGGATTTGCTCTGCCTTTTTTTATAATCCGTAACGTTCCGCAAGGTAATCCCATACTCCCTTGCCCCATATTAACGGCAAAAGCGATTGCATCTTGCCCCCCTCCTGACAGTCTGCTTGACAAGTTAAAAAAATTGAGTATAGTATAAAATTAACCTATGAGCGGACATAGCTCAGCTGGTAGAGTACAAGCTTCCCAAGCTTGGTGTCGCGGGTTCGAACCCCGTTGTCCGCTCCAATAAAGTATCGCGAGTTCGGTGGCTTGTTGCGGGATTAATCCTTGTGTATGGTGGTCGGATTATTCTGTCATCATTGTGCACCCTTGGTTGATGCACAAAAAAGATCAGGCCTTTTTCCTGGTGGGTGGGTGTGCATGTTGTCGACCGGGTGCCGAAACCTTGAGAGTGGATGGCCGTTCCTGCCGCCATCTGAAGAGAAAGTGGGCTATGCCCGCTTTTTTTATTTTTAACATAGGCAGATTGTGCGGGTTGTATGCCTTCACTGAAAGATCATATAGTTGAAGAAGTCGGACGATTGATAGAGCCTGTTCTTGCGGAAAACTGTTTAGAACTGGTTGAGGTGCAATTTCGCCAGGAGTCTGTTGGCTGGGTACTCCGGGTTGTAATTTATAAACAAGGCGGCACGTCTGTGGATGATTGCGCGAAGGTGAGTCGGGAGTTGAGTCATATCCTGGATGTGGAGGATTTGATCCCGCAAAAGTACTGCCTGGAGGTGTCATCTCCTGGCCTTGATCGTCCTCTGAAGACAGAGCAGGATTTCCGTAGAAACAAGGGCGAAAAGGTCAAGCTTACAGTAGAAGCTGACGGTGAATGTCTTACCCAAACAGGAATCATTCAGGATGTACAGGACGGCATTCTCTTGTTGCAAAGTGATGCCGGTCTTATGTCTTATCCTGTAAGCGGGATAAGTAAAGCAAGGCTTGAAATTGAGTTTTAAACAGGAGCCTGCGCGGTTTTTTACGATATTTTTGCCGGTTTCACCCGTTATAACAGCCTGTATGGGTTGATATTGTGGAGAATGATGATGTTATCAGATTTAAAGAGAATTATTGACCAGATCAGCCGGGACAAGGGGATTGATAGGCAGCTTCTTGTTGAGGCGCTGGAAGAGGCTGTGCTGTCTGCCGCCAAAAAAAGGTATGGGCTGCGGCGGGATATAGAAGTCAAATACAATGATGAATTTGGCGAAGTTGAACTTTTCCAGTTCCGCAAGGTTGTTGAACGGGTTGAGGATGAGCAGACCGAGGTCTCAATTCTTGAGGCCATGCGCCTTGATCCTGAGGTCGAACTCGGAGACGAATTGGGCTCTAAGATGGAAAATGTTTCCGATCTCGGCCGTATCGCCGCCCAATCGGCAAAACAGGTGATCATTCAGAAAATGAAGGATGCTGAGCGGGACGTTATCTTTGATATGTACCGGGACCGCAAGGGTGAAATCGTTAACGGCATAGTTCAGCGCTTCGAGCGGGGCAATATGATCATTAATCTGGGCAGAACGGATGCCTTGCTGCCGAAAAAAGAACAGATGCCCAGGCGCTCCTATAGACAGGGTGACCGGATACGCGCCTATCTCATGGAGGTCCGGCAGGATGTCCGTGACCATCAGTTGATTTTAAGCCGCACCTGCAATGAATTTTTGGTGAAGCTCTTTGAGATGGAGGTGCCGGAAATCGCCGAGGGGATAGTTAAGATCATTAATGCCTGCCGTGAACCGGGATCGAGGGCAAAAATTGCCGTCGCCTCATCCGAGCCTGATGTTGATCCGGTTGGGGCCTGCGTTGGCATGAAGGGATCCCGGGTGCAGAATGTGGTGCAGGAGCTGCAGGGCGAAAAGATAGACATCGTTCCCTGGAGCCCTGATCCGGCAAAGTATGTATCAAACGCCCTGGCTCCAGCCCAGGTTTCCATGGTTGTTGTTGATGAGGACAAAAAGACGTTGCTTGTTGTCGTGCCGGATGATCAGCTTTCGCTTGCCATCGGCAGGCAGGGGCAGAATGTCCGGTTGGCCTCCCAGTTGCTTAGTTGGCGCATTGATGTGAAGAGCGAGCAGCGCTATGCCAAGATGATGGAGACGGGTTTCCAATCCATGATGCGTATCCGCGGCATGAATGAAAAACTGGCCGAAACTCTTTATGATGGCGGAATAAACTCGGCCCAGGAACTGGCTAGCGCTGAGGTGGCTGACCTGATGCAACTGGTGGGATTTGGCGAAGATGACGCGCAGATTCTCAAGGATGAGGCCAGTAGATCTCTGAATGCAGCTGACTCGCAGGAAGCAGGCATGGAAAACACTCTCGACCCGGCGATGGGCGGGAAGCTGTAACAGGTGTGTCGGCAGGGGGAAAAAATAGCGCCGATCAGGACATGTCTCGGGTGTGGAAAAAAGGGACAAAAACATCATTTCGTACGATTTGCAGTTGTTAATGGCCAAATAGCTGTTGATGATCAATGCAGGCTTACCGGCAGGGGAGCTTATTGCTGCCGGCAGGAAAAATGTCTGCGCGATCTGATCAAAAAAGCAAAAAAACTGGCCAGAGCACTGCACTGTGTTAGTCCGCTGTGGCAAGATGATAGCATGTCCTTGATGAACACCTTTATGAAAAGTTAGCTGTAAAATAGAGCAGCAGGGAAGTATCAGGAGCACATAATGGGAAAAATCCGGGTATACGAGTTGGCGAAAGAAGCCGGGGTTGAAAGTAAGACTCTGACTGCGCAACTCATTGAATTAGGCTACAATGTTCGAGCCTATAACTCCACTCTTGAAGATGATATGGCTGAAGAAATCCGCACCAGACTGGGTTTTAAAAAGGTCGAGGTACAAGAAAAAAGAATTGAGAGCAAAGGCCGTACTACGATTATCCGCAGGCGGACCCATGCGGTTCCGGAAGTAGCTGAAGAAACCCTGGATAAGGAAGCGCCAGAGGTTATTGCTCCGGAAACAAGGATTGAACCGGCAGATGAGTTTAAGCCGCAGCCAATTATGCCGACGACAGAAGAAAAGCCGTCCGTGCAAGAGGCTGCTACGCTGACCGGGGAAAAGACCGTTCCGGAAGCGTCTGCTGCTCCGAGCAAGGCAAAAAGGGTTATTGTTGAGCCGCCTGTTGCCGCAGAGGAAAAGGAAGTCACATCCTCCGAGCCGCCCGCAGTTGAGGTTTCAGGCGTAATCGTGGAGCAGATCCCTGAAAAGAAAGGGGCAGTGCCGGAAGGGTCAGAAGGAGTTATGCCCGAATCAGCGGCCGCGGCTGCGCCTGAAAAGGAAAGCCTGCCCGAGCATGAACCGCTGGAGCTGGCGCCGGAAGAGAGCCTGCGGGATGAGGCGGTGTCTGCTGAATCGCAGGAGGTGATTACGCTGGCAGACGAGGTGCAGAAGAGAGAAGAAATCGCACCCTTGCCCAAGCGGAAAAAGGGGCTGGCCAAAATCATCGGGCGGACGGAAATTCCTCTCCCCGTTGACGAAACCAAGCTGCGTGCCAAAAAGATTGAAAAGCCGAAGAAGCCGAAAGTTGTTGTGCGCCCGGAAATTGAACCCGAAGCAGTTGTTGATGAAGATCTCGGCAAAGGCAAAGGCAAAGCCAAGAAGGGAAAACGCTTTGTGAAGTTCAGTCCTGAGCCGGGTCTTGCCCGTTTCAAGAAAGGCGCCAAGAGAAAAGACGGGGTTGACGTGGATGTGGATGAAATCGGCCAGCTAGGGGCACGCATCGCCTCCGGGGTGCGCGTTATCCGTGGGCACAGGGGCGGCGGCCATAAGAAGAAGAAACGTGATGATGCCGAGCTGCTTGTCAGTGAAACAAAAGCTATCAAGAAGCGCATCAAGGTGCTGGAGACTATTTCCGTCGGCGACCTTGCCCACCGCATGGGGGTAAAGGCCAGTGAGATTATCGCAAAGCTCATCGGCCTCGGCATCATGGCCACGGTCAATCAGGCCCTTGATGTGGATACGGCAATGCTTGTTGCCGCTGATTTCGGTTTTGAGGTGGAACAGGGCGTTACTGAAGAACAGTCCATCATCAATTTTGAAGAGTCGGAAAGCGGCGGCATGGCGATTCCCCGGCCTCCAGTTGTCACGGTTATGGGCCATGTTGATCACGGCAAAACATCCATCCTTGACGCCATCCGCAATACCGATGTCGCAGCCGGCGAGGCGGGCGGCATCACCCAGCATATTGGTGCCCATTATGTGCGTTCCCTGAAGGGCGATCTGGTCTTTCTTGACACGCCTGGCCATGCGGCGTTTACCGAAATGCGTTCCCGCGGCGCCCAGGTCACTGACGTGGTCGTGCTGGTTGTTGCCGCAGACGACGGGGTCATGGATCAGACCAAGGAGGCAATCAACCATGCCAAGGCAGCGGGAGTGCCGATCCTGGTCGCCGTCAATAAGATTGATAAGCCAGATGCGGATCCGGCCAGGGTGAAACGTGAGCTGGCTGAACTCAATCTGGTGCCGGAAGAATGGGGCGGTGAGACAATTTATTGTGAAACATCGGCCAAACAGGGTATAGGCATAGATGAGCTGGTGGAAAGCATCATCCTGCAGACCGAGATTCTGGAGCTGAAGGCCGATCCGAAGCGGCGGGCCAAGGGCTGGGTTATTGAGGCCCAACTACACAAAGGCCGGGGTCCCGTGGCCACGGTGCTTATCCAGCATGGAACATTGCGGGTCGGGGACCATTTTGTCGCCGGTATTTATCACGGCAAGGTACGGTCGCTGACGGACGACAAGGGCCGCAAAATCAATGAGGCTGGCCCGTCAATGCCGGTCGAGATCCAGGGACTGAGCGGAGTGCCCAAGGCCGGCGATGAATTTGTGGTTGTGCCGGATGAGAAAATGGCAAGAAGCGTCAGCAGCGACAGGCAGTTGAAGAGCCGTGAGACGGAACTTGCCAGCAGCACGAAGATTTCCCTGGAAAATCTCTTTGAGAAGCTGCAGGAAGGTGAGGTGAAAGAGCTGCGGGTTGTGCTGCGCGCTGATGTGCAGGGTACCCTGGAGGCCTTTGGCAAGGCTATTCAGGAGTTGAGCACGGATGCGATCAAGGTGAAGATTCTGCATGCCGGCACCGGTACAATCATCGAATCCGACGTTCTGCTGGCGGCTGCTTCAGATGCCCTGATCATCGGCTTTAATGTGCGACCGAGCGGCAAGGTGGCAGATCTGGCCAAAGCCGAAAATGTTGATCTGCGTTTCTATGACGTTATTTATCATGCCTTGGATGATATCAAGAAGGCCATGGTCGGCCTGCTTGAACCGACCTTTGAGGAAAAGGTTATTGGCAAGGTTGAGGTCCGGGAGACTTTCCATGTCCCCAAAATCGGGACAATCGCAGGCTGTTATGTGCTGGATGGCAGGATTGAGCGCAATGCCCATGTGCGTCTTCTGCGGGACGGGATCGTAGTCTTCACCGGTAGGATATCATCCCTTAAACGCTTTAAGGATGATGCAAAGGAAGTACAGGCAGGGTATGAGTGCGGCGTGGGCATAGAAAATTACAATGACATCAAGGTGGGTGACCAGCTTGAGGGTTTTATCATGGAGAAGACAGAGGCGGAGCTGTAAGCCCTCCTCTGCAAGGCAACGTTATGGCCGCAGCAAAGGACAGATCACGATTCAAGTTGCCTGACGGGCTGGCATCCACGCCTAAGAGGCGTCCGGTCAGGGTGGCGGAGGCGATCAGAAATGAGATATCCGCCCTGCTCCTCTATAATGTGAAGGACCCTGCTCTGCAGAATGTCACCATTATCCATGTGGAAGTGAGCAATGATTTGAGCCGGGCCAAGATCTATTATGCCTGCGCACCGGAAATGGCCAATAAGGTGAGTTCCGGGTTGCAGAGGGCAAAAGGTTTTATGCGCAGCTACCTGGCCAAGGCGCTGCAGATGCGGTATGTGCCGGAATTAGTCTTTTTTTCTGACCCGTCAATAGAGTATGATGAGAAGATGCAAAAAATCTTTCAGGAGATAGCCAGCGAAAATGAACCAGGCTCTGTCTGAAATCATTCCTGTCCTGCGCCAGGCCGGAAATGTTCTCATTGCAACGCATGTCTTTCCCGATGCCGATGCGTTGGGAGCCCAGCTCGCCCTGGGTAATATTTTACGGGCCATGGGCAAGAGGGTCTATCTTTACAGCGAGGAGCCGGCGCATTATATTCTTGAGTTTCTGCCCGGCTCCGACAAGCTGAGCATCGGCCTGCCGGAACTTGATCAATTTGACTGCGGCGTGGCCTTGGATTGCGGCGATGACATGCGGCTGGGTAAGGTAAAGGACTATCTGCTCAATATTCATCCCTTTGTGGTCCTTGATCATCACACGGGCCATAAGAATTTCGGTGATATCCGCTGGGTTGACGCCGGCAAATCATCAACAGGCGAGATGGTGTATGAACTGGCCCAGTCCATGGGCGCCAACATTGACTATGACACTGCCTATTGTCTTTATTCCGCCATTGTATCCGATACCGGCTCATTCAAGTATGCGTCAACATCCGCCGATACCCTGCGCATTGCCGGGGATTTGATAGCCAGGGGGGTCAAGCCTGCCGAGATATCAGGGAAAATTTTTGATAACTTTACCCGGAACCGTTTGCAGCTTCTTCAGGAAGTACTGGCGACCTTAACGCTTTATGAGGAGGAGCAGCTGGCGGTGATAACCGTGACCCGGGAAATGTATGAAAAGACCGGCACCACTGCCGCGGACACGGAGTTATTCATCAATTACCCCCGGTCCCTTGAAACGGTAAAAGTTGCCGCCTTTATTAAAGAAGCAAAAGGGCATATCGGGGTGAGCCTGCGTTCCAAAGCGCAATATGATGTGGCGCAGGTGGCGCGGGTGTTTGGCGGAGGGGGGCACCGTAATGCCGCGGGTTTCAAGTCGCACGGTAAAACTTTTGCCGAAGTGCACAAGGAGCTTTTGGCTGAGTTGCATGTCCTGCTGGCAACGCCCCAGAAGTAGATGCAAGCGGTTCCGCCGGGAGTTTTCCTGATAGATAAACCAGTTGGCCCTACCTCCTTTAAAATGGTACAGTTGGTCAAACGGGCTTTGCAGATCAAGAAGGTGGGGCACACCGGCACCCTTGATCCTTTTGCTTCAGGCCTGCTTATCATCTGTGCAGGCCGCCCGGCCACCAGGATCATTCCTCAGCTTATGGACGGGGAAAAGGAGTACAGCGCCACCTTGAAGCTCGGGGTTGAGACTGACAGTCAGGATCTGACCGGGACGGTGATCAGCCAGCATGATGTCATCGGGCTGAGCAAGGCGGGCATTGATGCCTGTCTGGCGGCGTTTATCGGCGAGCAGCTTCAGCAGCCGCCGCTGTTCTCTGCCTTGAAATATCAGGGAAAACCCTTGTATTATTATGCCAGGAAGGGCATAAAGGTTGAAAAGGAACCGAGGCCGGTTTTCATCAGGGAAATTGAAGCGCTTGACTGGCAGAATGATCTGCTGCGCATCCGGGTGGTATGCGGCAAGGGGACGTATATTCGGACCTTGGCGGCCGATATCGGTACCTCCCTTGGCTGCGGCGCTCACCTTGTCGAACTGAGAAGATTGCGCAACGGTCGTTTTACCGTGGCGAACGCCCTGCCGGGTGAGGCCTTGATGCAGGAGCGGCAGGCGGCTTGCGAACTTTTGCTGAAAAATATGCTTCCTGTTGATGATGTGATCGCAGGATGTTTGAATAACGTGTAATATCTTAATGAACGAATGTCTATTATTTGGTAGGAGGATATAATCGTGTCACTGGAACCCGCTCAGAAGCAAGAACTTATTGAGAAATTTGCAACCCACAAAGATGATACCGGCTCGCCCGAGGTTCAGGTCGCGCTGCTCAGCGCCCGGATTACCTATCTGACCGAGCATTTTCAAACCCACAAGAAGGACCACCATTCACGCCGCGGTCTGTTGAAGCTTGTCGGGCAGAGAAGAAGGCTGCTGAACTACCTGAAAGGGAAAAATCTGGATAGATACCGCCAGGTCATCAAGGAACTCGGTATCCGCAAATAACAAACCGTTTATTGGCCCAGAGCCGATAAAAAACGAATCCGCACGAGGCGCGCAGAATCTGTCATTCTTTGCGTCTTGCCCTGCGGAGTACGCCGATGTATGGTGTTTTTTTGCTGCAATATCTTTATGTTCAGCCATGTGGCCGGTGAGGATATTGTCAATGGTCCAGGATTCTAACGAATCCTGGACTTTTATTATTTAAAAACGGGTTACGAATTAGGCCTGAGGAATAAAGTGCCGTGCCGGCAGGCCCCTGGCTCAAGCTTACGCAAGCTGTCCTGTCTGCCTTGCGATCTGAGTTTGCGTTGCCGGGTGCTGCACGTGCTCTTTATTGTTCAGTCGTAGTTCGTAATCCGAAAGGTGAATGAATGTATAAAAAAGTTGAAGTAGAAATTGGCGGACGCATACTTTCCATTGAAACCGGGAAAATAGCCAAGCAGGCAAATGGGGCGGTTGTCGTTGCCTATGGGGACAGCGTTGTGCTTGTCACGGCCACTGCGGCCAAAGAGGCAAAGCCTGATATTGATTTCTTCCCGCTCACTGTAGAGTATCAGGAGCGGTTTTACGCAGTGGGGAGAATTCCCGGCAGTTACTTCCGCCGGGAGATCGGCCGGCCTACGGAGAAGGAAACCTTGACCTGCCGTTTCATTGATCGTCCGTTGCGCCCGTTGTTTGCCCCGGGCTATACCAATGAAACGCAGATCATTGCCATGGTCCTTTCGGCCGACAAGGAGAATGATCCGGACATTATGGCCATGGTAGGCGCCTCCGCCGCCTTGACCGTATCCGACATTCCCTTCCTCGGCCCGATTGCCGGAGTGCGGGTCGGCTATATTGATGGAGAGTACGTGCTCAATCCCTCCAAGCAACAGCTGACCCAGTCCCGGATGGATCTGATTGTGGCCGGCAGCCGCAATGCGGTGGTCATGGTCGAGGGCGGTGCCGACAACCTCTCCGAGGAGGAGGTGTTGTCCGGTATTTATTTCGGACATCAAGGGCTGCAGCCGCTCCTGGACATTCAGGAGATCCTGCGCCAGGAGGTTGGCCGCGAGCAGATCAAGGTTGAAGTGCCGGTACTTGATGAGACCTTGCAGAAGAAAATCGCCGAGATCGCCAGCGCCGGCATGCAGCAGGTGATTACCACCGCCGATAAAATAAAGCGAGGGGATCTTTACCAGGAACTGGAGAAGGAGGTTCTTGCCGAACTGGAAAAGGACGAGAACTTCGCCAGTCACCGTGTGGCCAAGGGAATCCTCCATGACCTGCAAAAGGTCATGATGCGCGACATGATCGTCAAGCAAGGCAAGCGGATTGACGGTCGTGGTTTTGCGGATATCCGGAACATCAGCAGCGAAATCGCCATCCTGCCCCGGGCCCATGGTTCCGCCCTGTTTACCCGCGGTGAAACCCAGGCCCTTGTTTCCACCACCCTGGGCAGCGGTGAGGATGAGCAGCGGGTGGAGACCCTGGGGGGCATGGAAAATCTGCCCTTCATGCTCCACTACAACTTTCCCCCCTTCTGTGTCGGCGAGGTTCGCTTCATGCGCGGACCGAGCAGAAGGGATATCGGTCATGGCGCCTTGGCCACCCGCGCCATCCAGGCGGTGTTGCCGGATGTGGGCAGCTTCCCCTATACGATCCGCATTGTCTCCGATGTGATGGAGTCCAACGGCTCTTCCTCCATGGCCACGGTGTGCGGCGGCTGCCTTTCCCTGATGGATGCGGGCGTTCCCATAAAGAAGCCGGTTTCCGGCGTTGCCATGGGCTTGATCAAGGACGGCGAGACCATTGCGGTACTCTCCGATATTTTAGGTGATGAAGATCATCTCGGCGATATGGATTTCAAGGTGTGCGGCACGGCTGACGGCATCACAGCCCTGCAGATGGATATCAAGATTGAAGGCATATCCCGGGAGATCATGACCAAGGCCTTGGATCAGGCCAAAGCCGGACGTTTGCATATTCTGGGGAAGATGGCCGAGGCCATTAAGGAGCCGCGGGCGACGCTGCCTGAACATGCGCCGAAGATTTTCTCCATGCAGATTAACCCTGACAAGATCCGCGATCTTATCGGCCCAGGGGGCAAGATGATCAAGGCCATTACCGCTGAATACGGGGTAAAGATCGATGTTGAGGATTCCGGTAAGGTCATGATTTTCGCCCCGGACGGTATTGTCGGTCAGCAGGTCTATGACCGGGTGCATGAGATCACGGCAGAGGTGGAAATCGGCAAGATTTACAAAGGGACAGTGCAGAAGATCGTCGATTTCGGCGCTTTTGTCGAGATTCTGCCCGGAACCGACGGTCTGGTTCATATCTCTGAACTGGAAGACAAGCGGGTGGAGAAGGTGTCGGATATCCTGAAGGAAGGTGACGAGGTCATGGTCAAGGTTCTCAACGTGGACCAGCGGGGCAAGATCCGCCTCAGCCGCAAGGCGGCCATGGCTGAACTGGCTGGTTAAAAATCTTTGCCGCCAATGTATCATAAAACGGTTTTTGCCAATGGGGTACGTGTGGTCAGCGAGCATATACCCCATGCCAGGACGGTCTGTGTCGGTATTTGGGTTGATGTCGGGGCCCGGGATGAGCATGATCTGACCAACGGCTGTTCCCACTTTGTCGAACATATGCTTTTTAAAGGCACGGCAAGCCGCTCGGCCAGTCAGATCGCCATGGAACTCGACGTGCTTGGCGGCATGTCCAATGCCTTTACCAGCAAGGACGCTACCTGTTTTTACGGGATGGTGCTGGACAGTCAGCTAGCGCGTCTTGTCGACCTGTTGGCTGATTTTTTCCTCAACTCTCTCTTTGCCGATGAGGAGATAGAGCGGGAGCGCCAGGTTATCATGCAGGAAATCAGCATGGTGGAAGACACCCCTGAAGAGCAGGTGCATGAGCTGTTTGAAGGGCTGCTCTGGGGCCATCACCCGCTGGGCAATACCATCCTGGGGCCGCTGGAGGTTGTTTCCCGCATGGACAGGCAGAAGCTGCTTGACCATGTGAAATCATACTATACCCCTGACCGTGTCGTTTTTGCCGCGGCGGGCAATGTGCAGCACCAGGAGTTCTGTGATCTTCTTGCCGCCTCCTTTGCCTCACTCCAGCGGCACGACGGAGCCGGGCGCAAGCGCAGGGAACCGCATGAATTGCCGCTGGTCCGCAAGGTATTCACCAAGCCCCTGGAGCAGGCCCATGTGACAATGGGCACCTATGGTATGGCCGTCACCTCCGAGGAACGCTACAAGTTGATGCTGCTCAATATTCTGCTGGGCGGCAACATGAGTTCCAGACTTTTCCAGGAAATACGGGAAAAGCGGGGGCTGGCCTACTCGGTGCACTCCTATCTTGATGCCTATGCCGACAGCGGCTACCTGGGCATTTACCTCGGGGTCAATCCAGACAACCTCAATGAGTCGTTGGCCGTCATCAGCGAGGAGCTTGATAAACTGCGGCAGCATCCTGTAGCAGATGCGGAACTGGCCAATGCCAAGGATTATGCCAGAACCGGTCTTTTTCTCGCTGCCGACAATCTGGAGATGCGGATGACAAGAATCGCCAGAAATGAACTCTATTTCGGCCGCAATGTGGATTTTGACGAGATAGTGGCCGGGCTGACTAGGGTAGAGGCTGAGGAGGTGCGGCAGCTGGCCGGGCGCCTTTTCGATCGAGGCATGACTACTGCGGTGCTTGGCCCCTTGTCAGATAGGGATGTGCAGTGGAATCTGCTGAACGGCGGATCCGGTTCGTGACGCATTGGGGCCCGCAGTCAATCTTGTTGAAATTGCAGGAAATATCAGGATGATGCCACAGCGGATTACTCTTGCATTGCGCTGGCTCGATCCCGGGCAAAGCGTTGATCTCCCTTTACCGGCGTATCACTCGGAGCTGGCCGCCGGCATGGATGTGGCCTGCGCGGTGCGCGAACCGCTGCACCTGGCGCCGGGGGATATCTGTCTAGTGCCCACGGGTTTCGCCGTGGCCATTCCCCCCGGATTTGAACTGCAGGTCCGACCCCGCAGCGGTCTTGCCATCAGGCATGGCATCACGGTGGTCAACAGTCCTGGCACCATTGACGCGGATTACCGCGGCGAGGTGAAAGTGGGGTTGATTAATCTCGGCAGGGAAACATTTACCATCAACCGGGGCGACCGGATTGCCCAATTGGTATTGGCGCCTGTCTGCCGGGCCCATGTGCTGGTGGCAGCCGGTCTGGACGAGACGAAACGGGGGGATGGCGGGTTCGGCCATTCCGGCATCTGATTGTCTGGTCGTTGCAGCGGGTCCAGCACCACATATGATCACGGGATGAGTGATGCAGTTTTGCGTACTTGGCAGCGGCAGTAAGGGCAATGCGACCTATGTTGCGGCGCAGGGTCGGGCCTTTCTCATCGATAGCGGTTTCTCCGGGGTGGAGATCGAGAGAAGGCTTGCTGCCATCGGCGTGACGGCAGCCTCCCTTGATGCCATTTTACTGACTCATGCCCACGGCGACCACATCAAAGGGGCGGCTGTGCTGGCCCGCAAATACAACCTGCCGATCTATGCCAACAAAGGCACCCTTGCCGCGGCCGCAAAAGTGCTTGGTGCTGTTCCTGCCATTCATGAATTTCTCACCGGCGCAAGCTTTTATCTCCATCATTTCCACATTCATCCCTTTGCCGTATGCCATGATTGTCTTGATCCCGTGGGTTTTGTCATTGACACAGGCTCCTGCGCACTCGGTTACTGCACCGACACCGGCATGGTATCACGGCTGATCCAGCACCGGCTGGCAGGCTGCAACGGGTTGATTATCGAATGCAACCACGATCCCGACATGCTGAAAAGCGGGCCCTATCCCCTGCACCTGCAGCAGCGGGTTCGTTCCAGCCAGGGTCATCTGGCCAATGGGGACGCAGCCCGCTTTGTCGCAGAGCTCCTGCATGACGGGCTGCAGCATGTCGTCCTTGCCCATATCAGCGAGACCAATAATGATCCTGACCTGGCCTATGCAACGGTTGCCGGTGCCCTGCAATCAGGGACAGAGGCGATGACCGGTCTCTCGCTGGCCTGGCAGGACAGGGTTGGTGAGTTGGTCACCTTATCGGACTGTGCCGTAGATGGTAAGGATTAAAGGTCGATACCTCTGGAGGGTTGGTGCCACTTCTTTTGTTATTCCCGCCGGGATTGAGGAAAATGTCCGATACCTGGCCGACCGGGTCGATGATATCCAGCTCCTTTTTTTTGAATCGTTCCGGCACAGCCGTCTGCCGCAGAAAATTGACGTCAAGCTGTTGGAGGGACTGAGCCAGGAACATGATCTCAGTTATACCGTTCATCTCCCCACGGATATTCAGCCCGGCAGCAGCAGTGAGGTCATCAGGCAGCAGGGGGTGGCTGAAATTGTCCGCTTGCTGGCGGAGCTTGCCCCCCTCCACCCGCTCTGCTATGATCTGCACCTTGCGTTGTCGCCGGAGCTTGCCCTGGACCGCGGGCTTGCCAATATCGATGATTTCCTCGGCAGGCTCAAAAAAGAACTTGGTCGGGAGAGGGCGGCGGTGGCCGTAGAGAATATTGACTACCCCTTCAATGAGGTACGGCCACTGGTGCTGGCGCATGGTTTTGCCCTGTGCGTTGATATCGGCCATGGTCTTTCCCGGGGCGAGGAACTGGACGCGCTTTTTGCCGATATCCCCCGGGCCGGCCATATCCATTATCATGGGTTTAGAGACGGCAAGGACCACCGGGCCCTGGGGCCGGGGGAGCAGGCATGCACCGCCCGGCTTGGTGATGTTTTGCATGCCGTGCCCTATTGTGGGGTGGTAACCCTGGAGGTTTACCGCAGCGATGATCTGCAGGCCTCCTTGCAACATATTGACGAAATCTGGCTTCACTATCAACAGCAGAAGGGGTAAAGAGGGCTATGGCATTGACGAGCAGGGATGATTTGGCCGCGTTGTTAAAGGAGATTCAGCCGGTAAACCGGGTGGTGATGGAGCAGGCCCAGGCCCGCCTCGACAATCTGACCAAGCCCCGGGGGAGCCTGGGTGAGCTCGAGGTGCTGGCCAGGCGGATATGCGGTATCCAGGGCAATACCCGGCCGGATCTTGGCCGCAAGGTCATACTGACCTTTGCCGCCGATCATGGCGTGGCGGCGGAGGGGGTGAGCAGCGTGCCCCAGGATGTGACCCGGCAGATGGTCTATAATTTTCTGCGGGGGGGTGCCGGGGTAAATGTGCTGGCGCGCCATGCCGGGGCAGAGGTGTGGGTCATCGATGTCGGCGTGGCCGGGGAAATCAACGGTGATGGTCTGATCGCCCGCAAGGTGCGGGCCGGCACGGCGAACTTGGCCAAAGGTCCGGCCATGACAATTGATGAAGCGTTGCAGGCCATAGCTGTCGGGGTGGAAACCGCCAGAGAGGCCATCAATAATGGGGCAAGGATCCTGGGAACCGGTGAGATGGGGATCGCCAACACCACCCCGGCGGCAGCCCTCTTTGCCGCCCTGCTTACTGTGCGTGTGGAAGAAATTACCGGCAGGGGCACCGGCATCGATGACGCCACTCTCCATCATAAAATCGAGGTGATCAAGCGAGCACTTGCGATAAACCAAGGGCATCTCCAGGGACCGCTGGCCACCCTGGCCGCCTTGGGCGGGCTTGAGATTGCCGCCATCTGCGGCATGATCCTCGAGTGCGCCCGCAGCCGGGTGGCGGTGGTGGTGGACGGCTTTATTTCCAGTGCCGGGGCGCTGGTGGCGCTGCAGCTTGCGGAAAATGTGGCTGACTATTGTTTTTTCAGTCATATGTCGGCTGAACAGGGACACCGCATTTTCTTTGAAAAACTTGGCCTTACACCCATCCTCAAGCTGGATATGCGGCTTGGTGAAGGGACAGGGGCGGCCCTTGCCATGGGCATCATCGAGGCCGGGGTGAAAATTATCAACGAGATGGCCACGTTTGCCGAGGCCGGCGTGAGCGTCTGATAAGCTGTAAGGGGGACAAGGAACAAGAACATGCTGCGCGCCATTGCGGTTGCCATATCTTTTTTGACCATTATTCCGGTCAAAACCACGGAAGTTTCCCAGGAAGCCCTGACAAGAAGCGGGGCATTCTTTCCGCTGGCCGGCTGGATTATTGGGGTTGCCTTGGCTGGCTGCGGCTGGCTGATGCTGGCTGCCGGGCTTGCGCCTTTTGCCGCCGCGGTGCTGCTCGTGGCCTTTGAAGCCTGGTTGACCAGGGGGCTGCATCTTGATGGGGTGGCGGACCTGTTTGACGGCATGGGCGGCAGCTATGAGGCGGAAAAAAGGCTGGCCATCATGAAGGATTCAGCCACTGGAGCCTTCGGGGTGGTGGGTATTGTCCTGGTACTGCTGTTAAAAACAGCCGCTCTTTCTTCGCTGCTCTCACTGGTGCAGACATGGAATGATTCTTCCACCTTTGTTCTTTTCGTCTGCCTTGCCTTTGTGCCGGCAGTTTCTCGTTGGGCCATGATGACCCTGGCCTGGAAAAGCCGTTATCCCCGCCAAAATGGGACAGGGCGGATGTTTGTCGGGCAAATCACGGTGCAGGAGATCTTCATCGGTTTTTTGTTTCTGCTGCCGGTTCTGGCAGCGTACAGTTCCCAGACCAGCCTATTCATAGGTGTCGCCGCGTTGTTTTACATCACCATGCTGCCGTCATTGTGGCTGCGTTATCGTGCCCATGAACTGCTGGGCGGGGTTACAGGCGATGTGCTGGGCGCGAGCTGCGAATTCGGCGAGGCCTTGGGCTGGCTTGCCGTGACGCTTTTCTTTTGAACCTGCCAAGCGGTCGCATCCCCTTATCTGGCGGCAGTTCCTGCTGTGCAGACGGCATCCTTGGCAGGGTCTGCTCCTTAGATAAGAATGCTGTATGCGCTCAGATCATCATTTTCAGGCATGATCGGCAGGGTAATGGTAAAGACGCTGCCCTTCCGCAGTTGGGAATCCACCGAGATCGTTCCTCCATGTTTTTCGATAATGCCCAATGAGACGGCAAGACCCAGGCCGGTGCCGGCAAGTTCCTGCTTGGTGGTGAAAAAGGGTTTGAATATCTTGTTAAGAAGATCCGGTTCAATACCGCAGCCGCTGTCTTCCACGCTGATGGCAATCCGCTTGTCCTCCAGCAGCTCGGTGCTGATCTTGATGGTTCCGCCGTTTTTGCAGGCATCCCGGGCATTGGTCAAGAGATTGAGCAGCACCTGGCAGATCTGGTCTTTGACCACCAGGATCGCCGGCATGTTGGCGGTGAATTTTTTTTCAACAATGATTTTTCGGTCGTTGAATTCTTTTTTGCACAACAGCAGCATGTTGTCAATGGTCTGGTGAATATCCGTGGCCACGTGGATGCCGGTGGAGGGGCGGTTAAAATCCCGCAGGTTCTGAATCAGCATCTTCATCCTGTCGCATTCCTGGATGGCCAGCTCAAGCATCCTTTCATTTTGCGGGGAAAGGGTCTCGTTCTGCTGCACGCCGATGAGAATGTTGATAATGGCAAAAAGAGGATTGTTGAACTCATGGGCGATGGAGGCGGAAAGTTTGCCGATGGCGCTGAGTTTTTCGGCGTGCAGCAACTGGTGCTGGGTCTGGAATAGGGCCTCCTCAGCCTTGATGCGGCTCGATATTTCATACTGCAGTTCATCGATGAATCGTTTCAGGACGATCGTTCTCTGCTCAACCTTCTGCTCCAGTTCCTCATTGGCTTTATGCAGGGCATTTTCAGCCTGTTTTTGGTCGGTGATATCGCGGGCTATATGAACAGAGCCGCACAGCTCACCATCGCGGTTGAACAGGGGGGAAACGGAAATTTCAAAAAAAATACCGAAAAGATTCATGAACTGAACAGTTTTGTGTTCCCGGTGATCATTGAGCAGCAGGGAATGGGGGCAATACGGTGGGGGACTGTCAGACCCGTGCATGACCTGATGACATTTTAAGCCGACACATTGCTCCACCGGTCTGCCCACCAGCGCGGCCATGGCTTTGTTGAGCCGGATTATGCGATGGTCTTTGTCGAGCAGGACGATGGGGTCCGGCACAGCATCAAATGTCCGTTCCCACTCCTGTTTCGCCCGGCTGATGAGATCTTCCGCCCGTTCCTTTTCAAGAATTTCCTGTTGTAACTCTCGGTTGATGGTGAGAATCTTCCGGGCCAGCACAAAAAACAAAGAGAAGGTGATGGTAAAAATGGCAATAAAAATTGTTAACTCAATGAGCTGATACTTCTTGGCGAGGGTTTTTCCCTGCTTATCTAGTTCATGCAGTCGTTTTGTGTTGATAAAATAGATGCCGTTGCCCGCTTCGCTTATTCTGTTGAAAAGGGGTTCGGTATTTTTCAAAAATAGAAGGAGTTCTTGCCTTATCTGCAGCAGGCCCCCGTTTTGCTGGGCGGACTCCTGAAAACTGTCACGTCTGAGCAGCAGATTTTCCAGTATCGCCACTTTCTCTTCAATTTCAGCAAGCAGGGGATTGATCTCCAGCAACTCGATCAGATATCTTTCCTTGCCGGTCTTTGCATAGGGAATTTCGTCAATCAGTTCGTCTTCCTGAGAAGAATGCATGTGGATAGCCTTGTGAAAAACACCGCCATTCTCAATGACCTTGAGGGCGGTGCGGATATCGCGAAGTTCCTGCTGGATGAGGTGCTGGGTAATCTTTCGTTTTTCCTGCCGCATCTCGGCAAGCATCTGGTAAAACTGGGCACTTGCCTGTTGCAGATCGCTGACAATCTGCTCCACGATGATCCGTCTTGCCCTTTCGTTGGCAACGGTTTTTTCAAGCTTTGTCAAAAGATGATGGAAATAGAAATGGGTGGACATCAGCAGAAAAGCGCCGGTCAGCATGACTGCCACAAGGACAAAAAGTGATGAAAGCGGGTATTGGCGAGGTGATTTCACAGCTTCGGCGCAGTAGTTTGATTAAGAAATACAATGTGCATGAATAGTCATGTGTTGAGGTGAAGCAAAATTCCGGCATGAGCGGCACCTCGCCGGAAAAATGACCACGCTGGCCACTTACCCGATGTTTTACTATAGCAATAACAGGCTGTTTAGGAAACTTTTTTAAGAGTGGGGAAAACCAGAGCAGCTCTGCTGCTCTGGTTTGAAAAGGAGGTCTTAACAGGGAGGGTTACTGCGCTTTGACCGTTGTGATGATTTCCGAGACGAGCTGGCCATTGGGGGCCTTGGCGTCCGGGTGAAGTTTCACCAGCTCCTCCCATGTCTGGAGTGCTCCGTCACGGTCTTTCAGGTCATAGAGCTGGACGATGCCGCGGTTAAACCGGGCGGTGGCATGATTTGTGTCAACCGCTATGGCCCGGTCGAAGGCGGCAATCGCCTCGTTGGGGCTGCCATTGCGGCGATACATGACGCCCAGGTCGGTCAGCACGTCGGCATTATTTGGACTTAAAGCAAGTGATTTGTTGTAGGCCTCAATGGCCTTGCCGGGATTGTCGCTGTCAAAATAGTGATTGCCCAGCTGGGTCCAAGCTTCAATGTTGTCCGGATGGGCAATCACCTCTTTTTCCAGGGCCAGTATGGTCTGGGTCATCTTGGCGTCAGCTGGCGGAGTCTGACTTTGCGGCTGGCCAGCCTGCTGGGTGACCGGGGCTGGGGCCGGGCCGGATTTGTAAACACTGAAAACAATTCCTGCCAGAAAACCGAAAGCTAGCGCTGCCAATACAACAAGCCACATAGTTTCTTTTTTTACATAACCATCGGGGATATTCATGTTGTTTGTCAATTGTCTTCCCTCGCTGTTGTCTGGTGATCATTTTGTCATTGCCGGGGGAGCGATCCCAGAGAAAAATTTACCCAAGTCGAAATATGAAAAAACATTATTATCAATACGAGTGGCGGTCAAGCGCAAAAGTTCAAAAAATTGAATTATGCAACAGATCTGGGGTAGAAAAAAATTGATTTGTTCCGGTAACGGGTACAGATGCCTATCCGACTTTATTAAAGAGAAAACGGTTGGTTGTGGACATGCGGGAGGAAAAGGCTGCAGGTGGCATATAACTTGTATTTAACATTGGCAGCAATGCCATGTGGAAGGGAATTTTCAGTCCCTAGCCCTAGGCGGTCAACTCTCTGGATAAAGGAGGAGATATGCGGATAGCCATTGTGTCGAGTGATAAAAAAGTGGTGAACGAGCGTTTTGGCACGGCAAGGAGATTCTTGATCTACGAGCAGACCAGGAACGGCTTGCAATTAGTTGGAGAAAGGGTTTCTGAGCCCCTTTTGGTCGATTACTTTGATCGGGACATGTGTGACTGGATCGCCGATATTATCCAGGACTGCCAGAAGGTGTATATGGCGAGAATCAGTAGGGCTGCGGAAAGGGCGGTGGCAAGTCGCGGCATTACGCCAGTCATCTATCAGGGGCCGATCGATCAGATCATCCTTTAAGCCCTGTTGTTTTTTTCTCCAGGTTGTTAAAGTGTCCGGGCGAGTGATCTTTGCCTGATGTTAACAGCCTTGTATCCGCTCTGTCTTTTCCTTGTTAAATTTTTTTCCCTTCCGTAAACAGTGGAATTTCCCTGGACTTGTGGCACATGATCTGACCGATGGCCTACCGGGTATTTCCCCGGCACAATTTGCGCAAATCGCCCTGCCAGTTAAATTATTGAGCGAACAAGTTGAGTTGGCGGTTATAAAGAGGCAGGTGAAGAGTTCACTTCAGCAGTAAATCTTTTGCCGGCGACAAACGCTATTGCCCCGGCACACGGATCAGGCATGAAAAAGAAGATAACAAGGCACAAGAGCGGTCTGCCGCTGCTAACGGATGATGATTTTCATTTTGACAGTAATTTGCAGCAAATGGAACAGCAGTCATTTGCCGAAATGTTTGATCCCTCATCTTTTGACGGGGACGCGTTGGCGATGATGGACAGTCAACGGGAAGGGCAACCCGCCAAAAGAATGATTTGTCCGCCTCCGCAGGAGTACTTGGATCTGCATGGCTTAACTGGGCTCGAGGCCGAAGGTAAAGTAACGAATTTTCTCATGACAGCCAGGGGAAAAGGGTTAAGGACGGTTGCCGTCATCACTGGCAAGGGTATTCATTCCCAAGGTTTCCCTGTTCTTCGTGACCTGGTGGAACGGATGGCAAAGGCAATGAAGACTGATCAGGAAATCAGAAACTATGTATGGGAAAATGGGCAACGGGAAAGAAGCGGGGTCATCATTATCTATTTGTAGTGGAAGCGCAACATCCTCCTGATTTGCGTGATGATCTCCTGGTCCGCATGAAAGGGCGGAGCAGGACTCTCCGGCGGCGGAATGTAGTTGCTGAGGGCAAAGGGCGTGGAGGCGATGTGCAAATTATAGGCATGGACCAGCAGGGGTTCCAGGTTGACGGCATCGGCAATATTGTAGGCCAGCAGGGTTTGCAGCGCTTTGTCGTTGCCGCGGCAGGCAAATTCCCGCCAGAGAAGCACGGCCCAGTATCCGTCAACTCCGTCCAGTTCCATCCTGTTGATCCCCATCTGTCGTTCGCAGCCTTTCAGTCCTCCCCTGTATCCGAGCCTGGCCAGAATGTGGCGTAAATCAATATGCACCTGGTTGAGCCGAGTGTGCAGGCATGATTCAATCACCGGCACATCAAAGTTTTTGCCGTTATAGGTGACAATAATCTCATAATCGTCGATATCCCTGGTAAATTGTTCCAGATTGCGGCCCTGTATATAGGTGCGGATGGCGTGGCCATCGTAAAGGGCAATGGTGGTGATTTCACACTGGTCCAAACCCATGCCGTTTGTTTCGATATCAAGAAAGGCCGTTCTTTCTCGAAAATGCGGGAAAAGCCGCCAGTGGTGCATTGGTTGCAGGATTTTTGCGTAAAATGCGGCTGAGCCGTCCTGCTGCTCAAGATACTGTTGCAGGTGGAAAGTGATGAGCTTGATTTTTGCCTGCGGCAGGTTGGCCGGAAAGGGAGGGTGCCATTGATCCCAGGTATGAATGCCGGATTGCCAGATCTGTTTTTCGGTTTTTTCTCCTATGCCCGGTATGTGGATGAAGGTGTTGAGAAGCATATGATTGAGCGAATGGGATGAGTGAAGGGAATAGAGGCCCGGGATTCTGAACGAATCCCGGGCCAGATCCATGCTTTGCTGCCAGGTGCCGGCAGGCTGGGGAAAACGAAAAGCTTGGCCGGCAGCAGATGGGGGCTGTCGGTCTTTCCCCTCTGCTGCCGCGATTTCTTTCTGCTGGCTAAAGTTTAAACAGCATATCGCTGTAAACCGGCACGGGCCAGAGATCGCTGGGCATCAGCACCTCGATTGCGTCAATGTCGGCACGCAGTTCGTTCATGCTGGACCTCACCTTGTCGCGGAAGGCAACGGCCTGTTTCTCCACCTTGTCAATGGCTTGAGCTTTGGCTGTTTCTTCTTCGAGTTTTTTGAGTTTCTTGTTTGCCGAGGCAAGCAGATTGCCGATGGTTTCCTGCAGCTCCTTCTGCACGGAGGCTGATTTGCCCGCCACTGCCATGGAGTTGCCGAGCTCCGTCATGTAGCGGATCGCAGCCGGGAAATACAGTCTGCGCACCATCTGCATGGCGGTCTGCGCCTCGATATTGATGTGTTTTGAGAACTGTTCGGTGTAGATGTCGTAACGGGAGTGCAGCTCTTCCTTGCTGAGGACATTGTATTTGGCAAACAGCTTGATGGCCTTGGGGGTGACAAAGGATTTCAGGGCGTCAACCGTGGTCTTGGTGTTGGGAAGGCCCCTTTTCTCAGCCTCTTTCTCCCACTCCTGGCTGTAGTTGTTGCCGTTGAAGATGATCCTCTCATGGCCCTTTACGGTGTCTTTGATGATATTGAGAATTTCGGTGTTAACGTCCTTGGCCTTCTCAAGACGGGTGGCGATCTCGTCAAGCGCCTCAGCGGCGATGCTGTTCAGCGCCACATTGGGGCCGGAAATCGACTGGGAGGAGCCGACCATGCGGAATTCAAATTTGTTGCCGGTAAAGGCAAAGGGGGAGGTGCGATTGCGGTCGGTGTTGTCCTTTGGCAGCTCGGGCAGTGAGTCAACGCCGATCTTCAGGAATGCATCTCCTTTTTTAGGGGCTTTCTCACCTTTCGCCAGATTGAGGAGGATGTCGGAGAGCTCATCGCCGAGGAATACGGAAATAATGGCCGGCGGCGCCTCGTTGGCACCTAAGCGGTGATCGTTGCCGGAACTGCCGCAGGTGCCGCGCATGATGTCGGCATGGGTATCCACGGCTTTCAGCAGGGCGCAGAGGAAAACGAGAAACTGGGCATTGTCCTCAGGGGTGGTGCCTGGATCAAGCAGGTTGATGCCGTCATCGGTGCTCAGTGACCAGTTGTTGTGCTTGCCGGAACCGTTGACCCCTGCGTATGGTTTTTCGTGCAGCAGGCAGACCATGCCGTGCCGCAGGGCCACCTTCTGCATGGTTTCCATGACCAGTTGATTGTGATCGGCGGCGATGTTGGTGGTGGCGAAAACAGGAGCCATCTCATACTGGGCCGGGGCAACCTCGTTGTGTTTGGTTTTGGAGGTGATGCCCATTTTCCACAGTTCAATGTCAAGATCCTTCATGAAGGCGGAAACGCGATCCTTGATGGCGCCGAAATACTGGTCTTCAAGTTCCTGGCCCTTGGGAGCGGGGGCGCCGAAAAGTGTTCTGCCGCAGGTAAGGAGATCAAGGCGTTTCAGGAAGTATTCCTTTTCCACCAGGAAATACTCCTGCTCGGCACCAACGGTGGAGGTGACTCGTATGGAGGTGGTGTTGCCGAGCGCCCGAAGAACCCGCAGGGCCTGGGCGGATACAGCGGCCATGGACCGGAGCAGCGGGGTTTTTTTGTCCAGGGCCTCGCCTTTATAGGAGCAGAAGGCGGTTGGAATACACAGAGTGACGTTGCCGGCGGCGTCTTCCTTGAGGAAGGCCGGCGAGGTGCAGTCCCAGGCGGTGTAGCCGCGCGCCTCAAAGGTGGCGCGCAGGCCGCCGCTGGGAAAAGATGAGGCGTCCGGTTCGCCCTGAATGAGCTGTTTGCCGGAGAACTCCATGATCACACTGCCATCCGCCGTCGGGGCAATAAAGGAATCATGTTTTTCAGCGGTTGAGCCGGTAAGCGGTTGAAACCAGTGAGTATAGTGGGTGGCGCCTTTCTCGATGGCCCAATCCTTCATGGCATTGGCGACCACGGCGGCGATTTCCGGTTTCAGGCCAACTCCCATTTCGATCGTTTGCCGCAGCGCCTTGTAGGTTTCCTTGGGCAGTCGCTCTTTCATGATCTTTTCGCTGAAGACATTGGAGGCGAAAAGGCCCGGCACGTTAAGGTTGTGTAAATTTAGATCAGGGCGGCTTCCGTTTTTACATTCGATACACATTGTTGTTTTCTCCTTGCATAATGATTGCTGAATTATGATCCCCTCTGCCGGGAATATTCATGTTTTCAGGATGTTTGCTTGGCAAGTTCTGATGTCTTTGTCTGGGGCCTTTCTCGACTCATGGTGGTCAATACACACGCCTCGCGCAAAGCCTCAAGTCTACGCCTTGTTTTTAAAATGGCAGGGGCTCTCCGCTGCCTCACGTTATTGAATAGGGCTTAATTCCATATTCTGCCACGGGAGGCAAGTTTTTTTATTTATTACAATATTGTAATATACAACACGAAAATGTATAAATTTTAGCAAAAGCGTCATGCGGCAGCATGAAGCAGACCGTTTTTTATTTCATGCTTAAAGGCCGGATCCTCGATCTTAAGGCCCTGGTGATCCAGCACATAAAAGACATCCACGACCTGGTCTGCCTTGGTGCCGATTTTGGCTCGGAAGGTGTTGATGCCGAAATCAGACAGGGTGCGCGTAATATCGTAAAGCAGGCCTGGCCTGTTCACGGCATATACTTCAATAACCGTGAAATTGTCAGAGGCGTCAGGATCTATGACCACCTTTGCCGGCGGCCGCTGGCCCATTTGCACGGGAGCGGCGCCCAGGGAGGTCAGTTTTTTGTGAAGGCGATGGGTGAGTCCGATCCTGAAATGGATCGCTTGGCCCAAGTCATCCTCCAGCGCTTGCCAGTTCTGGTCCTCGAATTGATTGTCCAGGGTCGATGTAACATGTAGTATATCAACAATCGTGCCATCAACCCAGGTGTAAATCTGCGCGGCAAGAACTTTAAGATTGTGCAGGGCCATCACCCCGCAGATTTTGCTTAAGATTCCCGGTCGGTCCTGGGCCATTATCAGGATAGACCAGTGGCCTTTTTCCTGGCTCGGTTTGACGATCACCTCGTGTTGCTTCAGCTCTTCATGCAGGCGAATATGGGTGACAACCGCATCTGGAGAGTTGCCGAGCAGATAATCGTCCGGCAGGATTTTCAAGGGAACGGTTGGGCTGTCGCCCAGCAGGGCGGAAACCTGCCCTCGCATCCAGGCAATCTCCTGGCGCGGATCAGGCAGGGTGAGGTCTTCGCGACTCAAAGCGCTCGTCACCTTTAGGTAGAGTTCCTGCAGCAGCGCGGCCTTCCAATCCGACCAGGCAGAGGGGCCTGTTGCTTTCGCGTCGGCGATGGTCAGCAGGTAAAGCATGGTAAGCCGATCCGGGTCATTGAGCTGCTTGGCGCAACGGACAATGAGCGCCTCATCTTCCAGATCCCGGCGTTGGGCGATTTCCGCTAAAAAAAGATGCTCGCGGATCAGGAAAGTGAGGCATTTAATGTCAGCCTCAGCCATTCTCAGCCGTTTGCCGATATCGCTTGCCAGTTCAGCGCCGTATTCAGCATGGTTTTTCCCGTACCCTTTGCCGATGTCATGCAGCAGGGCGGCAAGAAAAAGTATATACGGTGAAGGGACAGTGATAAAAAGCGTGTGTTCCAGAGCGCGGAGTTGATTGATTTCCTCGACTGTTTGCAACAGATGGCGGTCGACGGTGAAAACATGATAGATGTCATGCTGGGCCAGGGATTTCAGGTGAAGAAACTCAGGGATATAGGCGGAAAGCAGGCCGGTTTCCAGCATGTCAGTAAGGGCCGGCAGCGGGTTTGATCCCTGGATGGTTTCCAGAAAGGCCTTGTTCATCCTTTTGGAATGACGCGATCTTTCATTAACAAGTTGGAGATGGCCGCTGATGAGTTTTTTTGTGCGGTGGTGCAGGGGGTTGCCTGTCTGGGCAACCTGGGCAAAGACACGCATGAGTAAGTAAGGGCGTTTGGCTGCCAGGGAGATGTCTGTCAGATGGATACGTCCCTGGCGAAGGGTGATACCTTTTTCCAGTTCCTTGTCCTGCGGCTGCTTGCCAGCCTCGGCAAGTCCAAGAACCTCGATGGCATGCTCGAAAAAAAGGTCTGTGGTCAGGGCGATTGTCTGCAGCTGGTCATGGATGTCGCGCATGAAACGCTCGACTCCGAGCATGCCCTGCTCATCTTTGTAGCCAAAGGCCTTGGCCATTTCCTCCTGGTGTTCAAAAAAAAGCTGGTCGTTTTTGCGGCCGCTGATGTAATGGAGGCGGTTTCTTATTTTGACAAGGGTGTCGCTGGCCTTTGCAAATGTCTGCAGCTCTTCTGGAGATATCAGGCCGGCCCTCTCCAGATCTTGGGGATGTTTGAGGTTGAACAGTACCTGGGCCGACCAGAGCATGGCCTGGATATCGCGGAATCCACCGCGGCTCTCCTTGATATGCGGCTCAAGCAGGTAGCTGTGGTTGCCGAAGCGCTCATGGCGTTTCCGTCGATGGAAAAGCATGCCCTGCAAAAAAGTTTTGCGCTGGCCCACCACGAATGTTTTTTGGAAATCCGCAAGCAGATCGGCAAAAAGATCCGGGGAGCCGGCAACAGGCCTTGCATCGAGCAGGGAGACCTGGAGAAAAAAATCTTTGCCGGCCTGTTCGATGCATGTGGCGGGTGTTCTTACCCCATGCCCGACTTCCAGGCCGGCATCCCAAAGCGGATAAAATATGGCTTCCGCAACATCGTTGAGCTGTTTTTCCACGCCCGGATGATAGAGCAGCATGAGATCGATATCCGAGTAGGGGAAAAGTTCTTTCCTGCCGTAACCACCCAGGGCAACCAGGCACATGTTTTCCGGGTCTGCCCCGCTCTGCCGGAAATACTCTGCAAGGGCCGCATCCATCAGGCTGGTGTGCTTTTCAAGCAGGGCATGCCCGCTTAAGCCTTGGCGCCATAATGTCTCCAGGGCATCACGTCTGGCGCGCAGTTCCGTCACCATTTAGATGGCGTCCTCTCCGGTTTCTCCGGTTCGCACCCGAACGACCTCTTCCACCGGTAACACAAAGATTTTGCCGTCTCCGATTTTTCCGGTCAATGCCGCCTTGCGGATTACCTCGACAATCTCTTGAACCTGATCGCTGCTGACGATAAGTTCAAGTTTGACCTTGGGTATGAAGTCGATAACGTACTCGGCGCCGCGGTATATCTCTTTGTGGCCTTTCTGGCGGCCGTATCCCTTCACTTCGGTGATGGTCATGCCCTTGACGCCCAGCTGATTGAGGGCATCTTTAACATCGTCAAGCTTGAAGGGTTTGATGATTGCCTCGATTTTTTTCATGGAGCACTCCTTGTGAGGATAAAATTATTCTTTGCGGGTTTTTTACAATAAATTTTCACTTTACCGCAAAGAACGCTTTGCTCTAAGTAATTTTTTGGCTCCGTGCTCATTACATGTTATAAGCTGTTTCACTGTGGGCGCTCTGGTCCAGGCCCAGGACCTCATTTTCATGGCTTACCCTGAGGCCGCCGGTAATGATGCCGGTGATTTTGAGCAGGATAAGGCTGACAACAAAGGCGTACGTGCCCACCACCGCCACTCCGAATAGCTGGGTGGCCAGAAATGCCGCATTGCCGGCAAAAAGGCCGTCGGCGCCATTGGGGTTGGCGGTCTTGGTGGCAAAAAGGCCGAGGCAGATTGTGCCGATTATGCCGCCCAGGCCGTGGATGCCGACAACGTCCAGGCTGTCATCAAAACCGATTCTGTTTTTCAGGTTGACGGCCAGATAGCAGGAAAAGCCTGCAATAATGCCGATGATGATGGCGGAATTGGGAGTGATAAATCCGGCGCCGGGGGTTACAGTGGCAAGGCCGGCAATGGCCCCTGAGGCGGCGCCGAGAGTTGTCGGTTTTTTCCGGTGCAGCCACTCGACCAGCAGCCACATCCCCATGCCGGCCATGCCGGCAAGATGGGTGGAGATAAAAGCGGTCGCGGCAATGCCGTTGGCCGCCAAAGCGCTGCCGCCGTTAAAGCCGAACCAGCCGAACCAGAGCAAGCCGGTCCCGAGCAGGGTCATGGGCAGGCTGTGGGGCATGAGGCTTTCGCGGCCAAGCCCTTTGCGGGGGCCAAGAACCAGAACCGACGCCAGGGCGGCCATGCCGGATGTCAAATGCACCACCAGTCCGCCGGCAAAATCAAGAACGCCTCTGGCGGCGAGCCAGCCGCCATTTCCCCAAACCCAGTGGCAGACCGGGTTGTACACCAAGATGGTCCAGGCCAGGCTGAAGATGAGAAAGGGGCCGAAGCGCATGCGTTCGGCAAAGGCGCCGGTGATCAGCGCCGGGGTGATGACGGCAAACATGCACTGATAGATCATGAACACATTCTGGGGGATTGTCGTGGCGTAAAAGTCGCTTGGGGCGCTGGTTACTCCCTTTAGGGAGAAAAAAGTCAGATCGCCGATAAGTCCCGCTATGTCGGGGCCAAAGGCCATGCTGTAACCGATGTAAACCCATTCGATGCTGACGACCGAAATCATAACAAAAGATTGCAGTATAGTGGCAAGGACGTTTTTGCCGCGCACCATGCCGGCATAGAAAATAGCCAGTCCCGGGGTCATCAGCAGGACCAGTGCTGCGGAAACAAGGATAAAAGCGGTATCGGCGCCGGAGATCATTTCTGTGGTTCCTCCCTGTGAAAATCTCGTTGTGGGCAAAGGTGGCGAAAGCTTTTCATGCACCCCAGCAAGCACCGTGCCAGACGCTTGTGAGGATATCTTGTTGATTTTGTGGTGGAAAAAAAGGTGGTTGGGAATGTTTTCTAAATTTTATTACATAATTGTAATAAAATTTAGAAAAGTTTACAGGATTGTATTATTGCAGGGCAGGTGATTAATTAAGGACCTGGTAACGATCAAACATGATGGAGGCAATGGGATTTTGCGGCCATTCCTTTTGCAGCCAAGCGTCAAGATTGCGGATCATCTCACCTCTGGCAAGAGAATAGCGGCGCAACTCTTCGGGTGGGCGGTTGGCAAAGAACTGAAAAATTGTGTCCCGGACAAAAGCTCGTTTTTCTTCGGGAATGTTGCTGCCAGGATCAAGAAGAAGCACTAGGTTCAAATCAATTCTGACCAGGAGACTCTCCGAGTTGTCTTTTTGCTGGACAGCGATGAAAAAAGCTGGCATCGGCCATTTCTTTCGGTTTTTGCCGGGGGCTGCGGGTGTATCGGCTTGCTGGAAAGACGGCTGGGGCGAAGAGAGAGCAGCAAGATCAGACTGAGCTTGCTGGTCGGCAGGTGCCGTTGTTGCAAGAGGCGGCGCGGGAGCAGGGGATTGCTGCTCGGCCAGTTGCTGACCGGTGGAGCGGAAAAAGACAACGGCGCAAAGGCAGAGAACCGAGCCGACCACAAAGCCTGGTAAAAGAATTTTCTGATAAAATGGCCGCGCTTGAAACCAGCCGGTATATCTGGCCAGGATGGCAATGAGAGCTGCTGGAAGAAAAGAGGTCAGCCCGACGGTTTTTTTGTTTTGCTCTGCGGGTATTTCACCAGCGGCGGTTGCCGCCGGAGGGGGAGGGGTTGCATGTTTCGGCAGTGAATCATCGCTTGCCAGCAGCGAGGCCAGGTCAAGGTCTTCACTGCCGGGTTCAGCCTCTTTATCCAAGAAAACTTCGGCTTCATCCTCCGGGCTGAGCATGAAATCCTCTGCCTGAAAAGCCGATTCCCAGTCACCTCCTAAGTCATCGTCCAGTCCTTCCGGTAGTTCAAAATCAAATAAATCTTTTGAATCAGAGTTTTTTGCCATTTTTTATGAAGGTAACGCAACAGGTTGCAACACAACGCGCCGGCATGGTATTTCGCTGGTCGGCAGTGGAAGCATCCTCCCTGGCGACTATTTGCCGAAAACCTTGTCGATTTTTTCGCCAAGCGTTTCAGCGGTGAAGGGTTTGACGATATACTGGCTCACCTTGGCCTTGACGGCAAGAATGATGTTGTCCTGCTGCGCCTCGGCTGTAACCATGATAAAGGGGATGTTGGCCAGCTTGGCATCACCCCGCACATGTTTGAGCAGGTCGAGACCTGTCATCTTGGGCATGTTCCAGTCGGAAATAATCATGTCCACCTTTTCGCTCTTGAGGACATCCATTGCGGATGTGCCGTCATCAGCCTCGACGATGTTTTTATAGCCGAGCTGCACCAGAATGTTTTTGACAATTCTCCGCATGGTGGCAAAATCATCAACAACAAGGACTTTTATATTGGTATCTGCCATATCATACACCTCTGAGGAAATATAGGCTGCATTGTATTGTTTTTAAATATTATCAGGATAACGGGCAAAAACAAATAAATTCCACTTGATATCGCAGAACAAAGTGGATTTCGTGAAAAATAATCACAACCAAAAATATATGATTTTATAGGTTACGTAAAGTTTGCATCAACTGGCAAGTGCTTTTTTTAGTTTTGTCCGCAGACGCAGCATGGCCTTGCTGTGCATTTGCGAGATGCGTGACTCGGTATAGCCGAGGACCTGGCCTATTTCCTTCATGGTCAGCTCATTATAATAGTAAAGGGATACGGTTAATCGTTCCTTTTCCGGCAGCTCATCGATGGCCTTGGCCACCAGATCCCTGACCTGGGCGATGTTGATGGCGGAAAAAGGATCGGATTCGATCCCGGAGAACGGCTCGGACAGGGTGTCGGACAACTTGCTGTCGGTGTTTTTCTGGCGGAGAAGCTCTATGTCCAGAAAGGTAATGGATTTGGTCTCGTCCAGCAGTTTATGGAAATTCGCCAGGGTCATCTTTAACTCCTGCGCCATCTCCTCATCGGTGGCGGGGCGTCCCAATTTTTTTTCCAGCACCGAGTAAGTCTGCTCCAGCTCGGTAATTTTCCGGCGGATTGAGCGGGGAACCCAGTCGAGCGAGCGAAGTTCGTCAAGCATTGCCCCTTTGATGCGGAATTCCGCATAGGTTTTGAACTGGACATTTTTGCTCATATCAAATTTATCAATGGCGTCGATGAGACCGATAATGCCGCAGCTGATAAGATCATCAAGAGAAATCTGTGATGGCAGGCGGCTGGCAAGGCGGCCGGCAATGTACTTGATCAGGGGAGTATAGGTCAGGATTAGTTCATTGCGCTTTTCCGGGGAGAGTTCGGAGGAAGGGCTGAAGTAAGCCTTGGTATAGTCCTTGAATTTGGGTGACTGCTGCTTGTTCATGTCGCTGGGTGAAGTGGTCCCTGGCTGAATGATCGATCTTGTGCGTTAAGACGGCAAAAAACTTCGCTGCCCTACTATATTATAAATCAAGCAGCCGTTTCCAGAAAAATTTAATATTTCCATCACTCTGGACGACTCTGTCTTCATCGGCAATGAATCTGGCGAGCTTGTGAAACATGGCGGATGCCGGACAGTGAGGTGAAAGTTCCGTGACAAGGCGCTGGGCCCGGACCGCCTGGGGGAGTTTTTTATCAAATGGGATGTAGCCGAGATAATCGAGTGAAAGTGTTTCCAGGAAACGGTCCGCAACCAGGGTGAGCTGGCGGAAAACGGCCAGCGCCTCCTTTTCTGAATGGGCCGAGTTGACCAGGATGCGGAATTTTTTTACGTCATGGCGGGTGGAGAGGACCTTGATCATGGCATAGGCGTCGGTAAGAGAGGTGGGTTCCGGCGTCAGAACGATCACCCGCTCCTCGGCAGCCAGGGTAAAGTAGATGACATTTTTGTTGATGCCAGCGGCGGTGTCGATCAGGAGGATATCAATCTGTTCCCCCAGTTCTGACATTTCGGCGAGAAAGTAGAGCTTCTGCTCCTCGGTCAGGTCGGAGAGTTCGAGAATTCCCGAGCTTGCAGGCAGAATGGCGATGCCGCCCGGCCCCTTCACCAGGATTTCTTTTAACGTTTTTTCGCCCAGAAAAACATGGTGCAGATTATGACGGGGGGTCAGCCCCAGCAGCACGTCCACATTGGCCAGGTTGAGATCCGCATCCAGCACCACGACCTTTTTCCCCAGTTTTGTCAGGCTGTAGGCCAGATTGACGACAATGTTGGTTTTCCCTACACCGCCCTTGCCGCTCGTCACACAAATGACCCTGGGGGCCGTTGCCGATGCTGACAGCGCATAACGCCCGCGGGAGTTCTGATTCTGATCCATGATTTTTTCCAAGGTGTCTGCCTGATGCATGGTAAATGTCCTCATTATGAGCCGCTGTCGGAGTAAGAGCTTTCATTGCCGAGAACGGCATCCCATCCCTGTTTGAACAGCTTTTCCAGGAAAGGTTTTGAGGCAACGTAAAAATCTTCCGGAACCCTCTGCCCGGTGGCGACATAGGAGATGGGGATGGCAACTCCGGCAATCTGCTGGCACAGGGCGGCGTATGCCCTTGTTTCATCCAGCTTTGTCAGAATAAGTCCTGTCGGGCTCAGCGAGGCATAGGCTTCAATGATGTATTTCAGGTCTTCTTTTTTGGTGGTGGCGCTTAAAACAAGCTGGGGTTCAATGCCGCCAATGTCGGAGAGCCAGCTGGCAAGTTCGCTGATATGCGCCGCATCATAGGGGCTCTTGCCGGCCGTATCAATGATAATGAGATCGCAATCGCGGTACCGGTCGACCGCCTTGCGCAGATCGTTCTTGCGCAGGACGATCTCGCAAGGAATCTGCATGATACGGGCGTAGGTTCTGATTTGATCGGTTGCGCCGATGCGGTAACAGTCCATGGAAAGGAGGGCCACCTTGCGGTTTTCCCGTAATTTGTACCAGGCGGCGATCTTGGCCGATGTGGTGGTCTTGCCTACCCCGGTGGGGCCGGTGAGCACCAGGATCACCGGCGCCTTTGCCTTGTCTATGGCCGGCGGCCTGACCTGCAGCTGGTCGATGAGTTGATTGCGCCAGCGGCTTACCTCTTCAGGGTCGGGACGTTTTCTGGCCCTGGGGGCAGGTGATGGTGCCGGGGGGGGAGGCTGGTTTTTGACTGGCGGGGTAACTCCTTTTTGCCGCAGGAGATCGGTAAAACGCAGACGGAGATCATTGGCCTCAAAAGAGATTTCATTGTTTTTGGCCGGTTGTTGCAGTTTCTGCGGGTTTGCCGGGGGGCAATCGGTTTTTTTCCGGCGGAACGATCCATAGCCGTAAATTGCCGGCTGATTGTCCGGAATCAGGTTGCAGCTGCTTTCCGCGGCAACGGTGATGGTTTCCAGGTCATAATCCATCGCCGCCACCACCTCATAGCGCTGGTTGGCGGTTCCGGCGTCAAGGGTTTTGTTGGCCAGGATAACGGCATCCTCGCCAAGTTCTTTTTTAACCATGGCAAAGGCGGTTTTGCTGTCCGGTGCTTCGAATCTTTTAATGCGCATGTGTGTTCTGGTCGCTAGTTTGCTTTTGTCGGGTTAACGGCTATTTTTTTGTTTTCATGTCAACAGTGCCCAGGGACTGGATCTTCGACTGGTTGGTCAATTCATTATGGGACAATACCACCACCTGGGGCATAAATCGTTCAATAAGCCGGCGGAGATGGCGTCGTACCACCGGTGCGGTGATGATGATCGGCTGGTACCCTTCCTGGGAAATTTTATCCACATGGGCCTGGATTGCTTCGATTATCTTCTGGCCCACGTTGGGGTCCAGGGCAAGAAATGAACCCTGTTCCGTGGATTGCACTGATTCCCGGATAAGATCCTCGATCTGGGTGGTAAGAGTCAGCACGGACAGGGTACCGGCATCATCAGTCAAGGTGCTGACGATGGAGCGGGACAGTTTCTGCCGCACATACTCTGTGAGAATTTCCGGATCTTTTCCCATGGGAGCGTAGTCAGCCAGGGTCTCGCAGATGGTCAGCAGATTTCTGATGGACACCCGCTCCCGCAGCAGATTCTGTAGGACCTTCTGGATTTTTCCCAGGGCAAGAAGGCCGGGCACCAGCTCTTCCACAACCTTCGGATGATTTTTCGCCAGATTGTCGAGAAGCTTCTGGGTATCCTGGCGGCCCAGGAGTTCGTCGGCATGGGTACGCAGGACCTCGGTCAGATGGGTGGCTACCACGGTGGAGGGGTCAACCACCGTATAGCCGGCCAGCTGGGCCTCGTCCTTTTTGTCTGCCGCGACCCACAGGGCGGGCAGTCGGAAGGCGGGTTCCACCGTGGGAATTCCTTCAACCACTCTTTTGGCGGCACCGGAGTCCATGGCCAGAAAGTAGCCCATCATCAGCTCGCCCCGGGCAATTTCCACCCCCTTGAGGAGCAGGACATATTCATCGGGTTTAATCTGCAGATTGTCCCGCACATGCAGGGGGGGGATGATAAGACCCATGTCAACGGCAAACTGGCGCCGGATGCCCCGGATGCGTTCCAGCAGATCCCCCTCCTGGGATTCATCCACCAGGGGAATCAGGCCGTAACCCACCTCAAGCTCCAGGGTGTCAAGGGGTAGCAAGGCTTCCACTGTTTCGGGCGAGCCCGGCGGAGGCGCTGTTTCTTTTTTTCTTTCCGCGGCAATCTGTTCTTCGCTCTCTTCAGCGGCCAGATTCTGAAAGGCAATCCAGGCCAGTCCTCCCATGGCCGCGCCTAGGATGAGAAACGGGATATGCGGCAGGCCGGGGATCAGGCCGAAAAGCATGATGATGCCGGAAGATACGGCCAGGGCCTGGGGCTGTCTGCCGAACTGTTTGGTCAGCTCCTTGCCCATGCTGGCCTCTGAAGCGGCGCGGCTGACGATAATACCGGCAGAGGTGGAAATGATCAGGGAGGGGATCTGTGAAACAAGCCCATCACCGATGGTAAGCAGGGTATATGCTTCCGCGGCCTGGGCAATGGGCATATTCTGCAGAAAGATGCCGATGAAAAGTCCGCCCATGATATTGATGATCATAATGACAATGCTGGCGATCGCCTCGCCGCGGACAAACTTGCTGGCGCCATCCATGGCGCCATAAAACTCGGATTGCTGGCTGATCTCCGTCCGTCTCTTTTTGGCCATTTCCTCGTTGATGAGGCCGGCGTTGAGGTCGGCATCAATGGCCATCTGCTTGCCCGGCATGGCATCCAGGGTGAATCTGGCCGCGACTTCAGCGATACGGCCGGAGCCTTTGGTGATAACGATGAAGTTGATGAGCACCATGATGAGAAAGATGATAAGTCCCACCGCAAAGCTCCCGCCCACAACAAAGTTGCCGAACGACTGGATGACCTTGCCCACGGAACCGGGCCCTTCGTGGCCGTGGAGCAGAATAAGCCGGGTTGACGCGATATTGAGTGACAGCCGGTAGAGGGTGGTCAGCAGCAGCAGGGAGGGGAAAGCGGAAAACTCCAGCGGGTCTGTGTTGTACATGGACATCAGCAGGATAACCAGACTCATGGTGATGCCAAGCGACAGCAGCAGGTCAAGCAGCAGGGTGGGCAGCGGGATGATCATGACCATCAGTATGCCCACCAGGCCCACCGCGACCAGGAGGCTGGACGGTTCAATGTTGATGGCTCCCAGTCCCAGTCTGTCAGTTTTTTCCGCCATGGTTTACTTTACGTTCAAGGTTTAAAGTTTAGGAGCCGTTACGAAATAACCGCTTAATTTTTTGAGTATTTCGTTAGGGCTGCTTATGCCGTCTCAGCCATCCAGACGACGATATTATTTTTTTACAACGGCTAAAGGTTGCAGTTGCGGGTTGCAACCATGCACGTTCAGTCTTAGGCGCTTTTCTTTTTAAGGCCGTAAACATAGGCAAGGATCTCGGCCACTGCCTGGAAGAGATTCTCCGGAATCTGTTCATTTATTTCAACTGCTTTATAAAGGGCCTGGGCCAATGGTTTATCTTCAATAATCGGGATGCCGTGTTCCTTGGCCACATCCTTGATTTTTCCGGCAATGACGCCCGCACCCTTGGCAAGGACCGTCGGGGCGCTCATGGTTTCATTGTCATAGGCCAGGGCGATGGCCAGGTGCGTCGGGTTGGTGATGATGACATCCGCCTTCGGCACCTCCGTCATCATGCGTTTCCGGGCCATCTGCATCTGAATGGATCGGATACGGCCCTTGACATGGGGATCGCCCTCGGTCATTTTGGCCTCTTCTTTGACTTCCTGCTTGGTCATCTTCATTTTCTTCATGAACTGCCAGCGTTGGAAGGCATAGTCAATGGCGGCCAGGACAGCGATAATGAGCGCCGCTTTCAGGAAAATCCAGAAGGAAACCTTGGCATAAAAAACCAGGATGGCATAGGGCTCCTGATCCATAAGGGGCAGGATGCCCTCAATGTTTTTCATGATTTCTTTATAGGCCACATAGCCGACAATGAGCAGCTTAGCGATCGACTTGATGGTGTTTGCCAGGGTCTGCAAGGAAAAGATGCGGCCGAACCCTTTGATCGGATCAATTTTGTCAAGGGTGGGCTCCATTTTTTCCGTGGTGAAAAGAAAGCCGACCTGGGCATAATTGGCAACCAGGGCGGTGATGAGGAGGACGAGCATGAGCGGGCCGGTGAGAATGGCGACGTATTGCATGGAATCCCGGGTGATCACCGCCATGTTGCCCGGAATAATATTAATCACATGCAGATGGGTGAGGTAGTGGCGCAGCAGGTTGAGAAAATTCTCCAGCAGAAAGCCGCTGAGCAGATAGATGGTCAGCAGCCCCAGCAGCAGAACCGCGGCTGAAGGGATCTCCATGCTTTTGGCCACATCTCCTTTTTTCCTGGCGTCCTGGAGTCTTCTGGAGGTTGGTTCCTCGGTTTTTTCCTGGCCGCTCTGTTCTTCAGCCATCTCTTATCCTCCCAATCCCTGCGTAAGTTTGGGCAGAATTCTCCCCAGCATGTCGAACTGACTGATCATCAGGGGGAGAAAATAGGCAAGTGACAAGCCGACAAAAATAAGTCCGACGCCGATATTGAGCGGCATGCCCACAATGAGAATGGGAATCTGCGGTACGGTTTTGGCGATGATGCCCATGGCGACGTGGGAAAAGAAAACTGCGGCCGAGGCCGGTGCCATAATCTTGACCGCCATCACGAACATCCGCCCCGCACCCTGCATCAGCCCCTCAAAGGTGGCTTGCCCGATATGCAGGGTCCCCGGTTTGACCCAGGTGAAACTTTCAAGCAGGGTTCTGATATAGAGATGATGCCCGTCAATGCCTAAAAAGATGAGAATGGCAATAAGGTTCCAGAACTGGCCGGTCAGCGATGTCTGGACGCCGTATTGGGGGTCCATGACCCCGGCCATGCCCATGCCCATCTGAATGTCCACCATCTGGCCGGCAATCTGCACAGCGTCAAAAACCATACGGGCAAAGACTGCCAGAATGCCGGCAAAGCACACCTCGCTGACGGTGAAGATGAGAAAACCCAGCACCGTGGTCGGCAGCTGGTCGGCCTGGACCGGGACAACCGGAAGAAGGACCAGGGAAGTGGCCACCGTCAGGAGAATCTTGACCTGGGAAGGGACACTGCGGGAACCGGTGATCGGCATGAAAAAGAGCAAAGGCCCCACCCTGATCATGATAATGACCAGGGCCAGAAATTGATGCAGAGTCCAGTTCAGCAATTTGGCGTCAACCATTGTTGTTTCCCTGTCATCTGATGAGATCCGGGATGCTGAGAAAGAGATCGTTGGTGTAATCGGTCATCTTGATCAGCATCCAGGAGGAAAAAAAAAGCAGGGCTAGCATGACGGCAACGATCTTGGGCACAAAGGTCAGGGTCATTTCCTGAATCTGGGTCGTGGCCTGAAAAATGGCGATCAGCAGGCCCACTGCCATACCGACCAGCAGCAGCGGAGCGGAGAGCAGCAGGGCGATGGTGATGGCATTCTGACCTAGGGTGACAGCTTCCAGGGGAACCATAGCTATACTCCAAAGCTTTTAACCAGTGAGCCTACGATGAGATACCACCCGTCAACGAGCACAAAGAGAAGCAGTTTAAAGGGCAGTGACACCATGACCGGGGGCAGCATCATCATGCCCATGGAGAGCAGGACGCTGGCAACCACCATGTCGATGACCAGAAAGGGCAGAAAGAGAATGAAGCCTATCTGGAAGGCTGTTTTCAGCTCGCTGATGACAAAGGAGGGCACCAGGATGGTGGTGGGGACCTCGTCCTTGTTGGCCGGTTTCTGCATTTTGGCGATGCCGAGGAAAAGGGCGAGATCCTTTTCCCTTGTCTGTTTGAACATGAAGGCACGCAGGGGTTTGATGCCTTCGGTAAAGGCCTGCTGGATCCCAATCTGTTGATTCAGGTAAGGCTTGACCGCCGTCTCGTTCATTTCTTTCAGGACCGGGCTCATGATGAAAACGGTCAGAAACAGGGCAAGCCCGATGAGCAGCTGCGGAGGGGGCATCTGCTGGGTGCCCAGGGCGCTTCGCAGAAAGGAAAAGGCCACGACAAGCCTGGTGAAACAGGTGGTCATCAAGATGATGGCCGGCGCAATGGATAAAACGGTGAAAACGAGCAGGATCTCGATGAGTACGGAAACCTGCTTGGGGTCGTTGGTGTCCGCCAGACCGATCTGCACCGTCGGCAGCGTGACAGCCTGGCAGTCCGCCGTTGCCATGAGCACAAAAAGGAAAGAAGCGAGCGGCAGCAGAAATTTTTTCATTGGCCGTCCCTCCTGCCCACCTTGCCGAGCAGGGTGGCGAAAGATGTGGGCTGAGGCCTGTCTTTCGGGCTTTCCTGGATTTGGGTTGCACTCGTCTCCAGCCGGCTGAGCATGGTGATCTGCTGGTCGGTAATGCCAAGGGCCAGGGTCTGCTCCGCCACCTGCACCACGGCCACATACTTTTTCGGGGCGATCATCTTGGTGTCGAGGATACTGATAAGCGTTCCCTGGCGCAGACCAGCCCGGCTCAGGCCGATCTTTCGGAGCCAGACGGCAAGCAACAGCATGAGTCCCACCGTGAGCAGCAAGGCGCCCATTACCTTCATGATGGTCAGGGCAAGGGAGGTTGTCTGCGCCAGGTCCAGTACAGGGTCGGTTACCGAATGTTGCGCCGCCGCTTCAGTTGCCCAGGCGGGCATGGCGGAAAAAGGCAGGGCCGCGAAGGCTGCCCGCATCAGCCGTCCGGCTGATTGTACTGATCTGTGTCCCAAGGAACCGCTCATAAGTCTACCCGCAATGAATACCTTTAAGTGAATCGCCAAGTAGCTCAGGTTTTTAGCCCATGTTTTTAATGCGGTCAGCCTGGCTGATAATTTCCGTGATCCGCACGCCAAACCGGTCATTGACCACGATGACTTCGCCTTTTCCCAACAGCTTGCGGTTGACATAAATTTCCACCGGCTCACCAGCCGCCTTTTCCAGCTCAACCACGGAGCCCTGGGTCAGCTGCAGCATCTTGTCGATGATCATGCTGGTGCGTCCCAGTTCAACCGATACATCCAGCGGGATATCCAGCAGGAAATCAAGGTTGTGGCTGGAGGTTTGGGTTGCGCCGCTGTCGTCAAGTTCATTGAAGCTGGCAGGCCGGGATCCTCCGCCATTGTTTTTGGCCAGGGAATCCCAGTCGTTTCCTCCAGCAGCTGTATCAGCTCCGTTTTTCGGCTTCGCCTCTTCCAAAGCGCTTGCCCAGGCATCATCCAAAGATTCGTCCGCCATTTTTGTTTCTCCGTTAATCTTTTTCCTGGTCAAAGACCTTGCGTTTAATTAAAAAGGCCTTGTTGCCCCGGTGGATTCCAGGTGACCCCATATATTTTCTGACGCCGCCGACAAAGGCCGGTAGCATTTCGTCTTTTCTTTTATCAAGTTGGAGGATATCCCCCACCTCCAGGCTGAGAATGTCGCCGGCCGGAAGAATTGTCTTGCCTAATTCGGCCCTGAATTCAAGGGATACATTTTTGATGTTTTCGGTCAGAATCCGTTTGAGACTGATGTCCTCGTCACTTTGCTCCCGCTGGAAAGTAGTCATCAGCTTCTGCTTGACGGATTCCAGGTTGGTGACCGGGATGCAGGAGGTAATGCTGCCCACCGCCCGGTCCATGTCCACTTCGTAGCGGTTGATGATGACCACATCCTCTGGTTCGCAGATTTTGGCGAATTGCGGGTTGATTTCGCTGCGAATGTGCTGGACCTTAATGGGCTGCAGCGAGTACCAGGCCTTTTCCAGATCGCTGAGGATGAGGTTGACAATGCGCTGAATCAGCCGCTGTTCGATGCCGGTGAAATCCCGCCCTTCAATCCTGACATTTCTGGTGCCGCTGCCGCCCAGGAAGCTTTCAACAAAGGCGAAGACCAGTTTCGGTTCAATGACGAAGAGGGCGTGGCCGCGAAAGGGCTCCATTTTAAAAATCTGCAGACTGCTGGGTACCGGCAGGGTGCGGACAAAGGCCCCGAAGCGTTCGAGCTCCATGGGGACCGCGGTAATATCCAGGATGCGCCGCAGGGAGGCGGAAATCGAGGCCCTGATGGAACGCAGGAACACGTCGTTGATTGCCTCCATGGCCGGCATTTTGACCTGGACGATACGTTCCTGCCGGGTGAAATCATAGGAGGTGTATTCGAGGGCTTCCTCGTCAAGCTGCTCTTCCGGTTCTTCAATGTCGCCCCCTGCAATTCCCTTTAATAGGGCGTCAACTTCGTCTTGGCTGAGGATTTGTTCCATGGAGATCTTATAAGCCTTCAGTTAGTGGCAAGATGCCGGTTCTGTTGTGCGGATCACTGCACAACGAATTCGGAAAAATAGATATTTTTGACTTTGTCGGGACGGGTTATCCTGCTGAAACGTTCGAGGAGTTCATCCCTGATCCGCAGTTTGCCCTCCGGGGTCATCACCTCTTCAAAGGAGAGACTGGTCAGCATCATGATAACGATATCCCTGAGCTTTGGGGTTACCTGTTGCACTCTGTCAGCCGCCGCCTTGTTGTCAAGTTCCAGGCTGATCTTCATTTTCAGGTAGCGGTTTCCCTTCGGGTCGGCCAGATTGACCACAAAAGGCTCGAGGGTGACAATTTCGCCAACAGCTTCGGGAATGTCTGCCGGGTTGACGGCAACGTGTTCGGCCGGAGGCGGTTTCGGGGCCAGAAATTGGGTATAGGCGAAGAAGCCGCCGCCGCCTAAAAGGAGGATGGCCGCCCCCAGAATAATAAAGAGAATTTTCTTTGACTTCTTTTTGGGCTCTTCCGTCCCTTCTCCGGCCTTGGCTTGCTCTTCTGCCATCGTGTTATCTCCCAAAAGAAAAAATCAGCTGTTATAGTTGTCTGCTCATGTCTTTTGCGAGTATTATGCCACACTTGCCGTCAATAGTAAATCTGCGTATAACAAGCTGTTTTTGTTAAACTAGTTTGTGGTAATTCCGCCTGGTGGCTTTTTTTGCGCTGCCTTCGGCAAGCATGAATGGTCATTTTTCTGACTCTTGGCCGGGGGAAAAGTCAAAAAAATGAAGGTGGCGACGGCCATGAATATAAGGGCATGGGCGATGACAAAGGCGGCCTTTTATGGTAAAGGGCAACGATATTTTTTTGAAACGCCATTATTAGATGAAGAGAATCAGCAAAATAACAGGAGTTGAAGGAAATGGGTATAACCGTTACGGAAAAAATACTTGAAGCTCATCTTGTGGAAGGTGAGATGGTGAAGGGCAGGGAGATCGGCATCCGCATTGATCAGACCTTGACCCAGGATGCGACAGGGACCATGGCCTATCTGGAATTTGAATCCGTCGGAATCCCGCGGGTGCAGACCGAGTGTTCCGTCTGTTACGTTGACCATAACCTGGTGCAGTCGGATTTTAAGAATGCTGATGACCATCGCTTTCTGCAGTCCATTGCCAGAAAATATGGCCTGTATTTTTCCCCGCCGGGTAATGGCATTTCCCACCAGATCAATCTTGAGAGGTTCGGCAGGCCGGGCAAGACCCTGCTTGGTTCTGACAGCCATACCCCCACGGGCGGCGGGCTCGGCATGCTGGCCATTGGCGCCGGCGGGCTTGATGTGGCCATGGCCATGGCCGGCAAGCCTTTTTATCTGATTGTGCCGAAGATTTACGGCGTGAAGCTGACCGGAAAACTCTCCCCCTGGGTGTCGGCCCGGGATGTGCTGCTGGAGTTGCTCCGGCAGCTTTCCGTCAAAGGCGGGGTAGGCTATATTTTTGAATATTTCGGTCCGGGGGTGAAAGAGCTGTCCGTCACGGACCGGGCATCGATCACCAATTTCGGGGCGGAACTCGGGGCAACGACTTCTGTTTTTCCTTCGGATGACAACACGCTGAAATTCCTCAGAAGCCAGGGCAGGGCGGATTGCTGGGTTGAAATTGTTGCCGATGCGGATGCCCGGTATGACGAGGTGATCGAAATCAACCTGTCCTCCCTGGAGCCGCTGATCGCCTGTCCCTCATCGCCTGATAACGTGGTGAAGGTGAGCGAGGTGGCCGGCCGCCCTGTTTCCCAGGTGCTGGTAGGCTCCTGTTCCAACTCCTCGCTGCGGGATCTGGTGGTGGTGGCCAAGGCTCTGGCCGGCCGGCAGGTGAGCAACGAGGTGAGTTTTGAGATTAACCCGGGCAGCCGTCAGGTGCTGGAGAATCTGACCGCCATGGGGGAAATGCTGCCCCTGATTCATGCCGGGGCCAGGGTGCATCAGGCCGGTTGTCTCGGCTGCATCGGCATGGGGCAGGCCCCGGCAACCGGCACGATCTCGCTGCGCACCTTCCCTCGCAATTTCCCCGGTCGCAGCGGTACGGTAGGCGATCAGGTCTATCTCTGCAGTCCGGAGGTGGCCGTTGCTTCAGCGATTTCCGGAAAAATCACCGATCCCCGCGAGCTGGGCGACTATCCCGCCTTCACCCTGCCGGATACATATCTGCCCGGCGACTCCCGTATCGAGCCGCCGCTTGCCGATGGCAGCGGGGTGCAGATCATTCGCGGGCCCAATATCGCCCCGTTCCCGACTTTCGCGGCCATGCCGGAAACCTGGCAGGGAACGGTGCTGCTCAAGGCGGGCGATAACATAACCACTGATCATATCATGCCTGCTGGTGCCCAGATTCTGCCCTTGCGCAGCAATATACCGGCGATCAGTGAATTTGTCTTCCGGGCTTTGGATGAGCATTTCAGTCGGCATGCCAAGGAAGCGGGCAGCGGCATGATTGTAGCTGGTGAGAATTACGGGCAGGGTTCTTCCCGCGAACACGCGGCGCTGGCCCCCCGCTATCTTGGGGTCGAGGTGAAATTGGTGAAAAGTTTTGCCCGCATCCATAAAGCCAATCTTATCAACTTCGGCATCCTCCCCCTCACCTTTGCCGATCCTGCCGATTATGACCGGATCAGGCAGGGAGTCAGGGTGGTCATCCCCGGTTTACGCAGGTCCCTTACGCAAGGGGCCGAAACCATTACGGTTGAGGTCGACGGACAGGCTGTTCAGGCTGTTCTTGATGTGTCCGATCGCCACCGGGAGATTCTGCTAGCCGGCGGATTACTCAATTGGGCAAAGGGAAATTAAAAAAATTGTACTTGTCTCTTACGAATGTGACGAAAAAATCCACAGCAGCTGTTTTTTTGCGGCTGGAATGCGGTTCGAAGAGCGGTACAAAAAATTGTCCTTATCGTAATATATTGATTTATTTGTATAATATTATTTTATTCTGAGGAAAGAGGCAAGGGTATAAAAAATTGTATTTTTTGAGCGCAGGCTCATTTGCGGTAGAAAACGTTTTTTCCTTATGGCATAAGGGATTAAGCGAGGAGAATTTTTTTTAAACTGTCTGGCACGCCTGTTGCTTATACCACAAATCAAGATAACAACTCTTATCTCCTTTCTCCAGAAAAAGGCTGATCCTGTCCCCCCAGGATCGGCCTTTTTCGTTTTGTAGCGGCAATTGTCTTCTCATCCTTCTTGCTTTTTCTGCTGACAACCCATGGAAATTTCATCGCAAAAAGTGGGCATTTTGCGCTGTCCCACCTATGACCGGCATACGTTAAAGAACCATTTGGCCACCTTGGCCGAGGCGGTCTGTTTTCGCATCACGCCAGGCCTCAGGGTGCTGCTGAAACCGAATCTGGTGGCGGGGCGAGGCCACAACGGCCTGGCCTGCACCCACCCGGAATTTGTTGCCGCTGTTGCCGAGTGGTGTTTGGATTGCGGGGCCAAGGTAGACATAGGCGATTCCCCAGCCTTTGGCCGAGCTCCGGCAGTGATGCGGGCCTGTGGTATTGCCGGAAGTCTACGGGGCCTGCCGGTCAAATTGATTCATTTCGGCACAGCCAGGCAGGTCAGTCTTGCCTGCGGTGAGCGGGTTACCCTGGCCGCCGAGCCGCTGGAATGTGATGTGCTGATCAATCTCCCTAAATTCAAGGCCCATTCCCAGACGCTCATTTCCCTGGCGGTAAAAAATTACTTCGGCGCGGTGAAAGGCTTCGGCAAGGCCCTGCTCCATCAGAAACTGGGGGAGGATGAGCAGGCTTTCTGCCGCATGCTGGTGGATCTGCTTGCTGTTTTGCCTGCAGGGATAAGTTTCATGGATGGGGTGCAGGCCATGCACAGAAGGGGGCCGATGCAGGGGGAGATGTTTCCCCTGGGGGTGGTGGCGGGCTCTGTCAATCCGGTGGCCCTGGATACCGCCCTGCTGCTCATGCTCGGTATAAAGCCTGAGCAGAGCATGATCTGGCGCGAGACGGCCAGGCAGCATCTTGCCGGGGCCAGGCCGGAGGAGCTTATTTTCCCCTTGTTGCATCCGCAGGATGTTTCGGTCGACGGCTTTATTTTGCCGTCAACGTTAAAGCCGATTCCGTTCAAGACCCTGCAGGTTGTCAGCAGCATGATTAAGCGGGTCCGCCTGCTTTTCCACTCGTAGAGCTGGTCTTTTCTCAGAACCTTTCAGGGGGTTACCCAGCCTGCGGGGTGGCATATTCATCGATGAGCTGTTTTCCCCCGGCTCCATAATTCCGGGGGAGGATTATTTCCCAACTTGCCTCTTGCACCGTTTCCCCCCCCCTGGTCCCGCCCGGGCTGTTTTGCGTGAATGCACTGTCAAGCCTCCAGGCAGAGCTCTCTTCTCAGTTTGTGGCTGAGTTGCCTGGTGGCCTTGTTTTCCTGATGTTGCTTCCTCCGGTTTACCCGGTCACAATCAACGGCATTTCATTTTTTGTACTGTCATCCTCCTGCGGAGATTTTGACTGAGCCTGTCCAGGAACTATTTATTCCAGGCACTGCTCTCAGTGATTAATGTCACGGCAGTTGGCATAACATAAACAAGCAGGAAGTGGTTGACAAAGAGCAAGGAAAGGAGCACATTCCATCACCATGAGTATAAAGAAGTTCATATATTTCTGGATAGGCGGACTGGTTTTCTGTTTCATTATTCTGGCGCTGTCGCTGCTGGCCAGCACCAATAAACTGCAGTCCATGAATGCCCGGGTCCTCAAGGATTCTCAGGCCATCGAACTTGCCCATCAGATTGAAAATGCTATTCTCAGTGAACGGCGCGAGGATCTGCTTTGGCGTGTCACCGGTGACACGGCGTATCTTAAGCTGAAATCAAGCTTTCTGGAAAGATCAACCCCCCTGGTTCGTGCTCTTGCAGATCCCGGCACCTCAACCCAAGGAAAAGAAAAAATTTCCCATATCCGGCAATTATTTGAGCAATACCGGGCCGATGCCCTTGCCGAGCCAGCCCAGCCCCTGGAGGAGGCCAGCCGCTCCGCCGACGTACTGCTGAGTGCGGTTGAGGAATTCAGGGAACAGAACCATGCACAGATGACCGAGACCCTGACCCTGAGTAAGCGCCTTGACACTGTGGTCGACCGCTGGTCAATCGGCTTGATACTCTTTGTCCTCTTTTTCACCGCCTGCAATTCCCTTCTGCTGCTCAAACGGATCATCCTCCCCACCTTTGCCCTGAGCCAGGTGGCTGAGCGCTTCGGTAGAGGAGAAGCGGCAGCGCGGGCCACGGTCTACTACAACGATGAACTCGGCATGCTCAGCCGCGCTTTTAATGAAATGACCGAGAATATCTCTCTGCTTCAGCAGGATCGTCGTCATTTCATCGCCTCGCTGGCTCATGACATCAAGAATCCCCTGGTCCTCATCGGCGGGACGGCCAGAAGATTGAAAAAGAAGCAGGCCGTTGTCGAAGAGAAGATGCCCCTGCTCGATTGTATCATCGAACAGGCTGATGCGGTTGAAGAACTGATCGGCGAGTTTGTCGATACCGTGCGGTTGGAAGAGGGGAACGTTGCGCTTTCCATGGCAGAGGTGGATCTCCACGGCCTGCTCAAGACCATCCACGCCAAACAGGTAACCATGATCAGCAGTCACCATCTGCGCTATGAAGGGACCCCCTGTCTGGTGCAGGGCGATGCCAGACGCCTGGAGCGGGTAATCAACAATCTTATTTCCAACGCTGTCAAGTACAGCGAACGTAACAGCACCATTGAAATCCGGCTTCGCCGCGAGCAGGAGCAAGCTGTTATTGTGGTAAAAGATGCGGGGGTCGGCATCCCGCCGGAGAAAATTTCCACCCTGTTTCAGCCTTTCAGAAGGCTCAACCAGACAAAGGACATGGCCAAGGGCAGCGGCCTGGGGCTCTTCTCCGCCAAAAAGATCATCGACGGCCACGGCGGCAGAATCACCATTAACAGTGAACCTGGCTGCGGCACCACGGTCACGGTTGAGCTGCCCTTGCACAGCTCCTGACCAATACCGATAACGCCCTGTAAAAAGAGGGCAGAACCCGCATTGCATTCATCGTTTTTTTCTCAGCAAGTCTATTTATCTTTAAAAAATTGCCGGGAAATGCTTGAAAAGACAAAATAGATACCAATGGACATCACGAAAACGCCGGTCATGATGTTGTCAGATTGTTTATAAGCAAATGCACCTGTCCCGCTGGCCAAATCAAACCCTGTTTTGATCACAAGGGCCCCAATCAGTATTCTGCATAAAGTGAGGACCCAGGAAACCACCTGTGCTGTTCCCAACTTGTTCTTCGTCACAATGAATTATTCAGCTCTCTCGGGCATTTGAGAAAAAAATCTGAACTGCATCCGCCAACTGGGCAAAAAAGGGTTATGCAGCTTCAGGCCATGCCCCCACCTGGCCGGCCATTTTTTTCTGAAGATCAACATTATTGCCGGGAACCATCCGGATGTTTATTGCGTTCTTTCATAATATACTACTTTTGCATGGGAGACGATGTAACAATAACTGTAACGCTTCTTCGTGTGCATTCAATGCCGGGAGAACAACAATATGGCCCATTTCTCCAATAAAAACGAGACGAGCTGCCCTTTCTGGAAAGAGTGCCATGCTCAATGCCTGAGAAGGGCGGGCGGCGTTTATATTCCATTATCATATTATGCTGAGCTGATCTGCAAGACGCGGCAATTTACAAGTTGCGGTCATTATTTGTTGGGTGGGCTCTTAAGCATGAATAAGGCTGAATCATGCAAGGATGCCCACGCGTTATAATGGTTTTTTTGCCGACGTCCACAGCATGAATCAGGTGTGGGGGTTGGCATAAAACCGCGGCTCTCAGTATCCCCACGGAACTAAATAAAAAAGCCCTTAGCTCACTCGGAGCGAAGGGCTTTAGTATTTTCTGGCGCACCCGGCACGATTCGAACGTGCGACCTACGGATTCGTAGTCCGGCACTCTATCCAGCTGAGCTACGGGTGCTTTGTTGAAGGAGTGGTTTTTATACCTTATCTGGACCAATTCATCAATACAATTTTTTCGCCACCAGGAGAAGATTTTGCCATGGGCGCAGGCTGACGTCTGGCCCGGCTACCACACGGAGCGCAACCCCTGTTTTTTTCGTACCTGATCAAGCCGCCTTTCCAGATCAACCCGCCAGTCCGCATGGATGCGGGCGCCGGAGGGGCCGATCAATTCCGGCAGGCCATAGACCAGGCGGTCGGCGGCGCGGCTTGCCTCGATGACCGCCTCGATGGAGCGGGCCCCGAATTTGTACTGGGCGATGAGCAGGCGCAGCAGCAGGCCCGAGGTTTTTCTCGCCGCCTTTTTCCAGTGGGTATCCATCTGATGGGCGATGATGAAGGCCCTTTTCAACAGAATGCGGCGCAACTCCTCCAGCTCCTCGGGGGAGGCCGAATCGCGCAGCAGCTCCTCGGGTATTTCGATGCCGTCGATATCAAGCACAACCCGCAGGCGGCTCATGAAGTCAGGAATCTTCAGGGTTTTAGCCACCTGCAGTTCCTGGGGGGTGGCCTTGGTCAGCATCTCCTCCATGGCCAGCCAGCTCGTCTTGACCCCCCCGGCAAAGACAAAAATAGCACGGCCGATATAATAGGGGATACCATGCACATAGGTCACCCCATCCTGCATGGAAGGGAGAAAGTAACGGAGATAGCCGAATTCATGGCCATCGTAACGGCAGTCAAATTCATCCCAGAAGGTGATCGGCACCTTGCCCTTGGCAACGGATGCGCGGACCAGGTCAATGGCCGCATTGATCTCGTCCGGTTCGGCGAACTGGGTCAGGTTGAATTCAAAGAAATCAAAGGGGTCGTGGTCAAATTTCTTGCCGATCACCTTGGCCACCTCTTTCACGGCAAAGGACTTGCCGGAGCCGGGGGGGCCGAACACACCGATACAGAGCGGCCGCTGAAAACTCTCCTTGCTGACATAGGAGTCCATGACCGACTGCAGGGTGAGCACCGGCCCGATTTCCGCCGGATCGGCGGTGCGCAGATGGCCGACATGAAACATGCGCAGATTCTTGAAACCGTTTTTTCGGCTTACCTCCTCTTTCAGATAATGCAGCACCTCCAGAATAATATCCATGTAACCCGGGGGCACCGCACCCGCCCGCATGGCCGCATGATGGGGAGAATGACAACCCGATTGGGTAAAGAACGAGCGCAGGCCGGCCATCTTCCCCTTGCTCCACTCCTGGGCGGAAACAAGCTCCAGACTTTTGTCGAATTCCGCAGAAAAGCCGGGCAGTTCGACGAAGCAGGGGTCATTGTAATCAAGAAAGGAACAGGGTGCCCCATTGGGAAAGGTGGAGGTAAAATCGAGATTAGGCAGTTCCAGCGACTCATTGAAATAATAGCCGTGATCATAGAGCAGTTGCCAGTGCAACAGGGTTCGTTTGGAAAAATCACAGAAGAAACTGCGGCCGGCGACCACCTCCCCCATGCGGATAAAATCCATGGCCAGCATGGAGGTGACCAGTGTGTCGTAAGCCGGCACAGAGCCCTTCTGCCGGGGGGAGCTCTTTTCCGGTAGACTCCCTTCCCGGTGGCGGAAAAAAACATTTTTCGGGCTGACATAAAGCAGACCATGGGGAAACATCTCGATCATGACATGGCAGCGGAAGCAATTGCGCTGGGCATCCCAGATACCCACCTCCGGGGAGCGCAGGGCCCGCAGGGACATGGCGACAATCGATTCCCACACCACCGAACTGTCCATCTCCATGCGGGTGGTCTCCAGATCGGACAGGCGGCCAAAGAGAACGAAATTCTCGCCGAACTCCTTTGCCCATTCCAGCCAGTGGGCCACGCTGATGCCCATGGCAATGACCCAGGCCGATGGGTTGAGCTCTTTCAGCTCAGCGGCAATCTGGGGCGGCCGGCCTCCGTCGTCAACCACCATGATGCCATCATGGCCCCGCAATCTTTCCCTGTTCTCATCGGTTATGGACAGGGCATTCTCATCCGCTCCCCGGCCGGCAAAAGGCAGGATCTGGTGCACCATGAACCAGCCATGATCCTTGTCGATTTCCGGCCGCTGTCTTTTTCTGAAAATCTGAAAAATATCCTTCTGATCGCCATAGCTGATTGTGGTGATCTGCGGGCTAAGATTGCCGGTGGTCAGATAGGAGGCCAGCCAGGTCAGACACTGATCAAGGCGGCCGTTTTCCACGGCAACCTTGCCGGCCAGCAGTTCGACAAAATCGCCGGGATTATAGCCGTATGCCGGTAGGCTGCCCTCTTCAATCAGGCTCACTTCCTTAATCGGCAGATTGCGGATCTTCACGTTTGAACCAAGAAAAAGTATTTTTTGTTTTCTCTCATCTGTTATCATTTTTTCTGCGTCCCGCTTTCCATTGACTTCATTTCCAGTATTCTTTATTCTTGCCAAGAGAGAAAATTTTCCTGGCAAGGCCAGGAAAAAGCCATAAAAACACCCCCGCCCTCTGCGATGAACGACGAGACAGAAGCGATTGAGCTGCCCATTGACGGCATACTTGATTTACACACCTTCCAGCCCCGTGACGTGAAGAGTCTAGTGCCGGAATATATCAGGGTCTGCCGGGAACGAAACATCCTCCAGATCCGCATCATCCACGGCAAAGGCACTGGCACCCTGCTGCGCACCGTGCACGCCATTCTGGAACGAATGCCGGAGGTTGTCTCCTTTCGTCTGGCCCATGAGGACAGAAGCGGGTGGGGGGCAACCCTGGTGGACCTTGCCGCGCAACAGTAGGTTCAACGACCAAGGCCGGTCATCTCATCCTTTACCATCAACCACCATGCCGGCAGTTTTGTCCGGCATGTCCTGCCCTCCCGTATTTTTCGCCGCCATGTTCCTGGCGTTCCCTTGGCAGCTTCAGCAGGTGCTCTGTGTTGATCTTCTTTGGCTTGAAAAATAATTATATACTATGCTGTTACTGCTAGCAAAGGTCAATAGTTTAAAGTTTTCCGGTCAAGGAGCCGCTTTTCTCCCCTCTGGCTTTTTTCGGAATTATTCTTATATTAATTGATAACAGATTATTCCGGGAGTTCTGCCGGGCAGAGGGTAAATGAGCTATGAAAAAAACAGAACACCGCTGAACCGGCGCAACTGGAACAATGACCCCGGCAAAAGCGACTGGTTTGCCGTCACCGCTGAATTGTTAATGAAATGGAGATACGCTATGCCCGATCCACAAAGAGTTTTCATGAAAACGATCTTCCTGCTGCTTGTCTTTATAAGTCCGATAATGTCTGCCTGCAGCACCGGTTCCTATGGCCGGCTGGATTTCAAGCTCTCGGTCAATGAGGTCTTCGAGTCAGGCCAGCTGCTGGACAACCACAACTATTATTATATCGGCCCGGATGCGGAACCGGTGGCCATCATGGCCATCGACAATAAGTATCAGCTGGCGCCAAGCCTGTGGAAAGCAATCAATCTCACGCCGGAGCAGCTGCAAGCCTGGATGGAGCGGATTGACAACCGGTACCGTTTCAAAAACAGGTACGATGGGGCGCTCATCCTTGACCAGGACGGTAATCAGGTCGGCATGTGGTATTCACGCCTTGACTGGACCACAATCAGACGCGGCGAAGAAAACCAGCTGATCATTTATACCCCGGATACCACCAAGAATATGGAGGATTCCGGCCGGGGCGTTATCTGGGGCACAGGCAGAAATTAATCCGCCTGCTCTCTTTTCGGTAATAATCAATGGACAACTGGCTGCTGTCGGCATTGCTGGCGATGATTATCTACGGCTTTTGGGGGTTTTTTCCAAAAATTGCCGTAAGCTACATTTCACCGCAAAGCGCTCTGGTTTATGAGGTGGCCGGCGCCATCCTCGTTGGGCTGGTCACTCTCTTCTTTATCAACTTCCACCCCCAGCACCACCCCAAGGGGATCTTGTTTGCCGTGCTCACCGGTATCGCCGGTATGACCGGCACCCTTTTTTTCTTCGCCGCCGCCCAGAAGGGGAAAATCGCCATTGTCGTCGGCCTGACCGCCCTCTATCCGCTTATCACCGTCATCCTGGCCGTTATCTTTCTGCGGGAGCCTCTCACCCTCAAGCAGGTTGTCGGCCTGGTTCTGGCCAGCGGCGCCATTCTTCTCCTGTCCACCTGAAACAACAGCCCTTTGCTGCAGCCGATCGCGGAAGCAAAATTTTGCACAATTATTGACATCCCGGCAGAATTCTTCAATAATCTTTAAAAAAATCATTGTTAAATCGCCCCATCGCCATGTAGATATTACCAATTACCAATCAACTTGACACTGTTTCAGTAAAGACAGGAGGAACAACGGATGAGTAAAACAGAAGAGAACCTGCAGGCAGCCTTTGCCGGTGAATCCCAGGCCCGCAACAAATACGACTATTTTGCCAAGGTTGCCAGGAAACAAGGGTACCATTACATTGCCGCCATTTTTGAGGAGACCGCCTTGAATGAAATGCAGCACGCCAAGGACCAGTTCAAGCTGCTGCATGGCATTGGCGACACCGTCGCCAATCTCAAGGAGGCGGTAAAAGGCGAAAATTACGAGACCACCGACATGTACCCCACCTTTGCCGAGCAGGCCGAGGCGGAAGGCAACATGGAGGCCGCCTTCCTATTCAGGCAGATTGCCAGGGTTGAGGCCCATCACCGTGATCGCTATCAGCAGCTGCTGGAAATGGTGGAGAATGGCACGGTGTACAAAAGAGACGTGCCCATCAAGTGGAAATGCAGCAAATGCGGCAACATCCATGAAGGGACCGAACCCCCTGCGAAATGCCCGGTCTGCAAGCATGCCAGAGAGTATTACGGCCCGGCCAATCTGATTGACTAGCACCCGAGGAGGGGAACGAATGATAACTTCAGGCGAGAAAATCGTGCTCTTTGCCTTCCGGGGTGATCCCCTATGTTTTATCCATGTGCTGCTCAATGCCCTTGACCTGCATGAGCGGGGTCTGGAGGGCAGCATCGTTATCGAGGGGGAGGCCGTGAAGCTGATACCTGTCATGAGTAAAGAGGGCCATTTTTTGGCACCGCTCTATCAGCAGGCAAAGGACAAGGGCCTCATCGTGGCCGTATGCAAGGCATGCTCTGCCAAGATGAAGGTTACAGAGGCTGTGGAAGAAGAAGGTCTGACCCTGGTCGGCCACATATCAGGCCATCCGTCAATGGGCAAATTTATCGAGGAAGGCTACCGGATCATCACCTTTTAACCCGGCCCTTCCCGGAGAAATAACTATGAAGCATGTCGGCCCCCGCAAGGAAAAACCCGATCCGGAGAGAATGGCGATACTGCGCTCGCTGCCCCTTGAAGTCAAACAGCAGATCACCGGTGAGGAGGCGCAGGCCTTTCTCTATAAGGAAGAACTCCCCGATTCCCTGCTGGAGAAGCTCAAAGGCTATCTGGTTGAGAATGATTGACCCTCCTGCCGGTTGCGCGGGTCAGCTGGTAAGCATGCGGTAAATTTCCGGCACGCGCCTGGGCAGCTTTCTCACGTCGTTGATAAAGGTATAATTGATCTCCCCGAACATGTGGCCCATATAATCCCGGGCCTCCCGGTCGATGGTGATGCAAAAGGGGTGGATGCCGGCATTCTTGGCCTCGAGCAGGGCATGCCGGGTGTCTTCAATGGCATATTCCCCCTTGTAATCATCATAATCCTCCGGTTTGCCGTCGGTCAGGATGATCAAGAGCCGCACCCTGGCGTCCACCTTGGCAAGAACCTTGGTGAAATGCCGGATGGGCGGCCCCATGCGGGTATAATCCAGCGGGGCGATGGCGGCAATGCGGCCCCTGATCTCCTCCGTGGACGGCTCAGCAAATCCCTTGATGTGATAAATCTCGCTGCGGGTGCGCCGCATGCCGGAAAAACCGTAAATGGCATAGCGATCGCCGAGGGCGTCAAGGGCCTCGCTGAGCAGCACCAGCGATTCCTTCAGGGCCGTCCCAACCCACCCTTCCGTGGAAGAGGACATATCCACCAGAAAGAGGGCGGCAATGTCCCGCTCGTCCCTCTGCAGACGGATAAAGAGCCGTTCAGAAGGGACCAGACCCGCCCGGAGGTCCCCGTGGGCCTCGGTCAGCGCATCAAGATCCACATCCTCACCGTCCCGCTGCCGGCCGACAAAGAGATGCCGGGTGCGCATCATCTCAAATTGCCTTTTCAGCTGCATGATCTGCCCACGATATTTGGCCAGGGTATGGCTGACAAAAGTACCCTTGACCGCATCAAGCCGCTTGGGGTTCAACCTGCACCAGTTCTTGCGGAATCCCTGCCGCCGGAAATCCCATTCATCGTAAAGCAGACCGCCCTGCAACGCTTCCCCTGTCTCCTGTTGCGGGCCTTTGGCCGGACTTTTACCCTGGCCCCCGGCCCGCTGACTGGCGCTGGCGATGTAGAAAGAGGGCAGGGACCCAAGATCGTCCGTAATCTCCCCGGCTAACTTTCGCAGCTCTGCCGGCAATTCAAGATGCTCATCATCGAGACAGATAAAGCGCGGTTCTGCCCCGGACTGCCGGTCAGCTTCCGCTTTGCTTGATTTATCCTGCTGGCCCGGGGTGACACTGGCGCCGTTTTCCGTCACTTTGGCAGCTGCGGCCTGCGGCTCTTTTCCCGCCTCCGCGCCTGTAGCGGCATTTGCCTGGGGCGGCAGCAGCGCGGCAAGGGCGGCGATGAATTTCTGCTTGTTGCCCTCTCGCCTGGCCAGGCGGGCGCGGTGCGCCTCCTGCGGCTGAAACTCCCCCTGGAAAAGAAGCGGCGGCAACGGCTCATAGGCCGGCTCGGCACGGCAGAAGGCCTCATAAAAACGGAGGGTGGCGGTGACGATAGCCGCATTGCCTGCCTGGCCGCTCCAGGCTGTTTTCATTATCTCTCTGAGCTGGTGAGAAGCGCCCAGGCCGCCCACCTGCTGGCCGCTGAGCTGAGCGAGCAGCCACCGTCTTATTTGTTCAAGCGGATAATTCACTCCTGCCAGTGAACGAAGGGGCGGCCGTTTTTTGCGCAGCAGGACGAAAAATGACCGCAGGTCGCGCATCAGGCCGGGAAACTCCGCCAGCATGAAAAATGAGACCCGCAGGGTGTGCAGAAGGTGATAAATGTCCTTGGCCAGTTGCTGATTGGGGAAAATGGCGAAAAAGCGCGCCAGGATGTCATCAGTATTCCCTTGTCCACCTTGCGGCCCATCCCCGGGAAAACGGAGGGGGGCGGATTCTGCGTGGTTTTGGCAGTAGAGATCCCGGTTGATAAAGCCCCACTGGTAGGTGGCGAGCAGCTTGTAAACCTGGAAATTTGCGGCATGATCCCGGTAGCAGGCGACATTTCCGGGCAGGAAAATGGTGGCGGTATCGGTTGCCACATTGGCCGCCGGTTCAAGCTGCAGACTGCGGCCGGATATGCCCCGGATATAGGGAACAAGCCGGCCCCGGGCCTCGGCAAAGGTGAGCCCGCTCTCGCCCCGCAGCTGACAGAGAAAATTATTTTCCACATCAGACATATAGAGGCGCGCAGCCTGCAGCCCGTCCGCCTCATAGGACTGCAATATCCCTTTTACCCATGCGGCCAGCTGTTTTGTCTCCAGGCACCGCAGCCCGGCAGGCAGTTGTTCAAGAAAGGCAAAACACAAGGCATGGCTGACCGGCCAGATGACCGAAATCTGTTCCAGCACAGCCCTTTCCATCTGCGGGTCGCAGGCGCCCAGCTGTTCGAGCAGCTCGTCGCGTTCCCACTCGTTGAGCTGATTGTCCGGGATAATCTGCTGCAGCTTTAATGCGGGTATGCTTTCCATGCCGTCTCCTTCAGATTACGGAACTGATCATCTCGTCAATGGCCCCGACCAGTTCATGGTCATCGGTGAGCGCCTCGGTGATGGTCACGTGACAGGCCTCCCGCGGGGCGATGCCCTCCCTGATCAGCAGCCCGGCATGGACCAGCAGCCGGGTGCTTGCCCCCTCCTGCAGGCCCGAGTCCTTCAAACCCCTGGTCATGGCCCCTATGCGCACCAGGGAGCGGGCCAGCTGCTCCTCAACTCCGGCCTCATGGCTGATGATTTCCGTTTCAAGTTCCGGACCGGGATAATTGAGTTCCAGGGCCACAAACCGCTGCCGGGTGGACTGCTTCATGTCCTTTAGGACAGACTGGTAGCCGGGATTATAGGACACGGCCAGCATGAATTCCTGCGGGGCGGTGAGCAGCTCGCCCCGTTTCTCGATAGCGAGCTGGCGCCGGTCGTCGGCCAGGGGATGGATGACGACTGTGGTATCCTTCCTGGCCTCAACCACCTCGTCAAGATAGCAGATGGCCCCATGCCGAACGGCCAGGGTCATCGGTCCGTCAACCCAGAAGGTTTCGCCCCCCTTGATCAGATAGCGTCCTACCAGGTCGCTGGTGGACAGATCATCATGACAGGACACGGTGATGAGCGGCCGCTTGAGCGTCCAGGCCAGAAACTGCATGAAGCGCGTCTTGCCGCTGCCGGTCGGTCCTTTGAGCAGCAGCGGCAGAGCATTACCGTAAGCGGCCAGGGCCACCGCCAGTTCATTTTTCTGGGCCAGATAAAAGGGTTTTTCAGCAATAAAATGCTCTTCTATTTTCTGACTCTGTTTGTTCATCGGCTCTCCTTATTGGTGAAAGTGTTTCAGGCTTTGCTTAAAAAGGTAATACCGCCGGGGAATAATTGCAAACAGGAATCTTTATTAAAAATTACCGATGACTGTTTGCCAGGAGGAATTGTCTATTTGATCGGGAAAATAATAATTTGCAGTTTAGATTGATAGTTTATATCATCAAAAGAAGAATGGAGATTAACGGCCTCATCCCACAGTCAACAAACTATAAAGGCTTACCCATTATGAAAAGAATGCTTCTTCTTTTGCTGATAACCATTTGTCTGTTGAGTGGCTGCCGGAAAGCGGAACAGGCCGAATCCCGCAAAGAGCTGCTCATTTACTGCGGCATCACCATGATCATGCCCATGCAGGAAATAGCCAAAATCGTCGAACAGGAAAAAAACTGCACCATCAAGATCACCAAGCAGGGCTCAGGCGCCCTGCTCAACAGTATTAAAGCGAACCGGGTTGGCGACCTTTTTCTCCCCGGCGCGGAATCATACATCCAAACCTGCATCGATGAAGGACTGGTAAAAGAGACCGTATTCGTCGGATATAACCGGGCGGCCCTCATCGTCCAGAAAGGCAACCCGCTGCATATCACTCCCGACGTAAGAAACCTCACCAACAAACAATACAGGGTCGTTCTCGGTTCAGCGGAGAGCGGCAGTATCGGCAGGGAAACGGAACGGATCCTGGGGCCGCTGGGCATTTATCAGGAGGCCTTGGACAACGCGCTTTTTCTCACCTCTGATTCCAAAGGGATGGTCAAGGCGATTCTGGATAAGAATGCGGATCTGGTACTCAACTGGTATGCCTCGTCAGTCTGGGAGGAAAACCGCCCCTTCATGGATGGACTGCTGCTTGATGACAAGGTTGCTCCGCCCCATAAGCTCGTTCTCGGCCTGCTCACCTTTTCTCCATACCCGGATATAGCCCGCCGTTTTATGGAACTGGCCTCATCAAAAGAGGGACAAGAAATCTTTGCCAGGCATGGGTTTCTGGAAAAATAGTTCCGGTATGCAAATTCCCCCCTACCGATCAACGCCGGGACTCTTTATCCTGTTGATCATCTTCCTGTTCGGTTTTTCTCTGCTGGTCGTGCAGCACATTCTTTTTCTGCGTCTGAAAGACAGGCTCGAGCTGCAGTCGAGAAATGAACATAACAGAATTGTTATCGACGAAATGATCATCAATGATCTGCGCCAGCTTGAAGCGAATTTTTTCAGACTGCCGACAACAACCGATCCTGAGTCCCAGGCCATCTACGCCGAATCGATTTTCAGCACGATTGCCCGGGTAAGGCAGTCCCTGGACGTCATTGAAAAAGGAGGGACCATTGAATATCATATCCCCCTCAACCTGCCGGAACAAGACGAGATGGTGACCATCGTCCATTACCAGCCGACCAGCGGTGAACGCTACATTCTGGAAATCATCGACCTCCGCCCAAGGCTGGTGGACATTGAAAAAAAAACCGAGACCTTGGTAAAGTTGACCTCAGCCCGCGACCGGATCAAGGGTGAGAACAGTAACTCCCAATTTGTTGCGGCAATCAAGGAACTGAAGACCTTTCTGAAAAACAGCTCACCCAGTTTCGTCCGCATGAATGAAAATGCCAATCAGCTTTTTTACAACAGCCGGGAACGGCTAGCTGGCTTCGAGAGGATTGCCGCCGAGAAACAACAGCAATTCCGGATGCTTGAGGCAATCGTTGCCAGCTGTACCATCGTTGTCGTCCTGCTGCTTGTCGTCTTTGTCTACCGGCGGCAGGCATACATCGTCGAGCTGCAACAATCCAAGGAAGCCCTGTCCGCCGCCTTCCGCCGCTTCTCAAGCATCCTTGACGGTCTGGACAACGTCATCTATGTCGCTGATCTGCATACCTATGAAATTCTTTTCATCAACCGTTATACCCTAAAAAAATATGGGAATATCGTCGGCCGGAAATGTTTTCAGGTTTTCCGGGCAGATGGCAGGGATGAGATCTGCCCCTGTTGCCTCAACAGGCCTCTGCAGCTTGAACGTCATAACGGCTGTTTCACCTGGGAGCGGGAGGACCACGGCACTTTTTATGAAATTCATGGCCAACTGATCAACTGGGACGATGACCGCAAGGCCATCCACATCCTCGTCATTGACATCACGGACCGGAAAATTGCCCAGCTGGAACGGCAGGAGGTAGAGGCCCGACTGCACCGCGCCCAGAAGATGGAGGCCATCGGCATGATGGCGGGTGGTGTTGCCCATGACCTGAACAATATCCTGGCCGGCATCGTCACCTATCCGGACATGCTCCTGCTTGATCAGCCGAAAGACAGTCCTATGCACAAACCCCTCAACATCATCAAGCAGGCCGGGAAAAGAGCTGCTGCCATCGTGGATGATCTGCTGACCGTGGCAAGGGGAATTGCCCAGAAAAAGGAGGCGGTGGATCTGAACACCATCGTCGAACAGTACCTGCAGTCCCCGGAATTTGCCCAACTTTCCGCGCGTTTTCCCGCTGTTTTCTTTAGCGCGGAGACGGCGGACAACCTTGGCATCTTCAGCGGCTCATCGGTTCATATCGCCAAGGTGCTTATGAATCTTGTGACCAATGCGGCGGAAGCGATTGAGGGCCAGGGTGCTGTCCGCATATCCACCGCCAATGCCTCCTTGCAACCGCAAGCAACAACACCCAAGGTTGTGCTGCGGGTAAGCGATAATGGACCAGGCATCAAAAAAGAAGATCTGGAGAGAATTTTCGAACCCTTTTATTCCAAAAAGGTCATGGGCCGCAGTGGTACGGGACTTGGTCTGGCGGTGGTGTGGAATGTTGTCCAGGAGCATGGCGGCAGTGTTGAGGTAGCAAGCAACTCATCCGGAACGACCTTTGAAATCCAATTTCCGGCAAGCGATGAAAAAGCTTTCACCTTGTTGGATTCCAAACCAGAAGAACTCAGGGTCGGCAATGGGGAAAAGATTTTGGTTATCGATGACGACGAACAGCAGCGTGAGATTGCCGCCAGCATGCTCACGCGTCTGGGCTATGAGCCGCAAACCGTAGCCAGCGGGGAAGAAGCTGTCTCGGTAATTGCGCAACAGTCAGTGGACCTGCTCCTGCTTGACATGATCATGCCTCCGGGGATGGGCGGCCGCGAAACCTATGAGCAGATTCGGGCAATCAGGCCGAGCCAGAAGGCTATCCTGGTGAGCGGTTTTTCCGCCAGCGAGGAGGTGCAGCAGGCCATTACCCTGGGGGCCGCAAGCTTTTTGCGCAAGCCTTACACTGTCCAGGAGCTGGCCTCAGCGATCAGAGAGGCCCTTATTCGGAGGGAATAAGCGGCAAAATCGTCTTCAGGCGTGGTCGAGCATTTTGCATGCATTAACTCAATGCGGAGAGGATGCAGGACTTCCATTTATCTCTAACCAAGCCCCTTGATTTTCGGAGCAAATCACCCACAGTGTCGTACAAAGTGTATATCAAGGTTATTTGTCGGCCGGATCAATCCACCCGGCAGCCCCCAGTGATGATACACCGGATGATACACCGCAACACGCTGCAAATCTGCGCCAACAGTGATTTTTCCTCTTGACAGCCAGCTTCTTTTTTCCATCTTCCGGGCGTAAAAAAGGTCTGAAATTAATTCCCCATGAAGTCTCGGGTAGTTAGCAGAAAAACGAGCATTTAACAGAAAATAAGAGAAATGAGGAGAAAAAGTGAACATTCAGAGATCAATTAAATACAAAAAAGCTCCATGAAATAACCTACGACCCCCCGATTTCATGGGCTTTCAACCAATAGGTTCAAAAAGTGCGTTTTTCTAGCCCGTTAGAAATACCCCCCCTCTCTTTCCGCTTCTTGCAAGGATATAAAGGCTGTTGATAACTTGGGCTTTTATTTTTAAAAATCGGGAATAACCGTCTTTGACAGGAGGCGGTTTTTTTTTATACAAGCAAACAGAATCCAAACGATCTCTTAATATGATCTAAATGCTTTTTCTTTTTTATCATTCCAAATTCTACCTATAGCAGGACCATCCATGCTCTGGCAAAAGATCAAAGACATTCTCGCGGAAAAACTCCCAGAAAGCGCATATTCGCTCTGGATCAACCCATTATCCGGAAAAGAGAATGATAACAGCACCCTTGAGGTTGCCTGTCCGGACAGCTTTTTCTGCTCCTGGGTAACGGAGAAATATCTTGGCGCAATGCAGGAGGCACTCCGCCTGCTTGGACGGAGCGATATGAGAATTGTTTTCCAGACAAATGACGGCAGCAAGGCGCAGCTGCCGCTTCTTGCCGCCCCGCATGAACCCTTGCGGCTGCCCGATATGCCGAAGACGAAGTCGTCAATCAGAACCCTGCATCCCCGTTTCACCTTTGATGAATTTATTGTCGGTGATTGCAATATCATGGCGCGTTCCGCCTGCGCCGATATTGCCATGAACGACTCAACAGTTGGTTCCTGTGTTTATCTGAAAGCGGGAACAGGACTTGGTAAAAGCCATCTCACCCACGCCGTCGCCCATCACATCATCGGGCATAAGCCCGGCGTCAGGCTCAACTATCTGACCGCCCAGCAACTGACGGCGGAAATGGTCAAAAACATTAAGAACAACACCATGAACCATTTCAAAGATAAATATCACAAACAGTGCGATGTTCTGCTGATTGAGGACGTCCACACGCTGGCCGGTCGGCTGAAAACCCAGGCGGAACTGTCTGAAACCCTTGATATTCTCCTTGAAAACGGCAAGAAAATCATTTTCACCAGTTCCCTGGGGCCGCGGGAGATTCCCGATATCGATTCCGCCATCCGCTCCAGGCTGTCCTCCGGCATCATTACCACCATCAATCCGCCCAGTCTGGAAACCAGAATAAAAATCATCCGCCGGAAGGCGGAAATCAATTCCCTGGATTTAAACGAAGAACACATCAACTATCTGGCGGAAAACATCAAAGGCGATATCCGCCAGGTGGAAAGCACCATCGTCAGCCTCAAGGCCCAGACCGCCCTCATGCAGGCTGCGCCGGATTTTACCATGCTCAAGGAAACACTGGCAAATATCATCGGCAACAGCCGGCAGCTCTCACCGGTAGCGATCAGGGACTTTATTGCCAAACAGTTCAAGGTTGACGTGACGGAACTGCAGTCAAAATCCCGCAAACAGACCTTGGCCTTTCCCCGGCAGATTGCCATGTATCTCTCGCGCAAATATACCGACACGCCGCTTGTCGATATCGGCAAGGCGTTTAACCGGGATCATTCAACCGTGGTCCATGCCATCAGGGTCATTACCGACAAGCAGACCCGCAATACCAGCATCCGCAAACAGGTTGAATTTTTGGCCGACAAGCTGGAGAAAAAATTTCTTTAAGCGATATCAGAAATAAACCGGTTTGACCTGGGCGGCAGCCTCTTCGCCTCTGCCGCCGGCACTGATGGCCACTGCGGCCTTTCTGGCAGATTTCACCATGTCGTTGATGCCCACGCCGTCCCAGCCGAAGCCGCAGATATACAGCCCCTTGTTTTCCTGTTCAAGCCCGGCCCTGTAGGCCAGCATCTTCGGGTGATCCATCTCCAGCTGGGGGATTGCGCTGGCCGGGCGCAGAACCTTGGCAAACAGCGGCTTTTCAGGCAGATCCATCAGCTGCCTGATATCCCGGCAAACCGAGGAGATGATCTCCTGGTCGGCAAGCTCCAGCCGTTCAGGATGCCGGCGGCCGCCGACCAGGGCCTCCATCAGCACCTTACCCGCCGGCGCCCTGTTAGGAAACATATGGGAGGAAAATAATACCCCCAGGGTGAAACGCTTCTCGCATTCCGGCGCCAGATAGCCGAAACCATAGGGCACCTTGGCGCTGGCGGTAAAGCCCAGCACCACATTGCAGATCCTTGACTCAGGAATCCGGGCGATGGGTGGTTTCTTTATTGCTGACAGGATCTTCAGACCACTGTTCACCGGCAGTGCCATCACGATATTTCTTGCGGAAAGCACCCCTTGCGCCGTGGTGATCCGCCATTGGCCATCCTCTCTGCCAATGGCGGTTGCGGCGCTGGCAAAGGCAATATTTTTCCCCTGCTCCAGCACCTCGACCAGGCGATCAAGCCCCTGGGGAAAATTGTTCATGGCTGGCAGCCTTTTCTTAATAGACCCCTTCTTCTCTTTCATCTTGCGCAGCAGGGCACGGATGACGGAGCCATGTTCGCATTCAAGCTTACGCAAACCCGGCATGACCGAATCAATGCTGAGCAGATTGAAATCACCGGAATAACTTCCGGTCACCGCCGCATCGATCAAAGGCAGCACGCTCTTGCCGAATCGTCTGCCGGCCCATTGCCCGAGAGTCTGGTCTTTTGGGTCGGGCTTGATCCACAGATCACCCAGCACCCTGAGTTTACCCCAGAAGGGCAGCAGGGGGGTGGAAAGGATCTTGCCGGGTTTCTGCGGTATCTGCACGAGTCTGCCCTGGTGGCAGACGTAGCGGTGAAAATCACCCAATGGGGCCTGCTGGGCCTCACTGTAAAGACCCGTATCTTCGAGAATTTCTCTGCTTTCCTCCGCATTGTCCAAGAAGCCGTGGGGACCCCATTCTGCCAGAAAGCCGTCCTGATGAAATGACTGGATCGCACCGCCGGCCCGGCCGCTTGCCTCCAGGAGCATGACCTCCAAGGAAGGGGCTAATTTTTTGACAAAATGCGCGGCGGAAAGGCCGGAAATGCCGGCTCCGATGATGATGACATCATAAATTTTTTCCATAATGAAAAATTCCTTTTCATGGGGTAAAATGGGGCCTCATGGACACAGCGGCAGCAAAGAAAATCTTGATTATCTGCTATTCCTTAAGCGGCCAGACGAGCAACCTGCTGGCCAGACTGGCCAATGGCCTGGAATCCGCCGGCGTAGCGGTAACCATTGAAAGGCTGCGCCCGGTGAAGCCCCTGCGCTTTCCCTTTGGATCAATCCGGGCAACCGTTGTCATGATGCTGCTGACCTTTTTTAGAAAGCGCATTCCCATAGCACCTTTGTCAGATAAATGCAAGGGCCGCTATGATCTGATGATCCTCGCCGGGCCCACCTGGTCCTATCATCCCAGCGGTCCGATTTTGGCACTTTTTGACCGGGACGGCAGCACCCTTTTTGCCAACCAGGCCGTTATCCCCCTTATCTCCTGCCGGGGATACTGGCGGATGCACTGGTTCGGCTTGCGCGCCCTGCTGAACAAAAACGGGGCATCCGTCGCCAACCGCATTGTCTTTACCCATCCCAGCAAAGAGCCCTGGCGGACCTTGGGAGTGTTCTTGAAGCTTGCCGGCAGATCTCCGGAGAGATCGCAATTCATCGGCAGGTATTACCCACGCTACGGCCATGCAAAAAAACAGCTGGAAGAGGCCTGCCGCTTCGGCGCCATGCTCGGCCAGGCCCTGAGCGAGGGCAAGGACCTTTCCTCCCTCGATTTCCAGACACCGCTGGCCATAATCCGCGGCGGCTTTTAAAATTCAATACCTTTCTGGGCCTGCACCCCGGCGCTATAAGGATGCTTGATCATCCTCACCTCTGAAACCAGGTCCGCTGCCGCCACAAGTTTTTCACTGGCATAGCGGCCCGTAATGACAAGATGCAGACCGGGCGGCCTGCCGCTGATCAGCTCAAGCACCTCAGCCTCATCCACCATGCCATAGGTGACCAGATAGGTGAACTCATCGAGCACCACCATGTCATAACGTCCGCTCATGATCTTCTCCCTGGCGAAAGCAAAGGCCTGCCTCGCGACCTTTGTCACCTCTTCCTTATCCTTCTGCTGCCAGGTAAAGCCGCTGCCCTTGACATGAAACTCCACATTGCCGGCCAGGGCCTGAAACGCCTTGGCTTCGCCGGTTTGAAATTGCCCTTTGATGAACTGCACAATGCACACCCGCAGCCCCTGGCCCGCCGCGCGCAGAGCCTGGCCGAAAGCGGCCGTCGATTTCCCCTTGCCGTCACCGGTATGCAGCAGGACAAGGCCGCGGCGTTGTCCTTTATTTCCCTCTTTATTTTCCATGATCAATCAATCCGCGCCGCCGAGGTATATTTCCCCAGCTGCTTTGTGTAATATTCACTGTTTTCAGGATCAGCAGCGATCGCCTGTTTTTCGGCCTGCCGGGCCTTCTCGGCAAAACCGTTCTGCCAATAGGCAAGGGCCAGGGTGTCAAGTATATGGCCAGCTGGCCTTGCGGCGGCAGCCGCCCTTGCCAGCATGAGGGCCCTTGAGGGATCTTTGATTTGCTGATCATCGGCCGTGAGCAGAATCCAGGCGAGATTATTTAAAATTTCAGGATGGTTTGGGGAAAGGGCCAGGCCCTTTTCATAGGAAGACACTGCCTCCGCATAAAATTTTCTTCCCTGGTGCAGATCCCCGAGCAGCTGATACCAGAGAGGATTAGCGGGCTCCTCCGTTATTTTTTCCGTATAGAGCTTGGTCAGATGATCCAGGGGGGCTCTCTGCAGCAGATCATCCGGCATCTTCCACAGGGTAAAACCCGTGCCGGCAAGGACAAAAAGATACAGCAGCAGGGCGCCATAGACCTTGCGGTGATGTCTGGCGATTTGGCGGTGGTCATGCTGGCAGCGGTTCAGGAAGGCAACCCGTTCGGCTATGCCGAAGTGATGCCAGCTGGGCAGCTCCCTGATATTACCGCTGAGCCAGGCCACCTTTTCCAGGGCATTGATGATGCCCTGGTTGCTTCCCATGCTTGTCAGGGCGTGCAGGTCAGCCTGCCGTTCAAAATTGCGCATAAAAAATCCAAAAATAAAACGGAAATAAAAAATCAACAGAACCAGCAGGGCAAAGGTGCTGACAAAGATCAAAACCGTATCCGTTTTCTTGCCCAGAAAGGCGCTGAGTTGGTAAAAGTGGTCGGATTTTAGCAAAACATACATGAAAAGATAGGAGCCGAGCTGGGCGACGAGACTGAAGCCCAACAGCAGGACAATGTACAGCTGGAGATGGTAGCGTTTCACATGGCCGATTTCATGGGCCATGACCGCATCCACCTCCTCAATGGTCAGGTTGCGTAACAGGGCAGGGGTAAAGAGGATATAACGGAAGCGTTGGATAAGCCCCATGACCCCGGCAGTCAGAACCAGCCCCTCAAACAGGGGCCAGACCAGAATATCGGCATACTTCAGGCCCTGTCTCCGGCAGAAGTTCTCGATATGGGTACGCGTCAGCCCCTGGTGCATGGAACTGCATCCCCACAGCCGTCTGATGATCTCGGGAAAGGCAACGGCCAGCAGGATAAAGAAGATGAGGAAAAAAAGCGGTTCCCCCCAGGATGACTGGAAAAATTTTTTGACAGCAGGAAAGGGAAGCAGCAGCAGGATATCCGCCAGCAGCGAAAGAGTCAGCCATGGCAGGATAATGGGGATATTATTTTTGAGATTGGTTTTAATAAAGGTGAAACCGGTGTAATGCCGGCCAAACACCAGGCCATAACTCTTTCTGGCTCCGTACCAGATGAGGGAGAGATAGCAAAAAAAGAGCACAATGCCGGCCAGGCTGGTCAGCACAGGCAGGCTGCCGGTCCCCGGCAGCCGGGCGAAATAATATTGGCAGTCGAGAAAATAGACATCTATGGCCAATGAAATAATGGCCAGGATGGAAAGTTTCACTTCAGCGGAAAAATAGCTCGATGCCTGATTGACCCGGTTCCTGCCATAGGTGAGGGTCACCAGCAGAAAAAAAAAGGCCCCCTTCAGCACAAAAAGCAGGGAGGTAAAACCTGGGCCCAGCAGGGGAGTATCCGGGATACTGTTGGTGGTGAGGATAAAAATGACTACGACAAGATATATGAGGTTGTTATAAATCACTATCTTGGCCAGGCGGGACGCGAGCGGGCGAGTCTTGCATTATGGTGTTGAAAACGGTCCAGCAGTACCTGCAGCTGCTGAGAGGTCAGCATATTGTGCTTGACGAAAAACTCGCCGACTTTCTTATGCTGGCGCCGCTGTTCAAACAAAAGGGTGAGAAGCTGCGCCTTGGTCAGTAATCCCTGCTGGAGTGCCTGCTGACCAAAAGGCAGGGACGAGCCGGCGCAGCTCTTTAAAACAAGAAAAATTTCATCGCTGCTCAGCCAGCCCCGTTCCCGGGCGATTTCCCCCAGCCGCGGACGTTGCGCCTTCTGCCACATTAACGCCTTGATAACGCTCTGCCAGCTGACCTGGCCGGCATAATAGAGATAGTGCCCGAACAGCAGCTGCCGGTTTGGCAGCGGGCCGCGATAGAGGTCCTGGCCATCAAAAGACCTTTGGCTCTCCCCTTCTGGGTGAGATCCTCCTGTCCTGCTTTTCCCCTGCCGTATTGGGCCTGGCCCGGAAAATTTGTATTTGGCAGCAGGGCCTTTTCCCCTCTGCTGGTTTGTCTGATAAGGGCTGCGCCTGGCAGGGCAGCAGGTGCCGGGAGAAGATCGGCCTCTGCCGTGAAAGCGAAATCCTTTTTCACGGGCCTCAAGGTACTGCATTAGCTTTTCATAGGCCTGCTGGACAGCATGAAACATGTGGGCGCTTCTTTTTCTCGCCAGATCATCATGGCCCGTCAATCGGTCCGGATGGGTTTCCATGGCCTTTTTGCGAAAGGCGCTTTTTACGCCGGAAAACTGGATATATTCGAGAAATTCCCGGGAAACCGTCAAGTCGGGGCCGAATATAATCCGGCAAGCGCGGTACAGTTCCTGTTCAGCGGCAACTTCAGTCATAAAAATTATCTCCGAACCAGGTTACACATTCATTTGCGGAAAAGTCTGACCATTTTCCCTCCAGTTCACAGAGGATATTAACAACTATTACTTCAGCTAAACAGAGAATACCACACAACCTACCCATGCTAAATATTTTTTTCATAGAACACACGGCGCAGCTATATGGAAATGAAAAAAGGGGAGGGAACTATGGCATGACAATATCGACTTCTATCTGGTCAGCCTCGGACTTGCTCAGAATGAGATTGGAGTCGCCGACACGCAGATGAATTGCTCCCCCGAGAGGGGCCTTGTTGACCACATTGACCTTGGCAAAAGGTATGATGCCAAGATCGAGAAGACGCTGCCGCACGGCGCCGCAGGAGTGGTGTCTTCTGACGCAGACGCAACTGCCGGGAGTCATGTCGCTGAGCAACCGGCACTTTTCACCGCACTTGGTCTTACCGCACTGCGGGCCATGATGGGCACACTTCTTTTTCGTCCACCAGAACTTCATCGCAAATCCTTCCTGTCTGTCATGGCTGTTTTGCCATAAGGAGAACTGGTTTTTCATTTTTGCTTTCCAGTCTGTCAAGCAAAAAGACTTTAAACGAACATGCCCTAACCATAGGCATTTACTTTGCTGCCTTTCATCTGCGCCAGAGCTTTATCCCGTGCCCTGCGGCCGATCTCGGACTGCACATTCCGCGCCCGGTCGGCCTGATCATGCATATTCTCCTGCAGAATCTGCCGGCTCTGTTCCGGAAGGGGAAATGAGGTAAAGTGGGCTGCGGTCTGGCTGATATAATCGATCTTGAAATTTACCTTCATGGCTCGTTCTCTGGCCGGCCACGCAGAACATCTCCGGCCAACCGTTCACGGCGGAATCATTGCCACCTGCTCTTTCTTGGGATACAGTATAATGCCCCCCATTGAGATATGCCAGGGGACATGCGGGAAATTTTTCTGCAGTCAACAGGCTGCATGCGGGCCATGTCCGGGCCGTTGCGAGCCGATACTTCAGGAAATCCAGCCCTGCAGGGCCTCCACGATTTTCTGCGCCTGTTCCTTGCTGGAAATATTAAATTTCCCCTGGGCCTGATAGATCCCCTTCAGCTTACGGTACCTGCGAATGGTATAGCGGTCCGGCCCATATTCATTCTTTTTGTTGTCCCATTGCTGGTAGCGGAAAATGATGGTCGACCACGCTCCTTTGGACAAAACAACCTTATCCAGCTCCTTGACAATCAAAACGCCATCTTCTTCATAATTAATGGAAATTTCGTCAATATGTTCAGGCATCGTCTGTATCCTGTCTATTTTGTTGGGTCATTATTCATTCCTTGAGCCGGCCAATAAAGACCGGATTATCGGTTAAGGGAAATCCGATCCTATCTTACCAGGCAATGGGGGGAAAAAATTATTTTTTTGTCGTTCGTCCGCTTTGCCATGGGAAGATTATATATCCCGCCGGAAGTTTTCCGTCAAGGCGGTCTTGATTTCCGTGCCAATCTGTCGGTCCACCTACGAATAGTAACATGGACTTTGCTGTTTTGCAGACATTCTTTATCGCATCCAGCAGTCGAACCAGGCACGAGCGCCGCCAAACAACTGATATCACATTGCAGCAGGAATGCGCATTAACCCATGCATTAAAGGTTTACATATGCTAATATGGTGAGAAATTCCTTTGGGATAAATGGAGTATAAATATCATGCTGGATCAAATCCTTGCCAAAAGTGGTCACAAAATTATCGAAACCATGACCGATGGGTTGATGCTTGTTAATCCTTCAGGCAAAATCCTCTATGTTAACAATGCATTGGAAGAGCTGTTGCAGTACAAGAGAAGTGAACTTATCGGCAAAAGCTGTGACCTGCTGGAATGTGACATGTGCACCAGAACAAAACGAAGGGGTAAACTTAGAGGCTGCAGCCTGTTTCAGAAAGGCGAGGAAAAAGATCTGCGCTGCAGCTTTCGCCGCAAGGATGGGACGGCGGTAACTGTTCTGAAGAATGCAACGACATTAAGAGATGAAACAGATAAAGTGGTGGCTGCAGTTGAAAATCTGACCGACCTGAGTTCCCTTGAAGAGAAAGACCGGCTTATCGATCACCTCAAGCGTCACCTCGACTATGAAGAAGGGTTCCAGGGGTTGATCGGCGGGTCCGAGGTTATGCGCAAGATGTTTGACCTTACCAGAAGCGCTGCCCTTTCGGATGCGCCGGTTGTCATTTATGGCGAGAGCGGCACCGGCAAGGACCTGGTCGCCGCCGCCTTACACCGTCTCGGCGCCCGCCGGGAAGGGCCATTTGTCAAGGTCAACTGTGCCGCGTTCAATGAGGAGCTGCTGGAAAGGGAGCTGTTCGGCCCGGCAGAGGGCGGCTTTACTGCTCCTCATTCATCTGCTGTAGGCCGCCTGGAAGCGGCAAACGGCGGCGACCTCTTCCTTGACGAAATCGGCGATATGCCCCTGCCCCTGCAGATAAAGCTGCTCCATATCCTCCGGGATCATGAAATCGGACGAGCTGCCGACCATCCTTTACGGGGCCGCATTATTTCCTCTACCAACAAAAATCTGCCAAAACTCGTCAAAGAGGGCCACTTCAGGGAGGATCTATACTATCGTATCGGCGTCATCCCCATCCATCTCCCCCCGCTGAGGGAGCGGAAAGACGACATCCCTGCCCTTGTCGAAGCATTTATCGGCATCACCAGCATCAAAACCGGCAAGAAAATCCGCCGGTTGAGCAGGCAGGCTCTGGAGCTTATCTATCAATATAATTGGCCGGGCAATGTGCGGGAACTGATCAACGCCATAGACTATGCCTTTGTTCTCTGTCCCGGCGATGAAATTTTACCGGAACACCTTCCCTCTCATTTTGCCGCCCGACTTAAAATGTTGAATATTCCCCTGGTCAAATCCCAATTGAGCAAAACGGAAGACGAACGCCAACGTCTTGTCAAGGCATTAAAGGCAACGAGCGGCAATAAATCCGAGGCGGCCCGCATGATGGGTATTAGCAGGGTAACACTATGGAAATACTTAAAAAAATACCAGATCGCCGTCAACAGAAAGATTCAGGAGTGACCCACTTACCCGCCTGTGCCCTTCCTTCCTGCTTGCGGCCCTAGTTAGGGCAAAAAAAAATTTCTTTTTCCAAAAAAAATGGTAAAGTGAATCCTTTTTTTAACGGCAATTTAAAATTGCTCGTCCCTGACGCGCTTTTGCCAACGACTTACTATCGTGCTTAACGGTTTTAAAAAGAGGACAGAAACATGGCTCCCCGAGAAGCCTCATTACGGCCCCGTGAAGAATGTGGAATCTGTGGCATTTATGGTCACCCTGATTCTGCCAAATTGACATATTTCGGTCTCTATGCCCTCCAGCATCGAGGCCAGGAAAGTGCCGGCATCGTCACCTCGGACGGCAAACAGATCTCAGAACGTAAGTGCATGGGGCTCGTATCCGAGGTTTTCAGTGAAAAGGACCTGTTGCGTTTACAGGGCAACCTCTCCGTGGGCCACGTTCGCTACTCCACCACCGGCGCTTCCAACATTCTCAATGCCCAGCCGTTTACCGCCCGTCACCGTGATCAGTTTTTCGCCGTGGCCCATAACGGCAATCTTGTCAATATCCGGCAATTACGCGATGAACTGGAAAAAAAGGGGTCCATCTTTCAGTCCACCATGGACAGCGAGGTGGTGGTTCATCTCCTGGCATCCGTCAGCCATCTTCCCTTTAAAGAGGCCATCTCTGAAACATTCAAGCAGATCAAAGGTGCATACTCAATCCTGATTTTAAGCCAGGACAAACTGGTGGCCATTCGCGACCCCAACGGCTTCAGGCCCCTCTGTCTCGGCAAAATCTCCAACGGCGCCTATGTCGTGGCCTCGGAAACATGCGCCTTGGACCTGATAGAAGCACATTACATCCGCGATGTGGAGCCGGGTGAGGTTTTGATCATTGATCATAACGGGCTGGAATCCTTCTTCCCCCAGGAAAAGAGGTCATCGAGCTTCTGCATTTTCGAGCATGTTTACTTTGCCAGACCTGACAGCGATATTTTTGGTCTCAATGTGTACACCTGCCGCAAAAGGATGGGCCAGATCCTCGCCCGCGAGGCCAAGATTGACGCCGACTTTGTCATGCCCTTTCCTGATTCGGGTAATTACGCGGCCATCGGCTTTTCCCAGGCTTCCGGCATTCCGCTGGAAATGGGCGTCATCCGCAACCACTATGTCGGTCGTACCTTTATCCAGCCGACCCAATCCATGCGGGACTTTTCCGTCCGGGTGAAACTGAATCCGGTCCGTTCGTTTCTCAAGGGCAAACGTGTTGTGATTGTTGAAGACTCCATTATCCGCGGCACCACAGGCCGCAGCCGGATCCGCTCCCTGCGTGAATCCGGGGTTAAAGAGGTGCACATGCTGGTCAGTTGCCCGCCAACCCGTTATCCCTGTTATTATGGCATTGATTTTCCATCCCAGGACCAGCTGATCGCAGCCAAGAAATCCATAGCGGAAATCCGTGATTTTCTTCATCTTGACACCCTGCACTATCTGAGCCTGGATGGCTTGGTGGAAGCGACCGGCATGCCCGCCGCCGCATTCTGCCTGGCCTGTTTCAACAACATTTATCCGGTGGAGCCGGACACCGGATTCCACAAGCTGGCCCTCGGCTGATGCCGTAGAGCATGGGGGGACGATATGTCACTTGCCCTGGCAAAAGAAGTTTTACAGATTGAGGCGGACGGCATTCTTGCCCTGATCGAGCAGCTTGACGCCAACTTCGACAAGGCCATTTCCTTGATCATGAACTGCCCCAGCCGGATTATCATCACCGGCATCGGCAAATCAGGCATCATCGGCCAGAAAATTTCCGCTACCTTGAACAGCACTGGCACCCCATCTTTTTTCCTCCATCCGGTTGAGGCGATGCATGGTGACCTGGGCATTGTCGATCACAACGATGTGGTGCTTGCCCTTTCTTACAGCGGGGAAACAACAGAGCTCAACATGCTGATGCCGACCCTGAAAAGGCGGGGTGTGAAAACCATCGCCCTGACCGGCAACAAAAATTCCACCCTGGCCACCTTTGCCGACGTTGTTTTGTCGGCCAAAGTCCCGAAGGAGGCCTGTCCGTTGGGCCTTGCCCCTACGGCAAGCACCACAGCCACCCTGGCTCTCGGCGATGCTCTGGCGGTGGTGCTGATTGAGAAAAAGAAATTCGCCGTCAGCGATTTCCGCAAAAATCACCCCGGTGGCAGCCTTGGCGAACGGCTGAAAACCAAGGTGCAGGAGGTTATGATCACCGGCCCCCTTATCCCTGTCACCACGCTTGATTCCTCTTTGCGTGAGGCCATCAACATCTTGAACGGGAAAAATCTGGGTGCTGTTCTCATCACTGACAACCAGGGGAAACTCTGCGGCATTATCACCGACGGAGACCTGCGCCGCCAGATCAGCCTGACCAAGACTCTTGACCTTGACCGCATGCAGGCCCAGGATATTATGACCCCCTCACCCAAAACAATTGAAGAGAATCTCCTTGCAGCTGACGCATTAAGCATCATGCAGCGGCATGAGGTGACGATCCTGCCCGTACTGAACAAGGCCGGTCTGCTGACAGGGATGCTGCACCTGCATGACCTTCTTGGTAAAGGGGAGTTCCGCCTGTTAGTGTAACCTGCGTGTTCCGGCAGACTTTTGTCTGTATAAATACCTATAATACCAACAGGTTATTTCTTTCCTGCCGGTCAAGTCATATTGACAAACCTGCTGCTTTTGGTTAGCATCCCATCTGCACTTCTTTTATGTCCAAAACGCATTCAGTGAGATGCTTTCTTTTTTATACTTTAACAAGAGGGAAACAATGGGAATCACCAGTAAAGAAATCAATTCGGCCTTCAGCGCCGAGGTGACTGAGATCCCAGGTGGTGAATATCTGAATCGATGTTTTTCCTGTGGGGCCTGCAGCGGCATATGCCCCGTGAGTCAGGCAATCCCTGATTTTGATCCGAGGAAAATCATTCACATGGTCAGAATGGGATTAAAGGACAGGCTGTTACATTCAGAGCTGCTCTGGTTTTGTTCACGCTGCCGGAGTTGTGTCTTCGTCTGCCCGCAGGATGTTCGTTTTGCCGATATCATGTCAGCCTTGCGGGACCTGGCCATGCGGGAAGGCATCATCACCGAAGCAGATCTACGCGACAAGGGCAAGGCGGCCTGGGTGGAACGGGATCTCTGCGTGTCCTGCCTGACCTGCGTCCGGGTCTGTCCGTGGGAGATCCCGCAGATTGACCGGCAGGGAGTTGCCGATATCAATGTCCGAACCTGCAGGGGGTGCGGGATCTGTGTCGCGGAATGTCCGGCTCTGGCCATCAGGCTCAATGAGTCCGAAGACGAGAAACTTATCGCCGCCTGCGGCGTTTAAAGCTGAGTGGAGAAACGCATGACTTTTACTCCTGATATCCAAGCATTTTGTTGCCATTACACTTCCCAGCAGACCATTGCCGAGGGGAGAGAAGGCCTGAAAGAAGACGGCCTGCCGGCAAATGTCACATTAAACCGCGTGGTCTGCACCGGCAAACTGCAGGTGAGCACCCTGCTCAAGGCCTTTGAAGAGGGCGCCGACGGCATCTATGTGGTCGGGTGTCCGGCGGACCAATGTCATAACATCAAAGGCAGCCAGCGGGCGGCGAAACGGGTGGACGCCATCAAAAAGGCCCTGGCCGAGCTTGCCGTGGAACCGGAAAGAATAGAAATGTTTCATTTGGAAAGAGGCTTCCACCCTGAATTTGTCGAAGCCGCCCAGCTTATGAATAAACGAATCACCGCTTTGGGACCGTGTCCGTTTAAGGGGGAAACGAAATGATCATCGCCGATCGAAAACCTGTGGATGAAATAGTGGGCATGGTAAGCGATGCCAAAAAAATTCTGGTCCTCGGTTGCCGGGGATGCGTCACGGTCTGCTCGGCCGGCGGTGAGCGCGAGGTGGAAATCCTTGCCTCGCTCATCAGGCTGGGCATGCTGAAACAGGGCAAGAAAATTGAGACGGTTGAAGGGACCTTGGTCAGACAATGCGACAAGGAATATATCGATGGCATTGATGAGTGGCAAGGGCAATACGATGCCATCGTCTCCATGGCCTGCGGGGTGGGCGTCAATTTTATCGCCAATCTCCGCCCCACCACCAAGGTCTATCCTGCGGTGAACACCAGTTTCTTCGGCGGCTCCGCTGATCAGGGCGTGTGGATGGAACAGTGCGCCGGCTGCGGCAACTGTGTGCTGCATCTGACCGGCGGACTCTGCCCGGTGGCCCGTTGCGCCAAGAGCCTGATGAACGGTCCCTGCGGCGGCTCGGTCAACGGACGCTGCGAGATCCACCCCGATGTGGAATGCATCTGGCAGTCAATCCATGACCGTCTCGGCAGAATTGGCAATGCCGCAGCCATGAACACCATTGCTCCGATCCGCGACTGGAGCACCGCCGGCCATGGCGGTCCCCGCAAAACCCTGCGGGATGATCTGACCATCTGACCAAGCTGCCTGCTCCGCTTACATGAACCCGAGGTCGCTTGCCCAAGCGGCCTTTTTTATTGGCTTTCGCATATGCGCCCATGACGTCTCTGCCGGCAAGCGAATGGTGCCCGGCAATCCATGGGCTGCGATTACCCAGGGAAAAACCAATGAAGACAGCACCAAAACTATCACTTCTTTTTCTCTGCCTGGCCTGGTTCCTGCCGGCCGGCTGTGCGATCAACCCGGTTACCGGGCAGCGGGAACTGGCGCTTGTCGGCCAGGAGCAGGAAATCGCCATCGGCAATAAACAGTACGAGCCGGGCCGGCAAATGCAGGGGGGCGACTATCTGGCCGACCCGGCAGTGTCCGCCTACGTCAACACCGTTGGCCAGAAGCTTGCCGCAGTCAGCGATCGTTCCCTGCCCTACGAATTTAAGGTGTTAAACAACTCCATCCCCAACGCCTGGGCCCTGCCGGGCGGCAAAATTGTCGTGAACCGCGGGCTGCTGCTTGAATTAAACAACGAGGCGGAACTTGCCGCGGTCCTGAGCCATGAAATTGTCCATGCCGCGGCCCGCCACGGGGCAAAAAGCATGGAAAAGGGCATGCTGATGCAAGGCGCGCTTTTTGCCACTCACCTGGCAACCGCGGGCAGTGACTATGCCCCTCTGGCGGTGGGCGGCGCCCAGCTGGCCGCCTCCCTCATCACCCAGAAATACAGCCGGGAAGCCGAACTCGAGGCTGATTTCTACAGCATGCACTACATGTCCAGGGCAGGATACGATCCCCAGAGCGCCGTGAATCTGCAACAGACCTTTGTCAAGCTCGCCGAGGGGCGGGATGCCAACTGGCTCGCGGGTCTTTTTGCCAGCCATCCGCCTTCCCGGGAACGGATTGAGGCAAACCGCAGAACCGCGCAAAGTTTACCCCCCGGCGGCGAGCTGGGTGCCCAACGCTACGCTGAGCAAACCCGATACCTGCGGCAAACCGCTCCGGCCTACAAGGCCTACGATGAGGCTGTACTGGCCCTGAAAAAGGGGGACAGCAGCAATGCCCTTGGTCTGGTAGACAGCGCCCTGGCCATCGAGCCCAAGGAGGCCCTCTTTTATGGCCTGCAGGGAGATGTTTTTTTCGTGCAGGAAAGCTACAACAAGGCCCTGGGAAGTTATGATCAGGCCATACAGCACAATGACAACTTCTTCCATTTCTACGCCCAGCGCGGGCTCACCCGGGAAAAACTTGGGGATACGCAGGGCGCCCGCACGGACTTGACCAGAAGTGCTACTCTTCTCCCCACAGCCACGGCCTACAAGAAACTGGGGGATTTTTCCCTGGCCGCCGGGCGGAAAGATGAGGCCAAGAACTTCTTCCAGGCGGCCGGCTCCTCCGGATCAGAGGTAGGCAAGGAGGCGCTTTCCTCTTTTATCCGGCTTGATCTGCCAGAAAATGCCGGCAGATACCTCCGCGCCAGCACGGAAAAAACACGGGACGGTCAGCTCAGGATCAGGGTTGCCAATCCAACGACCGTGGCGGTTGATAATATTGTTCTGCAGGCCCGTTATCTTGATGACAAGGGCTTGATTAAAGAGATCCCCCTGCGTGTTTCCGCACCGCTGCAGCCGGAAGAGAGCGCCATTGTGCCGCTCGATGCGGCAGGGCTGCCGGCAAAATACCAGCACAATGTGGAGGTAAAGGTGATTGCGGCCCGGATTGCCGAGGGCAGATAAACCGGGACAGAGCCTTATCCCTGCTCAGAGAATGTCGAGCTTGACCTCCTGGGCCGGAATAAATTTCTCGATGGTGGAAATATACCAGGCAATGATTTTCTGGGTGACATCCGGGATATTTTCATGAAACTGCAGGCCGACATTTGCCTCATATCTGCTGGTACGCAGATTTTTCACCACCCCGATAATTTCCAGGGTCTGCTTGACCCCTGGGAATTTACAGTTCAATTTGACCTGGTCACCAATCTTGAAGGGGATGATTCTTTTGTTGCTCTTGCCGCGCACCAGGCAATGGCAGCCTGATTTAGCGATATCGACAATGGTGCCGTTGTTTTCATTGTCCCCGACTTGGAGGACGGCAGGAATATAGCAGAAGGAGCGCTTTTCGCTGCGCAATTCACTTTTCTGAATAAGTTTCGGGTAATAAATAAAAAGAAGCCGCACCGGCTGGTCAATCAGCGAAAAGAGTTTGGTCTGGAAGGCATAAATGGTGCCGTGATAGAAATAGCGCACCACCAGCTCCGCGCCGCTGAAAAGTTTATGCTGGACCTGGTGATAGGGCGATGGCGGGGTGATAATGATGTAATTATCCACAAAACCGCAGAAGGTGCTCTCAAGTGGAATATCAACCCCCTCAAGCTCTATTTTCAGACGAATTCCCAGTTCCAGCGCCAGCCGGATACCCTGATCAAATATTTTTTCATCCATGTCTGTCTGTCCTGCCTTTCTCCGCTCCGGCGGATGTCAGCCGATTCGTCTCTGTCCGGCTTCCGCTGTTAAATATTGGGAACTATCATACCCAAACGAAGCAAATCCGTTATCACCTCAGCCACTGGCAAGCCGATCACATTGCTGTATGATCCGTCAATTCTTTCCACCAGAAATCCCCCTCTGCCCTGCAACCCGTAACTGCCGGCCTTGTCCAGCGGCTCCCCGGTGAGGACATACGCCCGGCAGAGATCAGCCGTGAGGGGTCTGAACAATACCCTGGTGCAAACCGCCTGTTTGACCAGTAAGTCGTCCGTTTGGCGGCACAGGCAGTACGCGGTCCACACCTCATGCCAGCTGCCGGACATCTTGGCAAGCATTGCCTCCGCATGCGCGGCATCAGCCGGCTTACCGAGAATCTCATCCCCCAGCACCACGATGGTATCTGCCGCAAGAACGCATGACTGGGGATTTCCGCCGGCAACGGCCAGCGCCTTTTCTTCCGCCAGCCGCAGGACAAACTCCTGGGGCCTCTCCCCAGGGCGGAGCAGTTCATCCACCGCAGCCGGCTGAACAACAAAATCAAGACCAAGCTCCCGCAAAAAACGCTGACGCCGGGGTGAAGCCGAAGCCAGTATCAGCTGACAGGTGGTGTGAAAGCCCCCCGGCATCATTTGTTTTCCCAAGGGCAGCGCCATAGTTGATGCTCCCTGCCTGTCGGCCGTGACCACCTCAGGCCCTGATGGCATAGCCGCCGTCAACCACCAGGGTCTGGCCATGAATCATTTTGGCAAAATCACTGCACAAAAACAAGGCAAGATCGGCAACATCCTCAGGCGTGGTCAGGCGGCCAAGGGGAGTGCGCTCCAGGGCGGTTTCCAGAATCTGCGACCGGTTGGGGAATTTCTTCAAGGCCTCGGTATCCACCGCGCCGGCACTGATGGTATTCACCGTAATTTTCTGGTGCCCAAGCTCCACCGCCAGATGGCGGACCAGGGATTCAAGGGCCGCCTTTGACGCACCCACCGCCGTATAATTCTCCACCGCCCTGACCGAACCGAGACTCGACACGGCCAGGATCCTGCCACCCTGCCGCATCAGGGGGACGGCCTGCTGGGTAAGGGTGAGCAACGCCCTGGCGTTGATATCCATGGCCCAGTTCCAGTGCCGGGTGTTTAACTCCATGACCGGCTTCAGCACACCGGAGGCGGCATTGCTCACCAGGATATCGAGACGGCCGAACTCCTCTTTTATCCGCTCGAACATGGCCAGTACGTCCTCGTCATTTGCCACATTGGCTTTGACCACCAGGCATTTTACCCCGGTACTTTCAATATCCTTTGCCGTCTCCTCGGCATCCCGTTTATGGCGGACATAGTTTACGACAAGATTGATGCCGTTCTCGGCAAAGCGCTTGGCAATGGCCCTGCCTATGCCGCGGGAACTTCCGGTTACTAGGGCAACCTTACCTTCGAGATTATACATTTATAAAGACTCCTTCGTTTAGCGGGATTGTATAATGATTTTTTGAAAATAAAATGATAAGATTTTCCTGAAAAATTGTAAAGGTATCTTCGCGATTCTTCCGGCATTTACCATAATTAACTGATGGGGAAAAACCATGCGGACAATTCTGAAAAAGCGACAACACATCCTACTCCCCTTTCTTCTGTTCATCCAGATGCTGGCCGCGGCAAGCCTGTGCATGGCCGACGGTGAGGGCATTCTTTGCCGGGGACAGCTTCTCTATGTTCCCGTCTATTCACATATCTACGGGGGCGACAAGGCAGAGGGAAGTGAATTTTACCTCACTGCCATCCTGAGTCTGCGCAACACGGACCAGAAATACCCAATAACCTTTACGCAAGTCGATTATTATGATTCCAATGGCAAGCTGGTTATGAAATACCTGGACAAGCCGGAGACACTCCCACCCTTTGCCTCAATGCAATACATCATTAAGGAATCGGATACACAAGGCGGCTTGGGAGCAAAATTCCTGGTTCGCTGGCAGGCGGCAGAAGTGGTCAATGCCCCGCTGGTGGAAACCGTGATGATCGGCACCAAGATGCAGCAGGGCATTTCCTTTACCTCTAGGGCCATTGTGCTGCAGGAATCCGAGTAGGGACGGGTTTCATGCCCGCCCTGTATCTCTTTTGTGCGGTGAACCCTGTGATTAATTGCGGCGGGACAACAGACGGTCAATGCGTTCCCTGATCGGCGGGTGGGTGGCGAACAGGCCGGCAATCTGGCCGCCGGAAAGGGGATTGACGATATACATCTGGGCCGTGGCAGGGTTCACGTTCATGGGCTCGCGCCGATTCCCTTGCTCAAGCTTGGCCAGAGCATTGGCCAGGGAATGCGGACGGCCGCAAATGCCGGCACCGGTGGCATCTGCCTGAAATTCCCTGCTGCGTGAAATTGCCAGTTGAATGATGGTGGCGGCCAATGGGGCGATGATCATCATTACCAGACCGGAGAGCATGTTGCCTCCTCCCTCCTCGTCATCCCCGCGGAAGCCGCCGAAAAGCATGGCCCACTGTGCCATGCTGGCCAGGTAGCTGATGGCGCCGGCCATCACCGCGGCAATAGAGCTGATAAGGATATCCCGGTTTTTGATATGGGCCAGTTCATGGGCCAGCACCCCTTCCAGTTCATCCCTGCTGAGAAGCTGCATCAAACCGCTGGTCACCGCAACAGCCGCATGCTGCGGATTGCGTCCAGTGGCAAAGGCGTTGGGGGTGTGGTCATTAATGATATACACCCGCGGCTTGGGTAATTCCGCTCTGCTGGCCAGAAACTGCACCATATGATGCAGATCCGGTGCTTCATTTGCACTGACCTCCCTGGCGCGGCTCATGGCGAGCGCCATCTTGTCGCTGAACCAGTAGGCAAAAAAATTCATGGACAGGGCCATCACCAGGGCAAACGTCATGCCGCTTTGGCCGCCCATGGCCTGGCCGGCCACGAGAAAAACTCCGGTCAGGGCAGCCATCAGGATGCCGGTTTTAAACATACTTGTCATAACAAACCTCCTTGCAATCTCAACCAGACGTATTTCATCATTGTAATTTCATCGTTGCGCAATGTGCCGCTTTCTCTTCCATTTTTCAGGCCGGGCCTCAACGCCAGCAGCCTGTTGATAATAAAGAGTGTTAATCTACAAAAAAGTTTACCTTCTTCACATGAAAATCAGTGATACCAGCAGAAAATATGGAGGTTGGATTACTTGAAAGGCAAGAGGGTAATAATTTTGGCACTTCTGTAATGATGTGTTATTACAATGAGTGGTGCTGCTGGTTCAGATTGCGGCCCGTTGCCGGCTTGCGTGCCTGAAGTACGAAGTGAAGGGTTTTCTCAGCGCAGAATGTGCCATGGCGCATCCAGCCCTGCGGCCATGATGAGTTTAACAACCGGTGGGCCTTGGCTTGAAAGTGCCGCATTGATTACAGGCTGGAATTATCAGACACGCGGCGACTTCCTTTTGCTGCCGTTTCAGTGATTTTCGCGATGAGTTCCTCCCTGGTGCCATCGGATATGTATGGACTCTGGCGCGCTTCGAGGATTTGGTCGGCAAATTTTTTTTTCCTGGCCGCGGCTTTATTGATGAGGTTAATTAATTGTTCTGTGTCATGAGGCTTTGCCAGGTAATCGAATGCTCCCAGTTTCATGGCTTCTGTGGCGCTTGAGAGCGTCGAATAGCCGGTCAACATAATGACTTGCACGAGCGGGTGTCTCTTTTTTATTTCCTTGAGGATTTCAAGACCTATCATGCCCGGCATTTTTAAATCGAGAACAGTCACATCGATATCCGGTTCTTTATCCAGCTGAGCTAATGCATCCTCACCTGTTGAAGTACAGAAAACTTGATAGCCTCTGATGGTCAGACGTTCAGCCACTGTTTCAAGAAACTCGGGTTCATCGTCAACTAAAAGTACATATGTCTGTGACATGGCAACCTCGCCAGTATATTGCCCCCATGATGCGATTCTTCATGGAGTGTTTTCAGTCATTTCTTTCAGGTTACTTGTCAGTTATCCATCAGGCTCGCATAATGTCATGGGCGCGAGACTTATGGGGGCGGGGCAGCCAGGCTGATAACGGCCGCCCTTTTTTCAATCCACAAACCTGCCAGGGATTTTTTTCGAAACTCATCGGGGTGGTTCGGTGGTGTTGTATGTGTACGAGGTGACAATGCCGTAGTCGTCAAAGCGGACTACCAGGTCCTGGGTGCTCGTCTCAGCAAAAAGACCATAACGGTACCTGCCGTAAGTCCAGGTTTTCGTGCCGTCTTCTATGCCAACCCGCCAGGGATTCCCGAACATGGTGCGTATTTCAGCCTGGTTTGTTTCCCCGATTTTTATCCGGGGTACCTGGTAAGAAGGGAAGTCGCGGCCAACGGTTGCGCACCCTGCGAAGAAAGGCGTACACAATAAGGCCAGGCCCAGGATGAGGTGCGTAAAGGAAATTCGGCGTTTTGCTGAGGAGGAAGCGGAAGGGAAGATGGTGTTGCTCATATCGTATTCCTTGGTGGATTTTTATGGGCCGTTACGAAATTAGCATTACATTTCCACCCATTCGTTACGGCCCCTTATGCCGGTCACAGAACCAGGGATGTTGCAGTTTTTTTAGCAACGGCTTAGGATTTACCCATTGTTTTGCCGCTGTACTTCAAAATCAGCCAGCCAAGGGCCCAGCAGAGCGAAAACCCTGCCGGCAGATTTTGTCCACTTTCTGCGTATTGTAGTTGTTTCCATACCATTTGCCATAAATATTTGATACTGCCTATGTATTAGTGTAAAATTTTCTGCTGTCAAGGTCAAAATGAGCGGCATGGTGCAGCCGTGTGAGTATCCAATGGCTACGCAATTGCGGCAGATGTGGAGCTGAGATGTCCTGAAGGTTGCCAGGGTGCTTATGTTAAAAGAGATAGAAATGAATAAGAGGTGCCCCAAACAACGGCTGCCAACGCCTGCCGGATGAGGCTGGCCGGTTAAGCGGGGTTTGTTGCCGGGTAGCGCGAGGCGATAAATCCGCAACGTGACTTTTTTGCGATGAAAAAAGGTGATTTTGTTTTAATTTTTCTTGCGCTGTTTCTCCTTGCGGCCGCCATATGGACAATCATGTTCGGTGGTGAGCACAGTCGGCATGGGGTGGGAATGTATTACGCGCAGCCCCTATTCAGGGCTGCCAGTGCAAAGGGCATGGGAATAATGCTTCAGCTGCGGCTTTTCTGTCTTAAGTAATAAATTTAATGATTCATCGGTGGCATGGTTAATTTTTTTTATGATCCATGGAGTTTCTGTTGTCGCTGTTTGGCAACTGTGGCGAACCACATTTGCCGTAATTCAGCCCACCCGAACCGGAGTAAAACAGCAGGTCGTCACGGCAGGACCGCAATGGCGGGGGATTTTTTTTATCATGCATCCCCTGTGTCTCCTTTTGGCAACGTTTTGCTGTGGGGATTGTATCCTGGGGGCGTCATAAAAAAATCCCCGTCCACCACAGGAGGGGAACGGGGATTTGGCAAAACACCTCAGCCGGTCAGATGCCTGAGGCACTGGCCCTGCGGGTGGATGAGCTATGTATCAGGACGCCAGTTTGTTTTG
>JBFMAY010000009.1:56958-97053 GCA_040755455.1 Thermodesulfobacteriota bacterium | reverse complement strand
GTGAAACCTGTCATGGACCGGGCATGGCCCATACGGTAAATCCCGAAGAGGAAAAGCTGAACGACTCTCCCGATGCCTACCTCTGTCTCCAATGCCATAGCACTGAGCATGATGATGCATTTCATTTTGAACAAGACAAAAAACTTGTTCATTGACAGGGGAGAACAATAAAATAAAAAAAAAGCCGCACTTCCATAAAGGAAGCGCGGCTTTTTTATAAAATAATAACCAAACTTAGCAACCGAAAGCTTTCTGCAGATTCGGGATGGTTTGTTTTTTGCGGCTCATCATGCCACTAATCCACATCGAATTTCCGGCAAGCTTGTTGTTGAAAGCCTTCTCAATGATGGAAGCATCATCGGAAATAACCATCAGATCGGTTCCTTCCTTGACAACATCGGTAAGCATCAGAAGAACGGAATGACGTCCCTCTGATTTCACCTTCTCCATTTCTTTGTACAGGTCAGCACGGATTGCGGCAACCTGATCAAGGGTGGCGAGCTCGAGCTGTCCCACACCCACCTTGTTGCCCTTCATGTCGAAATCTTTGTAATCGCGGAAGAGAAGATCTCTTGCCGGAATGCCATCAACGGAGGATTTGGCTTTGAGCATCTCCATGAACAGTTCGTCCATGTTGCTGACGCCGGCGACCTTGGCAAGATCAGCACAAGCTGCCTTGTCGGCAGGGGTACAGGTGGGGGACTTGAAGTTTACCGTGTCGCTCAAAATTGCGGCAAGCATGATGCCGGCAATATTCTTGGGGATTGCGATGCCGGCTGTTTTGTACATTTCGTTTAATACGGTACAGGTGCAACCAACAGGCTGGGCATAGAAAAAGATGGGGCTGTTGGTGGTGACATCGCCAATTTTGTGGTGGTCAACGATGGCAACCAGCTCTGCTTTCATGATATTTGCCGGGGCCTGAATGATATCACTGTGGTCAACCAAAGCGACCTTTTTTCCTTCGGCATCTTTGATCTGTTCGGGAGCGGTCAGACCAAAACGGGCGAGAAGTGTTTTGCTTTCAGGGTTTAAACTGTTGGCATCGGTTTGCATGCAGGCAACAGCGTCCTGTCCTTGGGCTTTCAAAAAATTTGCATAAGATATTGCGGCAGCAACGGAATCAGTATCTGGATTAGTGTGGCCAACTACACAAATAGACATGGTACAAACCTCCTTAAGAAAACAATTTTGAATTTCTCCTATACAACTTGCCAATGCTGGGGTAAACTAATTACTAAACCCTGCCAAAGCAGGGCTCGGCAAGCAAGTACCGCTTCTTTAGGGGAACTTACTTAACCTAAGTAGTGCAAAAAGATAGTTCGTTAACTGCTCTGAGTCAAGAGTAAAATGAATTGAGCCTCATTTTCCTGTATTTAAAACTGCTGTTTTCAGAGACTTTTCTCGCCTAGTTTCAACAATAAACAACCGAAATTCACAAGATAAAATTCTCCACAGAAAAATCCAAATTCAGCAACTGCATGCTTACCAGGCTTAAGTAACTCACAGATATGTCAGCTTCTGCGAATCCAACCGAGGACACCGCCTGTAACATAATCATGTTCAGTGCCAGGAAATCAGGAGGAACATGTCCTTATATACTGAAGGAGGGAGCTGAGGACATCCCTACACCTTGGATAGATATCCGAATTAACAGCCAGGCTCGGTTGATGTGCCAGCGCAGGATGATGAATCATCGCAACAGAGTATTGTCCTGCACGCATCCCGTTACCGGCTAACAAACAGAAACCTCCAGCTCAACAAAAAAAATACCTGCTAAAAAATCAGATGACAGTTAAGGCAATAATTTTTGACTTGGACGGTACCCTGCTGAATACCCTTGAGGACTTGGCAGACTCAATGAACAATGTGCTCATGCGGATGGGTTTTCCCACCCACCCGATCGATGCTTACAAATATTTTGTTGGCGATGGAATCGAAAAACTTGCCAGCCGTGTTTTGCCTGAGACCCAACAAGACAAGGAAATGGTGAAAAGGTGCGTTGAAGAAATGCAACGCGAATATGGGGCACACTGGCGGGACAAAACATATCCTTATAAAGGGATAGACGACATGTTGAATTCGCTGACGGAACGACACATCAGCCTTAACGTGCTATCCAACAAGCCGGACGCCTTGACGCAACTCACCGTTTCCGCCTTTTTTCCCTCCTACTCCTTCGATATGGTGGCAGGAGCCAAAAAAGAAATCCCCAAAAAACCCGACCCAACCGGTGCGTTGCATATAGTTAAAGCACTTAATCTCTCCAGCGATCAGTTTCTCTACCTAGGAGACACCAAAACCGACATGGAGACAGCCAGGCACGCAGGCATCTTTGCCTTAGGAGCTCTTTGGGGGTTCCGTACCGCTTCCGAACTGAGAGCCAGTGGAGCTCAAGCTCTTCTTGAGCAACCACTAGACATCTTACAGCACATATGAAAATTATATGGAAAGTCTCTCGGCTTCTTTTTGCTTACGGATTTCACAGGCACGCTTAAAAGCTTTTTCCTTTCCGTGCTTTTTGATGGATACCGATGTTTTCCCTTGCTTGCCGGTACCATTCACCCAGCTGACTTCATAACGGTGCAATTTGTCATTCAGTCGAACGCCAACAACACCTGTTGTTGTGTTGCTTACCGTAACAATATGCTTGTTTGTCCGGAGTTTGCCAATGCGAGACTCAATCTCATCTCTCCAGGCAAGGGCCGCAAGAAGACTTGAATATCTTCCGCCGCACTTGCCATCAGAAAAAAACTTTGAATGGGTTTTGCCATAATACCGAACACGCACATACCAACCATGGGTCCGCTTGGACTCCTGATCAATACGAGCTATGTCCTTATGTTTTTCATAGACAATCTTTTTTTCCTTTTTTAGTTCCATTTTTTTACCTCTTTGCCGGATTGTAGGATAAAACTTGTGATATTTACAAGCATCTAATACGTATATATACCTACTGAATTTATTTTTCAAGAAAATTGTCAGGCAATTAAAAAAAAAATTTTGATGATGGGGAATTAAATTGAGCTTATCGTACCAATAACTCCAATTTACTATATATTTCAATAGTATTTATTAATCTATGTGGCTAAAATTAACACTAAAAAAACAAAAAGCCATTACCGCAAGTTAAGGAGCAACCCAGACAACGACATGACCAACCCAGACGAAACCGGCAAGAAATTTTGTGAACTTCTGGAGATTATCGCGCGCCTTCGCAGTCCAGAAGGCTGCCCATGGGACCAAAAACAGACTGTGCAGACATTCAAACCATATCTCATAGAGGAAACTCATGAACTCAGCGAAGCTCTGGAAAATGATGACCCGAACCAGATACGCGAAGAACTGGGGGATCTTTTTTTTCAACTGGGATTCATCAATCAGCTTTATGAAGAAAAGGACATTTTTTCAATTGAAGATGTCCTTCAGTCAATAATAGATAAAATGATTCGCCGCCATCCTCATGTCTTTGAGGGGAAAACTTTTAAATCATATGATGAAATGCGAAAGAATTGGGCCAAAGTAAAGGAAAAGGAAAACGCCAAGAAAAAAAACAAGGCGTACGAGCTTGATGTGCCGAAATCACTGCCGGCACTGATCAGAGGTCAGAAGGTAGCCAGCCGCGCAGCCCGAACCGGCTTTGACTGGCCTGACATGCAATCATTACTTGAAAAGTTGTTCGAAGAATTTAATACTCTGACCGCCGATGCCCTGGAAGACAATAAGGAAAAAATCGAAAAAAGCTTGGGGGATCTGCTTTTCCTGCTCATTAATTTAGGAAGAAAATGTGAAATCAACAGCGAGGAGTGCCTGCATCGAGCAACAAACAAGTTTATAAGCCGTTTCAAGCGGATGGAGGAATTACTATCTGCCGAAAACCTTTCCATCGGCGAACTGGACAGCAAATCACAACTCGATTTCTGGGCAAAGACAAAAGAATATTAGCCTTTTCTGACAATTCACAATCCTCACCGCCACGAACTGACTGAAAAACAGCAGGATCTCATCAGTGTTTTTCGTCCGGAAACGCGCCATGACCAATTTTCATTTGACATCGTCATACGGAGCATGTTAAAAAAATCGACTTATTTATGCTCGTTTCATGGGGAAACAGGCATTTTTCACTGTCCTTTCTTGCTCTCTGACTGAGGCAACGGAAGAGGGCCATTAATGTCCACAAGGAGGACCAAATGCGCAGATATGAAACCATATCAATCATCAGCCCCAATGTCGGGGAGGATGAAATCAAGGCAATCAGTCAAAAGACTGCCGGCATCATCGAAGGCGATGGTGGAACCATTATTAATGTAGATAACTGGGGTCTGAAAAAACTCGCCTATCCGATCAAAAAACAGCAACAGGGGTATTATGTCTATACGGAATTCGCTGCTGTTCCTTCGGCTGTCAGTGAAATGGAACGTATTTTCAAGATCGATGACCATGTGCTGAAATTCATGACCGTCAAACTGCAGGAAGTTTACGATCCGAATACACCAGTAAAAAGCTCCATTTCCGCTAAATCACTTGATCTTGAAAACGATCTTGACGAAGAAGAATAAACTGCACAGGAGAGGCAATTATGAGAAAAAAAAGAATATTTCATCGTCGTAAAGTCTGCCGCTTTTGTGCGGATAAAGAACTTGTCATTGATTATAAGGACGTAAAGGCACTGCGAAACTTTCTGACTGAAAGAGGGAAAATTATACCCCGCCGCATCTACGGCAACTGCGCCAAACATCAGCGGGAACTTACTGAAGCGATAAAACGTGCCCGGCATATTGCTCTGTTGCCCTACACTGGCTCGCAAATATAATTTTTATGGCAGGAAAAACTCCCCCTGAAGAATTGCTGAAAGGAATACTGTTAACCGCCTTCCTGTTAGTCCCAGCAATTACAGGGGAGTTGAGCTGGATGAGAATATTTGTTCCTCTCCCGGCGTTTTATATACTCGTAACGAGCGGAGAATCTCGTGGAAGTTCACTACTGATCAAAGCAATCCTTGCAGCTGGGCTGGGCGCTCTTGTTCTCGGCACCCTGCAGGCCTTCTTTTTTTCAGTATTCTTTCTGCCCTTGGCTTATATTCTGGCAAGGGCTGTTCGAAACAAACACTCGGTTCTCCGAGCCGGCATGACCGGCACAATTGCATTAACATCATTCTGGGTCATAGGCGCGATCCTATACGGGATAGCTGAGCAGGCTCATCCCTACAGGCAGATTATTGAGACGATTGATGCATCACTGGCTGCAACATTTGCCATGTATCAGCAGTCAACAGACATCGCCCCGGACACTCTGGCGCAGATTGAGCTTGCTTTTACACGGATACGAACTATTATTCCGGAAATATTCCCGGCAATTTTATTGATCACCATACTCATAACTGTCTGGATCAATCTCTTGCTGGGAGACCTGCTCTTGAAAAAAAAGGATGCCCAACTCAGTCCCTGGCAACCCTACGGTCAATGGCGACTGCCCGATCAATTTGTCTGGCTTGTCATTGCCTCAGGTCTCGGTCTGATGCTGCCATTACCTTTATTGAACAAAATCAGTTTAAACTGTGTGCTGGTCATCGGTGTTGTCTATTTTTTTCAGGGACTCGCGGTGCTGACATGTTTGTTCAACAAATGGAATGTCCCGTGGGCATTCAGATTTTTTGTTTATGCTTTAATACTTATCCAGGCCTATGGCATTATTTTTCTATCTATTGCCGGCCTGATTGATGTGTGGTTTGATTTACGAAAATCGCATAACGAAACAACCTGAAGGGTTTTTTCGACTGATGCGTTCCATCTAAAAAGAAAGGTAGAGAAATGGAATTAATACTGAAGAAAACTATTGATACCTTAGGCGAGGAAGGTGATATTGTTAAAGTTAAACCTGGTTACGGACGTAACTATCTGATGCCTCGCGGCAAGGCTGTCCTTGCCACCAAAGCCAACCTGGCAATTCTTGAACAGGAAATGAGCTCCATAGCCAGTCGCAAGGAAAAGGAGCGCCAGGCTGCTGAAGCACTTTCCCAAAAAATCGCAGGCGTCACAGTTGTTATTGAACAACGTGTCGGCGAAGAAGATAAACTGTACGGCTCGGTTACCTCTGCCGATATTGCCGATAAGCTTTCCACCATGGGAATTTCCATCGACAAGCGGAAAATCATGCTCGACGAACCGATTAAGACCCTGGGTATCACCATGGTCCCTTGCAAGACAGGGTACCAGATGACTTGTGAAATCAAAGTTGAGATTGTACCTTTAGTCAGCGCGGAATAATCGCATAGTTCCCCCGGAAAATCCGGTTTACCCGGGTTTTCCGGTTGTCAGATTGTTCTTGTACGCAAAAGTCTCCTTCCATTTTTTCATTTAATCTCAATTTTTTTCCTGTAGTAAACGGATCAAACTGCGACAAGATGATACCGCAAGAATCTTTCACACCAGTTCACCGTATTCCCCCTCACAACAAGGATGCCGAACAGTGTGTATTAGGGGCTATCCTTCAGCAGCAGGGAATTCTGCCGAAAACAATCGATATTCTTCAGCCGGATGATTTCTATTTTCAGGCCAACAAGTTAATTTTTAACGCCATGCTGGCTCTCTTTGAAAAAAACGAGCCACAGGATCTCATTACCGTCACCAACCACCTGAAAAGCGCGAACACCCTTGCCGATGCGGGCGGGCCTGCCTACCTCGCCTCCTTGACTGACCTTGTGCCATTGGCATCTAATATTGTTTATTATGCAAAAATTGTCCGTGAAAAATCGGTTCTGCGAAAACTTATCGCGACCACCACGGATATCGCCTCGCGCTGCTATGAAGAACAGAATGACATCGAAAAGCTTCTTGACGAGGTTGAGCAGACTGTATTTGATATTGCCCGGGACAAAAGCGGAGAGAACTTTGAGCCGTTAAACAAAATCATTACCAGGGCCTTTGAACGGGTGACCGCCCTTGCCGAACGCAAGGAACTAATCACCGGCGTGCCGACCGGCTTTGATCAGTTTGATAAGATGACCGCCGGATTACAATCCGCTGATCTCATTATTCTGGCAGGACGGCCAAGCATGGGAAAAACAGCCCTGGCCATGAACATTGTTCAGAATACCGCCCTGCATCACGGAACAGCTGTCGGCGTATTCAGCCTGGAAATGTCCAAGGCTCAGCTTGGCCTCAGACTTCTCTGCTCCCTCAGCAAGGTCGATTCCAATGATTTACGGACCGGTTTCATCAAAGATAATGACTGGCCTAAATTGACCAGGGCGGCCGGCGAACTGTCCCAGGCCAAAATTTTTATTGATGACACCCCTTCCCTTTCCGTGCTCGAAATGAGGGCCAAGTCACGACGATTGAAAGCCGAAAACGACATCGGCCTTATTGTTGTTGACTACCTGCAGCTCATGCGCGGCCGCTCCGAAAGCAGGGAGCAGGAGATAAGCGATATCTCCAGATCACTGAAAGCCATGGCCAAGGAACTTGATATTCCGGTTGTCGCCCTTTCCCAGCTGAACCGAAGTCTTGAAAGCAGACCCAATAAACGTCCACAGCTCTCCGATCTGCGCGAGTCAGGCGCCATAGAACAGGATGCGGATGTGATCTGTTTCATATACCGGGACGAGGTATACAACAAGGCTGAAGACAACCCCAAACGTGGCATTGCCGAGCTGATCATCGGCAAGCAGAGGAACGGGCCGACAGGAACCGTTGAACTCGCTTTCCTTGGAAAATATACAAGTTTTGAAAATCTGGCGCCAATGATGCCGGGATATGAAAACTGATTTATGACGATCAAACAACATCATCCAGACGAAATATGAATACAGATATCTATGATTTTGCGGCCATCGAAAAGAAATGGCAGAACAAATGGCGCCAGGAAAAAACCTTCAAGGTCGCCCCGGACTCTGATGCTGAAAAATACTACCTGCTGGAGATGTTTCCCTATCCCTCGGGCCGGATCCACATGGGTCATGTGCGCAATTACTCGATAGGTGATGTTGTCGCCCGTTTTAAAAGGATGCAGGGCTATAATGTGCTGCACCCCATGGGCTGGGACGCCTTTGGTCTTCCGGCGGAAAATGCCGCCATCAAGCACAACACCCATCCGGCGAAATGGACCTATGAAAATATCGATTACATGAAAAAACAGCTGCAGGGCATGGGACTCAGTTACGATTGGGACCGTGAGATCGCCACCTGTAAACCGGAGTATTATCGGTGGGAACAGCTGTTCTTTATCAAACTCTATGAAAAGGGCCTGGTCTATCCGAAAGTAACCACAGTCAACTGGTGTGAAACCTGTCAAACCGTGCTGGCCAACGAACAGGTCATCGATGGCTGCTGCTGGCGGTGCGATGAAAGCGTCATGCCCAGGGAGATGAACGGCTGGTTTTTCAAAATCACCGCTTATACCGAGGAGCTGCTCGCCGGCTGTGATGAACTGCAAGGCTGGCCTGAGAAAGTGCTCACCATGCAGCGCAACTGGATTGGCAAAAGCACTGGCGCCGAGATTGATTTTGCCATAGACGGCTCAGCTAAAAAGATGACCATTTTCACCACCCGACCTGACACGATTTTCGGGGCGAGCTTTATGTCAATCGCCCCTGATCATAAGTATATCCAGGAACTCTGTGCAGGAACGGGACGTGAGGCAGAGCTGGCTGCTTTTGCCGAAAAAACACGCATTGCCAGACAGCGCCAGAATCCCGAGGATGAGCTTGTCAAGGAGGGTATTTTCACCGGGCTTTATGCCGTCAATCCCTTTACCGGGGAGAGGCTGCCCGTTTATGCGGCTAATTTCGTCCTGGCGGAATACGGCACCGGAGCGGTCATGGCCGTTCCGGCCCATGACCAGAGGGATTTCGAGTTTGCCAGGCAATATGATCTGCCGATTAAGGTTGTTATCCAGCCTGCCGGAGAAACGCTGCACGGTTCTTCCATGACCGCCGCCCATGAGGGCCCGGGAACCCTGGTGGATTCCGGCCAGTTCAGCGGTCTCCCATCCGATGAAGCAAAAATTCACATTACCGGGTTTGCCGCTGACCATGGGTTCGGCAAAGAGCAGACGACCTACCGGCTGCGCGACTGGGGCATTTCCAGACAGCGATACTGGGGAGCCCCGATTCCGATTATCTACTGTGAGCAATGCGGGGTGCAGCCTGTTGCCGAAAAAGACCTCCCCGTCACCCTCCCCCCGGATGTGACCATTGAAAAATCAGGGAAATCCCCTCTGCATGATCTGGAAAGTTTTTATCGGACAACCTGCCCCAAATGCGGCGGGGCCGGCCGACGAGAAACAGACACCATGGATACCTTTGTTGAGTCGTCATGGTACTATGCCCGCTATACCTGTCCGGACTTCACTGATGGTCCTCTGGATAAAAAGGCGGTGGATCACTGGCTGCCGGTGGATCAATATATCGGCGGCGTTGAACATGCCATTCTGCATCTCCTTTATGCCCGCTTCTTTACCAAGATCATGCGGGATCTCGGCTACCTGTCCGTCGACGAACCGTTCACCAACCTGCTGACCCAGGGTATGGTGATCAAAGACGGCAGCAAAATGTCCAAATCCAAAGGCAATGTTGTCGATCCGGACGTGCTTATCAAAAAATACGGGGCAGACACGGTAAGGCTCTTCAGCCTTTTTGCCGCTCCTCCTGAAAGAGATCTGGAATGGAGTGACCAGGGAGTTGAAGGGGCCTACCGCTTTTTAAACAGGGTTTACCGTTTTGTGCACGACAACATGGGAATGCTGAAAACTGCAAAAAGCGTTATCACGGTCGATCTGAGCAACACCAGCCGCGAACTGCACCGCAAGACCCATCAGACTATCCGCAAGGTGGGCAATGACATCAACGGCAAATTCCGTTTCAACACGGCCATCAGCGCCGTCATGGAACTGACCAATACCCTGTATAATCTCACCGGCGAGAATGCCGCGGAAAAACCCCAGGACGAGGTGATTAAAGAATCTGTTGAGGCAATTATCCTGCTTTTATCCCCTATGGTGCCCCATTTTTGCGAAGAACTCTGGCAACGACTGGGGCATGATACTGACCTGTCCCACACTCCCTGGCCTGAATTTGACGACGAGGCGGCCAAGGAAGACAGCATTACGCTGGTAGTACAGGTTAATGGTAAAGTTCGCAGCAAATTGCAGGTTGAGGCTGATTGCGATGAAGAGACACTGCAAGAGAAGACCCTGGCTGATGACAAGGTGCAAAAATTTATTGACGGGAAAACAATCAGAAAAATTATTGTGGTCAAAAACAAACTGGTAAATATTGTCGTATCATGACGAGTGTCGCAGACAAAATGAGAAAAACAAAACTGGTTGCATCGCAAAATACGTCACTTTTCTTCTCCCTTCTGCTGGTCCTGCTGGCAGCCCTTTCCGCCTGTGGCTATTCGAACCCTTATGTTCAGCCAGACGAAAACGAAACAACAGGGGATAAACCAGGGACTTACTCCATCTATGTGAATATGTGGAGAAACAACACCAGCGAACTGGGTTTGCAGAGCGAGATGAAACAATCACTGGTCAGATGGCTGAAAAAATCCCCCCATTTTTCCATGGCCAGAACCCCTGAACAGGCTGACTATATTCTCAGCGGCGTTATCGAATCACTCCATCTGCCCGGCCTCTCTTACGGAACATTTGACCGGGCGGTGGAACTCAGGGCGGAAATGACCTTCAGCGCTGAGCTCAAAAAAAGGGATACTGGTGAGATTATCCTCAAAAGGGGTGATGCCGACTGGCATGAGTCCTACAGTGTGGGGAGAGATGCGGCTGACATGGAGATGAACAAGCGGGAGGCCTTGCGGGAAATCGCCGATAACATCGCGGAAAACATCTATGTTAATATTTATAACAAACTCTCAGCGAAAAAAGGCGGCAAGGCAGATATTCCGGTCGAAAAAACAAATGAGAATGATTAAAAAAATAAGGGGCAAAGTCCATGTCATCATGACTTTACCCCTTATTTTGCAGCATTCACGACGCCTCTTTTACATGAGACCCTTGAAGGCCTTAACAATTCCCTGGCTATCAAGCCCCTGCTCCCCATAGAGATCAGCCGGTTTGCCCGATGAACCGTAATGATTCACCCCAAGCCTTTTGAACCGGCAGCTCAGTCCCTCATCAGCGAGAATGGTGGCAACAATAGCCCCCACCCCTGTGTCGACATGATGGTCTTCAACAGTCAAAAGCGGGCCGCCGTTGTGTACTGCCTCGATGACACTCTGTTTATCAAAGGGCACAATGGAAGCCATCAGCAAAACGGACACCGATATGCCTTCATCCTGCAGTTGCCGCCACGCCTCCATCACGCTGGGACTGACCGCGCCGTAGGAAATGATGGTGCCTGCCGCGCCGCGCCGGACCCAGTCTCCCTTGCCGGGAGTAAAGGTGTAGCCGCTGCCGAAAAATGGCGTTCCATCCTCTGCCAGCACCATGCCCATTTTGGACCGGCCCATGCCGACAAAATGATTACCGGCGGTGGTGGCAACGTGCCGGATAACGCAATCGGTCTGGTTGGGATCCGCCGGGATGAACACCTGGAAATTAAAATAATTGCGCATCAGACCGATATAATCTATCCCCTGATGGGTCGGGCCGTCTTCACCGACATCAAGGCCGAGATGGGTGGCCACCACCTTGACATTGGTGTGGTTGATATCGTTGAGCCTGTTCTGGTTATAGACCTCTGAGACGGCAAACACGCCAAAGGTGCTGAAAAAGGTGGCCATCTCCTCCCGGCTGATTGCCCCGGCCATGGTGGCGGCATGATGCTCCTGAATGCCACATTCAAGGAAGGCTTCGGGCATATGCTTGCGGAAATCGCCCATTTTAACCGACCCTTCCAGATCACAGGATATGCCAACGATTTTTGGTGTCTTGCCCGGAATATTGTTGATCTTAGCCAGTTCATAAAGTGCCGTACCATAGGCGGAGCGGCAATCGGTCTTTTTATCCGCCGCGTAGACAACAGCTGTGCCGGCCTCAATGTTTGGATAACAGACCTTGTTGGCCAGCCGTGTTGCAGTGGAAACCGGCATGGTGCGCAGTTGCGCCCACCGGTCATAATCATTTTCCACCCCAAGCTCGGCAAAGGCCTGGGCCAGCTGATCGATTTTCAAGGGAGAGCCATGATATTTGGCCAGATTCTCCATAAAGGAGATGCCCTTGCCCATGATGGTGTTGGCGATGATCACCGTGGGATGTTGTGGGTTCGTAGACCTGCCGTTATAGACAGCTGACAATTTTTTGAAAACTTTATTATAATCGTGACCGTCGTCAAGAATATCAACATTCCAGCCGGAGGAGGCAAAAAGCCCCCGGATGTCACTCGGCATGATCTCTTCCGTACTGCCGCATATCTGCAGATGGTTGCGGTCAACGATCACCATCAGGTTGTTCAGTTTATATTTATGGGCAAAACGCATCGCCTCGGCCGCCTGCCCTTTCTGCAGATCGCCGTCCCCCATATAAACAATGACCTTACGGCTTGACTCTTTGAGCTTTAAGGCCATGGCCATGCCCACCCCGGTGGACAACCCCTGGCCGAGATTGCCGGTATCCCATTCCACCCCGGGCACAATCTTTTCAACATGGCCGGGAAAGCCGGAACCGGCCCGCCGGAAACCGGTCAGGAACTCCTCTTCCGTAAAATAACCATATTCGGAGAGAACACTGTAAACACCGGGTGAAATATGGCCGATACTCATGACCACCCGGTCTCTCTCCTGCCAAAGGGGCTCGCTTGGTTTATGGCTCATGAGGCCATAGGTGACGAGCAGCAAATCTAGGGAAGAGAGCGACCCGCCCGGATGGCCGGAGGCGGCAAGGGAAGTTGACAGCAGGATGCGGCGGGCGCACCGCTTTCTCATCTCGGCAAGCTGCTGCAACTCTTCCGTGGACAGTTGATCATTATTCGGGTTTAATTTGAATGTCATGACATCTCCAGTTGATCAGTTGACTGGTTTATTGAAAATTGAAGATTAACTGTTTGTAACAGGTTGGGCATATTACTACGTTCCAGCCGAAGTCTCCAGTAGAAAATCCATGAAAATAAAGCCTCTGCAAATTGCAGGTCTGACCATTGAAAATCCCTTTATTTTGGCCCCACTTGCCGGTTACACCGACCTGCCCTTCCGCCTTCTTTGCCGGGAGTATGGCGCGGGCCTGGTCTTTTCGGAAATGATCAGTTGCCATGGGCTGCTCTATGACCAGCAGAAAACATGGGATATGACGCGCTCACACCCGCTGGAAAGACCGATTGCCATGCAGCTCTTCGGCAGCGAACCGGAGATCATGGGCAAAGCGGCGGCCATGCTTTCCCAACAACCGATTGACTGTATCGACATCAACATGGGCTGCCCGGTAAAAAAGGTCACCAAAAAAGGCGCCGGAGCCGCTCTGATGAAATCCCCGGCCCTGGCAGCGAAGATTATCCGCGCGGTATGCGCCAACACCACCAAGCCGGTCACGGTTAAATTCAGGTCCGGCTGGACCCACCAGAGCCTTAATGCCCCGGAATTTGCCCGGATGGCCGAAGAGTCGGGAGCCTCGGCCGTGACCATCCATGCAAGGACCTGGAGTGATGGTTTTTCTGGGACGGTTGACTGGGAGGTCATAGCGAACAGCAAGGCTGGAATCAGCATTCCCCTGATCGGCAACGGCGACATCAACTCCTACGAACAGGGGCTGAACATGATGAAACAAACAGGCTGCGACGGGGTGATGATCGGCCGGGGCTGTCTTGGCAGGCCATGGATATTTGCACCGGATAATCCTCCGGAAACGCCACAGCTGCGCCTAAGTGCCCTCAAGCGCCACCTGGAGCTCATTGAGCAATTCTGTCAGCCGCAGTGGGCCCTGGGCAAGATCCGTAACCATGCCGGTAAATATTTCAAGGCCATGCGCCATGGGGCGGAGACCCGCCGCAGAATCTACCAGGCTGAGACATTTGCCGCTCTTCGACAGCTTGTCGACAATCTGCTGGATGAATTACTTGCGCAGCAGCCAGAAGAGCAAGGAAAGCAGCAGGCTGATAACTACTGAGGTGGTGACGGGGAAATAAAAACTGAAATTTCCCCTGCGCACCACGATATCGCCAGGCAAACGCCCCATAGGAAGCTTGCTTAACACAGGCCACAACAGGCCGATGACAATAAGCAGTATCCCGAAAATGATAAGATTTCTCGCCATATGAATTTCGTCATATAAAAGTGATAAGCTGCTTTGACCGGCTTGTAAGACACTGCAAAAACTGCTACCTTTTAATAGATAATTCCTTCTTAACGTAAAATTTACCTTTTGTAAAATATGTCCACTATACTTGTCGTTGATGACGAACTCAGCATGCGGGAGTTCCTGAAAATACTTCTTGAGAAAGAGGGCTACCAGGCTGTTACGGCTTCTGATGGTGAAAAGGCCCTGAAAGCCATCGAAATGCAGGAGTTTAATCTGGTTATCTCCGATATCAGAATGCCAGGAATGGGCGGCCTTGAGCTGCTTGATGCCGTTAAAAAGGTGAATCCTGAACTGCCGTTTATCATGATTACCGCCTTTGCCTCGCCCGAAGACGCGGTTCAGGCCATGAGACACGGCGCTTATGATTACATCACCAAGCCCTTCAAGCTTAGCGAAATAAAATCCATTATCACTTCCGCCATTGCCGGCCACACCGGTGATGCGACCCAATCCATTACTTTGTCCCGCCAGGATTATGCCAACATCATTGGTGACAGTCCGGAAATGCGAAATATATTTGACCAGATTGATCGCATTGCCCCGACCCATGCCAACGTGCTGATTATCGGGGAGTCAGGCACGGGAAAAGAGCTGGTGGCCCAGGCAATCCACCAGAAAAGCAGGATGGCCCACAGCAATTTTGTTCCCATCACCTGCAACGCCATTCCTGAGTCCCTGTTTGAAAGCGAAATCTTCGGCCATATGAAAGGGTCATTCACCGGAGCAAGCGCCAACAAAATCGGGCTCTTTGAGCTGGCCAATAATGGCAGTGTTTTTTTAGATGAAATCGGCGAACTTACCCCCCTGATCCAGACCAAACTGCTCCGGGTGCTTCAGGAAAGAGAATTTAAAAGGGTCGGCGACACCAAAACCATCAAGGTAAATGTGCGCATCATTTCAGCCACCAACCGCGATCTGGAACAGGAAATTCTGGAAAAACGTTTCCGGGAGGATCTCTATTACCGGCTGGCCGTTGTTCCTATCCGCATGCCGCCCTTACGGGAGAGGAAGGGAGATGTCCCCTTGCTGGTTAATCATTTCCTGAAAAAATATTCAAAAACCTTTGAAAAGGAGGCACCACAGCTCTCATCATATGCCATGGAGGTTCTCATGAACTATGATTTTCCCGGCAATGTCAGAGAGCTGGAAAATATCATTGAAAGAGGCGTCGCCCTTTCTACCTCAAATATCATTCTGCCCGAAAGCCTCACCTTATCATCCCAGCGCCGAACCGCACCTGATCAGGAGAAGTCTGACAAGGCAATTTTCACCATGACAAGCGAAGAGGAACTCTATGATCTTGGCCTTGAAAGGGTCACGAGCAGATTCGAAAAAAAAATGATCGAGCTCGCTCTGAAAAAAGCGGACAACTCAAAAATGAAAGCGGCCGAACTGCTGAAAATCAGTTTCCGTTCCATGCGCTACAAAGTCAAAAAGTACGATATTCTCTGATTTTCCCCCTCTATTTCATGTGCAGAGACAAAAAGAGAAGCCCGATTCAATGCATTTTCCCGTAACGGACAATTTTTACATGATGGTCATTGGGATTATTCACTATGATATTTGACAAGCTGTGCCCTGCTCACCGGTCCGTAACTCCTGGTGATTATTATTTAAAAAACCAGATACAATGGATTCTTTTTCTACGGGTGGTTGTCCTGACCATTCTCCTGGGCATCAGCATGCTTCTGCAAACCAAGGAGCATGAAATTATCATCCCCCCGCTCATCTACATTGCTTTCTTCATCGTCGGCACCTATCTCTTTACCATATTCTCAGCCCTGTTCCTGAAGATTATCACCTGTTACCGGCGTTTTGCCTATCTGCAAATCATCACCGACTGTCTCATCACCAGCTGTCTTGTTTTTTTCACCGGCGGCAGCCAGTCCATATTCACCATTATTTACTTCTTTCCCATCATCAGCAGCGCCATTCTGCTCTTCCGCCGAGGCGCCCTGCTGCTGGCCGCTTTATCAACCTTTTCCTATGCAGCAATCCTGGCGGCAGAATTTTGGATGCATATGCCCACCCTGCTGCATATGGGAATTACGCCGCTGACCAGTATCCATGTGGCTATGCATTCCTTCTCCATACGTGGCCTCACTTTTTTTCTCGTGGCGGCATTAAGCTCCATTCTCTCCGAACGGCTGCACAGGGCTGAAGCCGAACTCTCCAAAACGTCCCAGGACCTTGACCGGCTGGCCCTGCTTTACAAACAGATCTTTGATGATATTTCAACCGGCATCATCACTGTTGATTCTCAAGGACGCATATCCTCCTTTAACCGGTCTGCCGGCATTATCACAGGCTATGGGGCTATTGATGTGCTGGGTAGAAAAATCGAGAAAGTCTTCCCCGAACTCAGCACCACCACCACAGACTCGATTCGTCCCATGACCTATCTGAAAAAAAAAGGGGGAGAAAAAATTCCAGTGGGTTACTCATGGACCAGGCTTAACATGCCGGGCGACTCGGAAAACTCCAGGGTTTACACCATGCAGGATCTCAGCATTATCAAAAAAATGGAGGAAAAGGTGCGACAGGCTGAAAAAATGGCGGCAATCGGCGAAATGGCAGCTGGTATCGCCCATGAATTCCGCAACCCACTGGCTGCAATCTCCGGAGCTGCTCAGGTTCTTGAAAATGACTTTGAGCCGGCTACCCCCACAAGAAGTCTCATGAACATCATTGTCAGAGAATGTGATCGCCTGGAAGAAACCATCAGTCAGTTCCTGGAGTTTTCCAAACCAGCCACACCGGAAAAATCCTGGCTTTCCATCCTGGGAGTTGTTCAGGAAAGTTGTGATTTGCTCACTCAAGGCCGCAATTGGGATGAACGTTTTACCGTCAAAACCGTCATCCCAGCGAACCTCGATTGCTGGGCAGATGCGCGGCAGGTAAAACAGATGATTCTCAATCTGATGGAAAACGCCAGAAATGCCATGGATCAGACCGGTGGAACCATCACCGTTTCAGCCTCTGAAATAACGGAGGACGGCCAGGAAAAAACACGGTTGCAGGTAATGGATAACGGGCCCGGCATCGCGGAAAAATTCATCGACCAGATATTTGAGCCCTTTTTCACGACCCGGGAAAACGGGACAGGGCTGGGGCTGGCTATTGTCCGGCAGCTTGTGGAAAGCCACGGCGGCCAGGTGTGGGTGGAAAATAACCCAAAAGAGGGAGGCGCGGTCTTTTCTTTTACCCTGCCTCTTCCCTAACACCTTATTTTCCCTTGACAAAAAACAGACCATTCGATGTAATTGTTAAAATCTCTTTTCTCTCACCTCTTTTGACTCAGGGAATTCCTTTTGAAAACGAGAAAAACGGTACTGCAATATCTCTTGCTGCTCTCATTTCTTTTTCCTCCTGTCATATCATCAGCTTCAACTGATTTTGCCAATCTTTTCGGCTATTCCGCCGAACCGCAGCAAAGTTTGGATTATCTTCCCCAGTGGCTTTCCGTACTGGAACGTCATGTTACCCAGGATGTGCCTGAAGGAAACTGTTCAGACACCTTTTTCAATCGCTGCCATTTAAAAAACTGGATAAATTTCCTTGAAACAATAAAAACGAAACCGCTTCTTGAGCAGATCAATGCGGTAAACCTGTACGCCAATAAAAAAAATTACATTTTGGATATGGCAAATTACGGCAGGGAAGATTACTGGGCCATTGCCAGAGAATTTCTCTATAATAGCGGCGATTGCGAGGACTATGCCATCACCAAATTTTTCTCCCTGCGCTGGCTCGGCTTTGATATGGACAATCTGCGCATCGTCATTCTGCAGGATGCGAACCTGCGCATTGCCCATGCGGTGCTGGCTGTTTCTTATAACAACGACATCCTCATTCTTGATAATCAGACGCAAAGGGTGGTCTCCCATAAGACTATAGCCCATTATCTCCCCCTGTACTCAGTCAATGAGAAAAAGTGGTGGTTGCATCTCCCCAAATTGTAAATATGATGACAGATGACAAAATGAGAACAAAACCTTTTCTGATCAGTGCCGCCATCCTGATTGTTGTTATAACAGCCGGAGTCCTCTCGGTCTTCTCTTTGACAAGGTACGAACGGCAAAGAGACCTTAACAACTGGCAGATTACCCTCTCTGTGGTTGCCGACAGCCGCTCCGCTGAGATCATGAAATGGGTGGACGGCAGGTTTGCCGTGTTACAGGAACTGGCAGCCAATGGCTCCTTGCAGCTCTATGTGGAACAGCTTCTTATCAACCCCGAGCCCCGCCGGGATACAGAAGCTGTCGAGCTTTCCTATCTGCGGAACCTTATCCAGACCACAGGCCAGCGATCAGGCTTTTATGATGATCCGAAAACCAACATGCCTGCTCCGGCCAATATTGCCTTCCACGCCAATAACGGTTTAGCCATTCTGGCCGCTGACCAGCAGATCATTACCTCAACGCCTGGTTTTGCCACCCCTGATGCCACGCTTCAGGAGGCGGTTGAAAAGGTCATTATTTCCGGAAAACATCTTTTCTTGGGCATCCAGCTCAATGAAAACAAACAACCTGTCGCAGGCTTTCTCGTTCCTGTTTTTGCACTGCAAAAACAAAGCGATACCCAGCGGCCCATTGCCGTCCTTTATGGATATAACAATGCTGCGACCTCGCTGTTTCCCCTTCTTGCGACAAAAAGCCTGGCAACAAAAACTGCTGAAACGTATCTGGTCCGCCAGGACGGCAACCTGATTACTTATGTCTCTCCTCTGGCGGACGGGACACCCCCTTTGACCCTCAAACTTGCCGCCAATACAGAGGATCTGGTAGCAGCATTTGCCCTGCGTAATCCCGGCCAATTCAGCCTGGGTATCGACTATGCGAGCGCGAAAAGCCTATTTACCAGCAGAATACTGCCTGCCGTGCATATGACTCTCATCCAAAAAATATCCTATGCAGAGGCTCTGGCAGAATCACAGAGCCATCAGCGCTTCCTCCTCGTTTCACTGCTGATGGCGTTGCTGCTCTGTTCAGCCCTGATGGTTGCAGCCTGGTGGTACGGCAGCTCCATCAAAGAACGGCAGGCTGCCCATGATCTGCTGATAAAATCACGCCAGCTTGAGGCGCAGACCAATGTCCTCAATGCCATCAACGACAATATGACCGAAATTATTTTGCTTCTCGACTCCGAGTCATATCTCATTTTCGCCAATAAAACCCTGGCCGAACATCTGCAAACACCCGTGACTGATATGCAGGAAAAAAGTTTGTCAAATATCTTCGGGCCGGATGCCGCCACAAAATTGCAGGAAATCGTCACCAGCGCGGCCTCGCTGCGCAAAATTATCACCAAGGAAATTTCATTTGATATCAAAGGGAAACATCATCTCTTTTTTGCAACCTGCCTGCCGGTCGCCTATGAATGCAAAGGAAAAGACTCGCTGCTTATCACATTAAATGATGTCACCCTCCTGCAGGAGGCGCAAAGTAAAAAAGACCGGCTCATGAAGCAAATCGTTGGCTCCCTCATGCGGGCCATTGATCTGCATGACCCATACTCGGCCAACCACTCCGCCAAAACAGCAGCCGTGGCAACAGCTGTCGGGCGGGCCATGGGGTTATCAAGCGAACAGCTGACAACGATTGAAATAGCAGCAAGCCTTTGCAATCTCGGCAAGTTGTCCGTGCCCAAGGAGATTCTTCTTAAAACCGGAGATCTGACCCCGGCAGAACAGTCTTGTTTGAAAAGTGAAACAGCGTCAGCGGCTGAAATTCTTTCCGGCATAGACTTTGATGGTCCAGTTCTTGAGACAATCTCGCAGAAACATGAATACCTTGATGGCAGCGGCTATCCCAACGGTCTGGCAGGAGAGGAAATAATACTTACTGCCCGCATTCTTGCGGCAGCAAACGCCTTCGTCGCCATGACGAGCCCAAGGGCATACCGCGATTGCCTCACCAACAAGGAAGCCATGACGCAATTACTCAATGTTGCGGACAGCAGATATGACCGGCATGTGATTGCCGCGCTTTTCCATGCAGTGGAAAATGAGATTGATTTTTCTCAGACATAATTGTCATTGATGATAGATATTCTTGCTTTTTATCCACGACTGCTTTAAAGAGTAATGAATTTATTTGATATTTATAATTGAATAAAAAATCGAACATGAAATGAAAAATTTCTTTATAATTCGTGGGAGGATCTGATGACGGACAAATTTGGCAAACGAAAAAGCTTAAAGGCCTTTACGACAATTCTATCATTAACCTCAGTCTTGAGTATTGCTACGCCGTTTATGCTCCTTGCCCAAGAGACTCCCGCCACCTTGACAGACGAACAGTTTCGGCAGCAGATGGAAGATCTCTTCCGCCAGGCCATGGAAAAACGGGAATCCGGCAATATTTACTCGGCAATTGAGGATTTTCAATCCATTCTCAGCACTCAGCCGAAATTGCACAGAGCCCGTCTTGAAATGGCTGTTGCCTACTATCAAACATATAAATTTGAAGAAGCGGTCAAAGAGGCGGAGTTTGTTTTAAATGATCCTGAGACACCGCCCAATGTAAGGGTTTCAATCCTTGCATTTCTTGCCCAGGTGAAGCAGGACGCCGACCGCTTAAGCCAAGGTCAGAGTACATGGAAATTCCCTGTTGAATTCGGCTATGTTTATGACACAAACGTCAATGTCGGTCCTGACAATACGGTTACCCCGGGTGGTGAAAAAACGAGTGACTCAGGAACGATCTTCTCTGTCGGCGCTGACCACACGTATCAGACGGGAAAACGCTATGACTGGGGAACAAAACCGACAAACCTTCTCTGGCAGAGCGGAGCGAATATTTATCACAAGGGCTATATTAATGAGGATGAAAACGATCTGTCCGTCATGAGCCTTCGCACCGGGCCTACGCTGGTAACCACCGGCAGCTGGCGAGCAAATCTTACCCTGCAGGAGGATATCATCCTCTGGGGTGGTGACAAGTATGGAATCTTCAGCTACCTGCTGCCGAGTTATACATGGCATTTTGGTGATTCCGGTTTTGAGTCGACCGTCGATGCCATTATCTCCAGACACGATTACTCAAGAGAAGGCTATCAAGAGAGAGACAGCGTCTATCTCGCGCCGCGCCTTTCCGTTGGCTACACTTTTTACAATGGCAAAATGGCTGCTCTCACAGGCATTCAATATATTAATGAAAACGCAGAGAATGATGCCTACAGTCAGGATGCCGTCTGCTTCTTTCTCACCGGCAGCTGGAAATTCCTGGAACATAACATCCTCCATGCCGGCTATATCCAGACGGAAAGCCGCTACGATGCCGCTCTGGTTCCTGGTCTGGTGGGCTGGGACAGTCCGCGGGATGAGATCAACAGACAATATAAACTGGGCTATATCCACACCTTTAAGGATTTTGGTTGGTTGACTGACTGGGATTTCAATGCAGAGGTAATCCATACCAGTGCGGATTCGAATCTGGCAGCCTATGACTATAGCCGTTCGGAAACAATGATAACCCTCTCGAGAAGGTTTTAACAAGTTATGCCCAAGCGCAAATCCGATTTTGCGGAAATACAAGTCCGCAAAACTGGATTTAATACCGATTATCAAGACTAAAACACAGCGATAACATTATATAACTTATTGAAGTAATTGGTGTTATAAAAGAACTGAAAAAACGGCACAACTCTTGCTGATAATATAATACAAATAAAGAGAACCACATAATCCGATTGATCTCAATTGATCAGGTGAAAAAATGAAAATAAAAAAACAATACTTGATCCCGGCAATTTTAGTATCAGCCTGCGTGCTGATGCAAAATCCACTTGCATTTGCAGGCGCCAAAAAAGACGTTGACGAAGAATTGTCCCCCTACAAATGGGGACACTGGGACAGAATGGTACCGCCCGCTGCCGGACCTGTTGCCCTTGCCCCGCTAGCAGTAACCGCGCCGCTGCCGTCACCGGATCCGGTTGATCCACCGGATCCACCGCCTCCGCCTGCGGTAACCCCTAAACCTGATGTTCCTCATACACCCGGTGGTTCTGTCCAACCTCCTTCACCAGAACCTGGTGCTCCTCCAGGGGGAACGCAACCGCCGATGCCGAAACCGGAAGCTTATTAACAGGACATGTGAGAGCCAATAGATCCCGTTGGGAATCATGACACATTACGGAACTGATTTTTTTGATGTTTAATTCTATCTAAATAGAGATTACGAAAATGAAGATTACATATTGGCAAAGAACGAGTGCAATAACTGTTTCTGCATTTCTTCTTTTAGGAATATCAGAAGGATCGGCAGATGCAGCATCAGTTTCGGCCAACGCCGAAATGTCATGGGCCAGTCTGCAAATCACCGGTACGGGTTCAGCGTCAGTCTTCATACCTGATGCAGGCACATGGAAAAGCAGTTGGTCGCGGGCCGGGGCATATGCCCAATGGACTATACCCGCAGATCCTTATAAGAGCAGTGATTTACGTAGTGGAATTGTGGTTACTCTTGCTGAATCAGAAATGACAACTGCATTTGGTGAAGCTTACGCCCTTGCGAGAACGGATACTGTTCCAGGAGAAAAAAACATTATCGCCGCAGCAAGTGCCTTTGCAACCAATTATGAAGACTTTTCAGCAATTGCCACCGCCCAAAGAGATATATATTACCAAGTAGATAAAAGTGGCAGTCTCACTTTTTCGATCAATTATACACTTGACAGTATATCTATTGACGCTGCAGACGGTTCTGGCTGGGCAGATATTCTGGCATTCACCAACCTGACCCGCTACAATGCAACGACCGGAAACTGGGACAAAATCAGAGCAGGATATGTAACCAAGGAAAAGGTTACTGACCTCATTGAATTTGATGATTACATATATGGTCCAAAATCAGGAACAATAACATTTAGTTATACAGCAACTGCAGGACAGCTGCTGCATTTTGGCGCCGGAGTAATGGCAAAGGCCTCTGCTGCTAGTGCAGTACCTGTACCGGGGGCCGTCTGGCTGCTTGGTTCAGGGCTTTTGGGTTTGATTGCCATCAGGAGAAAATCAACTAATTGAAACTACCTTCTTGACAGCAGTTCATCAACCTCCGGTTTTTATACAAAAAAAAAGGGTGAGGCGAATTTATTCGCCTCACCCTTTTTTTTGTAATACGCCTTACTGAACTTGAGCAAAAAATGCTCAAAATCCTCAATCAATATATTCAACCAAGTCCTCATCTTCTTTTCGTGCGGCAACCTCGCCAATAATGTAAGGCGACTCGCCCAAGGCAATCAACTGCTGTGTTACGTCTTCAACAATCCTTGCGTCAATAATCAGAACCATGCCGATGCCACAGTTGAAGGTACGAAACATTTCCTCTGTGGAAATCTTGCCGTTCTTCTGCAGGAAGTCAAAAATCGGCAATACCGGCCAGCTTCCCATGTGAATATGGGCCTTCGTGCCTTTGGGGAGAACCCTGGGAATGTTATCAGTGAAACCACCACCGGTAATGTGACTCAACCCCCGCACCTTGAAATTCTTAAAGAGATTGAGAAGTGTTTCCACATAAATCCTGGTGGGCCTGAGTAGTTCTTCTCCCAGAGTGCAACCCAAATCAGCTACGTGATCAGCAACAGAAAGCCCCAACTCTTCAAAGCAGATTTTCCGGACGAGCGAGTAACCGTTGCTGTGGACCCCGCTTGAGGTGAGACCAATCAGTTTATCTCCGACCTTGATCTCTGAACCGTCAATAATCTTGTCCCTCTCGGCAATGCCGACAACAAAGCCTGCCAGATCATAATCCCCTTCATGGTATAACCCTGGCATTTCAGCCGTCTCGCCGCCAATCAGCGAACATTTCGCAATTTCACAACCCTTGGCGATTCCCTTGATGACAGCCGTGGCAACATCAAGATCGAGCTTGCCAATCGCGAAATAATCGAGGAAAAAAAGGGGCTGGGCACCGCACACAACGATATCATTCACACACATGGCAACGAGGTCAATACCAATGGTATCATGCTTGTTGCACAGGCTTGCGATTTTCAGCTTGGTACCTACACCATCAGTAGATGATACGAGAACAGGATCGGTGAAACGGTCACCACCTATGGCAAATAACCCCCCAAACCCCCCAATATCAGTCAAAACCCCGCGCCTGAATGTTGCAGCCACCAACGGTTTGATATTCGAAATAAATTTATTTCCTTTATCGATATCAACGCCAGACTCAGCATATCTGGAAGTTTGAATATGATCCATTTTCGCTTTGACCGCCTAAATTGCCATTGAAAGCCACATGCGCGCTTAACCGGAACAAGAGGACTTTCATTAAAAATTTTCGACCCGTAGAGGGCCACATGAAATATTGAAAGAAATAATTTATAACATCTTGTTATATAATAAAAACGTAATTATTAATATAGAAAACATTTACTTTCCAACGGGTAAAAAGTCAATCTGTTTTCTTCGTTAACTGCATTTCGCCAGGTGCTGCTTGAGAGAATTTTTCTTTTAATATTAATATGTTACAAAAAAATTAACTTTCACTTTATTGGCAGAACACACATGAATGGCCATTCATTGCCGGTTGCTTTGCGGGCACAAATGAGTTATTTGTATTTATGAAAAAAAATTATTTCAACAAAGTATTGGCCTTCATAATTTTTTTGACATGGATGGCTATCACCTATACTTTCAACGACAATCGTCAAACTTCATGAGCAACACCTATAGCAGTGTCCCGGTCTGGGATAAGTTGCTCACTGCCCACATTGCAAAAATAAAATCAATCCCTTCTAAAAGGAGCTGTCAATATGCTGTCATATGAGTCATGCGTTAAATATGCACAAGAAAAACACTTTTGCCCCCATTGCCAAGCGCGCCTGTCCTGCTGCGAAACTCCGCCCTTTCATATTGGTGATGGATTGGGTTGGGGATGTGATGTCATGTTTGTCTGTCTCAATGACGAATGCCCGATATACACCAAAGGCTGGCAGCATATCGAGGAACAATACGGCCATGCTGGTTCTTATCGTTATATGCTTCTTCCCGGTGAAAAAAAAGGTGAGGTTTTGATGGTTGGCAGCCAAGAGGCTTTTACCGGTTGTGTCATTGATCCTGAAGCTCTCAAAAAACAAAATATCCGCTACCAGGAAGAACAAGAGGCCTTAACTGAGCTGGCTACATGTGTCGAAAAACATAATCTGCAACCTGTTCTCAAACTTATACTTGATGAATGTGCCGGCTTGAACGGCAGGTTGAAATCCTGTAAACTTCTTGTTGAACTTAACGATCTCTCATGTATTGATCCGATTAGAAACCACCTCTTCACCAATAAGGATATCGAGCAGAGCGCCAATATGGCCATTAACCAAATCCTTCAGGCTAACTTCAAGAAAGAATGCCCTTATTGCACCGAAATCATAAAGAAACAGGCAAAAATCTGCATGCATTGCGGCAAGGAACTCGCCTGATTGCATTTCCGGCTATTCAATATCATTGTCGGATGAAAAACTCTTAACCAACGTCATTTTCACCTTGCTATTGGGCAGGGAATTTATTATAAGACTGGTTCTTTGAGCATAACCGTTATGTAACGTTTTCGGGTGGTGAGCGTAGCTCAGCTGGTGGTAGCTTCGGATTGTGGCTCCGACGGTCGTGGGTTCGAGTCCCATCGCTCACCCCATTGTTCCTGGGTTTCAAGTGATCTCTTGAAACCCCTTTTTTTGTCCAAGCCATTACGCAGGGTCCACTCAGCACCCTTCAGTTCCTCAACAGTCATCGCAATCAGCATGATGCAAGAATTTCTTGCAGTATCTCATCCATCTTTTCCCGATGTGACCCGGACCAGTAGATTTTCTTGCAGTCAATGCAGCGGTGAAAGATATTATAGTATTTCCTCGTAAGAGGTTCGAGAAGTGGCAGAATGTCTTCCTTTGCGACTGGTTCCAGCAAACCATTGCATAGGAAACATCGGCTGTAGGGCCTTATCTTGTCTTTCAGTCCAAAAAGTTTGATAACTTCCACAAGCTGTTCATTGGGCGATTCCGCCCGGACCAGATGACCGAATTCGACAATTTTCCTCTTTAACAGATTGCAGTCCCTCGTTAACAAGATCCTCCGCTGGCAACCTGCGATTGCCGCAATTCCTGTATCATCGCAGTTGCGGGGCAAAAGAGCATCAAATCCCAACTGCCGCAATTTAGAGGCAAGTTTTGCAACATTAACATCCACAACAAAACAACGGGAAACAAGAGGATTTGGCCGGAGAAGCGAGGGTATGAAAAAATTGCTTTGCGCGGAAATCGGGAAAACATCTATCTGGCTGCTGTTTTCCACAATATATGCAAAATCAACATACTCCCCGTTGACGGCAATTTTTTCAATCTCAGGGTGAGGAATGCCCAACGATTCAATCAAATCCTTAATAGAAGTTCTGCGCTCCAGACTGCAGGAAACCACCGGACCATTCTCTGATTGCCGGGATAACAAGTCAATTAAATCGCCGTGAAAACGGATAGTGATCATGATGGATCCTGAACATGGCCTTAGCCGCTGGTCCCGGCAGCATCTCTATTGCGCAACAGCTGCACAATATTTTCCATATCAGGCCAAAGAGGCGCGGAAAACGACAATCTTTCTCCGGAACGGGGGTGATCAAAGGCAATAGAGTAAGAATGAAGACACTGGCGGTCCAACAAAAGATCAGTGAATTTACTCTTTTTCCCATAAACCGGGTCACCGGCGATCGGGCATCCGATTGAAGCCATATGCACACGTATCTGGTGAGTTCTTCCTGTCTCAAGACGAAGTTTGACAAAACTGAAATGAGTGAAATACTCCAGAATCTCCCAGTTGGTTACGGACTCGCGCCCCCCATTCGGCAGAACCGCCATCTTTTTTCGGTGAACCGGATGCCGGCCGATGGCTGCGGCAATGCGACCGGTTCTGTTACGGGGAATTCCCGCCAGGAGAGCGAGATAGATTTTTTCAACAGTTCTCTTCTTAAATTGTTTAACCAGGGCTTGATGCGCCATATCGTTTTTGGCAACAATCATGGCTCCAGAAGTATCCTTGTCCAGCCTATGAACAATGCCAGGGCGCAATGCACCGCCTATGCCCGACAGGTTATTACGACAATGATGCAGGAGGCCATGAACCAGCGTTCCTTCAATATGTCCATGGGACGGATGCACCACTAGTCCTGGAGGTTTTGACAGAACAATTACGTCTTGATCCTCGTAGAGAACCTCAAATGCAAGTTCCTGAGGGATAAGAGATGAGGATTGCGGAGGAGGCAAAACGATACGTATTATCTCGCTCGCCCTGACCCGATAGCCGGTTTTCTTTATCTCATCATTAACAAGAATATTACCCGTTCTGATAAGGTTCTGAATGCGGGAGCGGGTCAGTTGAGCGCAAATATCGAGATCGGCCACGAGTTGATCAAGGCGTTTCCCGGATAAGCCAGGTGGAACAACAAAATGTAATTCTTTTTGTTGGGTGTGAAGCAAATTTTGATTGCTCAAGTGAAAAAGGAAAAGCCTAAAAGGCTTTTCCTTTATAGGATGAAATCCGCAAGGAATGTCTCTTTAATTATGAAAGATCTGTTCAATATCCTTTGCAACCTGATCTTCATGGACCTTGTTGGCAAGCGCGATTTCTTTCATTAACAGATTTTTCGCCGTATCAAGCATTTTTCTCTCGCCAAAGGAGAGATCTTTGTCTTCCTTCAGCAGATAGAGATCACGCAAAACACCAGCGATTTTGAAAACCGAGCCGGTTTTGATTTTCTCCATATATTGGCGATAGCGTTGATTCCATGGCTGAGCCGCAATTTTCACATCCCGATCTTTAAGAATATCAAAAACCCGGTCAGCCTCAGATGAAGATATAATACCTCGCAGACCAACGTTTTCACTGTTCTTAGTAGGAATCATAACAACCATGCTTGTGTCGATTATTTTCATAATGTAGAAAGATTGCTCAGAATCGCCAACAGTTCTCTTTTCAATTGATTGTATCTCTCCTACCCCATGCGCCGGATAAACTGCCATATCGCCTTTGTTAAACACACCAACCACCTTTGTTAGCCTTTCATGATCTTAGATTTGGCATCAACCAGGAATTTGGCACTAAAAATAAATTCTGAAACTATATTTTATTAATATAACATTATTTAACAAATTACGCAATTAATGGTTCAATTAACTGCTAAGCAATAAAAAAATAGAAGGTTAACCATCTGATTTGGCATCGATTTTACTGGAGTTTATTCTGTTCATTGCCAGTCCTGCCCCATCGCGTATGATGATACGAACTGATTCGAAAACAATATCCATCATACCCTGCACGCAAGCAATTTCAGAGTCGGTCATCTTTGTCAATACGTATCGTTCAATCGGGATTGCCTCGACCGGTCTGCCGATTCCGGCTTTTACTCTGATAAAATCCTTACTGCCTAGAAGCGAGACGATGGAGCGTATGCCATTATGCCCGCCGGTACCCCGATTAACCACCACTTTCACCCGGCCTAAAGGCATGTCAAGATCATCATGAATGACAATAATCTTTTCAGGTGGAATTTTGTAAAATACTGCTGCCCCTGCAACGGCATTGCCACTTAAATTCATAAAGGTCTGGGGTTTGAGCAGCAGCACCTGTTCGGTGTCGAACACTGCCTTTGCCGCGTCGGCCTGCCATTTTGTTGCTGAAAAATTTACGCGCAGCTTATCCGCCAGATAATCAAGAAAGAGAAAACCTATATTGTGTCGGGTTAAGTGATATTTTTCACCAGGATTCCCAAGTCCTGCAACAAGAAACATAATTCACCAGAGGTAGAAAGACAAAAAGCCGGAGAAGGATTACCCTTCCCGGCTTAAAAGAATATTGACTACAAAAAAAGATTATTCTGCTGCTGCCGCCCGTGCGGTTATGATCGCAACACAGACCTTATTCTTGTCATCAAGCAGGGTTACATTTGCAGGAAGAGTTAAATCCTGGCAGCTAAAATGCTCATTCATACCAAGCGGAGTTACATCAACTTCTATCGTATCCGGGATATCAAGGGGATTACCCTTCACTTTAATTTCGTTAATCGAAATGCTCAAATCACCACCCATCTCAACCCCCCGGGCTTTTCCTGAATATTTTACCGGAACTGTAAATGTACGGGGAGCATCAAGGCTGATCTCATAAAAATCAGCATGCTTAAGGGTATCATGAATTGGATCTACCTGGATTTCCTTTATCAGCACATGACGTTTTTCAATCCCTGATGCTGTTTCAATGTCAAGATTGACAACAGCATTTCGTCTCTGCAGATGCAAGAGAGTCTTGGTAAATGAATGGGTATCAAGGGTTAAAGCCAAAGAGTCATTCTTGGCACCATAGATTACAGCCGGAGTTTTTCCGTCTCTCCGCAAGGTTCTTGCTGCGCCTTTACCAGTATTTTTTCTGACCTGGGCAGATACATCTACCTGTAACATCTTACAAACCTCCTAAACAAGTAACTGGAGCAAATGGGTATAAACACCGAAATCAGTGTTCTCCATCCAGCATCCAAATTTTTTCTTTCTACCTCTATGAAAATCAAATCTGCAACATATAACTCGCTAGATTTTCATGCTTCTTATCAGCAGCAACACGCTTCGTTTTAGACGAAAAGTGAACTGACGGAATCCTCATTGTGGATACACCGTATGGAATCTCCAAGCAATTCCGATACGGAAAGCACCTTGATCTTGCTGCAATCTTTCGCACTGTTGCGAAGCGGTATGCTATTGGTCACGACGAGTTTTTTGATCATCGAGTCATTTATCCGCTCAATGGCCGGTCCGGAAAGCACGGCATGGGAACAATACGCATAAACATCTTTCGCCCCCTCCTTCATCAAGATTTCGGCTCCTGCACAGAGCGTGCCCGCCGTGTCCACCATATCGTCAAGCAAGATAGCATGTTTGCCGGCTACATTGCCAATAACATTCATTGCCTCGGATTCATTGGCCCGCTCCCTTCTTTTATCGATAATGGCAAGACCTGCCTTGAGACGCTTGGCAAAGGCCCGGGTCCGCTCGACTCCACCGGCATCGGGGGATACCATAATGACTTCTTTCCCGACAAAAACTTGCGAAATATCCCTTAACAACACAGGGGCAGCATACATATTATCAACAGGAATATTAAAAAAACCCTGAATCTGGCCGGAATGCAGATCCATTGTCAATACACGTCTGACGCCGACAGCCATGAGCATCTCAGCGACAACCTTGGCAGAAATCGGCACCCTGGGGGTAACTTTTCTATCCTGTCGTGAGTATCCGTAATAGGGGATGACTGCGGTAATGCGGCGGGCCGACGCGCGGCGCAGGGCGTCAGCCATCAGTATCAACTCCATGAGATGATCGTTCACTGGGGTGCATGTCGGTTGCACCACAAAAATATCTTTACCGCGAACATTCTCGCCTATCTCAACATAGGTCTCCCCGTCACTGAATTTTCGGACTTCTGCATGGCTCAATTCAACCTGAAGATGTCTACAAATATCTTCGGCAAGGGCACGATTGGCATTCCCGCTAAAAATCATCATTTCTTTTAGTTTGGTCATAGCGAAATCCGTTTGCTTGATTACCCATCAATCATATTGCAAGTTGATCGATGAACAATACATTTAAAGTTATTTTTTGATCTACAAAAAATGGCTGGGGCGGTAGGATTCGAACCTACGAATGCAGGCGTCAAAGGCCTGTGTCTTACCGCTTGACGACACCCCAGCTAAAAAAAATTATTCAAGAAGATGAGAGCGGTTCCGTGAGAAAAACCCTGCCTGGATAAATATGTTGCAAGGTTATTGCACACCGGGTTGCATGGGCGAAATCCGTAAAGATGCCGTATACAGTAGGGCCACTACCGGACATCAACACTCCAGACGCACCTAATTCAGTCAATTCATTTTTTAGCTTTGAAACTTCCGGATAGCGGGCGGTTGTAACGCTTTCAAGATCATTGAAAAGCTTTTCAGGCATTGACCCATTGATTTCGCGGCCTAAAATATATGGATTATCCCCTAATGTCAACGCAAAATTAACAGGTTGCACGCGATCGAAATTTTCAAATACCCATTTGGTCGAAACAGGAAAACCGGGATTTGCCAAAATGATCCAACATTCTTTTAAAGGATCTTTTCCCCGCAGCTTTTCTCCAATGCCGCTGGCAATGGCCGAGCTGCATCTAGACACAAAAAAAGGAACGTCAGCCCCAAGGGACAACCCCAACTCCATCAACTCATTGTCGCTCAACCCCGCGGAAAATAATGTATTTAAGCCGGTTAACACGGTGGCGGCATCACTGCTGCCGCCACCTAACCCTGCCGCAATGGGAATCTTTTTCACCAATTTGATTTCGACGCCGATTTTCAATCCGGTTTTTTTAAAAAAAAGAACCGCAGCCTTATGGGCAAGATTTTTTTCATCCGCAGCAAGATCAGTTGCAGAGCAATGAAGTTTTATTCCTGAACTGACAGATGTCAGGGTGACCTCATCAGCGAGTTTAAGTTTCTGCATCCAGGTGGCGAGCTCATGGTAGCCATCATGACGTCGCCCCAACACCTTCAGATACAGATTGATTTTTGCCGGTGCCTGCAGGTGAAGCTTACGGCCTGAACCCATTTATGATTTTGCCTTTACATACCGCATTTGCAGGTCATAGAGGAATTTGCCAAGCATATTCTCTTCTTCTTGCGTCAAATTACCCTTTGTTTTCTCTTTCAAAACATTGAGGGTATCAATAGTGTGCTTTGCCAAAACAAGGTCCTGTTTGCGTGCACCGGTTTCAGGATCAGCGATCTCGCCAAGAAGAAAAAGGGCAGAGGTATTCAGCGACATAATAAATGCCGAGAATGTCACCTCCGGCATCACACACTTGCCGTCAACTATCTTCCCCCCGGCACACCTACATTTTTTCTCCGCCTCGCTCATATTGTTTCTTTGCCTGCCAGTTATTAAGACAAATCAAGAACCATTGCGCTGGTGATATTCTCCAGTTTTTTCACTTTGTCAAGCTGCTCTTTACTGACCAGTGAGTCCGTGTTCAACAGGATGATATTGCGGGTATGATCACCATTACCCTCCTCTCGGCCCACTGTCATGCGTGAAATATTTACTCCTTCCTTGCCAAGGGTGACGCCTAGTGCGCCGATTACGCCGGGGACATCAAGATTCTGAACAAAAAGCATGGGGCCATCCGGTAACGCCTCAAGCCTGAAGGTGTTTAACCGCACGAGCCGTGGCTCTTTTTTGCCAAAAACAGTTCCGGCAAGGACATTCTCATCTTCAGATGTCTTCACCTTAATTGAAAGCAGATTGGTGAAATCATCCGACTCGGCGGTCTTGGATTCCGTCACCCTGATCCCCCTCTCTTTAGCTATCATGGGGGCATTGACGAAATTGACGGCATCTTTCAGGATAGGGGTAAACAGACCTTTCAAAAAGGCAACGGTAATAGGACTTGTCACCATTGAGGCTAGATCACCGATGAACTCGATATTGACCTCCTCCACACTGCCTTTGGCAATCTGCATGTGAAAAGAGCCGAGCATTTCCGCAAGACTAACGTAGGGCCGCACCTTTGAAAGGACTTCGGCTGAAACGGATGGGACATTGACGGCATTGACCACGGTATTATTGAGAAGATAGTCGGCCATCTGCTCGGCAATGGTCACAGCAACATTTTCCTGGGCTTCGGCAGTGGATGCGCCAAGATGGGGAGTGCAGATGAAATTATCAAGCCCCAGAAGGGGAGTCGTTTCAAGGGAAGTAGGCTCTTTTTCAAAAACATCAAGGGCGGCTCCCGCGATCTCTTTGTTCTTCAACGCCTCATAAAGGGCCTCTTCATCAACAACCCCGCCGCGGGCGCAATCGATAAACATCGCATCCTTTTTCATCATCCGGAAGGCATCGGCTGACACCAGCTTGCGGGTTTCCTTGGTCAATGGCACATGCACGGAAATATAATCAGCACGTTTGCAGAGATCATCAAAACTGACCAGCTCAACCCCCAATTTATCAACGAGATCCTTGGGCATATGCGGATCGTAGGCAATAACCTTCATATGGAGCCCCTGAGCCCTGTTAGCCACAATGGCGCCGATCCTGCCGATGCCGACAATTCCCAGAGTCTTGCCCGTGACCTCCCTACCCTGGAATTTTTTCTTGTCCCAGCCGCCCGCCTTTAATCTGGCCGTGGCCTGGGGAATGTTACGGGTCAAGGCCATCATCATGGCCAGAGCATGTTCGGCGGCTGTCGTGGCATTACCATCAGGGGCATTCATGACAACGATACCGCGCTTGCTTGCTGCCGGGACATCAACATTATCAAGCCCTATGCCTGCACGGCCAACGACTTTTAATTTCTCTGCAGCTTCGATAATTTCCGCCGTCACCTTCGTGGCACTTCGAATGACCAACCCGTCGTACTGGGCAATTTCCTTTTTCAGCTCTTCAGGGCTCATTCCCGTTTTGATATCGACCTCAAGCCCAGCTTCTCTTAAAATCTGGGCTCCCACAGGGGCCAGGTTGTCACTGACAAGTACCTTCATGACCGCTCCTTTTTATCTTAAATATCAAACAAATTATTAATAATTTTTTTGAAGATGATCGCAAGAAAGATAAGTAAATGAAACAAAGCAATATGCTGCGAATACCATTGTTTGTCAAGGGCAAACAGTGCAAATTTAATCCCTGAAGCAGGCGGAAAAATCGGCGGGCCCCTCATCTTCCTCATCAGTCACCGCCAGACGTTCTCTTTCTTTCTGAATCTGATATTGCAGCTTGAATTCAGCAACTTTTTTTTCAAAAAGCTTGCGGGAAAATAATTCTCCACCCATGTAGGTTTGGGCGTTTTCCGATAACTGGTTGAAGAGTTCCTGCCTGACCCCGTCTTTGTCTTTTTCATCAATGAAATTGCGTTCCCGATAGCGAGTATGTATCACCGTATTCGCACAATCCTGCTTCATGGCAGATACCATGTCGGCATCATCAATTGCGTCAAACAGTTCATCCGGTACTTGCAGAACTGCCTCACATTTGACCTTGACCAGCCATCGATCAGCCGCGATCTTCCTCGATAAGTCATAACACGTCATCTGTATGCCGTTTGCCAGCATAATTGATTCTAAAATTGTACCTGATTCGTTGTTTTTATTCATAATGCATAAGGATGGTTGATTAGGTTACGGGAAAAGGGTATAAAGTGTTTTTCAAGCTACACCGTTTTAAACATATGCACACGAGCAGCCTTTTGCGGAGTCAACATGACCGTTTCGATTTATAACACCAAAAGCGGCAAAAAAGAACCTTTTTCACCATTGGAAAAAGGCCATATCAAACTCTATGTCTGCGGTATTACCGCTTACGATTATTGCCATATCGGCCACGCCAGGTCCACCCTGGTCTTTGATATGATTGTCCGCTACCTGCGCTATAGGGGATTTAAAGTCACCTATGTGCGCAATTTTACAGACATTGATGACAAAATCATCAAACGAGCACAGGAGCAACATACCACAACAGAAGAACTTGCCAACCGTTTTATCACGGCATTTCATGAAGACATGAAAAGCCTCGGCAATGAACATCCCACCCTTGAACCAAAGGCCACGGAACATATCCCGGAAATCATTTCCATGATTCAGGAGCTTATTGACAATGGTTTTGCCTACGAAGTGCAAGGTGATGTCTATTTCAAGGTGGACCGCTTTGCCAATTATGGTTCTCTGTCCGGCAGAAACCTTGAAGACATGATGGCAGGGGCCAGAATTTCCATCAACGAACAGAAGCAGAATCCCATGGATTTCGCCCTGTGGAAAAGCAGCAAACCAGGTGAACCTGTCTGGGACAGCCCATGGGGCGCCGGGCGACCGGGATGGCACATTGAATGCTCTGCCATGAGTCGCAAGTTCTTAGGGGATAGCTTTGATATCCATGGAGGAGGAAAAGATCTGATTTTCCCGCACCATGAAAATGAAATCGCCCAGAGCGAGGCAGCCTCGGGCAAACCCTTTGTCGCTACCTGGATCCATCATGGATTTGTGACGATCAAAGATGAAAAAATGTCAAAATCCCTGGGGAACTTTCTGACCATCAGGGAAATTCTGGAAAAATATCCGGCCGAAGTCTTGCGTTTTTTCGTTTTTTCCACCCATTACCGCACCCCTCTGGACTTTTCCGAAACCGCGATGAAAGATGCGGAAACCGGCCTGGACAGATTGTACACCTGTCTGGCGGAAATCGCCAAACTACCGGCGCATGGAGATCCGAACCGGGCACCTGTGGCAGGCAAAAAAAATGCGAGCAAGATCAATTCTCTGGTTGACCGCTATGTTAAAGCCATGGATAATGATTTTAACAGCGCCCAAGCCCTGGGCCATATTTTTGAGGTGGTCAAAGTCCTGAATACGATCAGGCAGTCTCTGCCCGTAACTCCTGCGGAATCGGACCTGGCGCTTTTGCATGCCGCGGCCAAGTTAACACAAGAACTTGCCGGAATCATGGGCCTCCTGCAGCAGGACCCGGTTGCCTATATTCAAGCCAAACAGCAGAAGACGTTGAGCCGGCTTGATATTGACCAAGCGGCCATCGAATCGCTTATCAGTGATCGGACATCTGCCCGCGAGCAGAAAAACTGGTCCCGGGCGGATGAAATCCGTGATACACTGCTTAAGCATAAAATTGAAATCAAGGACGAGGCAGACGGAAGCACCAGCTGGCAGGTAAAAATTTAAATACCCCAAAAACTGAGAGGGATCACCATGAAACGATCTCCAGTAGTTGCCAACCAATTTTATCCGGGCGATCCGCGCATCCTGAGAAACACCCTTGCCGACCTCATTCCGGAAGGCGCAATCACTAAGAAAAACGCTCTGGCGGTGATTTCACCCCATGCCGGCTATATCTATTCCGGCGGGGTTGCCGGCGAAACCTTTGCGGCAGTCAACATCCCTGAAGATGTTATCATCTTAGGGCCCAACCATCACGGCCATGGCGCGCCGATAGCCCTGATGGCCGAAGGTGAATGGGAAATGCCCCTGGGCATGGTGCCGATCAACAGCGAGCTGGCGCAATTGATTGACGATCCTGTCATTACACGAGATGAACTGGCCCATCGTTTTGAACACTCCCTTGAAGTGCAGGTTCCTTTCCTACAGATGCTGCAGAAAAATCTATCCATCGTCCCTTTGGTGATCTCCCATGTTCCTTATTCCCATTGTCTGGCAGCAGGGACAGCCATTGCCGGAGCTATCAAGCAATACCAAAAGCCGGTACTGCTCGTTGCCAGCACGGACATGACCCACTATGAGCCTCGCGTGTCGGCCAGTCAAAAAGACCATCAGGCGCTGGAGCATGTCAAAAAGCTCGACCCTCAGGGCCTATACAACACTGTCCTTGGACAGAGAATATCCATGTGCGGCATCATGCCGACCACGATTGTGCTGATTGCCGCTCTCAAACTAGGCGCCACCCATGCGCAGCTGATACGCTACACCGATTCGGGAGAAACAAGCGGCGACACGGATCATGTTGTCGGCTATGCAGGCTTAGTTGTCGACTGATCGATTTTCACTTGACTTTTGCAGCCATATTTTCTAAATAGTCATTCTTTAACCTTACTGGGAGATCGTCTAACGGCAGGACAGCAGACTCTGACTCTGCTTATCGGGGTTCGAATCCCTGTCTCCCAGCCAATTCTTACTGATCATACAACGCTTGTTTGTCTCCCCAGCGTCCCCTTTTCCAGAATTCCCTTTACTCCTCTTTCCACGTCTGCAACGTCGATTTCCTGAATACACTGCATATTGCGGGGACAACGTGGGGTATAGCCGAATCTCGTACAGGGTGAACAGGGTAACTTCCGGTCAACAACAACATGTTTCTCCCCCCTGGGCGCCCACTTTTCAGCTATCCCTGGACCAAAAAGGGAAACCGTTGGTTTATCAAGCCCCACCCCGATATGCAAAATACCGGAATCGCCGCTGACAAGCACTGTTGCCCGGTCAATGACGGCAGCTGATTCCACGAGGGATGTCCGTCCTGCTAAATTGAGAACAGTGGCACGAGCCGCGATCTTTTCTGCTTCAGCACGGTCCTCCTGGCCGCCGATCACCACCACCGGCATGCCTTGGTTATTTAAACGTCTTGCGAGCTCTCCGAACTTTTCAGCACCCCAGCGGCGTTCAGCAATACTCGCGCCGGGAAAAAGAACAACAAACCGTTGTCCATCATAATCTCCGAGCAACTCTTTCGCCCTTGCCTTTACGTCTGGCGGAAGCTCCAGAAAAGGACCGGACCACTTTTTATGGTCAATGTCAAAAGGAGATAAAAGAGATAAAAAGCTATCCAGTTCGTAATCATCATGGGAGTATGGCTGCGGATGGGTAAAGAGGCGTTTTCTGTCGCTGGTGGCAAACCCCACCGACATGCCTGCACCAGTAAGACGGCTTACAACTGCCGAAAGGCGGTGCCACTGCTCGCTGTCAATCACAACATCGCAACCTCCCCGTAAAACCCGCCAGAGATCGCCGAAATGATCATAAAGAAAGATCTCATTTATCCCTGAACAGAGACGAAAGATGGCGCCATTTCGTTTTTCTGCAAGAATATCGATGCGCGATTGGGGGAATTTTAATCTGAGGAGATGCAGGGCCGGAATAAGCAGAACGGCATCACCGATGCCTCCGGGGCGAATGACAAGAATGGATGTCGGCTTGCTGATTGGGCCTCCAACCGGAGCAGACAGAAGCACCGCAGCCAGCTGGCCTAGCCAGCGGTCAAGCCATTTTAATGCTCTTATTTTTCGGGACAGATTAAAATCCTCCGAGGAAAATCAAAGCATTGCCGGCCTGGCTGTTAGCACGGGCCGACTTCTGCCGCAACCGATTTAATTGCGTCAAAAAGGTCACATTACTCTGTTATCAGTTTTTTGCTATTCGACAACCTTTTTATATAAACCGACAGGCTGCTCTACCTGACCATGTTCTCAGCGCCCGCTCAAATAAATTACAGCTTTTCTTCAAGCTGTAATGAGCGGCCAAAGCATAACCATTTTGACGCAATTTCTGACACAACAGCTTGTCTTCCATAACAGAAGCAAGATTTTCGGTCAGCAAGTTATCATCTTCTACCGACGAAACCAGCCCATCAACATTATGAGTGAGAATGTTGCTCGCCTTGGTGGCGACCACAACACAACCACATGCCAAGGCAGACAACAACAAAAGGCTCAACCCCTCATGGCGGGATGGCATAAGATAAACATCCGCAGCACTAAAGACCGACCGCAGCTGGTCATCCTTTAAAAATCCCCAGTGTTTCACTTTCAACCCGTCTGCGTTGATTACCGCCTTGTCGTTGCCGATGATCCATAATTCCCAATCTCTTGTGCCTCGACGACGGGCCAATCCCTCTACAGCCTTTATCCCAATATCAAGACCCTTACGAAAGTCGGAGCGTGCGTATAAAACAACAGCCATGGGAGTTGTTTTTTCAATTTGAGCATGGGGGGTTGTCTCGCGATAGAACACCCCGAGGTCGATCCCGTTACAGACCGTTTCGATCTTTTCACACGAATATTTGCCCAGTTCCGCTGTTAAATATTCCGAAACGCTGATAACATGCACCTTGAACAATGAAAAAACCAACCTGAAGACGAACCCCATTAAAACTTTCATAACAGGGGAAGAATAATATGCCCTGTCATCATCCTGGGCAAGATAAACAACTTTTTTACCGTTAAGCAGGTATGCAAACAGGGCCATGACAGCCAGGTCGACCAAAACGATGTCAGAAGAAAATTTCGTTACAGCGGCAAAACAGATAGTCCCTGTCGCCCCCGGCCAAGGTATATGTTTTATTTCTATACGAGGATCAATAGAAAAAGACGTGGCAACCTCATTCGTCCAGTAAACAACCTCATGCCCTCGCGCAACAAGGAAAGAAAGATAATCCAGGACAAGCCTGTCCCCGCCCCGGTTACGGATCGAATGCCGAATGACCGTTATTTTCATTTCTTTAAGACATTATCAGCAAGGGATCAATCAATGGATCAAATACCAAAAAAAATCTACATATGCCTTTTCCCGATAAGGGAAAGTCTTGTAGAATTGCCATAAAAAACAGATCCTTTCACCCAGCCGCATTTGATCCAAAGAAACAAGCAAGGAAACATCTTTAAGATCTTTTAATGCGACAGGATTCCCCACTTCCTTTTGCAACAGGATATCAAACCTTTCATAAAAAGCATTAATCTGCAACAAAGCTTCCATCTGATGTTGGACGTAGTTTTTATAGTGAAGAGGAAGATGAAAGATCGCCTTCCATGCCGGAATCCTCTTTAAACCGAAAAAATTTTGCGAATGCTGCCTGTATAGCACAGTCGGCTTCATGACATACCCGATCTCACCAAATGCAGCGGCCGCCAACCCTACCCACCAATCATGCATGACCGCCTGTTGTGGCAGGGGGTTAACCAGCGTCAAAAGTGCACGATTCATCATGATCGTATGCCCTACGATAAAATTCCTCAACGCTAAATTATGAAAACGACCAGCGATTTCCGGATCAAACCCCAAATGTTTCCACGCATCAACCGCAATGAGATTAAGATCCTGATCGACAAGTGAACAATTGGTCGAAACAAGCATCGGCTTATTTTTACCTGACCTGTTCTCCTGGGCGAGTATTTCCTGAAAAGAAAGTTCGATCTTGTCTTGCAACCATACATCATCCTGGTCGCAAAACATGACATACGGCGCCTGAGAGTATTCCATTAATTGCCCAAAACTCTCTTTTGGTCCGCGATTCCCTAAACCATCAGGCACTAAAACGATTTTATCCTGCCCATATTTTTTA
>JBFMAY010000009.1:0-56858 GCA_040755455.1 Thermodesulfobacteriota bacterium | reverse complement strand
ATCCTGGTCGCAAAACATGACATACGGCGCCTGAGAGTATTCCATTAATTGCCCAAAACTCTCTTTTGGTCCGCGATTCCCTAAACCATCAGGCACTAAAACGATTTTATCCTGCCCATATTTTTTAGTGTTATCTTTTGAACCATCGTCACGGACAACCAGGCGCCAATTCTGGCAAGTTTGACAAAAAAGCGAATCCAGCAATTCGCCGAGGAACTTCTCCCCATTGTAGGTCGACAACAGGATATCCACTTCATACTTACTCAACATCTTTCCTCAACTCTTCCCCTCTTTTACAATGGAGCCGTTGGAATACCCATTTTAAACCAAAACGACTTCAAAACCCTCGCCAAATCTGAACATCATATCTTTGTTACGATAATCACATACAAAATGGCCGAGGTTCTATGCTAACCGTTGCCTAAGCAACCCCTTGACCCATAAACGATCCTCCCGGTCCATAACAAATCTCCATAGCCACACAGAAAACAACACAACAGCCGCGAACCAATATCCCAATTTCCACTTTACACCGGTATGAATAAAAGCAACCATCAAGAGCGTAATCGAGATGAAAAAACAATTTATGATCTCCTTAACATACCTGAGTTCCAAACGTGTTAACCTTATAAGTGCAACAAACAAAAGCACTGCATCAACACTTACTCTTAAAACCCAGGCCACTGCAGCTCCTTTAAGGCCGAACTTCTTGATCAAGATAAATAACATCGGCAAATAAAGACATAATTCTATCAAATGGAATTTGGCGGGAAGATCCGTCCGACCAGAAGCAAGGATATAATTATAGGCCAACTGCGCCAAACTGTTCGTCAAAACGCCAACAGAAAGCCATTGAAGAATGATATAACTCTTTTCTGCGAATTCTTCCCCCATCCATAACGTCATCCCTTCTCGTGCAAAGATCCCGGCAAAAAGGATCAAAGGAAAGAGACTGATGAACAAAAAGCGGACCATTTTCATGAAGATCAGTTTCGAAGCCATCAGATCTCGTGAGTAAAGCGCACTGAGGACAGGAAAGAACGGCACACATATCGTCGCTGGAAAGACCCAAAGCTTTGTCACAATATCATAAGGGATCGAATAATAGGGGATGACCGCGATTGACAGGATCGCCCCCAATAAAAACCTATCAAAATATACCATCACGGGACTGATGATATTGGAAACGGTCAACCAACCGCCATATTGAAAAAAAATATAAACCTTTTTCATGTCCGGCAGGCCGTGGCCTTTTTCCCCGGGAATGAATGGGGCCGCACAATATGAATACAAAAAGAAAACGATAATCTGTGTCAGACAGAAAAACGCAACGATCCATCTAAGATCATTGTTAAAGGCCGCGATTAATAACATTCCAAGAGTCCTGGAAACAGCCAAAGTAATCTCCAAAATATTGACTAGCTCCATCCTTTGTCGGGCATTTAAAACACTGCGCAACCCTCCGGAATAAAGTGACATCGGCAATGCAACCAAAAGGATGATTAAGGCATCGCGCATCTCATTATATAGCACGTTGGAAAGATGAAGAAACCTAAGGATAAAGGGGATCGTGCAGAAAGCCACAATGGCCCCGCCACAACCCAAAATAAACAGCATTAACAAAGCCGTATCCGTCAATTCACGGAACTCCTTGTCATTGCCAGCAGCGATCGCCCTCGCTAAGAACCTTGTCAACCCCACACTCACTCCGAGATCAAAAAGATTCAAATAAGTAAAAAAAGCAAAAATGAGCGTGAACGCTCCAAAACGCTCAACCCCAAGACAACGAATAAAGAATGGCAGGGTCATTAAAACAATTACGAGAGGAAATATTTGCCCTGCAAAAGTCCATAAGGCGTTATTAAATACCCTGGTGCGATCTATAACAAAGCCTTTTTCATGAAACATACAGAATTTCCTTTTTTGGTAATCCGATATGGACATCTACTGCCAAGTAGTTGGCATAATCGACCACCATGCGATCGCCGCCGCGATTGAGCAGGGAATAGCGATAAAAACCGATATGCATCCTATCAGATGTCACCGGCAATTTCTCCTTTCAGGACAGCTCATTATCGGTAAATCCCCCACCCCAGCACCAGAACCCACAGAAAACTGACCAAAAAAAGCTGCGCGTCACTCAGCAGTGATTCCGTCGGATCCCCTTCTCTGCCGGACTGCACCAGATAAATATAGCGGAAAAGGCCGAAACAGCAGAGCAGGATCGTGTAAATAAGTTTTGGCCGGTAAATGACGTACATGGAATACGTTACCAGCACAGCAGCGCCAGTCATGTACATGGCACTTTCAAGAAAACCATCCGGATACCGGCCAAGCGAGCTGCGATGGCTGCCCGCCTCCTGACCCAGTATTTTTTTTTCACTGAGTCGCTTGCCGGTGCTGAGAAAAATCGACAACAGAAAAACCGACAGGAAAAGCCATTCGGAAATATGAATCTGGAAAGCCACACCTCCTGCCTCGAGACGGAGGAGAAAACCTGCCGAAATACAAAAAATATCAAATATCGGCTCTCCTTTCAGCTTAAAGCTGTACACGGTTGTAATAAGAAAATAGGCAACAAGGAGCAGCAGAAAATTCAGGGCCACGAGATAGCCTGCCACCAAGGAGAAAATAACGAAAAAGGCGGCGATAACCGCAGCACTGGCGGGAGTGACACTCCCTTTGGGGATGGGTCTGTTTTTCTTCACCGGATGCTGGGCATCATTTTGGGCGTCAACAATATCATTGATGATATAAATCGAACTGGCGGCAAAGGAAAAGGCCATAAAAGGCAGGATGCCCTGCCTGATCATGCCGGTCTCAAAAATGCTGCCTGCCATGAAGGGCGGGAAGAAAAGAAGAACATTCTTCAACCAGTGCTTAGGCCGTAACAGTTTAATTACAGAGAAAAAAAACATTAGCTTTCATCCGGTAACTGCGTTCTAATCGTTATTGAGGGTAAGGTACAATTCCTCAAGCGATCTCTTTTTCAGCTCAATACTGATAACCGACCCGCCTTTGGCAAGAATTTTCTCCATGAGGGCGGGAATCTGCCGTTCGTTTATCTCTGCCTTAAAGACGCCTTCCTTCTGCCAGAGATATTGAATCTGCTGGGAGACAGCCAGTTCCGCACCCCTTGACGGCTCGGCGCGAAAAGTCAATTCAAGTTTCCCCACCGCCGGATACAAGGCCTGCCCGATCGAGCCCACATATTTCATGATGCCGTTTACCAGTATTCCCACACGGTCGCAGAGGTTTTCGATATCCGGTATGATATGCGTGCTGAAAAAAATGGTTTTCCCCTGATCCTGCAGATTACGCATGATGGTGGCAACCAGATGGCGCCCCAGGGGATCGAGGCCGCTCATGGGTTCGTCCAGGATCAAAAGTTCCGGGTCGCCAAGCAGAGCCGCCGCGATCCCCAGCCGTTGCACCATGCCCTTGGAAAAGCCCCTGATCTTGCGATTGGCAGCCTCTGAAAGCGACACCAGGTCAAGGAGTTCCTCACTCCGTTGCCGGAGGAGTTTGCCCTCCATCCGGCGAATGGTCCCCAACAGGCGGAACAATTCAATAGGCGTGAGGAAATCATAAAAATGAGGATGTTCCGAGAGATAGCCAACGCGTGTGCGCGCACAAGGTTCATTCACCTGTTTGTCAAAAAGCCAAGCTTGGCCGGCCGATGGTTTGATGAGGCCCATCAGGATTTTGATAGTGGTGCTTTTGCCTGCGCCGTTGCTGCCGATGAAGCCAAAAACCTCACCTTGGCTAACCTCAAGGTTCAAGCTTGAGAGGGCCTCAATCCTGTGGCCCCGCACTCCTTTTTTGTAGCATTTATTGAGATTGCTGGTCTTGATTGCGGTTGTCATGGTTTCCCCAGGTTTCGGTGAGCTTACTGGTAGTATACACCTTTCCCGTCTCGTCCAGGAAGAAAGTTCCACCATAGGGATCGGCGGGGATTTTATCGATAAGACCGGCGGTGACCACCTCGTCAAGAGCCCGGGGCGGCCGGCCTTTTTTTTCTGTAAAGTCGGTAATGGCATTTTCAAGAAAATGAATGATGGTGAGGGCGCGCAGCCGGAGCAGCAGCTTCTTGCGGACCGCGGGATTTCTTGTTTCCTTGATAAAGGCCTCCAGGTAGGTAATGGCCGTCTTGGTCTGATTGCCCTGGTAGAGCATGCGGGCGCTGAGTGAGGCGAACAGCGCATTGTCCGGGTTGAGCACTGCGGCCCGTTGCAGATACTCCGCGGCCTTGACCGGATCTTTCAACTGAAAATAGTAGTTGGCGCTGATAAAAAAAGGCAGATACCAATCCTGCTCCCTGTGCCGCATCCCTTTTTCCAGAAGGCGATTGAGGACCGGGATCGCCGGTTTGATATCCGAAAAGAGTCCCTGGGCAAAATAATAGCAATCCATGTTATGGGGGTCCAGGTCTGTGGCCTTGTCCAGCGCCACGAAAAGCCTCTGGTATTCAGGAGCCTCCCGGCGCCAGGCATATTTTTCACCGAAATAAAACTGGGCATTATAAAAGATGAGTGTTGCCGCAAGCTCCCGATTGCCAAGCGACATCATTTCGATGGCAACGCTGGGCGGGTATGTGGGAAACCGTAATGGTTCCTGGATGTTGCCCCGCAAGGACGAGAAGGCCAGCAGAAGCCAGACAAGCAAGCCGATCAGCATGCTCACGGAAACGAGGTGTTTCATAGCATGTCCCGTGCGTGAAAGAGCCTGGCGGCAATACAGAGCAGGACGGCGGTGTACACGAGTCCGTAGGCCAGAGCATAAAAAGCCTGGCTGGCAGGGATCGGCAAACTGTAAATGGCGTAGACCTTAAAGTCAAGGAGGCTTAAGTTTGGGAAAAAATAATAGGCGCCGGTGATGATTACCTTAAGGAGAGGCGTTATCGATTGATCCGCAAGGTTGGCATCGAGGTAATTCTTGACCGCCTGGGTGTTTTGCCCGATAAACCAGACGGCGATGGTTGCAAGAAATGGCAGGACGGCTGAGGTGGCCAGGGCGCTGAAAAGGAGACTTGCCGCCCCCAGCAACAACGACATCAGCAGGATGCCCAAAATGGCAACGCCAAAATTTGTCCACCCAATTGACTGGGCCTCCTGGCCGCCGATCTTGACCAGCAAGATCCCGGCGATGGAGCAGAGCGCCAAGAAAAAAACAACAACGAAACACAGCAGGACGAGCCCGGAAAATTTACCGAGAAGATAATGGGTCCGCGACAGGGGCTGGCTCAACACCCCGTGTCCGGCGCGGGTCTCGATCTCGCGGGAAAGCAGATTCAGCCCCAGAAAGAGGGTGATCAGCATGGTGAGAATCTGCACGGTGGCGAGGCTGTAGTTAATCGCCACTTCCAATGGCTGCCGCATGGAAAAGCTGCTGAACACCACGGTGGAGATGAGAAAAAAGAGGCCAGCCATGAGCAGGCTCTGGATCAGGCGGTCCCGCAGGCCGCCTTTAAAGGTTGCAATGCCGATGGCCCAGATGCCGGAAAGCGAGTGCATGGTAATTATTCCCCTTTGGTTTCTTTGGCGAGACGTTTGGCAAGGGTGCAGGCCGGCTGGGTAAAATAATCGTTACTGTCCTTGCAGGTTGCTGCAAACGCGGCTTGGGCGGCTGCTTTATCCCCTAGGGCAAGATGCAGCTGGCCAATACGATAGAGGTGATAGGGATTTTTGTCCAGTCCTGCAAGCTGTTCCTGGCAAACGAGCAATTTCCTGGTCCACTCCCGCTTTTTTTCACTGGCGATCTCTTTGTCGCCGAGCTCATTGTTGATCAGCCTGATCATTTTGTACAAGACTTGGCAGCGCAGTTTGGGGGATTGTTCGCTTTGTTGAATCGTGTCCAGCATGGCGAATCGTTGCTCGATATCCCCTTGCAACATGGCGATGTTGCTTTTCGCCAGATTTTTCCCGGTGCCTTCCGCAAGACCTTCGGCAAGCGCAAAGTGCTTTTCCGCCTCCTGCTTATTTCCAGCGCGCAACAAGGCCAAGGCGTAATCGTTATGGCCCGCCGCAAAATGGGGAGATTTTTCCACCACATCCTGCCACAGGGTAATATTTTTTTGCCAGACAATATTTCTTTGAACTGTGGCCGTGCCAAATCCACAGAGGAGTATGGCCAGGGCCAAGGCAATAATTTTTTTTCTGGGACTCCCTGCCATGAGGATGGCCATAACCACGCAGAGTCCCATCAACGGAAGATAGAGATAGCGCTCCGCCAATGGCGTCCAGGCAACGCGGTTGACGGCCACCGGCAAAGCCGGGGCCAGAAAACAGGGAATCCAGACCAGACCCAGCATGACGGGACGGCGGCGGCAAAAAAGCAAGGCAACAGCAAGGCTGACGAGGGCGATGATGCCCACCGCCAGGGCAATGGGCCGGTTGATCTCAACAATGGCAAAATTAAGCGGAAAAGGCCAGAGAATTTTATGGCTGTAGAAACCAATCGCCTTGATCAGACTCAAAAATTTGGCGGAGAGCGGAAAGTTTTCGGCACCATGGCCGCCATGGATGGCGGTCATTACTCCTATGTCATGGGTGAAATGACCGCCGGTGCGCATGAGCCCATAGAGAAGAGTTACCGCGAAAAAGGGGAGCACACGCCTGACGATGTCCCGCCATTTTCGTTGTACAGCAAAATCCTGCTCCTGGAGGGAGGCAAAAAGTATCACCGGCAGAAGTCCGATGGCAACCTCTTTGGACCAGAGGCCGCAGAGGAACCCGAATGCGGCCAGGAGATCGCGGCCTGGTTTTTTTTCGCTGTTGCGCAGGAAAAACAAAAAACTCAACAGGACGAAAAAACCGGCCAGGAGATCGGTGCGACCGGAGATCCAGTTGACCGGCTCGGCCGCAAGCGGGTGAACGCCAAAAAAAATCGCGGCCAGCAGAGGCAAATCCTCCTTCTCGGCGGGGACGACACGAAGCAGGATAGCATAGAGGAACAAGGTGCTGGCAAGATGGAGCAGGATGTTTTCCAGATGCGCGATCGCCGCATGACTGTCAAACAGGAAGTAATCGCAGTAAAAGGATAGCCCGAGCAGCGGTCGGTAGTAATAGGGTGGGGACGGCGGCCAGAAGAGAGCCTGCCAATCCAGGCCGTTCATGTTGCTATAGCCCAGAATCATCTCATGGTCATCGGTGGACAGACTCTCGGCGAAAATGGAGGGATAGAAGATGCCAAGGACAAGAAAGGCAAGCAACAGAAAGGAGAAGGGTCGACGCATGGTCTCAAGATATAAAAAAAAAGGAAGGGGGCATGCCCTTCCTTTTTTGTGTTTGGTGCGAAAAACGCGGTTAATTTAGAGGGAAGACCAGCCAGCAGCGCCAACGAATGCAGACGAATCACTAACGGTGCCTAGTTCATCTGCACTTTTGTTCGTTCCAATATCAGCCTCGGCTTTCTCCATAAAATAGATCAGCGGATCGCCTGATGCTGTACCATATACTCTGGTTCCGTTCGCGTGGTCTGCGGTAGCCGCATAGGTTTGCACATCGGCATTAACGGCGACTTCTACCATTTTTGAGGTTTTAAATCCCTGCAGCACTGTGGTGGCACCTACACCACCGGAAGAGTCAAATGTTGTGGCGGCGAAAGCATTGGTGGCGCACAAGGATAAAGCAAAACCAATAAGCATGATTTTTTTCATGATATTATCTCCTGGATGTTTATGGTAAAAAAATTATAATGTGTCATCGTATTGTTGGTTATCCGCAAAGTCCGTTTCCATGACGGTTTTGAAGTTACGGAGATCGCTCTGCGCCGCTGAGTTGAAGGCCCTCTGCCGGTAGGCTGCAAACTGGGGAATGGCGATAGCCGCCAGAATGCCGATAATCGCCACAACTATCATCAGCTCAACCAGGGTAAAACCTTTCTGGCCTGATTTTCTCATTTTGTTTATTAGTGTGAACATAAGATGCCCTCCTTTTTTGACCTGCTGGTTATGATTTTTTTTGTCATCCGTGACATTTGTTTTCTGATTTTATCCTCTATAAAAGCCAGATTCGTGCCACACGATTACCATTATTGCGTCATCAATCATAACCAGCTGTATTTAATTTAAAATTATATATATATTTTCTTCTTTGCGCCAATCTGATCAATTCGTTGCATCGCTTCCTTTCTTCTTCATCAATCCTTGTGACAATTTTTGTCACCGCCGATGACATATTTTGTCACACATCGGCAAACACGAAACAGCACCTTACCTCCTTATCGCTCAAACCAGGCGGCTTTACCGCTTCGGACACTCTGGGCGGTATCGGCTGACTGGCGGAACACATCGCCGGTGGACAACTGGGTAAAGACACTGACGTTATCATCGCCGCTGCCTGAGCCGGAATGAATAGCCGGCGAGGTGGCCATGCCGCGTCCCAGATCAATATATGCAAGGGACCTGTACTTCACCTCGCCGCCACTGATAACGGTTTCGGTGCCGAAAATTGCCGGAGACGGATAGGCGGTGCCGGTCTTGTAATACAGTCCGTACAGCCTGCTATAGCCTTCACCACCGCACGGGTCATCGCTTGGCTGAAAGACCGAGGTGAAGAGAATTCCGCCCAGCAGGGCAGACTGACCCAGACTGCGGGTCGCCGGCGCAATCCCCGCCGTGCCGACAATGGGCGGCAGGTCGAGGAACCATCCTTTCTTATGTTGATCAACCTCGTCAACAAGGGTCGGGAAATCAGTTATCTGCGTACCGTCCGCCGTTGCCAGCGGCCCGTTTTCTATGGTTTGTTCCTGGTCGGTGTACACATCAATATCAGTGGCATCAATCAGATCAGTGGCGATATTGACAGTGGCGCCCGAACCATCATCCTTAATACCGTAAAGGGTCTGGATAGCGGTACTCGTCTTGTCCGCCATGACGTAATAACGTCCTGTGCCGAAATAGACCCATTTGTTGCTCATATTATCAATACCGACCGCCGGCTGGGCCACAACCGGCTGATTGGCAAGCACCAAGGTTGTCGGCGCGGTCCAGAACGCCGGGGAGCTGTTTTCGTTTAACGCAAACCGCATAAGCCGCCCGGAGGTGGCGTTGGCATCGCCGACCAGCCCGAAATAGGACGTGTCGGCCTGGTAATCGAGATCCCAGTCAACGGTAACCGGGCTGCCTATAAAACTGTTGGCGACCGCCGTATCGCAAGTGATGATCTTCATCGCCGATGCGCCGACATTGGTCAAAGTGCAACCGGTGGGTCTAACGGTTGTGACTCCGGGGGTAACCAGCTCAGCCAGATCAAAAATGTATACCTTTGCATTCTGAGTGCTGGCAGCGGTTTGCAAACTAGTGGGACCGTTGCCGAAAAGCATATACCATTTATTGTTGTCACCAAAGGCCATGGTGGTCGGATAGACAAAGCTGAAGCTGCCGTCAGGAACCTGCATCTCAGCCAGCAATCTCGGTTCGCTCTCCGGATTGGTGATATCAAAAATCACAAAGGCGGAACGCATGGTTTTGTCATTGGCCTGATGGGGCGGCCCCAAGCCGTCTGCCGCCGTGTCAATGGTCATGGCGCCCCCGCCCAACCGCATGCCGACAACCATCAAGGTTCCCCAGCCGTTGGGATGATCAGCGTCAACCGCGAAAATTTTGGCGTCAAAAACTCGAGGTTTACTGTCAACATAATAAACATGATTGTAATTCGGGTCCTTGAGCCACTTCAGATGAGAAAGAAGATTCATGGGGGCATATGCCCAGATTTCACTGCCGAGCGGATGGGCCGTGGCTGCAGCCCCGGTAGCGCAATTCTTGCCGGTGGTCAGGTAGCTCACCTTGTCAACCCCGGCATCGTTGACCACACCGTAAAAACCGCCGTTGATGGCATGCAGCAGACCATCGTTGCCTCCCACATAGGCCATCACCCTCCTGTCGGCATACTGGGCACGAAAAGCGGTATACGACGTATCGTTGTAAAGGATATTGAATGCCTCCTGGGGGGCGGAAACGATTGTTGGCGTGGAGTTGATAATGTCGCCAAGCCGCATTATTCTGGCTGTGGTATCGTCCGCAGTATACTTGACGGTCCGGGTACGGAAACCGGGAATCTCAACACCACGGATGTAGTTCACGATGTTTTCGGCTTCAGCCTGGGTGCCGACATCAAAATAACCATAGCTAACTGACCCGAACATCGTCTGTTCAAAATCCACATACTCGGCATTGTCGACGAATGAGTCATAATCGCTGTCGATCCAGGTCATGATGTGGCGTCCGCTGCCGGCATTGGCGTTGTAAAGCCGGTTTGATTTTATTTCAGCATCCGTCAATGTTTCCAGGTACAATTTTTCCCTGGCGTTCCATAAATAACCGATTTCATAGAGTTCTTTTTCAACAAACTGAAAATTTGACAGCATCAGCCGGTCACCTGGCTCAACCCAGGCAATTGCCGGCGAGACCACAAAGCTAAGCACTCCCGAATCCATGAGGGTCACCGAGGAGTTGCTGGTCCCGTCAGCCCCGGTTGACAGGTTGGATACCTTCCAGTCATTATAGGTAGTCCCTGCTGTGCCGTTCATATTAAAGGTGGAGATTTTTACCCTCTCACAGTCGGTAAAAACATCATCCTGCACAGTGATCTCCATTTCGCCGGTGTTGGCCAGGGTGACACTGTGCAGAATGGAGCTTTCGTCAGCGGAAGACAGGCAATCGACAAACCACCTACTGTAACTTTTACCCTGCTCTCCCTGCATATTATAAGTGGAAAGGGTCATGACATCGCCCACTACCATCCATTCGCCGGCCGGATCAACGACAAAATCAATGGTGCCAGCGTTAGCCAGGGCAATACTAGTGCTGCTTCTGCCGCTGAGCATGGCTGTTGCGTCATAGATCTGCCAGTTGTCGAAGACATCACCGGCCACACCCTGCAAACTTCCGGCGGTTATTGCCAGCGAAACCTCGCCGGTATCAGGATCATAGGCGGTCACCGTGCCATTCATGGAATAGGGATTAATCGTCATATGCCGCGAATTATAAGCGGATACCACCCCTTCCATGGAATACGGCTCAAGCGTGACGGCTCCGGCATTATAGGCAGTGACAACCCCTTCCATGAAATAAGGGTCAAACGAGTCGGGATCGTCACTGGTAAATACCTTGATGCGGGTCCTGTTTTCCGTCTCATCGAAAAATGTCTGCACCACCTGATCAATCTCGTAATTGTCCAGCAGACCGTTTGGTGTGCACTCCCCGCCGACGATATTGTCGGTGGAGCGGCAATCCTGCCGGGAAAAACCGTATCTGTCCAGCCAGAGGGCATGCACGGTGCCGATCCAGCTCGCCTGCTTACCGTCAATATCTTTTTTCAAGGGTTCGAAATATGCCTGATAAAGCGCCCCTTCACCCCTGACATTATTGGAAACAACGGCTGCGGCCGTTCCTGACGACGTTCTTTCAAGAATGGTCAGGAAAACCCGGTTTAACGCTGCCTCAAGCTCCTGGGGATTGCTGGCGTAATAATAATTATCCGGGATGCCATCTGCTCCCTTTTCCCCGTTCGCATTGATTTTACTGTCCCATTCCTCGGTCAGATCAGGGAGGTCATTATCATTCATGTCTTCAAAACCGCCCCATTTCGCCGCATACCAGAGGGGGTCCTCAAGCAGTCCGGCGGTTGCCGTTCCCAGAGTGAACGTGTCTTGCCGCACTCCATCACCCATATTGCATTTCGCCGTCGTCGGACAATCCGTCACCCCGGCCAAAGGATCATCGTAGACAAAGTCATTGGTGCCGGAAAAAATATGCAGACCGTCTTCCGTGGTGCCGCTGATAACAAAACCATGGCCAATGCTGTAACCAAGGTTCTGCAGGGTAATTGCTGTCTTTACAGTAATATTTGCGGAAGTTATCGTATATTCGATGGTGCCGCCGGCATCAAGATCGTAATCATTACCCTGCAGGCTGTCCTCCCAGATAACCAGAAATTTACCGCGTCCCACGCCGGCAACCTCGGTATGCGGTTCAACAATCTTGAAGTCAACCATGGTGCAGCCATAGTCGCTTTTATCATTATCGATACATGCAGGCAGCAGCGTAACCTTCTGACCCGCTGACCCGGGCACCGGTATGTCGACAACCGGATTGCCGGCTGCAAGACGCACCGCATAGGTGTCAACTTTCTGGACGCCTTCAAGTCTTTTTTGGGGGGCAAGCGTATCAGGACGAATATCATTGGTGTGGGCATACCAGGAAAGCCCAGCGACACGAAAACCGCCGCGGAGATCAGGGCCCTCCGGGCATAGTCCCCGCACCTCACCAAGATTGGTGATGGTCTTAGCCGTGCATTTCCTGTCCTGGCTTGCCCCGCTTTCTCCGACAAACCATTTTTTATTCGGGTTAGCCGCATCGGGATAGATACCTTCTACCCTGCCGATGATTTCAGTCAATTCCCGCGAATTCTTTGAAGAGCCGAGATCCTTGACAGCGCCAAAACTGTTGGTGTCGAGTTCATCCTTCTGGTTGGCTGGATCAGTTGTGAATCTGGTATCGGCTGAAATAATACTGGAGTTGAAATTGACCACATTGAGACGGGCACAGTAGTTTTCAGTGGTCAATGGATCAACCCAGAGCCCGGTATTATAATTAATGCCTTCAATGTACTGCCCATCACCGGACTGGTAAGCCAAATCAGCATTATTCCCGGCAAAATAGCGGACACCGGCCAGGTAAATTTCCGCGAAAGGATTGCCCCAGTTAGTACATACACTGTCACTTGAGTCGCCAAAAAAATTAACAGAAAGGGGGCATTTGTCCCCAGGATCATAATTCCAGTCCCGGTACTCATAGCCGTAAAGCCGGTAGAGGCTCCAGGTATTGATGATGCCTTCGGACTTGGTGGCGTGGCCGATGGGGCCGCCTGCGCTGGCATATACCCGCTTGAAGGTTCCATCGCCGATATGTATATCATTTGCAGGATCATGCCAATCATCTTGATCAACGAACCCAACATCTGTCCCTCCATCAGCCACACCGTTATCATCGCCATCGCAGTCGCGGCCCAGGTTGATTTCCCGGCACATGCCGTCCATGCCGTCAATGTTGACGATTTTCTGCACCAGTTCGCCACCCGTTCTCGGCTTGCCGTATGTGCCGGCCACCATGCCGAAGAGCAGCTTATCATCATCCCCATAAACCTGCAGCAGGCCGATGGGTTTGAAATTACCGTACGGATACTGTTTGCATTTTTCCGTGCTGGTGGCCAGATCAAGGGTGTAACTATCAATGATGCCATCATTGTTTCTATCACCATTAAATGTCTGCTTGCACACCTGCACCCGGGCCACATAATCATAGATGGTCCCTAATCCGACATCCGCCTTCTTTGGATTATCCAAGGAGGCATAAATGCCGGAGTAATAGGGGTTATTGTAATTTTTGCCATGCCCGGCATTGGTTTCCTCTTCCTGCCACAGACACTGAGTGACCTCCCCCGCGCTCCAGAAGGCATAATTGCCAGCCGCAGTCCGGATCAGCGGCGGTGCGGTCAATAACTCCTGGGAATAATCATTTAAGGAAGAATAAGTGACATTACAAAGGGTGATTCCTGTCCTGGTTTTGTTGGCAATGTCCCAATTTGCCAGGGTACCTGCGCCTCCGGTTTTTGTTACATTCACCGTGAGGGGATTGCCGTCGGTGCTGTCAAATGCCGTAACCCAACCTTCCATATAGTTGGTGGAGTTGGCATGATCAACAATGCGGACATAATCGCCGATCTTGATCCAGGTGCCCGCCTGCGTCACAAAAGTCTTTGATCCACTGGCGATCAGAACATTTGATGCACTGGTTCCGGTTGGTTCAGAGATGTTGACGGTAAAGGGAATCAGATCATTGACATCGGCGCCGTCATAATATTTGGCAAAGGCATGGATATCAGGCGGGATATAGGCCCGTTCGAGCACGGTGTCAGTGGAGGTGTCAACCCGGCGATGGCCGCCGAATAAAATCTTGCGGATGGCATCAATGCGGGTCATGGACGCCCAGTTCAGGAAGTTACCGCTCCAGTAGGCGTCGTTTACCCCCGTGCAGTACTTGTCAACAGTTACTGCCACCGGCTCAAACCTTTTATCCACGGAATCATAATCATAGCACTTATGGTTGTCGAAATAGCCGTAATAATCCACAGAATGGGTATAGGTGGTTTCCGGCTGACCGTCGCCATCAAGATCCGAATAGTCATTATAGGCCTTGAAATAAAGCTGCTGATCCTGTGATGAGTTAATGAGAACCTGCGGGCTGACTGCGTTTTCAATGAGACTGATTGGCGTTGAGGAAAACTCAGCCATGGTGTGACTGGACACCTCGGCCCGGGCTGTCGGGGACATTGCCCAAAAGGCCGCGCCGAAAATCATGCCCTGCAACAGATATTTCCTATGACTACATCTTAATAGAGTTGAAATCATGCCAGCCTCCCTCACATCAATCAAAATTGCAGTCAGCCGAACTTGCACTGTTAATCAGATGACCACTGAGTTTCCATTCCAGGCCAATAAGGGATTCACTGTTGGCGGCACCCTTATGCTGGGAATTAATGGTATAAAGCACATGGGTACCGCCCGCGGCAGCTCCTTTGCCCAGTCCTTCATATCCGGCGACCTGCTGCAGTCCGCTGCCGGCGGTTGCCACGGTTCTGCCGGCAACGGTCATATTGGTATGGGGATCCGTATCGGTGGCGGTTTCGGGATAATAAACCACATCCCGTACCCCGTCGTCTGGCAGTGGCGGGGTTCCGGCGCCCGGATTGGCAAAGGTCAGATCAAGCACCTCAACCTTGCCGACAACCATTTTCCCCGTGCCGGCCGGATCTTCAACAAAACCGCCGGAATTGATACACATGGCATTTTCATAGGTTACCCTGGAGGCGAGCTCAGCTCCGCCATCCGCTTGATAAAATGTCTGCTGATGCACCTTTTCATTGGCGGCAATCTGCAGCTCAATGGTTGAGGTGTTTGTTGCAGCGATACCGATGACCAGCAGAATCAGGAGAATCAGCAGGGAAGCGACAAGCACAAAGCCCCTTTCGTTATCTACTATGGTTTCTTTTTTATACATGATTAAACCTTAGACGCTATCTGCCTTGATGTAGGTCATGGTTACTGATTTTGTTGCTCCCTTTTCCAGGGTGGTGATAATGACGTTTACGGTCTTGACGCCGGTAAAGGGGGAATCTTCCGAGATATTCCAGTAGATGGTGTAATTGCCGTCCGGCGAGGTCAGATTCCCGTCAGCACTGGCACCGGTATCGGTAAGTCCCGCATCCCCATCGGCGTCCCCATCATTCAAGGCAGCGTCGTCATAATCGAGCCCTAGCAGAGATTCAACTCTGTCGGAAGCCCAGGAGGTTGATTCGGTAATCCGGTTGGCGGTGAAATTGCCCCCGATTGAAGCGATCTGCATGGCATTGACCGACAGGATGCCGATGGTGAAGATGACCACGGCAATCAAAACCTCAAGAAGCGTAAAGCCGGCCTGATCAGTACGGATGATTTTGTGATTTGATATCATAGAGTTACCCATAACAATCATACCAAGCCCATGTTCCGGCAGTTCACCGTAATCTTCAGCAGCCGGCGCCGGAAATTGGCGGTAGATGTGCCGGAAAACGGCCCCCAGATGGTCCCTGAAAGATCAGCAGCCTTGGTAAAATACGAATCATTTGAGGCTGGCAGATACACCCTGGTATTGGTGAAGTTTGCATCGGAACTTTCAGTAATGACAAGAATTGATACGCGGACATCTCTGATATCCGTCAACTGAGCGGCGGTTGGGGTCGTGGTCTGGCTGCCGTCATCAAGCACATATTGAAATTCGATATTTTCAACATTTTCAGCAACAGTCTGCCAGGTGATGACACCTGTTACGGATGAATACCGCTGCAGATTAGTGCCATTAAGCCGATATGCAATCCGTTCCATATCGGCCATATCGATGGAGCCATTGCCATCAACATCCTGGGCGGCATTATCAATAACCCCGTCCCCATCAAGATCAGCAGTAAAGGCTATCTGAGTGGCATTAGTATTTACTGCTGTGGCATTGAAAGCTACGCCGTCAACAAATCCCGCGCCGGCGGAACCGGCAGGATTATAACCGGCCAGCCGAATATCCTTTGACATCATATCAAGACCGATGCGGACATTCTGCTGCATTTCAGAAACCTGCTCCTGGGCCAGATAGCTGTTCTGCTGGGACTGAAACGCCGAATAAATTGAGGCAATGACAATGCCGGAAAGCAACATGGCGATCAGCACCTCGACCAGGGTGAAACCGCCATCTCGGCGAGCGTCCTTTAACCAACCATCGCTTTTATAAACTCCAGGCAACACCATCAGAACTGATTTCAAGTCTGAGACCTCCACCTGCGGCAACAGTAATTTTATGCCAACGCTGATTATTTCTGATTGTCACATTGCCGGACTGGCTGCCGGCAATAACCCCTTTCGGGGTATACGTGACACTTGAAGCAGCACCGAAAGCGGCATTGATCAGAGAAATCTGCTTCTCCATGGCGTAAGACCAGAGCAGAACCTCACTTCCATCCCGAACGCCGTTGCCTGCAACACCTGCTCCTGCTCCATCATCGGTGAATACCGTATAGCCGCCTCCGTCAGCCGGATAAACAACCTCCGTGAAACTCAAACTGACAAAAGTGTTCTCCTTGATTGCCTGCAGCCTTGCCTTCTGCATATCCGAATAGATCGTTCGCGCCGCCGCCTTCAAACGGTAAGTGGGCACAAGGGTTGAATAACTCGGGATAGCAACCGCAGCCAATACAGCAATAATGCTGATAGCAACAAGAAGTTCGGTAACGGTAAAGCCCCGTTCATTGATACGCAATTTTTCTCTTCGCCCCGGTTGTCTCATGTTAAAAAAATTTTCACAAATCATACTCTCTATTTCGTTCTGCACAAATCATACCTTCATACAGCACGCATAATAAGATGAAACAGCTTTTCCTGTTTATTTGTCAAGCAAAAACAAAACACTTGCAAAATCAATTAGTCAGCGTGAAGTTTTCTAAAATCCCCTTTCCCCGGACCATTCAATCGGTTTCCACCGCACCCAAATTATAAAAAAGTTTTATTTCCCCTCCACGCACAAGCGACCAACAAAAGATTTTACCATTTGATGAATTTTTCAGAAAAAAAAGGTGGCCGATACTGTAAATTTTTTAACAGAACTTACCGCAACAAAAAAAGTGAGGAGTCAACCCGTGGATAAAAAAAGCAGACAAAAAACACATAACGAGCACTCAGTTTTCCGCCTGCAACTCATCACTACATCCGCAGCCTATGTTTTCTGCCTGGCACATGGGGCACAGAAAAATTCCCTCCTCCTCATCCAGCCCCATCACGGACATATCATGATATTTGCCGCACCTGCCGCAGGCCACAGAATGATTATCTGCCGTCAAATCTTCTTTATCCATGCTACCAAATTCCGTTTCGTGCACTCGCAATCAGGCACAAATTCATGCGAGCCCATATATTATATTATGGGCCTGGCCGTTTCATGGCCGGACAGCCCGGACAAACCCTTTATCCGTGTTAACATATTTGAACTCACTCCCACCGCAGAGGGGATATGATTCCCACCTGCCGGCATTTGCCTCCAGCCCGGGGGTGATGCTCCAGTAACTACCCGAAAGCTTCATCATGCAGGTGTTATTATCCTGCAGTTCATAAATATATTGCAGCATATAAAGCTCATCCCTTGTCGGCAGACGCCAATCCGCGAAACCGCCTAGATCCAGCATTTCCGCATAGCGTCTTGCATCTTGCCAGGTAGAATACTGCCGACTTTTATCAATCTGCCACATCAGGCCGTTATTTATCTGTTGACAGATGCCGTTGCCTAGATCTACCAAACGGACATCGCGGTCTGCCGAGGGGGATGGCAGATCATGGCCAGCCCCTGCGCAACCTGCCAGAATTGGCAGCACAAGAAACAATAAAAAGCTTTTGCAATGAAACATAAAGACACCCAGGGATCAACCCAACCGTTCCCATATCAATATCAAACCAGATTAAAATGATTGTAGCACACTTCAACATGGAGAGGGAAATCACCATATCTTTCCCCTGAATTTTTTCCGTTGACGGTAAAGACGACACCGGCCTGGTTATCCATCGCCTTAAAATGATGCAGATATTGCTGGATGGAAACCATACCCTGATCAAAGAAATAGGTGGATGCCAGAAAAAAGGCCGGAATGACCACGCTGGCATTGTGCTGCAAGGTTACGGAAATGCTGACCATGCGATTGCGCATTTTGCCGATCAGTTCACTCCCGCTGAAAATTAATATTCTCCAGGCCGAGTTGTTGGTGATTTTCACATGGGGAACACCGGCAAAATGATCCACCTGGACAACCTCGACCAAGCCCTCCTTGAGAGCCTCACCATACGGCATCCTCGCCTCGCCCGCGTTAACGGTTATTGTGTTTTCCGCATAGTTAAAATGAATTACCGGCAGTGATTCCCGTGAACTTGTCCATGCCTGCATGATTCTTCCCATGACAACCTCCATTTTTTCATTTTTTCTTGCATTCCAGCGCCATTTCCCTCACCATACAGACACAGGTAGGACAGATAGTGTCCTACCTGCACAATTAAGAAAAAAATGAAAAAATTCAAACCACAGCACAGCCGCCTGCTCTTTATTGACAAAAAGATCAGGGACAGATCCTACCCGAACTGCGCGTCACTGGCCGAGGAGTGGGAGGTCAGCGCGAAAACGATCCAGCGGGATCTGGATTATATGCGCAACATGCTTGATGCCCCCATGGCCTATGACGCAAAAATGCGCGGCTATTACTATACGCAATCGAGCTTTCACCTGCCGGCGATATCCTTGAACGACAGCGACCTCTTTGCCGTGTTCATCGCCGAAAAGGTGCTCAAACAGTATGAAAACACCCCTGTTTACCCCCGGCTGCAATCTCTTTTTGCCAAAATTGCCGAATCCCTGCCGGACAAAATCACCATTGACCCGGCTCAGCTCAATGATAAATTCTCTTTTTTTGTCAGCCCCCACAGCATGATTGCGGAAGGGGTATGGGAAACCGTGTTCATTGCCCTGCGCACATTGCAATCATTAATAATCAGCTACGCCAAACCAGGCACAATCGATCTCACGGCACGCACGATCGATCCGTATCATGTCGTCAGTTACCAGGGGGAATGGTATGTCATTGCTTTCTGTCATGCACGTCAGAGCATTCGTACCTTTGCGCTCTCCCGCATCACTAAGGCGCAATTAACAGAACATCATTTTACCGTTCCGTCGGATTTTGATTTTCACCAAACGACAAGGGATCGTTTTGGTGTACAATGGAGTGATGAAAAATATGCTGTCAAGATATGGTTTTCACCCCAGGCAGCGCCCTACATACTGGAGAGGAAATGGCACGCAGGCCAGGAACTTCAGGAAAACAGTGACAAAAGCATTATGATGTCTTTTACTGCCACTCATCTGCTGGAAGTAAAGAGGTGGATTCTTTCCTGGGGTGGCATGGCCCGGGTTCTCGCACCTGGGATACTGGTAAATGAAATAAAAAAAGAGCTTGAATTATCAATGGAAAACTATGGAGGCACTGATGAGAAAAGGGATCATCAGTCTGGTTGAGGCAGACATCACCACCTTGGCAGTTGATGCCATTGTCAATGCTGCCAACAGTTCACTGCTGGGGGGAGGCGGGGTTGACGGAGCAATCCATCGCGCCGCCGGGCCTGAGCTGCTGGCAGAGTGCCGGACGTTACACGGGTGCCGCACAGGCGAGGCAAAGATCACCACAGGCTATAACCTTCCCGCCCGTTTTGTCATCCACACGGTCGGCCCGATCTGGCGCGGCGGTAATCATGACGAAGCGCATCTCCTGGGCGAATGTTACCGCAACACCTTTAAAATCGTAGAAGCCCTGCACCTGGCAACCATCGCCTTTCCGGCCATCAGCACCGGCGCCTACGGCTTTCCGATAAAGGAGGCGGCAAGGATTGCCGTGCGGGAAACGCTTATCGCCGCAGAGCGCATTGCCTTTTTAACACAGGTCATCTTCGTCTGTTTTACCAGTGATACAAAAAAAGCCTACGAGGAAGCCTTGCCATGACAGACGCTCTCAAGCCCGACGATCAACTGGTTACATGGATGACTGCTATCCGCAGGGCAATTCATCAGCATCCGGAACTCTCCTTGCAGGAATTCCGCACCGCGGAGTTTGTGGCCGGAAAACTTGATGAGCTAGCCATCTCCCATAAAAAAGGAGTAGCCGGTACAGGTATCGTAGCCTTCATCGGCGAAAGGAAACACGGCACAAAGACTGTCGCGCTGCGCGCCGATATGGACGCCCTGCCTATCACGGAAAAAACAGGACTGCCCTTCTCCTCGCAAAATCCGGGTGTCATGCATGCCTGCGGCCATGACGGACACATGGCCATGCTTCTTGGCGCCGCAGCTCTTTTACAAAGACAGTCCCAACTGCCGGGGCAAATCGTTCTGCTCTTTCAACCGGCCGAAGAGGATAACGGCGGAGCGGAAAAAATGATCGCCGCGGGAGTACTTGCGGGAGTTGACGCCATCTTTGGCGGCCATATTGAGCGTCATTACGCGGTTGGCGAAATCTCCGTGCAACCCGGACTCATCTGTGCTTTTACCGATGAATTTACAATTATCATCCGCGGCCCGGGAGGGCATGCGGCCAAACCCCATGAAAGCATTGACTGCATTGTGGCCGCCTCTTTTCTGGTGGCAAGCATCCAGACCCTGGTTTCCAGGGAAACGAATCCGGTTTACCCGGCGGTGGTCACGGTCGGCAAAATCAACGGCGGCACCGCCTCAAATGTCATTGCCGACCAGGTTGTGCTGGAAGGCACCATCCGCACTACCCATCCCGAGGCGCGGGAAAAGATTTTCACCAGTCTGCGCCGGATGGTTGTGGGTGTTCAGGATCTGTACCATGCTGAAACACAATTAACATTAACCGCCGGCTACCCCCCTGTAGTCAATGACCCGGTCTCCTCCGAGGTGGCGAGAGAGGCCGCCCGGCAGACGGTAGGAGAAAGCGGGGTGAAAAGTCAGCCATATCCGAGTCTTGGCGGCGAGGATTTTTCTTTTTACCTCAAACACGTCCCGGGCTGCTTTGTTCGGTTCGGCGCCAGACGCGATGACCTTCCCAATGCCAATGCCCACAGTTCCACCTTTGATTTTGATGAACGGGTTCTGCCCATCGGCGCCGAATTCCTGGCCCGCTGCGCTCTTCTTTATCTGCAGCAGGCTGCCCAGCGTTAACGGGAACGACGGAGAGCAACAACGGTTTCGAGATGATGGGTTTGGGGAAACATATCCACCATTTTCATCTTTTCCACCTCGTACCCTTCCCTTGCAAGAAGGAGCAGATCACGGCACAATGTCGCCGGATCGCAGGAGATATAGATGATCTGCGCCACCCCGATTCCCGGCAGATAAGGGATGACTTCAGCACATCCCTGCCGCGGCGGATCAAGCAGGGCAATATCAAATTTTTCCCTGCCTGCGGCAAGGCTTTTTACCCCTACAAGGGCTGAATTCTGTGAAAAAACGCAGTTTACCATGCCGTTTATCTCCGCATTGCGGATGGCACTGCGGATGGCTGAGCGCTGCAGGTCCATGCCGGTAACCGATTTGGCCTGCCGGGCGATGGGCAGGGAAAAATTCCCCATTCCGCAGAAGAGATCAAGAACCTTGTGCCCGGCATCAACCATTGCCCATTCCATCACCAGGGCAATAAGCTGCTCATTCTGCTCTGAGTTGACCTGACAGAAACCACCCGTCTCAATGGTCATCCTGAGGCTGTCTCCAGCCGGCAACGCATGGGAAAAATAGAGCAGGGGCTGCTCAGCACCGGTTTTGTCGCCGGGAAAAACATCAGCCACTCCCGAACCTATCGCCGCAACGACCACATTTTTTATCTTGCAGTCCCCCCCAGCGAGTTCCTCAAGGACTTTGCGTTCAGCAGGCCTTGGTCTTCTGGACATATGCAAAAGAATAACGACGAGATCTTCGGCAGGGCTCAACAGCAGTTCGACAGAGGTGGTCAAGGCAGCAACCTTGGCAAACGGCGACTTATTGATCAGATAATCGAGAACGTCGTTCAGCTGTGGCCTGGCCAGAAGGCAGGCGCTGATGGGCTTCACCTCATGGGATTGACTGCGGTGAAAGCCGAGCTCTCCATCTTTTCCCACATGCAGCCTGATACGCTGCCGGTAATGAAATGCTGTCGGCGAAGGCAAAGGTGGAAGCAGAAATGACCTGCTGTCTTGTTGCAAGCCGGAGCGCTCAAGCTGCTCAAGCAAAATCCGGTTTTTCACCTCCCCCTGGCTTTCGGAACGGACATGCTGGAAATCACAGCCCCCACATTGGGGAAAGTATGGACAGGGAGGATCAACCCGATCTGCGGATGGTTGCAAAACTTTTACCGCCCGCGCCTCCACATAATTATTTTTTTGACTGACCGGCCGGAGTTCTACTTCCTCTCCGGGGAGGACATAAGGAACGAGCGCCACCTTGCCGTCCGGCAGGCGCCCTAAGCCGCTGCCGCCGATGACCAGTTTTTCTATTTGTACGGTAAATGCCATTTAATCTATTTTCATGAAAACGCTTTAATCGGCAGAAAATATAATAGTAAAATATTATTCCTTTTTTGGAAAAAAAATCCCGTCAAACGATACCACCGTCCGACGGGATAAATATTTTTTAATTGCCAAAAGGGAAATTAGCTTTTTTTACGTCTCATGGCAACTAAGCCGGCTAAACCAGAACTGAGAAGCCATACTGCAGCAGGGACTGGTACAGCGGGGACATCCTGAGTAGCAGATGCTGTATAGGCCATGCCGCCGCTGATTGGAGACTCATTAATAAAGAAAGGGTAAGGATATGCCCCATCTGAGGTAAGACTTGCAAAAATGAAATTCCCAAGGGTGAACGTTGAGGCGCTCGTCATGGTCAGCACGTTGCCAGCGCTCAATGGGAATGACCCGAAAGACATATCAATTCCGGAGATAGTATTAGCAATAGTTGGAAAAACATCCCACGGAAAAGTTGCTGTGAGAGCAGGCGGAACAGCTGCCCCTCTTGTTAATTCTAATGTATTGGCATCAACCCCGACAACATCAAACTCAAACCCTGTAATTTCATTTAAAGCGAGAGAACTATCTACGTTGAATTCAACGGTGTAGGCCCTGGCCAAATTCGAATAGAAAACCAAAAAAGCCGCGGCAATAAATACTGCAATTTTTCTCATGATAGTCTCCCGTAACTTATTAATTTGTCATTTCATATTTGACGCAAGTCATGTCCTGGACATTGACAACACCATCTCCATTGCAATCTATCCAAGGATACAGTGGACCGCCATGCTGAGTATAATACTTGACTGCGGTTATATCCTGTATATTTATGAGTCCATCAGCATTCGCATCGCCACGTTGACGGATTTTTACCGTGTAGGAAACCCCGCCATCATCAAGCACCGCTTCGCCGGTAGTGACGAAGTTGGCAAACTCACCACCATCCGTCCGTGTGACACCAAGTTCGAGAACAGCACCGAAGTACGTTTCAGGAGAAGTTCCGGGCGCTGCGCTTTCTGTTCTGGTGAAAGTCGCTTTACCGATCAGCTTCCTTGTGCCTGTGACCCCGGCAGTGGGAGCACTTTCATCAATCTTGCCGCAGATAAAGACCACCGAGCTGCCGGTGTTCTGGGGATCCTGATAAGGGTACTTTAATGCGGAAGTGCCGAAATACCAGTCCGTATCATTCTTTTGCGCAGAGGCAAGCGTCAGCTTGCTATTATCATAGGTCAACTTTACCCCGGCGCTGACCAAAGGGGCTGAATTGATGTCCGCATAGATATAGACTACCAGATCAGTATCTGTATAGGCGCCCTCGGCATACACATCGACATCGGCGGCCATTGCCGTGATACTGGAAGCAGCGATGACTGCCGAAGAAAGAATTCCAGCAATGCCAAATGTTGTTTTCTTATTCACCTCAACCCCTCCCTTTCATATTTTTCCAAATCCGTCATCCTGGAGTCGGGAAAATGTGGCGCATTGAGACTACTGGAACCTAAAGAAAAAACGACAGCAAATCATGTGCCACATAGTGCAATCGCAAAACAAAACAAAAACGCCTTTTATTTCAAGGGGTAAGTTATTCAGCGGCAGAATCTGGCAACGGCAGGCGCAATAAAACCGACCAAAATCATCCATTTTTCTGGAATTACTGAATAATTGTTCCAGAAAAATGGAAAACAACCAGTGAAAAAGCTCAATAAACGGTTTCTTTTTCCATCCCCAACCTTGCCAACTTCGTTTTATATCATGTTGAATGCAATCATTTAGGCCTGTCAAGTAAATCGAGAAATCCTGACAAAAAATACAGCGCCCAACGAGAGCTTTTTGCGGATAACGGATTAATATTTTTTATCCGCATAAGCCAGCCAGCCACCTGACAGCACAAGGTCCTTATCAAAAGAATTAAGGGTGAATTTGCAGGTGATTTCCCTTGTTCCCCGGCCGGTAAGCGTTTCATTAGCCATATCAACAGAGACAGTTACCTTTGGCCCAAGGGCAAAAAGCGCATCAATATCTTTTCCCGGCAGCTCAATAGCCAGCATGCCGCAGTTAAACATATTCTGCCGGAAAATTCTGGCAAAGCTCTCGGCAATAACCACATTGATGTCGTTGACCTCAAAAACCCACACAGCGTGCTCCCTGGATGAGCCGCAGCCGAAATTGGAACGGGTGACGATGACTCCCGCCCCTTTCGTATCAGCAAGCGGAGCAAATCCCGGCAGTTTCAGGTCTTCAAGGATAAAGGGCTTTAATGCCTCTTTGGAATTTTCCGTCAGATACTTAGCCGGAATGATCTCATCTGTATTGATATCGTTTCTGTCCAGAAAAAGGACCGGACCGCCGAATGTCTTCATAACAACCTCGTGTAATTGCGGATTAGGGATTGCGGATTGCGGATTTTAAAAAACTCCCCCTGCAATCCTTCATGCAAATTCCACCATCCGGATATTTTTAATGGTTTTGTAAAAAGTTCTTTTTAGTGACTGCGAATTTGTAATTACGGATCGAGGGTTTGAAAACTGCCCTTCCCTCCACAATCCGCATTCCGCAACCCCCAATCACATCATTTCCCTGGGATCAACGATAGAACCTTTCAGCGCCGCCGCTGCTGCACTCACCGGGCTCATCAGGTGAACCATGCCGCCCTTGCCCATGCGTCCATTGAAATTGCGGTTGGTCGTGGAGGCGCAAACCTCGCCGGCGGCCAGCACGCCGTTGCTCATGCCCAGACAGGCGCCGCAGGTGGGGTTGGTCACACAGAAACCGGCGTCCATGTAAATTTTGATAAGACCCTCTTCCATGGCCTGGCTATAAACCTTCGGGGTGGCCGGTGAAAGAATGGCCCGCACATTGCCGGCGATTTTCCGGCCCTGGAGAATTGCCGCCCCAGCCCGCAGATCTTCAATACGGCCGTTGGTGCAGGACCCCATGTAAACCTGGTCGACCTTTGTCCCTGCCATATCGGTAATATCCTTGACCTCATCCGGTTTGAAACCGTAAGTCACCTGGGGCACGAGGCGTGATACGTCAAAGGTCTTTTCCGACACATATCGGGCGCCGGCATCGGAATGCCACTTGCGGAAATCCTCCACTGCGGCATCGATATCCTTATACTCATCCTGGATAAAGGGCCACAGGTACTCGGCGGTAATCCGGTCAGGCAGGCACACCCCGCAGGTGGCGCCGGCCTCGATGGCCATGTTGCACAGGGTCATGCGGGACTCCATGCTCATGCTGTCCACCACCGGGCCGCAGAACTCCATCACCTTGTCGGTGGCGCCGTTTACGGTCAGCTCCTTGATGATCTTGAGGATGACATCCTTGGCATACACCCCCTTGGCAAGATTTCCGGTGATTGTGATCTTCATCGTTTCCGGCAGACGGAAAGAGCAGACCCCCTTGAGAATGCCGACCTCCAGGTCCGTGGTGCCGATGCCCGCGGCAAAGGCGCCGAAGGCCCCGTGGGTGCAGGTATGCGAGTCGCCCATGATCACCGTGTAGCCGGGGCGGATGAAGCCTTTTTCCGGGAACAGGGCATGGCAGACGCCGTTTGCCCCGACATCAAAGAAGTCATTGATATTGTTGCGTCTGGCCCAGTCACGTAAAATTTTGGCCTGGGTGGCGGTTTTCGAATCCTTGGACGGGGTGACATGGTCGATCACCACCTTGATCTTCTTCGGGTCAAAAACCCTGTCCATGCCCCGCGCCTTCAGATCATTGACCGCGATGGGGGTGGTAATCTCATGGCACATGACCACATCTATATCAAGCACCACATTACTATCCGAGGGAACGTCCCTTTTGTGGGCCGCAAAAATTTTCTCCGTGATGGTTTTACCCATTGTCTCTTTTCCTCCAAATGAAACAGTAAAAAATTCCGATCCAGCAGACCAGAATAAGCAAGATTGCAACATTAATAGATACGGTAAAGTTAATCAATTTTTTTATAGTTTGTATCCTGCCAATAATATGCTATAAAAATCAATAAATTGTCATTTAATACTCTTTTATCAGCTATTTTACAGCCAAATTTCGCATGCAAAAAAAGAAGCATCGACCTTTACCAGCAAATCTGCCGCCTGAACAATCTGATGCATCCCCGCAGGCCATGATTGAGCAGATTTACTTCATTTGCCGCAGGCAATACGGACGGGTTGACGCAAAACTGGCAAAACTCTTCAGCGACGTGACCGCCCTCTATGCCGGCGAGTGGCCGGAATTTGAGGCCTGCCAGGTCGGTTATCATAATCTGCATCACAGCGTTGCGGTTGCCCTTGCCACCGCCCGCATGACATACGGCTGGAACAAGGTCAATTCCGACCGGACCATTGCCAAGTCCGTTTTTCTGGCTGGAATCGCCGCATCTCTCCTGCATGACTCAGGCTACCTGAAAGAAAAAAATGACACCCAGGGCAAAGGCGGCAAGTACACCTTCTCCCATGTCGGCCGCAGCCGGGATCTCGCTTACAATTATCTTAGCAGAAACAGATGGAGTAAAAAAGACATCACCTTCATCTGCCGGATGATTGATGCCACGGAATTCGGTCAACAACCCGACATGACCGTATTCAAAAACGAGCAGCAGCTGGCCATGGCCCAAATGGTTGCCACGGCAGATCTCATCGCCCAAATGGCCGATATAAATTATGTCCGGCGCCTCCATGATCTCCATGATGAATTTCTTGAGGCATACGACACGGAAGGAAGAAAAAATCTCCGGCAACGTGCTGTCCATGTCTACGATTCCTTTCAGGAAATGCTCAACACCACCCCGGAATTTTATGAAAATTTTATCCTGCCGAGGTTGAAACTGTTTAACAGAATGGACAACTATCTTGTCGCATTTTTCGCCGATGGCAGAAATCCCTACTTTGAAAGCATCACCGCCAATATTTCCGGTCAACTTTTAAGCAACCGGGTCCAATGGCAGAGACTTGGCGATATTCTGCAGGAACTCAGCCTGGTCGACCCCGAGGTCCTCAGCGAGGCCTTGACCAGACAGCGGCAGGGCAAAGCGGCTCAGCCTCTGGAGGCAGAAAAGCCGGCGGAGCAGGATGCCGGCGAACAGTTGCTTGACTGGCTGCAATCCCGCACGCAAGTGCGAACGCGCCTGGGAGGCATTCTCATGGAGATGAATGCCGTCGATCCCCGCGCCCTCCGCACCGGGCTTCTCTCCCAATTACTGCCGCAACAGCTGACCAGAAAACTGACCCAGGATGAGCTTCTCACCCTGCTGCAGATAGCGCTTTTGGCGCAAAACCTTTATGATGACCCCTGGGTGTTTGCCCAGATCATTGAAATGGCCGTTGAGCTCCTCGACAGCCAGTCAGGCTCACTCATGCTGGCCAACCGCCGGAAAAACGAAATGCTCATCGCCATTCATTGCGGACCCCACAAAGAGCAGCTCGAAGGCAGATCTATCCCCATTGACAAAGGGCTTTCCGGCTGGGTTTATCGCCATGCCAAGGCCGCCTTTGTCATCAAGTCCTCCATCGGCGATCTTGCCTGGGAAAACTCCTATCCCGGCGGCGAGGAAATCCACAATATTCTGGCCGTTCCCCTGCATATCAATGGTGAAATAATCGGCGTTGCCGAAGTGATCAACAAACAGCAAGGCCCCTTCAACGACCATGACGCCGATATTCTCACCCTGCTCGCCAATGTCATGACCTGTTCCCTGTCATTGGTAAAAAAATTACAGCTGAATAAAAAATCATGAAATGCATAAAAGGTTTCTCAATATGAAAATAAGATCCTGTTCCCTGTTGGTTTTAATATTGCTCCTCACCGGCCCGCCATGCTGGTTGTTGCCCGGCAAGGCCCTGGCGGCGCACGGAGTAAGCATTGACGGCAAATTGAAATACCCGGCCGACTTTGCGCGATTTGCCTACACCTCTGACAAAGCGGCCAAGGGCGGGGATATCATCCTGCATGCCCTGGGCAGCTTTGACAAAATGAATCCCTTCACCCTGAAAGGCAACCCGCCGGAGGGCATTGCCGAACTTGTCTTCGAAACCCTGGCCTCTCCCAGCCTTGACGAACCCTTTGCCCAATACGCTTTACTCGCCAAGGATATCGAGCTTGCCGATGACAGGATGTCCGTCACCTTTACCCTGAATGAAAAGGCGCGTTTTTCCGATGGATCGCCGGTTACCCCGGAGGATGTCAAGTTTTCCCTGGAAACCATGAAAAGTCAGGATGCCCATCCCTTTTTTGCCTCCTATTATCAGAACATCAGCCGGGCCGAAATCATCGGTTCCTCGCAGATCCGTTTCCATTTCGCCCGGCCGAATCGTGAAATTCACATGATAGCCGGCCAGCTTCCCGTGTTTTCCAAGGCGTTTTACCAGAAACACCCGTTTGCCGCGGCCGGCATGGTCCCGCCAGTGGGCAGCGGTCCCTACATCATCAGCGATTTCAAACAGGGAAAGTCCATCACCTTCAAGAGAAATCCTGATTACTGGGGCAATGATATCGCCTGCCGCCGGGGCATGTTCAACTTCGACACCATCACCTTCAAATATTTCCAGGATCCGGTCGTCGCGGTGGAGGCCTTCAAGGCCGGCGACTTTGACTTCATGCATTTCAACATCGCCAAGCAATGGGCAAGGGATCTGGTGGGATCGCAATTTGACAGCGCGAAAATCATCAAGGAACTCTTCCCCCACAAAAACAACCAGGGCATGCAGGCCTTTGTCTTCAATATCCGCAGGCCGCTGTTTCAGGACATCCGCGTCCGCCAGGCCCTTGGCATGGCCTTTGATTTTGAACGAACCAACACGACCCTCTTCTTTGACCAGTATACCCAGACGCAAAGCTATTTCAGCAATTCCGACCTTGCCGCCACCGGCCTGCCCCAGGGCCTTGAACTGGAACTCCTGCAACCTTTCAAGGACCAGGTCCCGGCCGAGGTTTTCACCACCCCAATCACCCCGGTGAAGACAGGTTCCCCCCAGGCCCTGCGCAATAATCTCCGCATCGCGATGAAATTACTTGCCGACGCGGGCTGGACGATCAACAACGGCAAACTGACTGACAAGGACGGCAAACCGTTTGCCTTTGAAATCCTGCTTTCCTCCTCCACTTTTGAACGGGTCATGGCGGATTTTGTCAAAAATCTGCAGACACTGGGGATAGACGCCACCTATCGCTCCATCGACCAGGCACTGTATGTGCAGCGCATGCAGAACTTTGACTTTGACATGGCCGTAGAGGTCTTCGGCCAGTCCCAGTCCCCGGGCAACGAGCAGCGCGATTACTGGACATCGGCGGCGGCAGAGCGGAAGGGCTCACACAATATCATCGGCATCAAAAATCCCGTGGTGGACAAACTGGTGGACAGCGTCATCTACGCCAAAACCCAGGAGGAGCTGACCGCTGCCTGCAAGGCGCTGGATCGTGTTCTCTGGTACAATCATTACCTTATCCCCAACTGGTATCTTGCCACCTACCGGCTCGGCTTCTGGAACAAATTTTCCCGTCCGGAGACTCTGCCCGTTTATTACACACCTTTTCAACTGCTGATGACCTGGTGGGCCAAATAAATCGCCATCATGTTAGCCTACATTCTCCGCCGCATACTGCTCATGATTCCCACCCTTTTCGGGATCATGCTGATCACCTTCACCGTGACCCAGTTTGTCCCGGGCGGGCCGGTGGAGAAAATCATTGCCGACATGCAGAGATCTTCCCGCGGCGGCGGTGAAGCAGGCGGCGGGGCGTCAGGTATTTACCAGGGAAACAAGGGACTCGACGCGGAACGCATCCAGGAGATCAAGGCCATGTATGGCTTCGACAAGCCGCCGGCGGAGCGTTTTGTGACCATGATGGCGAACTACCTCGTTTTCGACTTCGGCAAATCCTACTACCATCACCAGAGCGTTGCTGACCTCGTCATCTCCAAACTGCCGGTATCCATGTCCTTGGGCCTCTGGTCCTTTCTCATCGTCTATGGGGTCTGCATTCCCCTGGGCATCAAGAAGGCGGTGCGCGACGGCTCGCGCTTCGATGTTTTTTCAAGCACCATGATTCTCATCGGCTATGCCATCCCCGGCTTCGTGCTGGCCATTGTGCTCATCGTCCTCTTCGGCGGCGGCAGCTTCTGGAATATCTTTCCGCTGCGCGGACTGGTCTCGGACAACTGGGCGGAACTCAGCCCGCTGGCCAAGGTGCTCGATTACCTGTGGCACATGGTTCTGCCCATCACCTCAAGCGCGGTGGGCAGCCTGGCCGTCATGACCCTGCTCACCAAAAACAGCTTTCTGGAAGAGATCAGAAAACAGTACGTGCTCACGGCCAGGGCCAAGGGCTTAAGTGAAAACCGGGTGCTCTACCGGCATGTGTTCAGAAACGCCATTATCCCGATTATCACCGGCTTTCCCGGTTCCTTTATCACCGCCTTTTTCACCGGCAGTCTGTTGATCGAGACCATCTTTTCCCTGGACGGCATGGGGCTGCTGGCCTACCAATCAATCCTCAACCGGGATTATCCCGTGGTGCTGGGCACCCTGTACTTTTTCACCATTATCGGCCTGATATCCCGGCTGCTGTCGGACCTCAGCTATGTGATGGTTGACCCGCGCATCACCTTTGAGAGCGTGGAGCAGTAAAAAGAACAATATGCCGCCCAAAACACCAAGAAAAGACAGCATGCTCCGGCGACGCTGGCGGAAATTCAAGAGCAACAGGCGCGGCTACTGGAGTCTCGCCATCTTTGCCATTCTCTTTGTCATCAGTCTGGGCGCCGAAGTGATCAGCAATGACCGCCCCTTTCTCATCATCTACAATGGCTCCTTTTATTGCCCGTTGATCAGAACCTATGCGGAAACCACCTTTGGCGGTGATTTCGCCACCGAGGCCGACTACCGCGACCCGTATATTCTTGAGAAGATCACCACGGGCGGCAACCGGGCCTTTTTCCCGCTTAATCCCCACAGTTACGCCTCAATCAACCCGAACCTCGATGTCCCGGTACCTTCTCCGCCAACCAGGGAAAACCTGCTCGGCACCGATGACCGGGGCCGCGATGTCCTGGCCCGTCTCCTGTACGGATTTCGCCTTTCCATCGTCTTCGGCCTGCTGCTTACCGGGGTGGGCACCCTCCTGGGCATCGTGGCCGGGGCCATACAGGGCTATTTCGGCGGCAGGACCGATCTTTTCTTCCAGCGTTTCATCGAGATCTGGGGCTCCATGCCCGAACTCTATCTGCTGATCATCTTCTCATCCATCTTCAAGCCGAGCCTGCTGCTGCTCTTGATCCTGCTCTCCATGTTCGGCTGGATGGGGCTGTCCGATTACGTGCGGGCGGAATTCCTCAAGAGCCGCAACCTGGATTACGTCATGGCAGCAAAAGCCATGGGGGTGGGCAACGTCACCATCATGATCCGCCACCTCCTGCCCAACGGCATGACGCCGGTCATCACCTTTCTGCCCTTCCGCATGTCAGGGGCCATCCTTGCCCTGACCAGCCTTGATTTCCTCGGTCTCGGCGTCCCCCCTCCCACCCCCAGCCTCGGGGAACTGCTGGCCCAGGGGAAGGGTAATATTGATGCCTGGTGGCTGTCGCTCAGCACCTTTGTCGTCCTGGTCGGCACCCTCATTCTGCTGATCTTTATCGGCGAGGCCCTGCGGGAAACATTTGACCCGAGGAAGGTATGAATAAAGAGCTTCTCCAGATTCGTGATCTCAATGCAGGCTTTCACGGCCAGGACGGTTTCGCCCCGGTGCTCCATGATGTGTCATTTTCCATCAATCATGGGGAAACCGTGGCCCTGGTCGGTGAATCAGGTTCGGGCAAATCCGTCACCGCCCTTTCCATTCTGCAGCTGCTTGACCGTCAGTCATTCAGCTGCCGGGGACAAATCATTTTCGCGGGGCAGGATCTGATCACAAAAAATGAAGTGGAACTGCGGAAAATCAGGGGCAATGATATTGCCATGATCTTTCAGGAACCCATGACCTCGCTTAATCCTGTATACCCCATCGCCGACCAGCTCATTGAACCGCTGATGCTCCACCAGCATCTCACCCCGGAAAAAGCCAGGGAAAAGGCGGTGCAGCTGCTTGACAAGACCGGCATCCCGGACCCGGAAAGCAGGATGCACAGCTTCCCCCACCAACTTTCCGGCGGGCAGCGGCAACGGGTGATGATCGCCATGGCCCTGGCCTGCCGGCCCAAGCTGCTTATCGCCGATGAGCCGACCACGGCCCTGGACGTGACCATCCAGGCCCAGATCCTGGCCCTGCTGCAGGAGCTGCAGCAGGAGTTTGACATGGCCATCCTGCTCATCACCCATGATCTGCACATGGTCAGAAAGATCGCTGACACCGTGCATATCATGCACCAGGGCCGCATCGTCGAGCACGGCCCGTGCCTGACCATCTTTGCCTCGCCAGAGGACCCCTACACCATCAAACTGCTCGACAGTGTGCCCAAAGGCCAACCCGCTTACAAGCAAGGCGGCAAACCGCTGCTTACCATTAAAGATCTCCATTGCCATTTTCCGGTCAGAAGGGGGTTTTTCAAACGCCAGGTGGGGGAGATCAAGGCGGTCAACGGCGTCAGCCTGACTATCAAGGAAGGGACGACCTATGGCATTGTCGGCGAATCAGGCTCCGGCAAGAGCACTCTCGGCATGGGGATCCTGCGGCTCACCCAAAGCAAGGGGCGGATCTGCTACCTGGGAGCGGATCTGCTGGCCAAAAAGAGCAGCGAGATGCGCAGCCTGCGGCGCGAACTGCAGGTTGTCTTCCAGGACCCCTTTTCATCGCTGTCACCGAGAATGACGATTTTTCAGATCATCGAGGAAGGACTCAAGGTGCATCATATCGGCAAAAACAAAGGGCTAAGACGTGAAATTGTCGAACGGGTTCTCATGGAGGTCGGGCTGACCAACGACATGCTGGACCGCTATCCCCATGAATTCTCAGGCGGACAGCGGCAAAGGATCGCCATCGCCCGGGCCATCGCCCTGCAACCGAAATTCATTGTCCTCGACGAGCCGACCAGCGCACTCGACATGACCATCCAGGCCCAGATCATCGATCTGCTGCGCAGTCTGCAGGAAAAATACCTCATCACCTATCTGTTCATATCCCACGATCTGCGGGTCGTCCGGGCCATGGCTGACGAAGTGGCTGTCATGAAAGACGGCATGATCGTTGAAAACGGCCCGGCCGTGGATATTTTTGACAACCCCGCCCATCCATATACCCGCAAGCTTTTCAGCGCAGCATTTGAACTGCGGGCGTAATTTTAACTTGTTATTCAACTTTCCTTAACAGTATGATTTAGGCGAATATCCTTATTAATTAACAACGAAAGAGTTCCGGTGCCGACCATGAAAACAAGACTTACCCTGTTCCTGCTTTTTCTCCTTGTCAGCTTTACTCTCTGCGCAACCGCCTCGGCAGAGACAAATCCCTGGGATACAAAACTGCCCTTCAAGGAGGCCACCATCCAGTACAGCATCACCGGTTCCGAGGCCGGCTCGGAAACCCTTTATATTCGTGACTATGGCAAAGAGAGATCAAGACACCGCAAGTCAACGGCCAAGATGATGCTCATGACCACGGAAACGGATCAGATCGAAATCACCAGTCCTGACTGGATCCATACCATCGACATGAAGGCCCGCACCGGCACCAAGGTAACCAATCCGGTGAAATTCATCATCGAGGAATACAACCGGCTGTCATCCCCGGAAAAGGACATGGTCAATAAAAATGCCCAGGAAATGGGTACTTCCATGATGCAAGGCATGCAGGGCAGCGTCCAGCAGAATGCCGAAAATATTCTGGGCTATAGCTGTGATCTCGTCTCCGTCGCCGGAACCACGTCATACTCCATTCACGGCACCGATATCACCCTGAAATCTGATGCGGCCATGATGGGCATGAATTTTTCCACGGTGGCCACCCAGATCAATGAAGGATCCGTGCCCGGCAACGCCTTTAACCCGCCCCCCGGCATCCAGATCACCCATGACAAGGAGGCTGATGACGCGGCCAGGGCCATGGCGAAATCAACCATTGACACGCTGAAATCCCCGGATGCCTCCCAGAAGATGCAGGAACAGGCCGGAGACGCCATGAATCAGGGCGGGTCCGCAGGACAGCAGGCTCCGCCGGCAAACCGGATGGATAAGCAAACAGAGCAGGAAATGCAGAAGGCCATGGATGCCATGAAAGGCCTTTTCGGTAAATAATCTTAACTGAGCGAGCTCTATGACAGAAGATATCTACGCATTCAAGTACGGCGAGTACGGCAACACCGAGGCGATTATTGCGAAAAAACCGGGCTTGGCCCTGCAATACTTCAATTTCGTCAATAAAGGCACGGCCTTCACCGAGGAGGAACGGAGAAAGCTGGGTCTTGACGGCGCCCTGCCGCCCTCCCCCCGCTCGCTGGCAAGCCAGGTGATCAACAGTGCCGAAAAGGTGAAGAACAAGGAAGATGACATCGAACGTTTCATCTATATCCGCGCCCTTTTCGACCGCAACGTCACCCTGTCCCACGCCCTGATCCGCAGTGATATCAAAACCTACATGGGCATCATCTACACCCCCACCGTTGGTCTTGCCTGCCAGCGGTATTCGTCGATTTTCCGCACTGCCAACGGCATTCACCTGTATCCCGGCAATATCGACCGGGCGGAAGAGATCCTGCGCCGGTATGTGCACCAGGGGATCAGGGTGGCGGTGGTGACGGACAATCAGGGAATTCTCGGTATCGGCGACCAGGGCGCCGGCGGCATCGCCATCTGCCTCGGCAAACTCATGCTCTACACCCAGGGGGCGGGCATCGCCCCTTGGCACTGCCTGCCCATCTCCCTTGACGTGGGCACCAACAACAAGGCCCTGCTGGCCGATGAATTTTACCTGGGCTGGCGTCATGAAAGACTCTCCGGCAGCGATTATCTGCGCTTCGTGCAGCGCTTTGCCAAGGCCTTCCGGGCGGTTTTTCCCAATGCCCTGTGCCAGTGGGAAGACTTTTCCAAACAGAACGCCTTTGCCATCAGGGACGCCTACCTGCACGACCTGATTTCCTTTAATGATGACATCCAGGGAACAGGGGCCGTGACGTTGGCGGGCATTCTCACCGCCATGCGCATCAAAAAAGAGAAGCTGGAGGACCAGGTCTATCTGATCCACGGCGCCGGGGCCGGCGGGGTGGGCATTGCCGAACAGATCGAAACCGCCCTGATTGAAAACGGGTTAAGCCCGGAAGCGGCGCGCAGCCGCATCTACACCCTAGACAGCCAGGGGCTGGTCACCGCGGGCCGCAAACTTGAACCGTACAAGGAAAAATTCGCCAAGGACCCCTCTCGCCTCCCATGGCTGCAAAAGGACGGGGACGGCACCCTGGAAAATGTGGTAAGGCACGAAAAAGTGACCGTGCTCATCGGCACCTCCGGCCAATCAGGCTGTTTCACCAGGGAAGTGGTGCAGGCCGCGGCGGCCAATACTCCCCGGCCGGTCATTCTGCCGCTCAGCAACCCGACCTCCATGACCGAGGCCCTGCCGGAGGATATCTACCGGTGGACCGACGGCAAGGCCCTGGTCGCCACCGGCAGCCCCTTCCCGCCTGTGGTCCACAACGGCACGCCATACACCATTGGTCAGTGCAACAACGTTTTTGTCTTTCCCGGTGTGGGGCTCGGCATTATTGCCTCAGGGGCCAAGGAGGTGCTGCCGTCCTTTTTCACCGCCGCCGCCCATGCGGTTTCACAATGCGTCCAGCCCGAGGCCATGGCCAGGGGCGAGTTGCTGCCGCCGGTAGCGGAACTGCAGGACGTGAGCCTCAAAGTGGCCCAGGCCGTGGGCCTCACCGCCATCAAGGCCAATGTCGGTCATCTCTGCGCCTTCAGCGATTTCCAGCACGACAACGACCCGGAAAAGCTGAACAAACTGATCACCAACATGCGCTGGCAGCCGGAGTACCTGCCCATTGTCCTGGCTCCGTGAACAGGGACGTTTACTCCCTGCCGTGGCGGCGCAGGAACGGCACCCTGTCCGCCTCCGCCACCTGTGAACTGCCATCGGCCCTGATCAGCCAGTAACGCACTGGGTTTCTGCTCATCTCCTGCCGCAGCTGGGCAGATACCCAGTGCGAGTCGTCAATCAGATTATAAAATGCCGAGTCAATCCCGAAAAAACCGTCCAGCAGATGGGCGATCTCATGGACGGTTTTGCTGGGATACCCCTGGGGCATGTTCTGCCAGGCCCCGAGCTCACTAAAACCCTCCTGCCGTAATTCGGCCAGCAATTGCCCTACCCTCCGCCGGTTCTGTTCCACCCCGGCTTCCAGTTTTTCCATAAAACCATCCTGCAGCGCGGACACCGCTTCATCGGCGATGACCCTCACCCGGTCATATTTGACCAGCACGGTGTTATGAAAAAAGCGCAACACATTGTCTCTGCAGGCCTCATAGCTCTGGCCTGCCACCAGCAGCTTATGCGAGCTTATCAAATCCGAATCCATGGCTCCCCCGATATGGCACGTGCCGGGAATAATACTATCTGCATTTTTGCGAAATGTTTCCCGAAAGAAGCCTCAAAATTCATAAGTCAGAATAATGAAGAAAGGCGAAAAAATCAGTCATTATGGCTTCTGAATTCTGACTGCTGGCTCCTATAGAGTTGAGATCAAATTTTCCATTAACATTTAATGAAGACAAAAAAAAGAAATTCAACACGCATTAAAGCTCAACGCAGCTGTCTGTCGGCCAGCAGTGCCTCATTGGCCGGCCGGTAAACAATCAGCAGGGGCTTGCGGATCCGTCGGGAAACCGTTTCCACCAGCGAACCGAAAAACAGTTTTTTCAGCACGTTCTTTTTCGATGTGCCCATGACCACCAGATCATGCTTTTCCGACTCCTTCAGAATCGTTTCCTGCCGGGCCTCGGTCTTGTCAATCTGAAACGTGATTTGTGCCGTGATTTTCAGCCGCTTCACCCAGTCCGCCAGCTGATGCTTCTTGAATTCCACTCTCTCATCAGGCTCATCAGCGGACAACAGGTAAAGAATGGTCAACTGATGATCACCCACCCGTGACAGGGCATGAACGATGGGCCCCACATCACCCAGTTCCTCCAGGCTTCGCACCGGCACCAGTATTCTTTTCGTATGCAGCTCGCCATAAAACCTGACCAGAACCACCGGACAGGCGACGTTATTCGCCACCTTCTCCAGAATCTCCTGAAAGCTCTGAAAGGTTCCTTCAATGGGATAGCCGAGGACAACCGCCTTGGCGTCGTTGTATTCCACAGCAGCTACCAGGCCGGAGGCAATATCCTTGTCCGGCACCAGTTCAGTCTGCAGTTCATAGCCGAGTTTTTCCACCTCATCACGTTCTCCGCTGAAAAGAGAATCCATGGCTCCATTGAAGATATATCCTCTGCTGGATGGCTGCACTACCCGCACCGACAGGGGCACCGCATTGTAATGATGGGCAAAAATCGTTGCCATGCGGGCCAGGCCTTTTACTTTGGCCGACTGCTTGGCCCCGAAGGCCACCACCCCGTCAGGTATGGGATGGGAAACGAGTTTTTCCCAGGTCCACGGCACCAGGGAAAAGGCTTCAGGGCTTTTGACACTGTTGTTCTCTCTTTTTCCTGCTCTGCCGTTGGGCTGCAAGTCTTGTTCAACGGTTTCGCCGGACTCCCCGGCCCTGATCACCGCCAGCCGGGCGCAGACCGGTCCGGAAAGCTCGGAGAGCACCACGCCGGCGAGCACAACCGGGGTGATGATGGCGGAAAAGGCGGCCAGATTTTCATCACTGCTGATCAGAAAAATAAGACCGATGGCCACCCCGGCCTGAGGCATGAGGGCCACCCCCAGGTAGTTGCGCACCATAGCCGGTGCGCCGGAGAAAAAGGCCCCGCTGTAAGCCCCGCAGTATTTGCCGATAATCCTGAAAAAGTAATAGACAAGCCCGAGCCAGCCCGCGTTGCCGAGAGAGGCAAGATCGAGGTGACTGCCGGCAAGGGTAAAAAAAAGCACATAAATGGGGGGCTCAAAGGCATTAAGGGCCCGGAAAAGGCGGACATCCCTCGTTACCCTGTTGATCACGGTAAAACCGGCAGCCATGCCGGCAAGCAGCGGCGACAGATGAAAAAGACGGCATCCCTCGCCGCAGAGAAGCAGCAGGGCCAGACCGGCGGTAAGCATCTCGTCCTGCCGTTTCAGATGATGGAGGACAAAGGAGATGACCAGACCGGTGAGGAGACCTGCGGAAAGCGATAAAGAAATCTCCAGCACGCTGCCGAAAACGGCGCCGGGCAATGAACCGCTACCGGCGGTGCTAAGCTGCCCGGCCAAGGACATGGCCAGGCCGAAAAGGATTATGGCCAGGCCGTTGTCAATGGCGACAACCGCCATAAGGGTTGAGGTCAGCGGCCCCTTGGCCTTCAGCTCCCGCATGACGTGCAGGGTGGTGGCGGGAGCGGTGGCCACGGAAACCGCTCCCAGCAGCAAGGCCAGGACAAGATAATCATCCGTTCCCCAGTCCACGCAGTCCAGGGAGCACAGCCTGGCCACGAAAAAAGAGACGGACGCCACGAAGACTAAAGCTCCTATCGCCTCGCAAAAACCAATGACACCGATGCTTCTGGCCGACTGCCGCAGACGTTTGACTTCGATCTGTTCGCCGATGCCGAAGGCGATCAGCATGAGGGCGATCTGGGTAAAATGGTGCAGCTTATGGCCCACCGACTCCATGGTCACGATGCCGAAGCCGGATGGGCCGAGCAGCAGACCGGCCAGGATGTAACCGGTGACGGAAGGCAATTTCAGCAGCTGTCCCGCCTTTGCCGCCAGCACTCCTGCGGCCAGCAATACGGCCAGGGCCAGGGTAACGTTTTCCATACCGGATGTCCCGCACGTGTAAGTGAGATTGTCGAAAAAACTCCCTGTGCCATTGTAATGAAAATCATCATGAAATCAATCAACAAAACCTGCCTCGACGCAGCCAGGGAATACAGCGAGGCCGGCAATACCTGGCCGGGGCCACCAGCGCCGGCTTTGTCTCGATGGTGGCGCCATGGCTTGTTCAGGGATTGGTGTAGCGGATGGCTAAACGAAAACGGTTCAGGGCGACTTGGGAAACAGTTTCAGCCAGAAGGGATTGACGCCGTACCGGGCAAAAAGATACCAGGAGGTTGCGCCGATGTGCAGCCGCCGGGGATAGATCCACTGCCCCGCCCAGCCCTCCAACTCCTTTTGGAAGCCTGTCTCGGCCTGATCCGGACAGGCGGCATACATGCCCGCCCCCCGGTCCCTGCCGTGGTTGCTCTCCGCAACAAAAACCGGACTGGCCAGATACCTGATGATCTGCTCCGCCTGCTCCTGCCGGCCGAGAAAATTATAGACGGCGGCCACCTGGGCCGTGCCCTCAAACCAGATCCCCTTCCCTTCCCGGCTGAATCTGTAGCCGAATGTGCCGCCACAGGCGGGCTCCGGCTGCAATTCCCGCACATTGGCCTCAAGCCACTGGACGGGGGCAGGAAGCACTGTATCATCCTGCCAGCCGATGACTCTGCGGAACTCCGGGTCATGGCCCATGGCCAGCAGGGCCCAGGTCTGCACGTCCAGCGGCGCCACATCGCGGTTAACCGAGCCGTCAAGGTCACTGGCCCCTGCCAGGAAACGGCCCTCCTGGGGATCATACATCTTCAGGACAAAACTGCGGGCATGCCTTGCCCGCGCAAGCCAGACCGGATCATTGGTGACATCGGCCAGCTGCATGAAGGCAACAAAGAGATCGATGTTGTGTTCGGTGCTGCGCCACAGTAAGCGCCTCGGCCCGCCACCGCTGCCGTCGTCCTCCCAGCCGTCGAAACCGCCGCAATAGCCGCCGCCTTTGCCCACCAGGGTTTCTGCATTGCCGGCTGTTTCGTCGACCCGGCAATGGCGCTCAATCCACTCTGCTCCCTGCAGTGCCGCGCGCAGGTACGGCATTTCCCGGCCGGGCAGCGAATACTTGCGATGGGCGGCCAGCAGGGCGATGACGGTCCAGGCCATATTGCCTGTATCAGAGCTGACCTGGTATCTGTCCTCCACCCAGGCGGCAGGGGAACCGTGCGGCGCCCCATCTGCCGGAATCTGCCACCAGCCGGGCAGCCGGGCCATTTCACCGGAAAGTTCATTGAGCGGACCGGCCAGATAGGCATTGCGCCACCTGCCGTCCCGGTAATAGCGGTCATGATTCTGCAGCCACACCAGGGTATCGGCCAGGATTTTCCCCCGCCTCGCGCTGTCTGCGTCACCTTTGGCCAGATAGGCCAGCAGGGTCAGGGCATTGTCGTACAGAAAGGCGGCATTGCGCAGCGACTTGTCCTCCGCGGCCGCCGTTGCCCGGTATGATTTGAGCAGCCGCAGCATGTTCCGGTCGGCATTGTTGTACCTGACATCATCGAGATAGACCGTGGCGCCGTCGGGATTTTGCCCCGCCTCAAAAAAGAGGGAAAACCCGCCGATCACCCCGGTGAGGTTTGCCCCCGGCGGCATCGGAATTTTAAACGGCTGCCAGCCGGTTGTCAGTTTCAGGACTTTCGGTTCGGTTTTCAGCCGGGGCAGGGTATCGCGGTTCGGCTGGGCGGAATCGCTGCCGGCCTTCTCATTGATGCCGCCGGCCTCGATTCTGACCCGCTCCCCGCCGGCTTTGCCGCGAATCCAACCGGTCAGTTCGGTGGCCCCCACCAAGACCCGGCCGCGGCGCTCTCCCCAGTTTCCTCCGCTCACATTGGGATAGGCCCAGGTCACTCCGGCCCAGCCTCTTCTTTTTTCCGGCTGATAGGTGACGCGCAGGCAGGTATCGCCGGAAAAAGGGCTTTCCCGGCTGTCAGGGGCCAGGGTGAGATCGTTCACCTCGCCCGACCAGTTGATGGGATAAAAACCGGCCGCGCCGCTGTCATGCTCGTCATAAACCACCGTGCCAGCGGTCCAGCGGTCCATCTCGTGGGCCAGGTAGCCATAGAGGGCATCCGTGCTGACGGAGGCAACGGTAACGCTGTTCTCGGCTGCGCCGGTTGGGGACAGGGTTTCCTGCTGGACGGTTTCCTCGGCTGAAACGTTGCTGCTCATGCCGTTCAAAGACAGAGTGACCAGGCAGAGGATGATGAGGGCCGGCAGGTGGCGGGTCTGCGACAACAAATGACGGAGCGCATCGGGTAATTGTTTCATCTTTTTATATTCATCTCGATATGTTGGGCGAAGATGGCCGGGGTGGCAGGTGCCTGGTGTTACGGTTCGGGATCTTCATCATAGTAATTATAACGCTATGTCCTGTCTCTGGTTCCACCCTATTTTACTCATTTAACGGCGAATGCAGCGGCAGCTATCAGCAGTTCGCCTAAAGGTATGACTTCGTTCCCGGGGACTGCGTCGTCGGGAACGTTAAGCTAAGTGGCGCGCCAAAGAACTTGACCGCAAGGCCGCCGAGTTTCTTCGCGTCCACTCAAGCGTCTGGTTCTGCAATTTCTATTAAATGTGCCTGTGCGATCCTGATATAACTAGGCATGCGCGGGTCTGAGAACCTGTAAACACCTTTCGCAATCCTTCTAAGTATTGCAGAGGAGTCTTCAGCTACTAACCTTTTAAGATAATTACTTAAACTTCCTTGGGTTATTTGAGCCCCCCAAAGAGATTGAAATGCCTTTCGCAACTCATTTGATCTGATTTCTTCTTCTTTGCAAATTGATGCTGCGAGTAGAATTTTTTTATAAGTATCTGTGGTAAAGGATCTTACCGCTTCATCGTAAGCCCTTTTTAGCGAACCTTCAGCATCTTCAACAGCTCTCCTAGTTGATTTTTCAACATCCGCCACATTTATATCTTTTTTCTTATCAGATATTGCATCTTCCGCTGATTTGAGGGCCAATAAGTGTGTGAAATGTGGATATCCCGAGCTAACAGAAACGATACGTTTGATTGCTGTAGATGAAAAATTTATTTTCAGTTTTTTCTGCCCTTCAACAATAATTTGCGACAACTCTTCCGGACTCATTCTGCCTAAGCGCGTTTCACGAAGACATCTTTGCACTGAAGGATGACCGGCTGTAAGATCTGAACTAGACTCGGCTATTCCGACAATAAGAATCTTTAGCGGAGAATTTTCATCACTTAATAGCTTTACCAATTCAGCAATTTTTTTCTTGTCTTCAGAGTTTGACAAAGCATCTATCTCATCAAGAAGAAATAACCCGTCTAGGTTTTTTAATTGTTCAGCTACCCAGCTCGGCGAATTTGCCCGATCAAGGAATCCTTGATTGATCGTTTTATTGGTTGTTTGGGTGTCAACAGAAGCGCTTGCCAAAGGAATTGACAAGCCTGCCTTGCCTCCTTCGCATTTCATTTTTTCACTTTGTGAAACATAAATATCAATTCCTATTTCACATAACAAAGTTGCAACGATACTTGGGAAGGTGTCACCGCTGTCGCAGCGTTTCTTGAAAAATTTACCTTTAACAAGATGCTTCAATAATAATTCGCATGCAACGTTGGCTAATGAGCTTTTACCCACCCCTCTTTCTCCAAACAGGAGAGAATGTTGACCAGGTGTATTTAGGTGCTCAATTATTCGTTGTATTTCTGACTGACGACCAAAGAAAAGGTCAATACTTTGAATGGGTGTATGTGGAGTGAATATCTTCCGCACGCCAGACTTGTTTATCGCAAGCTCTCGATCCATTCCAAATAACATTTCATATCTCCATTATTCTTTATGACTGCAGAACCGTCGGCTGTTGAGCCGCGAGACTCGCAAGCACGAGAAGGAAAGTCCGTTTTTTCCTTCTCGTGCCGAGAATCGCAGTCGGCTCGAAGGCCCTTGATAGGCGGAGCGTGAGCGGAGCCTGTCAAGGAGCGTTCGAGCGAAGCGCAACAGCCGACGATAAGCTGACTGTGGGCGTAGCGCAGCGGAGCTCACGGTCAGCTTATCTTGTTGATAAGTGGAAACTTTCCATAATAATAACCCATATAGACGGACAGATTTTCCACTTATTGCGATATTAAACATCAATAAATGGAAATATGTGAAAAGGACCAACTGAGTACCATTCAAACCCAAGCCACTAGGGCAGGAAGGCAATTTCCTTCCGTATCCCTTCCGCCATATTTTCTGCAAAATGAATATTATCTCAGAAATACCCAAACTCGCCAAGGGTTATTTTGCAAGAAAAAACTGCTAATGTATGAAAGGGAAACACAAAAATCGTCTCGCGCTTTCCGCCGGCCTTATCTTCAAAAAACCGCAGCGTCTGCATTTTACGGCGCCTCCTTTTCCCATCCTGCCGTTTCATGGAGAAGGACCTGATTTCGCCCAAATAAATCCTGACAGATAAACAAGCTATGATTTTCTCTTTTTTTTACCTTACTTTTGCCGCGTTTTATGAGTAAATTTATAAATTATGGCTTTATCAGGATGACTCTTTGCAAAGGTAAACGGGACGGTCCTCTTCCCTGCAGCGACCGGCAAGCCCTGTGATTGAAGGAGCAGCATGAAACAGCGCCAGGTGCAGGAACATTTTGCCCGGCAGGCGGATGAATATGAAGAGCTGATGGTGAGGCTTGTCCCGCAATATCTTTTCCAGCACCAGGTTATACAGGATCTGCTGCCGGATGAGGACAGACAATACCGGGTGCTTGACCTGGGATGCGGCAACGGCATTCTCTCGGAACTGGTTTTCCACAAACTTCCCCGCGCCCGTATCGTCGGCTTTGATCTGACGGAAAACATGCTGCAGGCCTACAGGAAAAAACTGGCCCGCTTTGCTGACAGGTTTTCCCTGCAATCCGGCGATTTCCGTGTTGACCCGCTCGGCAGCGGCTATGATATCATCCTGGCCGGGCTCACCCTGCATCATCTCACCTGGCAGGAAAGAAGGCCCTTTTATCGGAGCATCTACCAAGCCCTCAACAGTGGAGGAAAATTTATTGCCAGGGATATCATTATCGATGAGGACCCGGCAGTGACAGAGGATCACTACTGCCTGTGGAAGAAATTCATGGCGGCCCAGGGGGAGGACCCGGAGTTCTGGTACGCGAAACATCGTGAAAAAGACCACCCCATGACCTTGACGGATCATTTTTCCTGGCTGCGGGAAGCCGGTTTCACCCAAACAGCCTGTCATTGGCGGCTGTACAACTTTGCCCTCACATCAGCCGAAAGGCCATAGAAAACCGTCCCCGGCGCCGGGATCTGCCCGCGTCCGGGTGGCTTAAAACAACAAAGCAGAAGGAGTCGATCATGCCACAGAAAACCACAACGATATGCCCCGCATGCCAGGGGAAAAAGGTTATTGCCGGCACCTGCGAATGCAGCATGGAGTGGCGCGGCACCCAGACCGGAGAAAACTGGGAGGACTGCCAGTGCACCCCCGAGGTGCCATGCCCGACCTGCCACGGCACCGGCCATATTGAGCCAGGAAAGTGACAGCTGTTGCAACAAATCCTGTGGCCGAGAAGCCGCGCCTGACCGCCGCGGCCCATCACCAACCACCTCGCAACCCGCAATGACTTGTTAAGATTGATCATGTCACTCCCAGAATACACGGTGTTATCCGTGCCCCATGCCCTGGAGCTGCAGAAACAATGGGACAGCCCCGTCTGGCGGCAGGCCCCGGTTTTACCTGTCGCCGCCTTCCGGCCGGAAAGCACAGACCATCACCCGCGGACCGAGGCGAAACTGCTCCGCAGTCCCGCGGCATTGCATGGATTTTTCCGCGTCAGGGACCGCTATGTCCGCTGTGTTCATGAGCGGTTTCAGCAGGCGGTATACAAGGACAGCTGCGTCGAGTTTTTCGTCCAGCCGACAACAGACAGCGGTTATTTCAACTTTGAGTTCAACTGCGGCGGGGCCATGCTGGCCTCCTACATTATCGACCCCACCCGGGTGGAACACGGTTTCAAGGATTTCACCCGCTTGACAGCCGGACAGGGCAGCCTGGTAAGCATCTATCATTCCCTGCCGCCACTGGTCGAGCCGGAGATGTGTGATGACGTCACCTGGCTCATTGAATTCCGCATCCCGTTTGCCCTGCTGGAGCAGTATGCCGGTCCGCTGGGGGATCCGGCAGGCCGGGTCTGGCGGGCCAATTTTTATAAATGCGGGGATGAAACCTCCCACCCGCACTGGGCCGCCTGGTCGCCGGTGGATGAATTGAACTTTCACCTGCCGCGATGTTTCGGCCGCATACGTTTCGCTGGGGGCAGAGGATGAAAAACAGCCCTTGCCACCTGTTTTATCGGTTTAACACTTGCCTTTTGCCCTATGAAACTACTAGTGTTTGACATGGGAGGAAGAGCAGCCCTCGTTGATGGCAGCGGCAAAGGAACAACAGACATCGTGACCAATAACAGAATAGATTTCACCCGGCAAAGCGACAGGCCCTGGGGATTGTGAAGCCGATCAAATTCATCGGCAACCGGCTGCAGGAGAAACTCTTTTTCCCTGTAACCATCGCAACAAATGTTCATATCCTTTTGATCAAACAAATGCAGCAGTAAACCAAATCAGATAAATACTATTGATGAGTGAGGTGCCCTATGTCTATCACGGTTAAAAATTTCCAGAAACTGGCGACTGTAATCACCATTTCAGGCTGCATGACTATTCCTTTGCTGCCCGCTGCGATTCATGCACAAGGCAGCTGGCTTGAGCAGGGATCGAAAATTCTCGGCGCAGCCCAGTCGAAAACAGGGTCAAGCAGCCTTTCCAATGAAGAAATCGGCGGGGCCTTCAAGGATGCGCTGCACATCGGCACGGAAAATGTCGTGAGCAAACTGGGCAGTCCTGACGGCTTTAATACCGACCCATCCATCCATATCCCCCTGCCATCTCAACTCGATACCGCAAAAAAAATGTTGTCCCAGGTCGGCATGTCCAATCTTCTCGACGATCTCGAGCTGAAGCTGAACCGGGCGGCCGAGGCTGCCACTCCGAAGGCAAAGGAACTTTTCTGGCAGGCCATTACCGCCATGACCTTTGATGATGTCATGAAAATCTATAAAGGCCCGAAAGACTCGGCAACCAAATATTTCCAGCGCAAGATGTCCCCTGACCTGGCCAAGGAAATGAAGCCTGTTGTTGAACAGAGCCTGTCACAGGTCGGGGCGGTGCAATCCTATAATAACGTCATGGGGCAATACAAGGCCCTCCCCTTCGCGCCGGATGTCAATGCCGATTTAACCAGCTACACCGTGCAAAAAGGGCTGGACGGCATTTTCTTTTATGTGGCCAAGGAGGAAGCCGCCATCCGCGAAAATCCGGCCAGACAGACCACTGACCTGCTGAAACGGGTGTTCGGGGCAAAATAGGCGGGATAGGGGATGCTGCCAAGGCAGCATCCCCTTTTGGACCCATAGAGAGATTAGGTGCAAAAAGCAATCTCTCCGGCAGGGATCGGCATCAACCTTTCTTTGATTTTTTCCTGGCAAAACCGGCAAGCCCGGCGAGCCCGGTGCCGAAAAGCAGCATGGTGGCAGGTTCGGGGACCGGGGCGGTTTGATAACAGCCGCTGAGATTCATAAAATCTACGGTAAAATCCCCAAAATTAGCAATCATTATAACGTCCATTGTATGATCATCATACAAATAAGACTTTACATTAATGATGCCAGTCCCTCCTTGTGAGATGGTATATTCGGTCCAGTACGTAGAGCTGTCAAACAAAAGATCAATTTCCTCAACCTCCTTATCAATATTCACGTACTTAAACTTCATGGTAAGGTAAGCGCGATGAAGAATGTCATCAGTGTCCATGTTCCCCTTTCCCGCGTAAATTGGATTCAGCTTTGAAAAATCATAGGGTTCAGTCGGGGAGGGAGGGGGGAATATCTCCCAAAGATCCATCATGTCATCATTCAGATTAAATTTCCATGTGTATGTTGTGTATATTGTATCGTTTGAATCAGTATTGTTGGCATCAAAATTCACATCGCAAAGCCTATCGTCTTCGAAGTGATAATACGTGGCATTAGCCATGCCGGCTGACGCTGTCCACAGGAACAGGGCAGCTGGAATAAGCAGCTTTTTTCTCATCATTTCATTCCTCCCTTGTGAAATCGGCATATTCCCCCAAACATGCGATTCAGCTCCTTCGTGTTCACAGCTCATCCTCAACGCAAAGCGAATATTCCCTCCCGAAACGCTGTGATTTTTTTTGATGTCTATGCAATTTAAAAGCCATTGATACATTTTTTGATACATATAAAAATATTATACAATTTCAAATAGTTATTTGTAGAAATTACTCCAATTTCTTGTATGCTTTAACCAGCTACTGAATCCATATTCATTTTAGTGGATATTTCTGTCCGCTTTTCCGGAAAAACGGACATTCCGGAAAACAAAACTCGGATCACCAACTCCACCTGTCACAGATCTACTGGCGGGAATTGCAAGGGGGAATCACTGCGAAGCGCAGAAAAAAGAAAGGCGGGGAAGCGCAAGCCGGGCATGGGCCGCACAACTGCGCGCCCCCCGGATAGAATCCCCGCCTCATTGAAAACAGGTTTACCTTACGGAGACTGGAAGATATCGATATCGCAGCTAGAGAGGTCTACTGTTCCTCCGGATTCAATCCCTTGATAGATCTCCCAGAATCTTTCATCGACCCGCTTTTCCCTGGAGGTACTGTTTTTCTTCATGAAACGCCGCGCAGCGCGGGGACCGGCGTTATACACCGAATAGGTGGACCGTGGCGCGTAACCGGGGTCGCCATTCTTGTCCGCCACAGCTATGCCGTATTGCTTGAGATAGCGCATGAGAATCTGGGAACCGGCCCGAATGTTGTAAGGAACCTCCCAGCGCAGGCGCTCCATGTTATAGAAGCCGCGCCAGACATTCTGATTGATCTGCATCAGGCCGATGCTGCCAGCACTGGAACGCAGAAACGTCACCTGATCGCCCTCGCTCACGAACTGGCGCCAGCAACTTTCAATCAGGGCAGTGGACGGCACAAGATGCTGGAAAATCGCTGCATAGCGGGGATCGAGATTGCTGCGTTGCAGCTCCTCATCGGCAATAGACTGGAGCAATCGGCCGATCAGCTGCTGGTACTGCTCCAGTTCCTCCGGGCGAGGAACCCAACGGTTCAAAGACCTGCTCGACGCAGCCTCTTCGGCGTAAACAAGGGGAACAAGAAAGTCCAGGAGACGCTGGCTGAGCGACGGCACAACTTCTGCCGGGGCGGCGTCAGGAACAGCTTCAGGAACAGGTTCAGTTTCAGGTACAGGTTCAGGGGCTGGTTCAGGCTCAAACAAAAACAATTCCCGCAGGGCGGGATCAACTTCCCAGTCAAAATACAGCGGATCGCCCGTGCCCGCCGGTTGCAGCGTCCGCGCCAACCGCCGCAGGCCGTCACTGGTGATCTGCATGCCAAGTCGCGGCACCGCAGCGTCCAAGGCAAGCAGGGCATCCCCGGCATTGACAAAGGTCATGTAGCGGAGAGGCTGCTCCTGGATCAGGCCACGCTCTTCGGCCTCTTCTATGACCAATCGCAGTTGATGCCAGGCATCGACAAACAGGGCCCGCAGCGGATCACCGCCCTCCAGCGACACCTCGCCGGCCAGGATCGGCAGCAGCTGATAACGACTGGATATGAGCAGATCAAAGAGCTGCTCGCGCATTTTCGCATCGACGAAATCGCCCCCGGCGCTCTTGATGACAAAAACCAGGAATGCATCCCAGGGCTCCAGTACTTTCTGAAAACCCTCAATTTCGGCGGAGTCAAGCGGTGCCTCGGCAGCTACGGGCATCTCGGCGCCTAGCTGACCGTTCGGGACGGTCAGCATCAAAGGCACCACGATGCCGTTGACATCTATGCGCAGGGTACCGGCGATAATCGTTTTCAGGATGGCATCAACCTGGGCCATCTCCGCAGGCGAGGCACAGGCTCTGAGAAAAGCAACTATCTCCTGCTGGGGCATGCTGAGATCAAGAGAAAAATTTTCCAGACGGGGGTGGAGAAAACGCTTGGTAAGGTTCCAGATGAAGCCTGATATCATCGGCTTGGCACCGGCATTATCATAAATAATCGAATCAACAATATGATAACGCAACTGCCATTGCTCATCCACATACGGAGAAAGAGTCATGTCAATGGAACCGTTCCACTTCAAGGCCACAGGCCATATCCCGAGAAACTTGAAGCCCAGGTTAGCGAGAATGCGGCTTGAGAAGTGCGGCTGGCCGCCGCGGATATACAGCCGCGGCTGGTCTGAATGCAGATAGCGGTATGGCCCTTCCTGATAAAGAACGGCGGGCTTGTCGATCTCAGGATTCAGATACCGGGCAAGCGAGTTATGCAAAAGCGCGGTACTTAAGGTTAGCGGCAGCTCAACCTTGGTGGCTGCGGTCAACCTGGACGGTAACGCAAACAGGCAGAGCAGAACGGTGCAGATCATGATAAAGCGGCTTGCGGTCATGGCCCTCACCAATGATGTAAGATGATGTAATAACTGTTGCATAAAAAGATTAGAAGATAATTGGGGATAAGTAAGATCGAGATGCCTGGCCGCATAGCGGATCAGCCCCTTTGGACTGCAGGCCGGCAAGCAAATGCAGGGGGTCGGTGAATATAACTGTCTTGCAGCGGAGTAAAAAAATGGGAACCCGCTTCTGCCCCAATATAGACAAACACCTTCCGTCTGTCAATCTTTCCAGCAAATCACTTTCCCGAGAAAAGAACTGTTTGACAATTATTCATTTTTTTCACATATATATCGACGAAAATCGTTTTAATTAATTCCGCAGCATCCGGCATAGGCACCGAACAAAGACCATCCGGGCAGCCATATGTGCCGGCCTTTGCGGTATCCCATATTTCCGTCAGTTCAATTGTTCCATATATGGTAAAATTTAACCAATCCGAGGTGAAACGAAATGAATGACAATGTATTGATTATCTTGTCCTGTGGCACAGACAACCCCAACCGCTCCACTCGAGCCATCCACCTCGCCAAAGTCGCGAAGGAAAACGGCAAGAACGTGGCCGTCTTCCTGCTTGATGAGGCCGTTTACATCGCCAAAAAGGGCGTTGCCGACCATCTCAAGGCCGCCACCGGCGACGTTGCTGACGATCTGCTGGCATATCTCCAGGAGTATGAAGTCCCGATATATGCCTGTACCCCCTGTGCCAAATCCAGACAAATCTCCGAGGCTGATCTCATTAAAGGCGCCCAGATGGGGACTGCGGTGAAAATGATCGAAATGGCCTGCAACAGCACGGTAATTAGCCTGTAACACAGAGCCTTGTTCATCGCTCCGGCAACCTGCGCAGCGCAACGCCGGAGCCTCATCAGAAACTCGCAATCGGACACACAGCCCCCGCATCTCCTGTCAAGGAACAAGCGGCGGATCGGTACGGCCGCGATGCGAGGGGATGATATTGACGGGGGCAAGGATGGTGAGAGCCGTTTTTGCCCCTGGTTGGGTCATGACCTGCTCATCCAATACAAATCAAAGGGATTTATACACCTTGGGTATCATTTTAATCACCATGGTCCCCTTCATTGTCTGAATATCATCAGCCACCAGTTTGACCGGAATATTGCGCGTGCCCAGTTTGAAGAGAAAGGGCTCCATGGAATCAAACGAAACCGGGTATTCTTTGCCGCCAAGGGAGGACAGTAACGGCAGAAGAATGTCAGCGGAATCGGAGCTTGCCTTTTTCTCCACTTTGGGGAAAACCGGTGTGACAAAAAGAATCTTCTTCTGTTTATCGAAACGGAGAAAAAGCTCGCATGTCACCGGTAGCTTAACGCTCCCCAGCTCCATCTTGACTGTCTGGCCGGCGATTTTGGTATTCATCGCGATATCGCGACCCAGGACAACCCCCTGAATAAAGATTGATTTTTCATTTATCTGAAGTTTTTCCAGGGAATCAACGACAATGCTTCCTTCCATATAATTGTTCTGTGGTTCAACCGGTATGGGCAGGGAGTCGCTGATTATCTGCCGGAGAATTTCCGCGGGCATGGTGATCGTCAAAACCTGTTCACTTGCGCCGATCTGTTTGCTGCCGGACAGAAAAACAAGAAAAAAGGCCAGGAGAAAAAAGTGTAAAAAGCTGATTCGCATTGATTTCATAAGAAAATATTCCTTGTAATTATGCTGTTAAACCGTCGTCAACCAGATTACCGGAAAAGAAAAGCGTTTTTTCATAACAGTTTACATGCCTCAGGGCAACTGCGGCGGTTGATTTTTGGGAGACGCCTCTTTTGTCCCTGGAAAAAGCAAACACCTACTGCAAGAGAGGCATCATCAGCGTGGCAAGACTCAAGAAAACGAAAAACCCGCTGATATCGGTGGCTGCCGTGATAAATACACTGGAACCAAGGGCAGGGTCAAGTTTTAACGACTTGAGAGCCAGCGGAATGGCAGAGCCGATCAAACCAGCGATAATGAGGTTGCAGACCATGGCCAGCAGCATGATCAACCCCAGCCACGGCTTATGAAAACCGAACAGGGCAATGGAGCCGACAAGCAGGCCGATAATGGCACCATTAAGCAGGCCGACGCCTGCTTCTTTCAAAATAAGTTTGCGGCCGCGGCCAAGCGGCACCTTGCCAAGGGCGATACCGCGCACGGTTACCGCCAGGGTCTGGGTTCCGGCGTTTCCACCGAGGCCGGCGATAATCGGCATAAGGGCGGCAAGTATGACATACTGGGATATGGTGTCCTGAAAGAGACTGACTGTAAAAGAGGACAGCATGGCGGTGCCAAGATTGAGGGTCAGCCATGGGCTGCGCAGGCGGATACTCTGCAGAATGGAAGAATTTTCATATTCCTCCGAATCGGTGCTGGCCATGCGCAGCATATCTTCCGTGGCTTCTTCGGTAACAACGTCAAGGGCATCGTCATGGGTGATGATACCGACCAGGGCACCGCCGCCGTTGACCACAGGAAGGGCAATGAGGTCATATTTGGCAATGAGCTCAGCCGCCTTTTCCCGGGGATCGGTGGCGAGGATATAAATGGCCTCGGCTTTCATGATATCGCCCACATAGGCTGATGGTTTTGCCAGGATCAGTTTGCGCAGGGAGACAAAACCGAGAAACCGTCGCCCTTCCCCGATAACATAGGCGTAATAGATGGTTTCCTTGCCTGGCCATTGGCGGCGGAGTTTTTCCAATGCTTGGGTGACGGTGAGATCAGGCGTAAGCGTGACATATTCCGAGGTCATGACCGATCCGGCCATGCTTTCTTCATATGAGCTCAGTTTACGGATGTCTTCCCTTTCGGCTTTGGCCAGAAGAGGAAAAACAGATTCCTGGGCATCTTCAGGTAACCGCTTGAACAGGTCAACCCGCTCGTCAGCCGACATCTCGGTGAGCAAATCGGCCAGCTCGTCTTTATTGATATTCTCTGTGAGATATACCTGGAAATCAAGATTGAAGTAGCCGAAAACCGCAGCCCTTTTCCATGGCCGCATCAGGGAAAGCAATTCCCAAACAGTCTGGGGAGATTGACCTGTCAGAACCTCGGCAAGTGTTGCTTCAGGAAGCTCGGCGCAAAGATCGCGACGGATTTCACCTTCGCCGCTAAGAAGAAGGGTGCGCAGTTCTTGCGCATATTCAGGAGTGGTCATTGTTCACCTCCAGTCTGGACAGAATAAAAGAGACTGACTGGAAGGGACCAGGATAAGAGCAGACTAGGGAATCATGATTGAACCCCTAGCGCCTTTCGCAGTCCACCACTGCAGTCGGTCAGCTTTTGGTCTTGCTGCCAGGAAATTATGCCTACCAGGGCTAGGGTCGTCCATGTAGAAACCTATTTACACAGTTTAGAGAATCATCCAGGGGAAAGGCCGGCTCTTTACGATGATGCCAAACGGCCGGTCCACACCCCAGGATACATAGCACGCAAAAAACGGAGGTATTATAGCTCCTAAGAGCAGAAAGTCAAAAGAATTTTAACCAGAAAATGAATCAATAATAATCGCCGTCTTAAATTGTTTACTCAACTTTCGGAGATGCCACCTGACTGCATAAAAAACAGGGTAACATCTCGAAAATATTTAATATTTAAAGTGAAATGCTCTTCGCTTCTTGATATATTGGCTTTGCGAAAAAATCAATAAAATCAAGGAGGAAGAGCATAAATGCATAGTACAGACCAATTCGAAATAGATCAAGAAGCAATACGCCTGCAAGGCGCAATAAAAAAGTTCTTTGACAATTTTTCCGTCGGTACCCTTCTGAACCGGTCCGGCATCAAGAAACTCAAAGGAGTTTCTCCTCTGGTCGTTTTTGAGGCGGCCTTCCTGCTCGTTTTCCGAGGACAGAGTTTCTATCGGGGAATCGTACTCAATACTGAACTGGGGTTCCAGAAAGACGTCGCCTATGATCTTTTGGAGAATCCCCGCTATAACTGGCGTCAGTTTGTCATGAGATTGGCGGTTAAGGTCGTCAGAGTAGTCGAACTGTTGACCAGCGAGGAGCGAGAGAGGGTGCTTGTGGTTGATGACAGCGACTACAACAGGTCGCGCTCCAAGACTGTTGAGTTGCTGGCCAGAATTTTCGACCACAACAGCCGCAAATATCTCAAGGGTTTCAAACTGCTGACTCTTGGCTGGAGTGATGGCGCGACATTCTTGCCGCTGGACTTCGTTTTGCGTTCTTCGGCCAACGCTGCTAATCGCATCCAAGAGATTATCAAAGTGCTCGACAAACGGACGTGCGGCTACAAGCGCCGTCAGGAGGCAATGGTCAAGACCACGGACCTGCTTGAAACCATGGTGAAGAGAGTCTTGGCCCTTGGGATCAGTGCAGACTACATCCTGATGGACAGCTGGTTTTGTTTTGCAAGCCTGATTGCGGAGCTTTCCGCCCATGTGCCGGTGATCTGTATGGTGAAAGATATCACGAGCAATTTCTACCGTTACCAAGACCATCTTGTCCGTCTTGGTGACCTTTACCGGCGGGTGAAGAAACGTCCGGGCAAAGCGAAGATCATTGCCAGCGTCATCGTGCCGATGGAGAATGGACCGAAGGTTAAAATTGTCTTTGTGCGAAATCGCAACGGGCGAGGTTGGCTGGCAATCCTCTCCACCGATATTGTCCTGCCTGATGAGGAGATAATCAGGATTTACGGCAAACGATGGGACATTGAAGTGTTCTTCAAGATGGCCAAGCACCACTTGAATCTGGAGAGAGAGGTGCAGTTGCGGGATTATGAGGGGCTCGTGGCTCACACATCTCTGGTGTTCAGCCGATATAAGTTTTTGGCCCTGGAGCAGCGATTTCATGACGATCCACGCTCCATTGGCAGTTTGTACCATGCCTGCTGCAACGAGATCAGGGACCTGACCTTGATCGATGCACTCCAGAGGATTCTGGCGCTGGCCTTGGATGCGGTAAGGCAATCAGGTGAATTCGCAGAAACTGCAGTCCTGGCTATGGTTGATGCAATAATGAGTGTTGCACTGAGCATGATCAAATCTTTACAGAAAAATTACATGTTAACAACGTGATATCAGAATGTTACACCAACTCCGAAAGTTGAGTTGTTTAGAAAACCGCCTTATCTAGCTGCATAAAAGCTAAAAATTCAAAAATTGTGGCGGGAGACGAAAAAAATTCGCATCCTGATCTGTATTTAATTATTGTTTTTCCTGATTAGCACTAATCTTCCGCAAGGCGTAGTTTGTACTCAGGGACCTTGCAAGATCTGGCGGCAGTGAATACAAAACTCTTGAACATTTGCTGGAGATCAAAACGCCGGTTAAAGCGGTATTGAACCTCGCCGAGATAGCGGTGAGCATATTTTTCAAAGTCGAAAGAATGGTACGTTCCGGTAATGGCGTTTTGAATGCGGAAGATTAGCGCTAATCAGGTTGTTTTTTAACAATCGCTAACAGTTTAAAAAATATTACAATCCGCACTAGTCAAAATCAATTTTACATAAATATTTTTTCATCCTGAACCGCAATTTCACGAACAATTCATAAGTTTTCCCCGTATCCCATGTTTTTACTGATTATTTTTTCTCGGCATGCTCCTTGCTAATTTAACCGGACATCCTGCACAGAGCTAACAAAAAATAAAAAAATTAACATATGGGGAACATAATGAAAACCACTATCAAATATCTAAAACGTTCTGCCATAACCCTCTCATTTTGCCTGCTTCTCATCCCTTTGAACGCAAACGCGCGAACTGGTTTCTGGGGCGTAAATGCTGGTTGCACAGGGATAGACGGCGAATCAGTATTGACATCCATTGTGACAAACCTCCCCATTGAGGAAATAACCATAGAAGAACAGAACAGTCTTGCCTTAATGCGGGAACGCGAAAAACTCGCCCGTGACGTTTATCAGGTATTATATCAAACGTGGGGGCATGAAATTTTTGAAAATATTGCCACAAGCGAGCAGAATCACATGGATGCGGTCAAAGCCCTGCTCGATAAATACAGCTTGCCTGATCCAGTTGATACAAATCCTGCTGGTGTATTTAGCGACCCAACCATTCAGAATCTTTATGACTCTCTCATGACAAAAGGGAATATCTCATCGCTCGAAGCCTTTAAGGCTGGCGCGGAAATTGAGGAACTTGCCATTAGTGACCTGAATGACTTGTTAGTTCAGACTGATAACATTGACATCCAGACTGTCTACCAGAATTTACGCAAAGGCGCACGAAACCATCTGCGGGCTTTTATCTCACATATACCAGCTGAAGACCCGTATGTTCCGCAATACCTGCCAGCAGAAGAGCTTCAGGAAATCTTAAACGCAAATCTTGAAACCGGCATGTATGATCAGGATGGAGAACCTGCATACGGGCATGACGGTTTGCTTACTTTCGAAGATACAGACGGCGATGGACTATGTGACAGCGTTGACTCGGTCGCGAGATACACAAGAGAGGATCTTGATAATGCCTACCTGCAGAGCAAGCAACTTAAAAAATCACTACGATTGAAAACATTAAGGAACCTTAAGCAAACTCATATCAAGTATAAAAAGATTATTCAGGCCCTCAATCTGAAGATAAAAAAAGTACAAAATTAAATTTAATCGCACAACAGATCATCTCATTTTAAAAAAGGTTTCAGGAAAATTTCCTGAAACCTTTTTTTATCGGCCTCCCCAAAGGGAACCTGCACTATTTTATATGAAACTCTCAGTTTGAAGGGGCTACAAACCCCTTGTTCCCATTTTGTCAGATGCAGCCACTGGCAAGTAATTTTTATATGCGTAGTTCCGAAAAACGGACTGACAATTCGTGGTGCAGAT
>JBFMAY010000008.1:0-98917 GCA_040755455.1 Thermodesulfobacteriota bacterium | reverse complement strand
AATGGTATTTTCCCATTTCTTCGTTTTTTTGGTTTCCATCTTGATCGTAAAAGTTTCCTTCCGTCTGTGTAGTAATATTGAAAAAATAACTTACAAGAAGCTTAGCAGTTTCCTCGTCGTTTAACCCATGTACGATTATTTTTATCGGTTCGCTTCGCGTATTTTTTGGTGGTGCTTGAATACAGCAGGGTACGAACTCTATACTGTATTGTACATTTTGACTGTTTTTCACCATTTGTTACCTCCGCAGCCTTAGGCTATACATCTCAGACATTTGTTATGGTTATTACTTACCTCGTGACTTGGGTTCCGCCTGTTTAGGGCGAATTTCTTCAAGAGACTCTCAATAACTGTGCTTTCCTGCTCCGGGGTTATTCGGCCATCCGCCCGTGCCTGACCGATGACGGCAAAGGCCAGGGTCGGCGGCAGTTGGTGCAGGACTTCGGCATTTGTTTTTTTACCGTCATAAAGCCGGCGAAGATTTCCTGCTTGCCGGGCCGGGTCGGCAAAAACCTGGCCTTGAGTTTTGCCTCCAAGGCGTGGCGGCCGGTGCAGCAGAAACAGTTCGGTGAACTCCGGCATTCGGGCCGTAATCCTGGCGATCTGGGCCCGTTGTTCCTGGTTCATTCCTGCCAGGGGGTAGAGATCCCGCCAGAGGACGGCGGTCCTCTCCCACTGCGGGTCCGGATAGAGGGCCTTGCCCAGGGCGCAGCTCAATAGAACTCGGATATACGGCATGGGATGGGGGTCGGTCGGACTAAGCCGGAAGACGAAATGACGAGGCAGACTGACCACCGTGATGAGCCCCATGGTTGCGCCGATTCCCAACTTGGCGATAGACCAGAAGTCGGCCAGGATTTCGGCAATCCAGAGGTGATACAAATCCCACACTCTGTCCCTACCTTTATCAGCCAGGAAACTCTCCCGAGCTGAATTGATCAGATCGAGAAGCACGGCCCCCTGGTGACCGACCTCATGGACCAGAGAAGCGGCAATGGTTCCGCAGATCATCCGCTCCCTTGGCAAACGGATGATCGCCACCGGATTCTTCCTGCCTCCCGGCAGCCTTGTCCGGATACGCCGGATCGCCCCCCCATACCCTCTACCGAGATAGCATATGAGTGGCGGCGGTCTGATGGGAATGCCGGGGAGTCTCATGGCATCCTGCGCCACTCGGTCAAGGCCGGCAAGAAAAACGCCGTTTTCATGTTCGCCGCGCTGGGTAAGGACATCGGCAAAAATATCGAACTGTGACAGAAAATTATTGAAGCGTATCCGCAGAATGGTAAAGAGTCTCTGCGCCTCGGCAGAGGGTTGTCTAGTCTTTAACATTACCTGGAGCCGGTTCAGATAATGCCGTGTTGCTCGACGTATTTCCTGTCGCTCGTATTGAATGAATCGTTCAATTTTATTCAGAATCCCAGCCGGCAGAGCAGCTGCCGCAACCATGGGCATGAGCAGGGAAAAAGGCTTAACTTGCCCCAGCCTGATCAAAAGCGAGCGGGTCTCGTGCGCAAGTGCACCATAGGCGGCGCCCAGTTCCATGCTATACTCCCATCAGAATGATGCGGTTGCCCCGGCGGATCCACCGGCCGCTCCGGGCCTCGTTACTGTTAGTGGAAAAAGAGGAGGTTTCCGATTTTCCCACCAGACCGGGTGCATGGAGCCTGGCTGCGGCCGTCAGGGCCTTGTACGCAGCAGCTTTCGGATTTGAAGAAGGCGGGGCCGCGGCGGCTTTACTTGCCGCGGTGCCGGCCAATCGTACGAACCTGCGGGCGACTTCATATTCCAACTCATCCGGCTCCAGTCCCTCCAGTTCCGCGCCGAGAAATTTGGTGGCCATGCTGCCGACTTTGCCGCCCAACGCTGCTCCCGCCGGACCTCCGAAGTACGTACCGATCGCCGTTCCAGCCAAAGGCAGAGCTTTCTTGGCAAGGCCTTTCAACATGCCCCCCAATTTCCTGCCAACCCTGGAAGACATGAATTTTTTGGCCTTTTTCCCCCATTTCTTGAAAAGTTTGCTGTTAATAAACTCCTCCAATTCCTCATCGGATGAGACCTCAAGCAGCTCAGCAGCCAATTCCAGTTCCTCCCCCTCATCAAAAGGGCTTTCCTGGTCGTCGATGCCTCCTTCCCAGTCTTCTTCAAACTCGAAATCCGAGTTGCCGTTACCACGTACATCATACTCTTCGAATTCGGTCCAGGTTCTATCCAGATCGTGCATAGTGCTTGCCTCCTCATCGTGTTTTGAATGTTCAAAAAAGATTATGAAGATAAAAGGCAATTAGTATGCCATTGAAAAAACAGCAAAAATGCTCTTTTTGGCGAAAAAAACTTCGTTTTTGGAGGAAATGAATGGAAATAGGCGAAAGTTTTTTCGGGGTGACGGACGGCAGGGCAGTTGCGCGATTCAAAACCGAACTGCTGTTGCGTTTTCCGCAGAATGGCCTGCGCGATCCGATCTTCGGGGATAAAATAGCCATGGCGCGGCTGCTGGATCGGCGCTATATTCTGACCAGACAGAATATGGAGGTGGGAACATGCACAGTCAATGGCAACTGCGGGAAGCAAAGGTCAACCTGAGCCAGCTCATCAAACGGGCGGCGAGCGGCGAGGCCCAGGTGGTGACGGTGCATGGCAGGCCCATGGCGGTGGTGGTTTCGGTGGAGGAATACGCCCGGCTCACCCGCCGGCGGGGCAAGCTCTCCAGCGCGCTGCTGCGCCCGGAGCTTGCCATCGACGACATCGAACTATGAGCTGGCTGCTCGACACCTGCGGACTGGGTCCATCCCATTGACAATGACGGGATCACGCCCGGACCATCCCCCGCTCCCCTCACCCCTCACGTGACCTGAATCTCCAAGGCAATCCCGCCCATGACCTTTTTCGTCTTCACGCTGCGTTTCACCAGGTTGACGTGGATGACCTCGCCCTTTTTCGCCTCCTGAGGCACGTAGACGCGCAGGCCCAGCAACCGGTGCTGCTGCGGGGCCAGGATCAGCGAGAGGCGGGCCTCCCGGCTCTGGGCAAAGGGCTGCACCTTGTACCCCGGAAAGAGCAGATCGAGGTTGGCCGGGTTGGCCGAGGTGATGATCTCATGGCGGATGCGCGCCGTGCCGGTTGTTGCCGCATCCGCCTGCCGGCGGGCAAGCAGCTCCGCAACCTCGCCGATGTCCGGCTCGGGCAGGGGTTTGGTGATCTTTTTTAAGGCATGCCTCGAGGTGTCCAGCGAACGGAGGTAGATGAGTTCCGCCTTGAGGTTCGCATCCTTTCTCATGCGCACCAGTTCCAGGGTGTACTTGAGGCTGGCGCTGGCCCAGCGGTTGGCCACGACAAAGGGCAGGACGATCCAGCTATCCGGCTGGGCGGCGATGATGGTCAGGTTTTTCTGGGCCAGGGCATTCTGTTCCCAGACATGCTTGTTGGGCAATGGGTGATTTGAGCGGGAGAAAACCGAGGCCAGCAGGCAGGAGTGGGTGCCGGCCAGCGGCACCAGGGCCCCCGGCCAGCGTGCCTTGACAATGACCGATGCACCGGGGGCCAGATCAAAGCCCGTGGCGGCAACCGTGGCCGGCAGAAAATCCTGGGGATAGACGAACTCAACCCCGGCATAGGGCTTGACGTTGAAGGCCACACTAAAATGATCCGCCCTGGTGGTGCCGCTCAGGTTGCGGACCCTGGCGTAAATCCAATTGTCCCGCCCGGCCACCGGGTTCTGATGGCTGAGCAGATCGTCCTCGCTGTTGCGCACCCACAGATCCGGCGAGTTCCAGAAGGAACCGGCGGCCCACTGCTCGGTGCCGCTATGGCTGAAATCGTCGCGCAGCCAGACATCGGGGGCAGGCGATGGATCGGCAAAACCGTAGACGAAACGGTGAAAGGCATCAACGATCAACGGGTCGCCCATCCTGGCCAGCAAAAATTCCTCAACAGCTGCGGTCCGTACCGGCCTGCCGTCCCGCTGGGCGTAGAAGTCCTTCATCAGCGCGTCGAGGACCGTGGTGCCGGCCAAACCGGCCATGCCCCGCCAGAACGTTGTGCCGCTGCTGTAAGACAGCCCGGCGGTCTTGCGCACCCAGGGATTTTGCGGGCAAAGCTCCACCGGCGTCGCGGCGAAATCAAAGGGCACGCTCACCGGGCCGCTATCGATCTGATAGGAAGTCCATCCCTCATCCAGCCAGGCATCCGGCTGGCTGGCCGGTTTCAGGCCCCGGCCCCACCAGCTGTGATAGGTCTCGTGCCGCAGGGCCGCCTGGCCGGTGGTGGTGGCGCCGTCATATTCCATGCCGCCCTGGTGGATAAAGGCGACAAAGCGGTTGCCGTGCAGATAGGGGCCGATGGCTGTTTCATTTTCGGCGAGATAATTCTTGAGACTATTCACCTGGTTGGCGAGGTTTGCGGTGTTGGTCAAGGTTTTCCAGGCCTCGATGGTGACCGTGGCCGCTGAACCCGGCAGCACCACGCTATCCGTCAGGGATGTCAATGAATCAGCGGGCCGCAGTTCCACCAGCGGGGAAAAGGCGGTGATCCCGGCCGGGAAAACGGCCTGCCAGTGATTAACGCCCAGGGTGGTGACGCGGCCGTTGGTGATCAGGCTATGGGCTACCGCCGTGTTGACGACCCGCAGGGTGAGGAGCAGTTTGAACTGGTCAAAGATGAGATTGGCCGGCACCCATGCCTCCAGATAGCGGCCCGGACCAAGATCGGTAAAGCCGAAATTAAAGGTCAGCCGCGGCCCGGCCGACCAGATGAGCTGCGGCAGGTAGGAGCCGGCCCCTGAGGCCTGGGGCGGACCCAGGCTGTAGGTTATCTGCAGCTCGTGGCTTGTTCCTGCTTCAAGCACCCTCTCCAGCACCCGCAGCCCGGCGCTGGTGCCGCCGCCGAAATCATGCTGCGCGGCTTGGTCAACGGCGATTGCCTCCCCATCCAGCGAGAGGCCGGTGATGGTCTGCCTGAGATCAAAGATCGGGTTGCCGCTGTGCCTGCCCATCTTGAACTCCAGCAGGGCGCTGCCGGTGCCGGATGAGGTGGCCCCGTCAAAGCTCAGGGTCGCGGTGATGCGGCTGATGTCCATTGGCACGGCCCACAGGCCGTCAACCACCTTCGGCCGGGGGGCCAGATGCAGATTGGTGCCGGCCACCGCGCCCAGGGGCGGAAGAAGACCAAGCAGACCGGCAAGCCCCGCGACGCACTCGCCGTCGGCCGGCTGGCAGGCGCCGCTGTTGCGTTTCAGGATGGCGCGCCAGCCATAGCCCCGCGCCGCAACGATATGACTTGCCGTCTCGGTGACGAAGATACTCCGCGCCCCGGCCGTATCATGGCCGGCCTTGTCCAGGGCCAGATCGAAGATCGGCTGAGCGGGTTTGCCCACGTTGCCGGCAATCTCGGTGGAGATGGTCACCAGCTCCGCCTCGATATATTTGAGCAGGCCGAGACCGGCCAGCCGGGCCAGAACCTGATTCATGGTGGTGCCGGCCGCCTGGTTTGAAATCAGGCCCAGGCGGTAGCCCCGCTGCTGCAGGATCTGCAGGGTGTCAAGGCAGTCGGCATAGAGACGGTCCTGGTTGTTGTCATCAAAGATCAGGGTATCGCCCAGATCAAAAAACAGGGTGGCGGGAACAACAGCGGCAGTCATAATTTTTCTCTCTCATCATTTGATAGCTTATGGTCAGCGCAGCTTGCCCAGGGCGGCAACAGGCGGAGGTTCCGGCTGCGCAGCCGGAACCTCCGCACCTTCAGTCAAGCGCTTATGATCGTTTGCGCACCGTTTTTTTTCTGACCGCCGCGGTCTTCACCGTAACCTCCACCTTCTCCCTGATCACCGGCTCTTTCACCACGCGGGGCGATTTTTTCTCAACCACCCGGACATGCACATCAAAGCCGCCGATGAAGTCACCCTTGGCATTGCGCTGCACGAATTCCACGGTGAACTCCTCGCCCGGTTTGGCGTCCGCCGGGGCCTTGACCGTGACCTTCAGGGTCCGGCGCTGGTGCGGTTTCATGGTGTAGACAAAACCCGCGCGGATGCCCGGTTTCAGCGTCAGGGCCCTGCCCTGCTTCTGTTTGGCCAGCACGGCGTCACAGCGGGTGAATTCGCTCCTGGTCGCGGCAGACTGGGCGGCGGGCTCGGTTTTCTTGAGCATCATGGTGGAATCCGGGGCAAGATTCAGCACGATCTGCTCACCCCCCTTGCCGCCCTCCACCTCGACCCGGGTCGCCTCCAGGAAGCGCACCGCGGGCTGGCCCTCGGCAAGCATATCCTGCTGGGCGGCAAGAGGCTTCACCACCAGCTGCTGGGCCTGCTGCAGCAGTTCCTCGATGACCGAGGCGTTATGGTGGGAAAAAATTACCTGCAGCCTGGGCCAGCGCTCGGGCCGGATCACCTCAAGCCGCACCAGCCGCTCTTTCTTGATATGGAAATTGCTGATGGTGAACTGGAAATCTGCCGCCTCATCGGGCAGCAGATCGATAATGGTGGTGTTGCACTGGCGCAGCTTGCCGTTGCTTGCGCCGATGCTGGTCGCCCCGGCCGGCACATGGTCCACGGGATTATAGATTTCCGCCATGATGCAGCCGTGCAGCGACGTCTGGCCGGCGGGGATGGCCGGGATATAATCCTTGTCCCAGCGTCCCCAGATGGTGCGTGTCTCGCCGGCATCCAGGTCGAATTCCGCCACGGCGCTGATGATATTGTCGCGGAAATCCGCCGGATAGACCGGGGTGGAGAAAGGGGACTTGAAGCTGAAATTCACCACCAGCGAGCGGGCGGCAACGGTGCCCTGGTTGGTGATCACCGCGTAAAACCAGTTGTCCTGGCCATACTCCACCTGCTCCCAGCTTCTGATGCTGCTGTTATCCTGCTGGGACCACAGACCGGTCAGCCGGATATCGGAGCCGGTTTGGCAGTCAAGGATTTCCCGGTCATGGAATTCGTCGATCATGGCGAGGAGCTGCCGGCCGCATTGATCCTCCAGCTCCTCATGGGTGTTCATCAGGGCCTCTGCCGCATCGGGCATGGAGGCGCTGGCGGTGAGCAGCCGGTGGCTGGCGATCATGGCCTTGAGCAGGATGTCCCGGGGCTCCTCCCAGTCGGCCACGGTGGGCGAATCACCGCCCATGGCCAGGAAAATATTCCACAGTGCCCCGGCCCAGATCTCGCTGTTGGAGTAAAATGAGGCGCTGGTTGAAAAGGCGGAATAGAGCTTGTCATGGTCGACCCGGCGCAGCCCCCGAAGGCCGTCGCCCAGATTATTATGGACAAAGACCCAGTCCTCCATGACCTGCCGCTGGTAGCCGTTGCCGTGCAGGATATTGTAGAGCACGGCCATCATATCGCCGAAGCCCTCGCCGATGGCCCGGCTTTCATAGCGGGTCGTGCCCGGCACCGGCGCGCCCCAGCCCGGCACCATGTCATCCTGAATGGCATGGCCGTACTCATGGACCATGCAGTCCGAATCCTCGGCCCGGTCCGGCTGGGTGGGGCCGGAATCGGAGAAATGCAGATCCTTGGTGCCGGGGGAATACCACGCGGCATTCATGCTGTTGTCATGGGGGTCAGCGTCGATGGTCCGATTGTTGGCATCATTGATGTCCAGGGTGTTTTGGATATAACGCTGCAGAGAATCGATGTGAAAATAGACATTGACCGCCTCGAAATTATCAGCCGTGCGATCGTAATTGAAGCCCGCGGCGCTGTTTTCCGCTGGAATGCCGATATTGGGGTCGGCAAGATTGACGATATTGCAGAAAGGGCCGCTGAGGGTATAGTTGCCGCCCACCGGCCCGGTGATATCGCGCAGCACCACGCTCTGCCGCTCGCCATTCAAGGTGGCCTCCGGGGTGATGCCTTCCCGGATGGTATTGTCATTCATGGTGACCACCGGGCTCGGGTTAAAGACCATGCCCTGGCCGTCAATGAACATGATGCGGTCCTCCAGGGCCAGCACGGCGCCGGTTGCCGCATCCACATAGACGAACCAGTCATGGGGCGGCTGCAGGGTGTTGGCCGTGATAAGCCAGGCCAGCCTCAGACCGTCCTTGGCGCGGAAATAGACCCTGTCGGTGCTGAGTTTCCCCTTCGGCCTGATGGTGAAGGGCTCGCCCACGGCCTCGCGCATGATCTTCTCGGCCTCGGCCGCCGCTATCTTTTCCTCCCTGGCCGTGGTGACGACCGACTCCCGGGGCTGATGACCGGCATTGATCCGCCGGACAAAACCGGCCCGGTCGGTGTGGACGATCACCTCGCCGCCCACCACCGGCACCCCGTCAATGAACTGCTGGAAGCGGACATAACTGCCGGTGGAGGTGGTCTTGCTCTGCGTGACCTGCAGGTCCTTTCTATCGGTTGACAGACGCAGCGTGCCGCTCAACACCGTAAGCAGCCCAAGCGCCGCCTTCTCAGGTGTATCCTCCTGCGATACAGCCACCCGGCAATCAATTTTCCTGGGAAGTCTTGTTCTCTCATCATAGCGAATCTTCGCACTTTTCATGATATCCTGTAATTTCATCTTTTAGATTCCTTTTTTTCTTTAAAGTAAATGCCGCGATCCCGGTTAACAGAGCAAGGAGGCGGTTGCCCCCCTGCCTTCATCCGCGAAAACGCCAAAGAAACCGGCGCCAACCTCAACTGTCTGGCCGTCCCTATCTCCTCATGTCCCGCCCTCATTCCGCATTTCCTTCTCCTTTTCCCTTTTCTGTTATCACTTTTCTCCCATTCCCGACCGAGCCCTGCCGGCCCGGCACACATTGGTAAAGTCAGATAAATTCAAAATCCGTACCACCGGAAAACAAATGAATAACAGCTTTAATATCAAATAGTTATAAAAACATGACCGCCATATTTTAACGCCCGGCGCGAAGGACCTGTAACAGGGGGCAGCCTCGCCGGAAAAATCAGCGGATAACGGGAATGAAGGAGACTACTATTCCAGGGCATGTCAGGCGGGAAGAGGCCTGGCTGAAAGATGTTACGTATCGATGTTACCTATGGTTGTTACAGATATGGCGAAACAGGGCGAAATATCCCGGAGCGGCGGGGCAATGATCCGGCGGAGAGATTGAGGGTAAATCAGCGCCTGTCGGCAAAAAAATCATTATGCCGAAAATCTTTTTTGTTTTAATCGGCAATGTCTGGTATTCTAAACACTTAACAACTGTACAGAGGAATAAGCTGTGCCGTTGGACCGCGCAGTCCCTTTTTACTAATTAACAGCACGAGTAACATGACGACCTTTTCATCTGCTCCTGCCCCTTGAAGGCGGAATCAAACCAATGCCGGCAAGGCTGGAGACACCGTGCCAGCCTGCGGAGTTGCCATCCATCACAAACCGGACCGCTGAACATGACAATCCCAGCAGGATAAATGGCCCGCAAGCAACCGGGCATGACCGCAGCCCGCGCCGGAAAATTAAGCAAATAACGATAAATGTTCGTATCTCACCCCCATCAGCACCGCATAAAAAAAAGACCCGTTCTCCGGGCCTTTCTGCTCACCATCCTGATTCTCGTCCTGCTGGTCACCGGATCGGTGGCGGCATTTCTCTACCTGGAACTCCCCTCCTCCCGCTACCAGGCCAGATATCTGACCAAGTTTGTCAACGAGCTTTTCTTTAAGGTGGAGGAAGGCCCCAGTCCGCTCACCTGTTATCCGGCATACGGCACCTACGATGCCCGCATGGGTTACACCCGGCTGCCCGATTTTCTCAAGGAGTTGACTGGCAGAGGGTTCAGCATCGAACGCCAGGCGCGTATTTCGCCCCGCATGCACGAGTTGAGCCAATGGGGTCTGTTCCCCACCTATCATGAGAAGGTGCAGGCCGGCCTGACGATCCTGGGCGGCAACAACGAGATGATCTATTCAGTCCGTTTTCCGGAACGTGTTTACCGGGATTATACCGACATCCCGCCGGTGCTGGTTGACAGCCTGCTGTTCATTGAAAACCGCGAGCTTCTCAATTTCCGCTACCCGACCCGTAACCCGGCCATCGAATGGGACCGGCTGGTCAAGGCGGCAGCGGACCGCGCCATCCAGTTTTTCAAGCCGGCGCACGATGTGCCCGGCGGCAGCACCCTGGCCACCCAAATTGAGAAATACCGTCATTCTCCCGACGGCATGACCCGCGACGTGGCCGACAAACTGCGCCAGATGGCCTCCGCCTCCCTGCGGGTCTATCTGGACGGGGAAAACACGGTCAAGGCGCGCCACCGCATCGTTTACGAATACCTCAACACCGTGCCGCTGTCGGCCGCCGGCGGGCTCGGCGAGATCAACGGCATGGGCGACGGCATGTGGGCCTGGTACGGGGTGGACTTTGCCGCATTCAACCAGGGGCTGAATGCGGCGGAAAGCGGACCGGGGCTGATGGACAAGGCCTGGATGTTCAAGCACGCCTTGAGCCTGGTTGTCGCCCAGCGCAGGCCGTCCGGTTTTCTGCTGGCCGACCCCTCCCTGCTGGAAAACCAGACCAACGCCCACCTGCGGCTGCTGGCCAAGGAGGGCATCATCAGCCAGGCGCTGCGGGACGAGGCATTGAAGGTAAAACTCCATTTCGGCACGGAACGCCCGCCCCAGGATACCAGTTCGTTCATCAGCCGCAAGGCCTCCAACGCGGCACGCCTGCAGCTCGTCGAAATGCTGGGCATGCAGCGTTTCTATGATCTGGACCGCCTGGATCTGACCGTGGCGAGCACCCTGCACAGACAGTCCCAGAAAGCGGTGACGGATTTGCTGGTGAAACTGAAGGATCCGGAATTTTTGCAGCAGAACGGCCTGACCGTGCAGCGCATGCTGTCCCGGGGCGACCCGGCCAAGGTCATTTACAGCTTCAACCTCTATGAGCTTGGCCCCTATGGCGCCATGACCCGGGTGCAGGCGGACAATCTCGACCAGCCCTTTGACATCAATCTCGGCACCAAACTGGATCTGGGCTCCACCGCCAAGCTGCGCACCCTGGTCACGTATCTGGAGATCATTGCCCGGCTGCACGAAAAATACGCCCACCTGGACGCACAGGGCATGCGCGCCCTGGAAATCAGCCCCAGGGACCGGCTCTCCCGCTGGGCGGCGGACTATCTGCTGACGGCCGGCGACCGCAGCCTGGAGGCGATGCTCGATGCCGCCCTGGAACGCGAGTATTCGGCCAGCCCCAAAGAGACTTTCTACACAGGGGGCGGCAGGCACACCTTCTCAAACTTCAGCAGTAAAGACGACGATAGCATCATGTCGGTGAAAATGGCCATGCGCCACTCGGTCAACCTGGTGTTCATCCGCCTGATGCGCGACATCGCCCATCATTACATGCTGCAGGTACCGGGTTCTGCCGCCCGGGTCCTGGAGGACATGGACAATCCCGTCCGCAAACAATATCTGGAACGCTTTGCCGATCAGGAAAGCAAGGTGTTCATGCTCCGTTTCTATCATAAGTACAAGGGAAAAACGGCAAAGCAGATTCTGGAAACCATGCTGACCGACTTCAGGGCGACCCCGCGCCGACTGGCGGGCATTCACCGCTATCTCTTTCCCGAGGGGACACTTGAGGAGTTCACCGCCTTCATGGAAAAACACCTGCCCACCTTCAAGGAAACAGGAACCGAGACCCTGAAGAAGTATTATGACCAGTTCGGGCCGGACAAATTCTCCCTGGCGGATCAGGGCTATATCGCCCAGGTGCATCCCCTTGAACTGTGGCTGGCCCGCTATATCTCCACCCATCCCCAGACCAACTGGGACAATATCGTGGCGGCCAGCCAAAAAGAGCGGCTCGAGGTCTACAGCTGGCTGATGCGCACCAACCGGAAAAACGCCCAGGACCGGCGCATCCGCAACCTGGTGGAAATGGAAGCCTTTCTGGAGATCCATAAGGACTGGAAACGGCTGGGCTATCCGTTCAACTCCCTGGTGCCGTCCTATGCCACCTCCATCGGTTCCTCGGCCGACCGGCCCGCGGCCCTGGCCGAGCTGATGGCCATTCTGGTCAACGACGGCGTGCGGCCTCCTTCCGCCCTGGTTACCTCACTGCACTTTGCCGAGGGCACCCCCTACGAAACGCTGCTGCAGCGGCAGCCGGCGGCTGGTGAAAGGGTGATTCCCAGTGAGGTGGCACGGGCCGTGCGCGGCGTACTGCGGGATATCGTGCAGAACGGCACCGCGTCCCGCATCAATCACGCCCTGATGGGCAAGGATGGCGTCGAGATCCCCATCGGCGGCAAGACGGGAACCGGCGATCACCGCTATGTGACTTACAGGGCCGGCGGCGCGATTAAAGAATCCAAGGTGGTCAACCGCTCCGCCACCTTTGTTTTTTACATCGGCGACCGCTTTTACGGCACCCTCACCGCCTTTGTTCCCGGTGCCGATGCCGCGGATTTCGAATTTACCAGCTCTCTGCCGGTGAGCATTCTCCGTCTCCTGCTGCCGAGCCTCGAACCTGTGGTAACGTCCCAGGCGACGGCACCCCCGGCCACCATGGGCAAGGAAAACGCGCCGGTCAACGAGGTGAACGCGCCGGACACCCCGGCGGCAAGCCTGGAGAAGTAATAAGTCGACTCCAACCTCAATTGGCTGTTTCCGACGCCTGCCTGACCTCTTCCTCAACAAGCCTTCTCGTCTCAGGATCAAGTTCAGCGAGCTGTGCCTCGGTATAGAGCCTTCCTTCAGGATAAAGCCGGTGCTCCTCCTCGAGGGCGGCAGCTTCTTCCGCCAGGGCACTCTCCAGCTCCTCCTCATCAAATTCCACTTCAACCTCCGGCTGGTATTCCCGGGCCTGCCGGATTTCTTCTTCAACAAGAGCTATCGTCTCAGCATCAAGCTCAGCGAGCTGTGCTTCCGTATAAAGAGCTCCTTCAGTACCAGCCAGGCTTTCTTCCTCAAGAAATCCTGCATCTTCCACCGCCAGGAGATGCTCCTCGACGTCATCCGCCTGATAAGCTCCGCTGTCCTGAGAAGACAGCAGGCTGTTTTTCCTGGTTAACTGCTTGGCCTGGCTGTTTTTCGGGCCGGAAGAGTCTTTTTCCCGCAGATCCGCCCCCGGGGAAACCGGCGGCCGCATTCCAGTGGTTGAACTCACCGCCCCTGAGCCTTGCGGCGGTATTTTTCCTTCTTCCTCGGCAATCCGCGGAGTGGCTGGGGGAGTTTTCCGGTCAAATTGGGTGCCGGTAAATAACAGCAGCAACAGCGCGAGAGCTGCCACAATGCCCAACGGCATACTCAAGCTTTCCATCAACCTTTTGATGCTGAACTTTTCCGCCATGTTATTGCCCCGGACGAGCTGATAAAATTTGTGGTTCCCTTCCTGCCTTATCCAGCAAGGGAACCACCTGGAGATGGAGTAACGCTAGCAATGATGCATATTATGGATTTGCATAAACCGTGGTTGCCGTCCCTATGCTGCCGCCCGCGGGGCATGAAGCTATAGAACCAATCACAGCACATCTATGCCCGGAATTTTCACAGCTACGCAGGGCATCCCTCAAATCAGAATCCAGTGACGTGGCTATATAATACACGCCCGACAGCGGCACTGCCTTGATATAAGCGGTTGTCGCCGTAGCCGTGTCAACCACCCTGAATACCTCTCCGGTAATGGTGCATGTTGCATTGGCAGCTGACGGCAGAATCATACCAAAGGAAGCGATTGCCAAACCCGTTAACAGTAATTTCTTCATTTTTCTCTCCTTTTAAGGCTCATTTTTAATGCTCATTTGACCAACTTAGCTTCTTCACTCCTCATCTCTAGCTGATGCCCGCCCAACAACCCGCCCCATCTCCTGACGGGAAAAAATTATTTCTAAAGACCCTCTGCCCGCCCTGTTACGGTTGAGGTTACAATCTTGACTATTTTTCTTTCAGTTTACCAGAAATAATCTTACAGTTAACTTACACAATACTATTTTTTCAACAAAGTAACCACCATGCCATCTTATCCAGCAAAATCAACAAACGGCAGCTGCCATGCCGGCTCCAGGCATGGCCAGCTGGACAGCTTTTTTACGGACATCCGGAAAAGCCATTATTCCTGACCTTGAAGAGCAGCCCCTGAGCTTACCCCGGCCCCCCAGGCAAACACACATCGCATGCACAGCCATGGCAAGCAGCCAATACCTGACAACCCGGCAAGCTGCTGCCGAAGATGGACAATTATAATTATGATTTGAAATTTCCTGGCCCCGGGCCCCCGTCATGCATCAGTGCATGTCATTTCCACGAGAAAACAGCCGAAAACACAAAAAAAATGTAGCTTTTTGCGCGGATTATTTAGTAGATGAACTTACAGGCAACCTGCATGCACTCCTTACTCGCTATCGGATGGACGTTACATGGACAGACGTAAGTTAAGGATTTTTTTAAGAACCACGCGAAGACACCTCAGGTTTCTGACCTATTTCCTGATGGCCGTTCTGGTGGGCAACTTAATCCCCCTGGTCGATCTTGTCCGCCATCCGGAACTGTCCTATTTTCATGAAGAACATTGGATTGTCGGCAGCATGCTGTCATTTCTGACCATGATCCTCTGTGTCCTGATCGAAAAAAGCTATATCCAGGGGCCGACCACAACCTCTACCCTGACTCCCCGGCTAAAGGCCTATGTGGGCATTTACGCCGCCTTCTGGACCCTCATCGTCATCTCGTCGCTTATCTGGAATATTGTCCGCCAGCAGCAGGATGCCCTTGAGGTAGGCATCAACCAGGCGAGAACAATATATCAGAAGGATCTGGTTTATTACCGCTGGGCCACCGAACACGACCGGGTCTTTGTGCCGATAACGGACAAGACCCCGCCCAATCCGTATCTGCAGCACCTGCCGGAGTTTGAGGGACTTACCTCAGCCGGCACGGAACTAACCATGATCAATCCGGAATACATGATCCGCCAGGTTTATGAAATGCAGACTCCGGCATCGGGAATCCTCGGCCACATCACCAGCCTTAACCCGATCCGTGCGGAAAACGCCGCCGACCCCTGGGAGACAAAGGCCCTCAAGAAATTTGAAAAAGGAATAAAAGAAGTCTACTCCGTTGAACAGATCAACGGCGAGCCCTATCTGCGCCTGATGCGGCCGATGATTACCGAACGCGGCTGCCTGAAATGTCATGCCCGGCAGGGTTATCATCTGGACAGTATCCGCGGCGGCATCAGCGTTTCCGTGCCCATGTCCCTGCTGTTTTCCCTCAACCGGAAAGATATCTTCATGTTTTCCCTGGCCCACGGCTCCCTGTGGATCCTGGGGCTGCTCGGAATTTTTCTGGAATCCTACCGGATTAACCAGTCCATCCTGGAACGGGACCAGGCTGAGGCGAAAACCAAATCCATCATCGACAACATGCTGGACGGCCTGATCACCATGCATCCCAATGGCATCATAGAATCGGTGAACAGCGCCGCCTGCAAGATGTTCGGCTACAAAGCCAGTGAGCTTGTCGGCCAGAATATCGATATGCTTATCGAGTTCCCCTCAACCCGTGACTGGTCCGGCAAGCAGCAGAAAGGGCCGGACTTCAATATCCGGGACGCCACCGGGCCCCAGAATGAGCTGACCGGCAAGCGCCGGGACGGCTCGACGCTGCCCATTGCCATATCGCTCAGCGAAATGGAGCTGGGGCTGGCCCAGCTGCTGATCGCCACGGTGCGGGACATCACCGTGGAAAAAATCAGAAAGACCGAAGCGCTGCGGGCAGGGCAGCTGGCGGCCATCGGCGAACTGGCCGCCGGCGTGGCCCATGAAATCAACAACCCCATCAACGGCATCATCAACTACAGCCAGCTCCTGCTTGACGATTTCGAATGCGATGAAAAGAGCGATCCCACCCAGAAAGACATCATGAGCCGCATCATCAAGGAAGGGGAACGCATTGCCCTCATCGTCCGCAACCTTCTTTCCTTTGCCCGGCAGCGGGATGAATTCATTGACGGGGTCCATATCCATGACATCATCAAGGACAGCCTTGCCCTGCTCATGCATCAGATCCAGAAGGACGGCATTCAGCTGTCGGTCAATGTCCCGGCAGAGCTTCCTGCCCTGAAAGGCAACCCGCAGCAGCTGCAGCAGGTTCTGGTCAATCTGCTGACCAACGCCTGTTACGCCCTGAACCAGAAGTATCCGGGCCGCTCTTCGGAAAAACGGCTGGAGATCGCAAGCAGCGTGGTCAATATGGAAGGGCGGGATTTTATCAGAACCACGGTTACCGACTGGGGAACGGGAATCGCCCAGGACGTGATAAACCATATTTTCGACACCCTTTTCACCACCAAGCCGCCTGGCAAGGGCACCGGCCTGGGCCTCAGCATCAGCAAGGGCCTGGTGCGGGATCACCACGGCCACCTGGCCTTGACCAGCACACCCGGCAATCCCACGGTTGCCACCCTGGATCTGCCTGTCTCCAAAGAACCGGAGCACGATGAAGACAAGGAAAAATCCGTTGAGGCCTGATGATTTTTTGCCCTCGATCGTGATACAATGCAACTCTGCCTGCCAGTGCAGGACCGGCCGGAAATAATCCTTAACAAAGTTGCCGCATGGGAATCGCAGCAGATATCATCACCATCGTCATCGCCGCCTTTATCGGCGGCATCATTGCCCAAAAACTGAGGCAGCCGCTGATCCTGGGCTACATTCTGGCCGGCATCGCCATCGGCCCCTATACCGCCGGGGTGACCGTCAAGGACATCCATCAGATCGAGCTGCTGGCGGAAATCGGCGTGGCCCTCCTGCTTTTCGCCCTGGGACTGGAGTTCTCGCTCAAAGAGCTCAAACCGGTGCGCCATGTCGCCCTGATCGGCACCCCCATCCAGATTCTGCTGACCATGGGCCTGGGCTTCACCCTGGGGAAATTCTACGGCTGGACAGCGGGCGAATCCCTGTGGTTCGGGGCACTCATTTCCCTGTCGAGCACCATGGTCCTGCTGAAAACCCTGATGAATCAGGGGTGGATGGGGACGCTTTCCAGCCGGGTGATGATCGGCATGCTGATCGTGCAGGACCTGGCCGTGGTGCCGCTGATGATCATCCTGCCGCAGCTGAGCGATCCCGCCGCCGGCCTGCCCATCCTCGGCCTGGCCGCATTGAAGTCGGCCCTGTTCCTCTTTCTGATGTTTTACCTGGGCACCAGGCTGCTGCCCCGGGTCCTGGCCTATATCGCCGGCTGGAACTCCCGGGAGCTGTTCATCCTGACCATCACGGCCACGGGTCTCGGCATCGGCTATGTCACCTATCTGTTCGGCCTGTCGTTTGCTTTCGGCGCCTTTGTCGCCGGCATGGTGCTCAGCGAATCCGATTACGGCCATCAGGCCCTGAGCGACATTATCCCCCTGCGCGACATCTTCGGCCTGCTCTTTTTCACCTCGGTGGGCATGCTGCTCGACATCAACTTTCTCTTCGCCCACTGGGACAAGGTGCTGTTCATGGTGCTGCTCGTGTCGGTGGGCAAGGGGGTGATCTTTGCCGGGCTCACCCGCCTGTTCGGCTACAGCAACGTGGTGCCCATCGCCGTGGCCTTCGGGCTTTTCCAGGTGGGCGAGTTTTCCTTTGTCCTGGCCCGGGTCGGGCTGGAAACCAAATCCATCGACAACGACATGTACTCCTTCGTGCTGGCCACGGCGGTGATCAGCATGGTGGCCACCCCTTTTGTCTCCGGCTTCACCACCCCGTTGTACAAACTGAAAAAGAGGCTTTTCCGGCATGAAGCCCTGCAGACCGCCAACATTCCCGAACAGGGCCTCAGCCGGCACGTGGTCATTGCCGGCGGCGGCAGAGTCGGTCAGCATATCGCCCATATCCTCAAGCAGATCGATGTGCCCTTTGTCATCATCGAACTGAACCACCAGCGCAAGGATGAATGCCGGTCAGCCGGGCTGCCGGTGATCTACGGGGACGTGAGCCAGCCGGTGGTGCTCGAGGCGGCGGAGGTGAGCCGCGCCAAGCTGCTGCTCATCACCATTCCCTCAATCCTCACCACCCGGATGATCGTCAAACAGGCGCACCAGCAGCAACCCGGCCTGCATGTGGTGGCCCGGGCCGAGGGGCTGGAGCAGATGAAAACTCTTTATCAATCCGGGGTCTACATGGTGGTGCTGCCGGAACTGGAAGCAGGCCTTGAGATCGCCAGGCAGGCCCTGATGCATCTGCAGGTGCCGGTAACCCTTATCCAGGGCTATACCGACACGGTGCGGCGGCAACTGTATGCGCCGATCTACAATTCCCATTACGACTATCATCTGCTCAGCCAGCTGGACAAGGCCAAGGACCTGCTGGAGATCTCCTGGCTGACCATTCCGGCGGACAGCCCCCTGCTCGGCCGCACCATCAAGGACACGGCCATCCGCACCCGCACCGGGGCCTCGCTGGTCGCCGTCATCCAGCAGGGAAAATTTTCCCCCAACCCGACCATTGATTACTGTTTCACCCAGGACGACATGGTGGCCGTCATCGGCAATGCCCAGCAGCGGGAGGCCTTCAAGACGCTGGCCGGGTGCTGAGGAATTTCCCCCTTGCCCTGCCATCTGTTTGCAGTTTTTTCTTGCAAAATTCCAGAATCAGAGTTTGGCTGTTTTGCAATAGATAGATGATTCCCATGGGAAAACGGAAGGATTAAACAAACGCCAGCGGGACAGACAAACGAGACCTGAACGTCTATGCTTGCAGGGCCGCCTTGCGGAAAGCCGCGGCCTGCTTTCCATGTTTTGGCGTTTAATATCGCAATAAGTGGACAGAACGAGAGTATATTTTCCACTTTTTACTATTTAATATTTCAATAAGTGGAAAATTTGTCCGTCTATAGTGGCTGATATTATGGAAAGTTTCTACTTATCAATTATGTTATGCCAGGAGAAATAATTGACTCCAGAACAAATAATTGCAGAGTTTGAAAGGTACGAATCTGAGTTATCTCGAATATACTCAGGTTTCATTCGTACTCGCGATGGTATTCACATCGGTGAAGGTGACGACCCATTGTACCGACAATATGTGCTTGAAATTATAGATCTATACAATGACGCACTTGGTCAGAATGTATACTCAGCACAAATTGCTCACGAGTACAGTCAAGGTTTTGGGTATCTTGGTCAACCCTCCCTAGAAGGTGTAGAAAATGTTTTGGGGGTAGTTCGTGCTTCATTAACCCGCTTAAGGCGTAATCCAAATCTCCTTGAGCGACGCAAGGTTGAGGAAACATTACGTCAAAAAGGCAACGTCTTTATTATCCATGGCCGTGACGAAGCCAAGTGGCGAGAACTCAAAGACATTGTTCAAACTGAGTTTAGACTGAACCCAATAGTACTACTTCAACAACCTGATGCTGGTTGTAAGACTGTTATCGAAAAGTTTGAGCATTATGCTCAAACTTGCTCCTACGCTATTGCCGTCTTTACACCTGACGATGAAGTCTCCTCAGGAGAAGAAACCTATCTTCAAGCTAGGCCAAATGTAATTTACGAGTTGGGTTGGTTTTGTGGGAGACTTGGCAGAGAAAACGTAATGCTTCTTCTTCGAGAAGGGACTTCAATGTTCTCAGATTTCGGAGGTATTATTCAGAAACGTTTTACCCAAAATATTGTCGAAAAAATTAGAGAAATTCGAGGCGATTTGGTTGCCTCTGGAATATTACCAGAAACATAGGCATAACCATTAAGGATTGATGCGACACGCTTTTTGTCGCTTTCAATCCTTTGTTCAAACGGGTCAACCAGACGGCGGGGCGCAGCGTTGCGCTAGTCGCGTCTAGTTCAGTGGCCGCCGCTGGTTACCCTTGGCGTTGGGCAAGGAGGGAGGGGGAAGCATGTCAAAGGCAATGTACTGCAATCATTGTGGCGCTTATGTAGGCGACTGCGGGCATGAACCCGGAGTCACCGATCCCGTAACTCTGTCTGGAACATGCAAGTGCGGACGTGAGTTCTCAGTAACATGCAACGGCAATTGTCTTAACAAGGAGGGAAGTGAGATGAACGAGAAGAGTGGAAAGTGCGATGGGACTGGAATCATCGTCGTAAACGTGCAGTATGAATGTAGCACGTGTGAAGGGTCAGGAAAAGTTCTCGGGCAAACATGTTCTACATGTAGAGGCACCGGGAAAATGACCGTATCCGAACAAAGAAACTGCCCAGGTTGCGCAAATTGCCGCAAGTCGACGACTAAGTCGACAACTGTATGGGAATGTTCGTGCGCTAAGTGCGGTTTCTCTTGGACTGACAGTAATGACAATACGACCTGCCCAGAGTGCGGTAGCGATGAAGGAATGTGTGCCGAAACCGAAATTTCTTCAAATCCAATAATGCCAATCGATTGAAGCAAGTCCAAGTCCCGCTTTTCCAATCGGTCAATGGTTGCTTTGGCATGAACCGGAATTGAGGGGCAAATCTTTATCCTTGACATAAACATAAAAAGAAAAAGGGGTCTGCCTTTGGCTTTTGGTAGCCTTTTTTAAATTAGAAAAGTCAACGGCAGACTTGACTTCTTTTCCTTGTCAATGCGGTGTTACGCGCGGCGGCGGAGTCATTGAGACCCAGCGGGAGGAGTTGAAAAGGTAAGACTGGGACCTGCAACGGCTGGTCACCGAAGTCGGCGGGATGTTGTCGGTTGATCTCGTACAGGTTTTTTTATAGTAACGCTTGACGTTATTGTTGCTTGACGGTATGCTTTTACCATGATCCAGTCATTCAACTGCAAGGAGACACAAAAAATATTCAGTGGCCGGTTCTCCGGTAAACTTCCTCAGGCCATTCAACGCCTTGCCGCACGAAAGCTGGAACTGATTGATAGTGCCAGTGAACTCGACGACCTGAAATCACCACCGGGCAATCGTCTGGAGGCGCTGACCGGTCAACGGACAGGGCAACACAGTATCCGCATTAACGATCAGTGGCGCATTTGTTTCATGTGGCGCGACGGTAACGCCTTTAAAGTGGAGATTGTGGACTACCATTAAGGAATAAGCCATGAGCAAAAGAGATTTTCCCCCCATTCATCCCGGCGAAATCCTCAGAGAGGAGTTTCTTGCTCCCTTGGGCATCAGTCAGTATCGTCTTGCCAAGGAAATTCATGTGCCTGCCCGGCGTATCAATGAAATCGTTCTGGAAAAACGCGGTATTTCAGCGGACACAGCGCTGCGCCTTGGCCTGTTTTTCAGAACTACGGCCCAGTTCTGGATCAATCTCCAGGCCCGCTTTGACCTTGAAACGGCCCGCGACGCCATGGGTGACACATTGGAGCAGGAAATAAAACCATTCACCAAAGCCGCCTGATTCCACCATCCCATGATGTAGGGATGTGTGGGTGCCAGAGCTGAATTTCCCGCCTTTCCACGGTTAGAGCGATGCGCGGAGGCTCGCTATTCATTGGCCAAACCGCGCAAAGACATGTACACTGGTCATACCGCGCAGCGAATCAGCCGCCATGCAAGCGAACTGCGTATCATCACAACCCATAGGTATTTTATGTCTTCGGTGCGCATCCGTTATCAAACCATTGAGTTTGGTGACACGGATATTCATGTACGGACCTTACGCGACAGGCAGCAATATGCTGATGTCGGCGGTGTCGCCGCAAAATTAGGAATATCCTCGGCCTCATGGCCCCTATTCGGGGTCATCTGGGCCTCGGGCGAGCTTCTCGCTCATCTCATGCTTGACTTTGAGGTCGCAGGGAGGCGGGTTTTGGAAGTGGGTTGCGGAATAGCCTTGGCGAGTCTGGTGCTTAATCATCGCCTGGCCAATATTACCGCCACAGACTACCATCCGGAGGCTGAACTATTTCTTCTGGAAAACGTTCAGCTCAATCAAGGTAAAAAAATTCCATTTGTCCGCACGGGATGGGGCGATGCAGATAGCGGGTTAGGAGAGTTTGATCTCGTCATAGGCAGCGACCTGCTGTATGAGAGCGGGCATGTCGAACTGCTGGCCGGATTTATTGACCAGCATGCCAGGCGGCATTGTGAAGTGATCCTTGTTGATCCGGGCCGCGGCCACCATGCCCGCTTCAGTAAAAAGATGGTAAGTCTTGGTTACTCCCATAGCCAGAGTAAACCTGACAATGTCGACTATCTGACCCAGCCGTTCCGGGGCCAGGTGCTGCGCTATCATCGTTAGCATTCCCGGCCGCCGGGAAGTGTGTTTACCGGTTGGCATGCATCAGGGAAACTGGACAGGCCGTTCCGGCTGCCCCCAAAGGCTCAAACCCCAGTAAATCAAAGACAATTATCATTTCCGGTCCAGCGCGGGCCGCAAAAAACGCCTATCCTCACCGCATCCAAAATGGCGCAGTCCGCCCTTGGGCTCCCAGCCCCGCCGGCGCTGACATCTCTTGACATCGCGACTTTTTTCTGCCGATAATGAGGAACAAGCGAAGGAGACCCCGCAAGATCATCAAGCCTACCGGCACAACTCAAGAAGGCCTTCAGCCCCACCACTGCAAGGCCCGGCCGGGACTTCACCCATAACTGGTATGACATTATGAAATTGAGCCTGCAGAACAGATTTCTTCTTCCCGTGCTCTTCCTGATTATTGTCGGGATGGGCATCTCCACGGCAATCTCCTCTATCCAGAGCCGGGACGCCCTCCAGGCCGCGGTCACCGAGCAGGTTACCCTGGTCACCGATTCCACCTTGAAGATGCTTGATCTCTGGGTCAAGGACCGCCAGCTGGATATAAGCAGCTGGAGCGGCCTGAAAATATATCAAACCGCGCTGACCGATTCCGCCGAGGGCATGGAGGCGCGCAAATCGGCGGATCAGCTCCTGGCTAAAATCATGCACGACTATGCCTATTATGAAAACATCTGCCTGGCCAACTCCAAAGGCGAACTGCTCGCCGCCGCTGATCAGGCCGTGATCGGCAAGGTCAATGTCGCCGACCGGGGCTACTTTCAGGAAGCCCTCAAAGGGAGTGTCTATATCTCCGATATCACCAAAAGCAAGGCCACCGGCAACCCGGTCTTTGTTATCTCGGCGCCGGTCAAAGAGGGGGACAGCATCACCGGCGTTTTCTTCGGCGTAGTGGACCTTTATTTCCTCAGTAAAAATTTCGTTGCCCCCATCAAGGTCCTCGAAACCGGATACGCCTATCTTCTCTCCGAAGACGGCACGGTCGTGGCCCATCCCGACCCGAAACAGATCCTGACCCTGAATATCAAGCAGTTCGACTTCGGCCAAGCGATACTGAAGGACCGGCAGGGCCGGCAGACCTATACCTTTGCCGGCGTGGAGAAAATGGTCAACTACCGGGAGGTCCCCACGCCGCGCTGGATTCTGGCCATCGGCGCGGTTACCGGGGAGATGCTTGCCCCGTCCCGCCGGATCGGCTACATCAGCGGCCTGGTCGCTTTTTCCATCATTGCCCTGGCTGCTATTCTGATCCTTTTTCAGGTCCGCTCCATCGTCAACCCCATTAATAAGGTTGCCGACGGTATTTCCGAGGGAACCTATCAGGTCCGCAGCTCGTCGGAGATGGTAGCCTCGGCCAGCCAGTCTCTTTCCGAAGGCGCCACCGAGCAGGCCGCCTCCATCGAGGAGACATCCTCCTCCCTTGAAGAAATGTCCTCCATGACCAGACGAAACGCCGACAATGCCACCCTGGCCGATACCTATATGAAAGAAGCGATCCAGGTCATCAAACAGGCCGACACGGCCATGGGGGATCTGGTCGCCTCCATGACGGAAATCCATCAGGCCAGCGAGGAGACCTCGAAAATCATCAAGACCATCGACGAGATCGCCTTCCAGACCAACCTGCTGGCCTTGAATGCGGCAGTGGAGGCGGCTCGGGCCGGGGAAGCAGGGGCCGGGTTTGCCGTGGTGGCCAGCGAGGTGAGAAACCTGGCCATGCGGGCGGCCGAGGCCGCCCGGAACACCTCAACGATGATTGAAGGGACGGTGAACAAAGTCAAAAACGGCAACACCTCCGTCGAGAAAGCAAACCAGGGATTTATCGAATTGGCGGACAAGGCGGGCAAAGTCGCCGGACTCGTCGACGAAATAGCCACGGCATCCAAAGAACAGGCCCAAGGCATCGAACAGATCAACCGGGCCGTGAATGAAATGAACAGCGTGGTGCAGCAGAATGTGGCCAATGCCCAGGAATCGGCCGCCGCCTCGGAAGAGATGAGCGGCCAGGCGCAAAGCATGCAGGAGTTAGTCGATTCCCTGGTGCAACTGGTGGATGGCAGGAAAAGGATGTCCCCCGCCCAGGGTCAGACGGAGGGCCGGAACACCGGCCTCATTGCCGATCAAAGCGGGGCGGCCTGAAAATATTTTCGCGCCCCCGCGGCAAGAGGCAAGCCAAAAGCAGGAAGGGGTTAAATCAGGCCCTCAGATGACCTTCTGCAACGCTGGCTGGTTCTGATTCTGGGCAGTGCGCAGCTTGTCCTCCTGCAGGCGGCCGAGGGTGACCACCAATGACTCGCCGTTTCTGGCCGCGACCTTGCACCAGTTTTTGATCTCCTTGCCCAGAACCTCTTCGCCGACGCCCTTGCCTTTCCCGGTTTTTTCAACCTGGTTGTCCAGATAACCGGAGTTGATAAAGGTCCACGTCTGGTCATGCTGTGAAATGACCCCGGTATGCCCCCTGGTCGGGGTGGAAAAGGAGAGGATGTAGCCTTTCTGCAGAAAGGGCGCCATCTCGTTATAGATCGCGCCGGCGGCTTTTTCTACGTTGCTCACCGTGGTCAGGCTCTTGGTAAAGACCTTGGCCCCTGACGCTTCAACCAATCCTTCACCGGTCATATAGGCGTTGGCTGGCAGGCCTTTGCTTTTTGCCATCTGCACGAGCTGATCCTGCAGTCCGCCGCGGCCGCCATACTTGATGCCCATACGGCTCAAACCGCGCACCAGCAGCCCGTAGCAGTTCATTTCCCGGTAGGATCTGCCCAGATAGGACTCCACCGCCTGCACCAGATTGGTGGAAAGCGGATCACTCGGATCTTCAGCGGCCCCGGAAAACTCCTCGGCTGCAGCCGCCACGGCCGCTGCTTCCTCAGGTGCCTCAGCCATCTGCCGGGGAGCGCTCCCCTGCCAGCTTACCTCCAGGGTCCGCGGATCAATGAAAATTTCCTCGCCGCGCTGAATAGCGGTAAAATCCTTGCCGCGGTTGCTATCCGCCTGGAGAATCCGCCAGGCATCCCTGCCATATTGGGGATTCCGCAGCAGCAGTTGGGCGACCATGGTGTTTTCCCGGTCAAGCCGGCCGAGGGAAATCTTTTCGCCGCCGGCCTCGCCCCCGGAGTCAGCCGGCAAAACGGCAGGAAGCCCGCCGGCAGGGTTCGAGCCGCCGCTCGCCGCTTCCCGCCCTTGCGGCTTTGGTGCCTGAACGTCCTCCTGCGCCGGCCGGGAATCCGCCGCGCCATCGCCCGCGGCCCAGATCAGCTCACGTGTCTGCCTGTCGATGAACACCCTGGTGCCGGGCTGCATCCTGGCATAGTTTTTCCGCGCATTTTTTTCGGAATAAATGATGTCCCAGGTAGCGCTGCTGAATTGCCGGTTGTTGATCAGCACGTCGGAGACAGTGGGCTGCGCGCTTGAAATGACGCCAAGGGGCAGCAGGTCACGGTCTGCGGCGGTTACGACGGGATTCTTAAAGGTATTGGCCTCTTCCAGCGCCTGGGCGAAGGAAGCGGGTGACGCTTGGCCCGAATACTGCCTGTGACAGATCGATTCTCCGATTTTCAAGGATGGGACTTTCATGACAGTCACCCGAATAGTGAAGTGCAGCGGCAAACCGGCGGGATTTGGCCTTCATTGTTTACGCTAGCAGGAATACCCGGCAAGGGGTGGTATTCATGAAGTCATTGTGCCGGCAGTTGCTGAATTACCGCATCATAACAAAACGTCAGGCAGATTTCGTGCCACCTGCCAGCCCTGGCCGAACATGGGCGGTATTTTTCGCATAACAGGCCATTTTCATGATGTTTTTGCCCTACTTGACCGATAAACGGCAGACAGCAAGGTCAATAATTTGACGATGTGCCGGCAATGATGACTCCTTGCCGTGCCGTTAAGGCGGCAAATTTTTCCTCCCTGCCGCCGCAAATGCTACCGGACAACAATACCCTTGCCATGTGCCATGGGCTTATGCTAGGAATATTGCTGCAGCGGATTGAACAGCAGTCGACGGCGCAGAGCGGCCGGGGTATCCGCCTGCCTTCACTCAATGCAACATCAACCAGGGAGATTATTTCGGTATGCGGCCGGAGCTTATCATTCCTTTATGTTTTTTTGTTTTCGTACTTTTTGCCTGGACCATCAGCACCTACAATAAGTTTGTCAGATACCGCAACAAGATCGAAGAGTCTTGGAGCGCCATCGATGTGGCCCTGAAACGCCGGGCCAATCTGATTCCGAATCTGATCCGCGTCATTGAGGGCTACAGCAACCATGAGGCCAGAATTTTTCAGGACAAGACCGAGCGGCTGGCCGGCAAGTCACAAAATTCGGAGCGCATGGCGGAAGAAAGCCATATTTCCAAGTCCCTTGGCGGACTGATGGCCCTGGCCGAGGCATACCCGGATCTGAAGGCCAGCGGCAATTTTCTTGATCTGCAGAACAGCCTTGACGAGATTGAACAGGAGGTGCAGCGGGCCCGGGACCGGTACAACAGCTATGTCGGCCGCTTGAACACCCTGGTGGAATCCTTCCCCGCCAGTATCATTGCCGGGAAATTCGGCTTCAGTAAACAGAGCTATCTGGCGCTGGAACTTGCCACCCAGGGGGAGATGCCGGCGGTGAACTTTTCCGCGGCCCCTGAGCGGGAAAAAGACAGCGCCGAATCCGCCTGAGGGGCGGGAAACGGGAGGGGTACGATGCCGCCATTGCCGGCCGTGGCCTACGATGAGGTCGCCAAGCTCTACGACCGGCGCTACAGCGCCGGGCCGGAGGGTGTCGCCGAAATGCTCGGCTCCTGGGCCGCCAGGGTCCGCGCCGCCAGGATTCTTGAGGTGGGTTGCGGCACCGGCCACTGGTTGAGCCGGCTCGCGGGGCGCGCGGCCCTGTATGGACTGGATTATTCCGCCGGTATGCTGGCCAGGGCCAGGGCAAAATCCGACGCCCTGCTTCTCTGCCGGGGCGAGGCCGCGCAGCTGCCTTTTGCCCGTGGCTCCTTTGATTTCATCTACTGCGTCCATGCCGTTCATCATTTCCGTGACCCGGCTGACTTCATCAACCAGGCTTACAGCCTTCTCCGGCCCGGCGGGGTACTGCTCATCATCGGCATGGACCCGCATCCCGGGCAGGACAGGTGGTATGTCTACGACTACTTCCCCGGCACCCGTCAAACGGACCTGCGGCGCTATCCGTCGTCGGCCGCCCTGCTCGGGTTGATGGAGGAGGCCGGCTTTACAGGATGCCAGCGGCTCTCCGGCGCCCGTCTGCGCCAGGATTTCGCCGGCAAGGAGGTGCTGCATGATCCCGTCCTGCAAAAAGACGGGGTCTCGCAGCTCTCCCTGCTGACAGATGAGGATTTTAACGCCGGCATGGCCCGCATCAGAGCGGCCCTGGCCGCGGCAGGCGGAGGGGAAATCATCTTTCCGGCCCGCATCAGCCTGCCCGGCCTGATTGGCTTTATGCCGGAGAAAGACGAATAATCCGCCCGTTTACTGCAGGATGCGGAAAAAGTTGAAGGAATCCGGTGAGCGATCCCTGCTTTTACCGGCAAAGGTTTTGCGCAGGGCCGCCATGTCTTTTTTGTGCAGATGCACGAAGGAGAGATCAACCAGGACAAAATCAAAGCCCGTCTCCCGTAGTTCGGCAAGCCGGCCAAAGAGGGAAAAGGGCTTGTCCGGCAGGGCCAGGGTCTGCCCCCATTTGCGGACAAGTTCAAACCGCTCGCCCCTGGGGCTGATGAAGGTTTTGTTGAACTGAAAAAAATCGGGCTGCAGCCGGGCGGTAAAGAGCGGCGGTCGCCCGAAGACGACCAGACCTGTCCGGCTCTTCTTCTTACGGCCGCACACCTTTTGCAGGGCCTCCCGGTCGGCCTCGATGGACAGCAGCACCGTATCGACCCCCATTTCCCGCAGCAGCCCCACGGCCAGGGAGTTCAGGACATTCAGGGTGTAATCGCCGCACAATTGCGGCTGGCCGGCGGCTGGCCGGCGGCCGCCCTCACCTGTCTTGCCGGCCAAATTTGCAAACAGCTGCAATTGACCGATATGGCCAATCATCCACTGCCGGAAGCCTTGGTGGAGCAGATCATTAACCGACTGGCGGTAAAAGGGCACCTCGTCTTCCAAAATCACCGGCGGCAGAACCCAGGTGATGGTTTTCAGCAGATGCTGCCGGGATTTTTTCTGCTGCGCAAGCTGCTGGAAGGTCTCCCGGTCCAGGGTCACCAGCAAACGCTCCGGCGGCCGCTCAAAAACCGCCTGGTTGAGCAGGCGCAGATCGCCGCCCTTGAGCCACACCGGCAGCCCGCCCGGCTGCTGCCTGCCTTGCCGGCCGGCGGCAAGCTGTCTGCCCCGGGAAGCCGCGCGGTGCGGCAATGGCGCCGGAGCCAGGGCCAGAGCCTTGAGCACGGTCTGCGCCCTGCCCTGTTTGCCGGCCTTTTCAATCATCTTTTTAAATTGAGCGGGCTGCGTCAGCCGGCTTTTGCGGGCCTCCATCTGTCTGCGGCTCCGCACATCCACCTTGTAGAGCACGTCCCCGGCCTCAGCCTGCACCCCGGGCATGAAAAGCGACACCGCCTCCCCCTTTTCGCCCCGGTCAACCACCCGGCCCTCCTGGCGGATTTCCTTGACGGTAAAGGAACTGCGCTCGCCGCTTTGCTCCTGATGCAGGCGCACCCTGTCACCCGGTTCCACAACCTCCTGCAGCACCACCGCGACGCGGCCGCCCTTGGCCCCGGTCGCCCGGCCGAGAAAGTGGCCGATATTGCCGGTCTGAAACGGGGTGATGGCATCAGCCGGCTGGGGGGAGGAAAAATAACCGGCAGTCGGCCGGCGGCCCATGGCGTCATGGAGCAGCCCCCGCACCTGGGGCAGGACATCGGCCGCATTATCACCGGCATCAATTACCTTGCGGTAGGCCCGGACCACCGCCCCGACATAGTTTGCGCTGCGCATGCGCCCCTCGATCTTGAAGGAAACCACCCCGGCGCGGGCAAGCTGGGGCAGCAGCTCGATCGCCTCCAGATCATTCATGGAAAAGAAATACCCGGCCTGTTGCCCCCGGCCGGCATCCGCCCAGCTGTAACGCCTCCGGCACGGCTGCACGCAGCGGCCCCGCAGTCCGCTCTTGCCGCCCAGATAGCTGGAAAAAAGACAGAGGCCGGAATAGCTGAAGCACAGCGCGCCATGGACAAAAACCTCAAGCTCCACCGGACACTGATCATGAATCTTTCTGGTTTCGGCCAGGGTCACCTCGCGGGCCAGCACCACCCGCTTGAAACCCATGTCGGCAAACTGCTGAACGGCAAGAGAGTTGTGGGCGCCCATCAGGGTGCTGGCGTGCATGGTAAAGGAGGGGAAATATTTTCTCACCAGGGAGTACAGGCCCAGGTCCTGGATGATCAGGGCATCGGGAGCGAGCTGTTCCAGCAGCGCCAGAAGCTCCACCAGCTGAGGGATCTCGTCCTCCTTCACCAGGCTGTTCATGGCCAGATAGACCTTGACCCCGTTCCTGCGGCCGTAATCGATCATGGCGGCCAATTCCTCCGGGGTGAAATTCTTCGCCAGGGCGCGGGCGTTCAAGGCCGGGGCGCCGATATAAACGGCATCAGCCCCTTCCTCCACCGCAGTGGCAAAGACCTCAAGAGATCCGGCCGGGGCAAGCAGTTCAGGCCTTCTGACCAAAGCGCCGCTCATGCTTCATCAACAGGCAGAATGAAGAAGAAGTTGTTTCCTTCCTCCGTAGCCTCGTAACCTGCTTCGCCGCCATGCATTTCCACCACCTGTTTGACAAAGGTGAGGCCGTGGCCGGTGCCGGCCTGCCGGAGGCTGTTCTTGCCCCGGAAGCCTTCCGTATAGATGCCGGCGGCATCTTCACTGTCAAGGTGGGGGCCGGTGGAGAAAACATTGAATTTGATCCCCGACATCCCCGGCCCGAAATAATCAGGCAACACCCTGCGGCCATAGGCAATGGCCTTCCGGGGCCGGCCGGCATGATCAATAATCACCTCGGTGTATTTGACCGCATTGGAAAAGTAGTTGGCATAAACCTGGGACAACAGGCCGATATCAACCCGCAGGGCAATCTGCTCCGATGACATGTCGGTGGGCCGCTCAATGGTGATGCCCTGGGCCTCAAGCCTTCTGGTGAATTGTTCAAGCTGGGGGAGAATAACCTCCTTTTCCACAAAGCATTTTTTGGAATGGAGCACGAAATGCCCTTTTTCAAAATGATCACGCCGGAAAAGGCTTTCCAGAAAAAGGCTGCAGTTGCTGTGGTGCCTGAGCATTTCCTCGTGACAATCGATCAGATCCTGGTGCAGGCAGGAGACCTTGCCCATGATATCCTCGTATGATGTCCCGTTTATCCGCATGGCGTCTCGCATGCTCTTCATCTTCTTCTCCAGCTCTTCCACATCACGGATCTTGCTGCGGATGCGGTTGAAAAGATGTTTGAAGTACATGTTGGGGATAATGACATTATGCTCAATATCCATGACCAGGTTGTTGATGAACTTGAGATGGTTGATATTCTGGACGCTGATACGGCGGTTATAGAGATTGAAACCGATACGATTGGCGAATTTGCCGAGGAAAAACTGCTCCTGGGCGGTTAAGGCATGGGGGGCTTCAACCTCAAGCATGCCCAGCAGCAGCTTCTTATCCTTGGGAGGTTCAGGGGCCGACTGCATGATTTTGCTGATGATGGGCGCAACAAAGGCGCCCTCGATGGCATACATCTTATCGCAGAGGATGATATGGGCCGGGGCTATCACCCCGGCATCCTGCAGGCCGTGGGTGCTGTCGCAGATAAACACCAGCGCATGGGTTTCATCATTTTCCAGATACAGCCTTGCCTCCACCCCCATGAACTCCTGGAGGACAGCCACGCTGATCTGATAGAAATCCTCTAGAGAATTGTATTCCTGGGCCAGGTCGAAAAACGTCTTGAGAATATCATTCTGCACCTTGCTGAAATTATAACGCGCATAATCCGCTTTCTTCTGCGCAATACGCTTATTGATTTCTTCCAACCGTCTGCACCTCTTATTTATCTCTTCCATGTCATGGGGGCGTCAGTCGGATTCCAGGACGACTTCATCCCGTTTTTCTTTTTCCTGGAGAATGACATGGACATGATCAGTGACGTTTTCGCGCACATCAAGGCCCCAGTAATTGGGCTGAATCGGCAGCTCCCTCCCGCACTGCCGGTTGATCAGCACGGCAAGCTGGATGACGCGAGGCCGGCCCAGATCCATGATGGCGTCAAGGGCGGCGCGGATCGTTCTGCCGGTATAGAGCACATCGTCAACCAGGATAAGGGTGTATTCTTCCACGGAAAAAGTGATCTCGGTCTTTTTGACAATGGGATTCTGGCTGACCAGACTCCAGTCATCGCGATAAAGGGTGATGTCCAGGGAGCCCACCGGCAGCTCCACTCCTTCATGCGCCTTGATGATCTTCTGCAACCGATCCGCCAGAAAAACCCCGCCGGTATGGATGCCGATCAGGGCAAGTTTCTTGATGCCCCGGTTGTCTTCCATCATCTGCAGCGCCATCCTGGTCAGCGAACGTTCGATGTCCGGCGCGGTCATAATCGTTGTATTCTTTTTCGCCACCGCTGTCTCCTTGCTTGGTCAGCCGTTACCGCCAGAAGGCGTCAATGCCCTTTTCATGCACCAGATTGACCGCCGCGGGATAGGCCTCGCACTCCGCCGCAAACACCTTGTGCGCTATGTCATCCGGCGTGTCATTGTTAGCCAGCTGCACACATTTCTGCACAACGATGGGTCCCTCGTCATACACCTCATTGGCAAAATGCACGGTGCAGCCGCTCACCTTCACCCCGCGCTGATGCACGGCCCGGTGCACCTTCATGCCATAAAAACCGGCGCCGCAGAACGAGGGGATCAGCGAGGGATGGATATTGAGCACATTGCGCCGCAGATGGGCGGGAGGCGTATACAGCTTGAGAAACCCGGCGAGCAGGATCAATTCCGCCCCATGCTCGCTGATCAGCTGGTTGATGGCGGCGTTGTCGGTGGCATGAAAGGCGGGATAGCCGTAGTTCCGGGCTTTTTGCAGACCAAGGGCGTCTTTTACATTGGAGACGACCAGCACGATGCGGCCCTGCATGGTGCCGGCCGCGATTCTTTCATGGAAATTATCCAGGGTGCGGCCGCTGCCGGAAAGAAGAACTGCCATTTTCATGGTTGTCTCTCCTCAGGAAAAATAAGGGTTTTTGTCAACATCGACCTTGTCGAGCCAGGCGGAAATCGCCGTATCGTACTTGCTGGTCAGGGCAAAAACCTTGGCGCACAGCCGGAAACGGGTTTTCAGGGTGGTGTTGCCGTGCTGCTTGATTTCAGCGATGACAACGGGATAATCGGCCGGATCAACAATCACCGTCACGTCCTGGAAATTCTTGGCCGCGGCCCTGAGCATGGTCGGGCCGCCGATATCAATGTTCTCAATGGCGTGGGCCAGTGGGCAGTTGGGGTCTGCCGTGGCCTTGTCAAAGGCATAGAGGTTGACCGCCACAATATCGATGGCCTGCAGGCCGTGCTCCTGCATCTGCCGCAGATGGTCCGGATTGCCTTTCTGGGCCAGAATGCCGCCGTGCACCTTGGGATGGAGGGTTTTTACCCGGCCGTCAAGCATCTCGGGAAAACCCGTGAATTCGGCAACGTCCTTGACCTTGATGCCGCTGTCCCGCATTTTTTTGGCGGTGCCGCCGGTGGACAGTATCTCGATGCCCAGACTTGCAAGCTCCCTGGCAAAACCTTCAATCCCGGATTTATCCGTCAGGCTGATCAGCGCCCTTTCTGCTTTTTTCATAACTTTCTCCCTGTATTTTATATAGTTCATGGCTCATAGCTAATGGCTGATGGCCCGGCGGAAGCCATTAGCCTTATGCCTTTTTCGTAAATTTACGAATCAGCCGCCTGTCCCTTTTCCCCGGCCGTTTCGGCGGCGGGAAATCCCGGCCCAGATTCATCAGGCGCCGCTCCGTTCCCCGCATCTCCCGGGCGGCCTTGCTTTCCTCCGTCTCTTCATAGAGAGTGCGCGCCACCGTAGCCGGCCCTCGCTTGCCGGAAAGGGCCTGCACCATGACCACGAACTCCTCCTCATTTCTGACAATCCGCAGCTCATCGCCGACTGCCACGGCGCGGGCCGCCTTGACCCTGGCGCCGTTCACATGCACATGCCCGCCGGTCACCGCGGCGGCAGCCATGGTCCTGGTCTTATAAAACCGGGCCGCCCACAGCCACTTGTCTATTCGTACCTTTTCATCGATCATTGGGCGCAAACCAAGTAATTCGTGCAAAAACAATGGTATAAATTACCACATTTTATCCTGACTGCAAAGAACTTCAATATTCTTTATCCGCCAGCGCCCTGAACAGATAGAATGGCACGCGACAAATCCCCCCGCTGCAGAAACCTGTTGGCGATGCCGACAAAAAAAGGTAAAAAGGCTGTCAAATGAAACTGAAAACCGTTGGCATCAAAAACATCCGCTGTCCGGTGAAGGTCCGGGAGAAATCGGGAGGTCTGCAGGATACCGTCGCCGGCATCACCCTCCAGGTCAGCATGCCCCGCGCCTACCGGGAGAACTGCGTCTCCACCTTTCTGGCCGTGCTGAACAAATACCAGGAGGACATAAGTGTCTCCATCTTCTCGAAACTGCTGCATGAGGTAAGGGATCAGCTGCAGGCCGACTCCGCCCACCTGGAGATGACCTTCCCCTACTTCCTGGAAAAAAAGGCGCCGGTGACGCAAACTCCCGGCCTGATGGAGTATACCTGTCGTTTTACCGGCGGCATCGGCGAGGGCGAGGATTTCATCCTGTCGGTCTGGGTGCCCAGCACCACGCTGTGCCCCTGCTCCAAGGAAATCAGCCGGTACGGCGCCCACAACCAGCGGGCGGAGATCAATCTCAATATCAAATCAAAAAGCTTTATCTGGGTTGAAGACCTGATCAGTCTGGTGGAATCAGGGGTTTCCTGCGAGGTCTATTCCATCCTCAAACGGCCGGATGAAAAATTCGTTACGGAACAGGCCTACAACAATCCCATGTTTGTCGAGGACGTGGTGCGCAAGGTGGCGGAGCTGGTCCACGCCCGTCCGGACATCTACTGGTTCTCGGTCGGGGTGGAAAGTTTCGAATCAATTCACAAACACAGCGCCTATGCCTTTGTCGACAGCAGCTGCCTGATCGAGGGTACTGACCAGGGCGGCGATCAATAAAAAGCCCTGCGGCCCCCTTTTAGCCAGCACCCCCATTCTTTGCCGCGGACAGCAACCGGTTCCGCCGCAGATACTCCACCACTCCTGCCGGGGTCAGCTGGTCAATCGCCTCACCCCTGCGCAGCCGGTCGCGGATCATCGATGAGGAAACCGGCACCGGGTCCATGGCCAGGGAATAAATCCTGCGGCTCCCAGCCTTGCTCCAGACTCCCCTGTCTTCTTCCCGATAGGCGGGAAAGCATCGGCCAACCACCTGGGCCACCGTCTGGCATCCGAGGGATGGTCGGTCAATCACCACAAAGGATGCCCGGTTCAGCAGCTCGTGGTAACTTTTCCAGGTGGTGATGTCGGCAAAGGCGTCCAGGCCGATGACAAAAAAGAAATCCGCCTCCGGCCCCAAAATCTGGCGGAACTGCAACAGGGTGTCGATGGTGTAGGAAAGGCCGTTGCGCAGCCCTTCGATGTCGGAGACGACAAAACGGAGTTCGCCCTGCACCGCCAGACGCAGCATGGCCACCCGGTGGAAAAAGGGGGTGATGAGCTGATCCGCCTTATGCGGGGGGGAGGATGCCGGGATAAAATAGAGGGTATCAAGACCAAGCTGCCGGAGGGCAGCCCGTCCCACCGCCAGGTGTCCGTTATGGACCGGATCGAAGGTGCCGCCGAACAGGCCGATCTTTTTCATATCGTCAGTTGCTCAGGTGGATAGCCTGTAGGTGTTTGGTTTATTAGTAACGGCAACAATACCGACTGCTGCCTGTTTTGACCGATGACCTCAGTTGGTTTTGCTAACAGACTACCGACTAAAAGACTAACAACCTCACTTATGCCCTTACCTGCCCCTCGCCGTAGACGATAAATTTTCTGGTGGTCAGCTCCTTGAGGCCCATGGGCCCGTAAGCGTGGAGCTTGGTGGTGCTGATGCCGATCTCGGCACCCAGGCCAAACTGGCCGCCATCGCTGAAGCGGGTGGAGGCGTTGATCATGACCGCCGAGGCATCCACTTCCCGCAGGAAGCGCTGGCCGTTGGCGTAACTGTTGGTGACAATGGCCTCGGTATGCTGGGAACCATAATTGACAATGTGCTGCAGGGCGGCATCAAGATCCGGCACCACTTTCACCGCCAGGATCAAATCAAGAAACTCCATGCCCCAGTCGCTGTCGGCGGCGGGTTTGGCATAGGGCAGCAGCGCACAGGTTCTGGCGCAGCCCCGGATCTCGACCCCGGCCCCGGCAAGTTCAGCCCCCACCTTGGGCAGGAAATCCGCGGCAATCCCCTCATGCACCAGCAGCGCCTCCAGGGCGTTGCACACCCCGGGCCGCTGCACCTTGCCGTTCATGACAATATTGATCGCCATGGCGTGATCCGCGGTGTCATCGACAAAGACATGACAGACGCCCTTGTAATGTTTGAGCACCGGAATACGGGAATTTTCCGCAACAAAACGGATCAGCCCCTCCCCACCCCGGGGGATGATCAGGTCAATCTGTTCTTCCAGCCCCAGCATGCAGGTCACCGCCTCGCGATCGGTGACCGGGATCACCTGAATGGCCGCCGCATCGATATTTTCAGCAGCCAGACACTCCTGCAGCACCCTGGCCAGGGCCAGGTTGGAGTGAATGGCCTCGGAGCCGCCCCGCAACAGAATGCTGTTGCCCGCCTTGAGACACAGGGCCGCCGCATCAACGGTGACATTGGGCCGGGATTCGTAGATCATGCCGATCACGCCCAGGGGGATCCGCATGCGGCCGACCATGATGCCGTTGGGCCGCTTGACCATTTCCGTCACCTCGCCCACCGGATCAGGCAGGCTGGCAACCTCTTGCAGACCATTGATCATGGAGGCCATGACCTTGTCGGACAGGTTGAGGCGATCCAGCATGGCGCTTGACAGTCCTTTCTGGCGGCCTGCCTCCAGATCCTTGGCGTTTTCCCGGCGGATGAACTCCTGCTGTTCCGCCAGGGCTTCCGCCATGCGCAGCAGCACGCGGTTTTTGCGCTCGGTGGAAAGGCTGCACATTTTCCGCGCCGCCCTCTTGGCCTCAATGGCCATGGTTTGAATGGTTTCTGCAATGGTGCTCATGTCTTACTCACCTCTGAAAATAAGTAAAATTGTCAGTTTGAGGTGCATGTTTGATAGCTCATGGCTCATGGCACAGGGCGAAAGACAGCAGGGCATTTCCCTCAGCTGTTTCCCGCCTTCACTCTGCGCCATTCTTTTCCCTTTGTCTTCTGCCTTCTTCCATCAGCCAACCCCTACAGTTTCACCAGATTATCCCGGTGCACCACCTCGTCGCTGTCCTTGAAACCGAGGATCTCTTCAATCTCGGAGGTGTGCCGTCCATGAATTTTTTCTATATCAGCCGAACTGTAATTGACCAGTCCTGCGGCAATGGCCCGGCCGTGCGCGTTCAGACAATGCACGGGATCGCCCACCCCGAACTTGCCGGTCACTTCCCGGATGCCGGAGGGCAGCAGACTTTTCCCCTGCTCCAGCAGGGCGCGGCAGGCCCCGTCGTCCAACACGAGAAATCCCTTGGGCCGCAGGGTATAGGCGATCCAATGCTTGCGGCTGGCCAGCTTCTGAGGTTTGGGCAGGAAAAAGGTGCCGAGAGCTTCTCCGGCAAAAAGCCGCTGCAGGATTTCAGGTTCGCGCCCCGGACCGATGAAGGAACAGCCGCCCCGGGCCGCCACCATCTTGGCCGCGAGAATCTTGCTGCGCATGCCGCCGGTGCCCAGCGACGAGCCGCAGATGTTACCGGCCATGTTCTCCACCTCCCCATTCACTTCAGCCACGGTATACACCCGGCGGGCCTCGGGATTGGTGCAGGGATTGCCGGTATAGAGGCCGTCCACGTCGGTCAGGCAGATAAAGACATCGGCGTCGATAAGATTGGTGACCATGGCCCCCAGGGTGTCGTTATCGCCGAAACGCAGCTCTTTTACCGACACCGTATCGTTTTCATTGACGATAGGCAGAATACCCCATTCAAAAAGGGTGGACATGGTATTTCTGACATTGAGATACCGGTCGCGGTGGGCAAGATCATCATGGGTGAGCAGCACCTGGGCCACCTTCTGCTCATAGCGCTCAAAGAGGTCCTCGTAGCAGCGCATCAGGCTTGACTGGCCCACGGCGGCGGCGGCCTGCTTTTCCCGCATCCTAAGCACCCGGTTATCAAGACCGAGTTTCTTGCGGCCCGAGGCCACGGCGCCGGAACTGACCAGGATCACCTCCCGGCCGCTGTCCCGCAGAAAAGTTAATTCCTTTGCCAGATTTTCAAGCACCTGGAGATTCAGGCCCGTCCCCATGGTGAGGACGGCGCTTCCCACCTTGACCACCACCCGCCTGGCCGACTGGAGGAAACTTCTGCGCAATTCAACGCCTTTATCCTGCGGAACCTGAAACGTCATATTATTCTGCCGGGCTTTGCTGCTCAGTATCCTGTAAGAGGTGAGCGATTCGGTCTTGCAACCCGCCGAGCCCTTGGCCTGTGGCGGCGGAAATGGGCAGCACCTCTATACCTTCACTGCGGAATCTGTCCCGCAGTTCGTCAAGCTGAGCGTCACTGGTAAAGAGGTCAATTTTATTGAGCAGGACAAGGCGATTACGGCCCATGAGCTGCTCATTATAAAGCCGCAGTTCGCGTTCCAGCACATGATACTGATCGATGGGGTCGTTTTCCTGACCGGAGCCGTCGATCACATGGAGCAGGATACGGGTCCTTTCAATGTGGCGCAGAAACTTATGGCCCAATCCCGCCCCCTCATGGGCGCCGGCAATGAGACCCGGAATATCGGCGATAATACATTGCCCGCCATCTTCGAACTGCAGGACGCCGAGCTGGGGTTCAAGAGTGGTGAAAGGGTAGGCTGCCACCTTGGGATTGGCGGCAGATAGTCTGGAAAGCAGGGTCGATTTCCCTGCGTTGGGAAGGCCGATCAATCCGACATCAGCCAGGAGTTTCAGTTCAATACGGAGCCAGCGCTCTTCGCCGGCTTCCCCCTTGCCCGCTCTGCGCGGGGCCCGGTTGGTGGAGGTGGCGTAATGCACATTGCCGCCGCCGCCCTTGCCGCCCTTGGCCACGACAATCTGCTCATGCTCATGCACCAGATCGGCGATCACCTCGCCGCTCTCGGCATCCTTGATGATCGAACCAACCGGCACATAAAAAAGGAAATCGCTTCCCTTTTTGCCATGCTGCTTTTTGCCCTTGCCGCCGGTGCCGTTTTCAGCAATGAAGTGGGAACGGAAACGAAAATCAATGAGGGAGGTCAGTCGCCCGGAGGCCTCTATGATGACCGAACCACCGCGGCCCCCGTCACCTCCGTCCGGCCCCCCCTTGGGGACGAATTTCTCCCTGCGGAAACTGATGCAGCCGTTGCCTCCGTCTCCGGCCTTGACAAAAAATTTGGCTTCATCAATGAATGCCATAGACAAACGCCACCACCACGACGGAGTGAAACATCAAAAGCTTAAACAGCTTCTACCGGATAAACGCAGACCCTTTTGCGGTCTTTGCCGAAATCCTCATAGGCGACAACGCCGTCAATCTTGGCATAGAGGGTATAGTCACGACCCAGGCCCACATTGGAGCCGGGATGAATTCTGGTGCCGAGCTGACGGACCAGGATATTGCCTGCCCTGACCACCTGGCCGCCGAATCTTTTTACCCCGCGCCGCTGGGAATTACTGTCTCTGCCGTTCTTTGAACTACCACCTGCTTTCTTGTGTGCCACGGTTTAACCTCTTCAATAAAAAAAAACGGAACGGGATAAAACCACTTTCCCGCTGATCCGCCGGTAACGTTATAATGAAATCTCTTTAATTTCCAGAGCGGTATAAAGCTGACGATGGCCTTTCCTCAGTCTGTAGCCCTTACGGCGTTTTTTCTTGAAGACCAGAACTTTCTTGCCCTTGCCCTGTTCAACGATCTGCGCCGTCACCTTGGCACCTGCAACGGCAGGCTGCCCTATTTTGACGGCATCGCCTTCAGCTACCAGCAAAACATCATTGAGCTCCACGGTTTCGCCTACTTCACCGGCCAGCTTTTCAACCCGAAGACGCTCGCCCGCTGCCACCTGATACTGTTTACCGCCGGTACGAATAATAGCGTACATTTCTTCCTCCAACACCAAAACGAATAAATAATCTGTATCTCCTGCGCGAGACCAGCTTCAAACCGGCTCGAACAGGCAGGAGTTTATATCCAAGACACGGAAACAAACATAGATACCATAATGAACAGATTTGTCAAGATTGATTTTCACCATCTTTTCCAATCAAAAGACGCGGGCAAAATTGACTTTTTCCGCCGGATTGCCGAGAGTTACAATTTATTTTATTTTTCCCGTCCCATCTGCTAGCGTAATACTTGATAACCTTAAACATCTTTTATAACCTGGGAAAATCCATGATGCGTCTTCTTTTCATCATTGCCTTGTGTATGCTTTTTCTGCCCTGCCCGGCGGTTGCCGGAAGCGCACCGTCTGATTTCGAACAGGGCAAGCAGCTCTTTCTCGCCGGCAATTACCCTGAGGCGCAGAGATATTTTGCCAGGGCCTTCCAAGTGGACCCGGCCGACCCTGATCTCAACTTTTATCTCGGCCGCACCGCCTTTGAACTCGGTGATTACGAAAGCGCCCTCATGGCCTTTGACCGGGTGCTGATCATGGACCCAAATGCCACCCGGGTCAAACTGGAAATAGCCCGCTGCCATCTCCATCTGGGCTTCAAGGAAATGGCCAAACAATATTTCCGCGAGGTGCTGGCCACCAATCCGCCGGAACCGGTGTGGAAAAACATTGAAAACTATCTTGCCGCCATCAAGGAAGGGGACAAACGGCATCTCTTCACCGGCACCCTGACCGTTGGCGTCAACTGGGATGACAATGTCTACCAGTCGCCGGTTGCCGATACCATCCTGGGCATACAGCTCACCGGCCCTTCCGCCAGTCCGCAAAGCGATCAGATCTATGACACCACCGCCGTGATCAACCATGTATACCTCTTTGCCGATCAGCGCCTGTCCTGGAAAACTACCTTGACCAATTATAATGCCCTGTACGAAAACCAGCAGAACCTTGATGTCTATTACCTGGCCGTAAGCAGCGGTCCGGTGTGGCAAACCGGCAGGTTCATGTGGAATAACAATATGATTGTCAAGCATATTGATGTGGAGCATGACCGCTACCTTGCATCCTATGGCTTCGCCTCTGCCCTGACCCTGCCGGCGGGTCCCATGCTTTACAACCTCGGCGGCCGGGTTGAGGAAAAAAACAATTTTACCGATCCCTTCCGGGATGCCACCAATTATCTGATCAATTTTAATCCGGTGCTGATTGTCGGCCCCAACCGCCTTTCCGCCGACTTTTATAAAGAAATGGAAGACGCCGAGGCCAAGGTTTACGGGTATGACCGGATCGGCTGGACGCTCCAGTATGACCGGGAACTGACCCAGGATATCTCCGCCTTTGCCAGCATCGGGCTGCAGAAGAGCGACTATAAGGAAACTGATCCTTTTTTTCTTGATACCCGTGCCGATACGGTTGAGGAATTCAAGGCTGGCGCGGCAAAACTGCTCTGGCAGTCAGAGTCCGGCCGTGGAAGCCTATCATCCCAGCTTGTCTACTCCTATCTTGAATCGGATTCCACAATTAGCATCTACACCTACCGCAAACATGTCATCACCTTGTCGATGACCTTGGGGTTTTAATAGCCGCCGCCCAAGAGAACAGGAACATCAACCATGAAAAAAAGAATCTGCCTGCCTGCTGATCATCTCAGATCCTTTTTCGTCCAGCTTCTGCTGCTTATCCTTCTGCCCTTGCCGGCCCAGGCCGAGGAAGCCGGACAGGCCGCGGCAACCGTGGTGGCGCTGCGCGGCAATGTGCAGGCCGTCAATGCCAAGGGCGAGCTGCGCGACCTTGCGGTAAAATCCCCCATCCACAATGAAGACACCATCAAAACCGGCAAGGGCGGCCGCCTGCAGATCCTCTTTTCCGACAACACCATCTACAGTCTGGGCCAGAACAGCGAGATGAAGATCGCCGAATATAAATGGCAGCCGCAAGAAAGCAACGGCACCCTGAAAACCCAGGTAAAGGAAGGTGTTTTCCGGGTGATGGGGGGCGCCATCACCAAGACCTCCCCGCAGAATTTCACCACCGAAACCCCGGCCGCCACCATCGGTATCCGCGGCTCCATGTATGGGGGAACCGTGACCTCATCCTCTCTTTCCGTTATTTTCCAGGGCGGCAAAGGCATTGAGGTGACGAATTCCTTCGGCACGGTATCGATCTCGCGGCCCGGACACGGAACCAGCGTCACGATGAACAGTGCGCCGGAGCCGCCGCGCCAGCTCAGCGAACAGGATGTGGCCGCCTTCAGCAATGAACTGACCGCGGCCGACGGGGAAAGCGCCGAGGAGGACGGGGAGCAGGCCGCCGGAGCCGAGGAAGAGGAAACCGCCGGCGAGGCCGCCACCGAAGATGAGCAGGCCACCGACGGCGCCGAAGACGAAGCAGCGGCCCAACCGGCTGAAGAAACCGGAGTTGAGGAAGCAGCCGTCGATGAACCTCTGGTTGACGAGCCGGTGGATAACCTGGCCAACGCCGACATCCCGGCTGTCTCCACCGTTACGGAGGTCCCCGTCCCGGTGATCGAACTGCCGCCACCCAATGAATTCGTCCCTGCCATTGATTCCACTCCTGCCGCCGCCACTGTTCCGGTGGACGGGATCGCAAGCTACAGCGGCACCGCGACCAACACCGACGGCTCAACCGGCACCATTGATGATGTTTTATGGATGGAGATAAACTGGCACAACGGCAGGGTGCTGGGCCGCATGAAAGGCAAGGAAGGCGGGGCTCCTGCTTTCTTCATCGGCAAGGTCAGCGGCAATCAGATCGTTGAGGTCAGAATATTCGGCACCAACAGCGAAATGCCGCCGGGGACAACCGCCACAGCCCCGCAGGTGATCACGGCAATCAGCGGCTCAGGCAGCGGCACCCTTGCCGGTACCATCTTTGATCTTTTCAGCTTTTCCGGCTCAGGCGCAAGTTATGAGGTCGAACCGGCCAACCAGCCCCGGCATGATACCTGGACTGTGCAGGGCGCCGCCGGCATGGAACCGCAGGATCCGGCCGACGTGGTCTCGCCCCGGGGAGTCAAGACGTGGAAAGGTTTTGTGGTGGGCCTTTCCGAGGATATGGCCGCCATCGACGAGAGCAGACGGTTATTCATGAGCAGCAGCCCGGGGGATTTCGCCTTTACCGTGGACAAGGACAACGGCACGCTCAACGGCAAACTGTCCGCCGTTGATGTCAACGGTTCAAATTCACGACTTATCGGGATCAACCTGGGAGGTGCTCTGGCCTCGGCCTTTGTGCTGGAGGACAATTTTGCCGCTGAACTGGGTTGCACCACCGGCGATTGCATTTACACCGGCCCGGCAACGCCGACAGGCATGAAAAAATACGGCAACTATCTGCTGTCGGCCGGCCCCCAGGACAATATTTTGAGCGACTATGTCACGTGGGGCTACTGGGAAATCGCTTACCAGGATCCCGCCACCGGCGCCCAATACCACACCCATGGCCCCGGCTCCCGCTGGATTGCCGGTGAACCGACCCCGGTGGCCGAGGTCAATGACCTGACCAACGCCAACTTTACCGGCCACTACTCAGGAATAGCCCTGGCCACCAAAGTCGACCCCGCTGCAGCGCAGCAGGTGAGCGACCTCAAGGGGACGGTTGACATCACCGTGGACTTCGGCAACATTGCCGCCGCCAGCGCCGTGCAGGGAGTCATCGACCTGGGCGAGATCAAACTGGAAGTCAACAGCGGTGCGGCGGGCAACGCCTCGGCCAGCGGCTTCAGCAACCTCACCAATGGGGTTACCGGCCCCGCCGGCATCCTGCCGAACAGTAAATTCAACGGCGCCTTTTACGGCCCCAAGGCAAAGGCCATTGCCGGCAACTTCCATGCCCCGTTCAGTTCAGGCAAGAGCTATACCGGCATTTACGGCGGCATTCGCTGATCTGCCGCAACAACGGGAATTCCCATGACGGAGATCAGAGCAGCAACCATGTCACGAAGATGCCGTTATTTCGACAAAACAGAGCAAGTCAGAAAGTTGAGTTAAAAAAACAGCAGCTGATCGCAACGGGAAACCTTGTCCAGATCGATACTCTCACACATCAAGCCATCACCCTTTAAAATCGGCTGCCTGGCGGTACTCGCCGGGCTTTGCCTCTTTTACCTTTTCGGCAGCCGCAAGCCGCAGCTCCTCACCGCCTTTGACAACCGGCTGACCGATGTCATGTTCACCATCCGGGGGCAGACCCCGGTCAGCGGTTCGGTGGTTATTGTTGATATTGACGATGCGAGCCTGGCGGGGATCGGTCAATGGCCCTGGCCCAGGAATACGGTCGCCGCCCTGGTGGCGCAAATCCATCAGGCCGGGGCCAGGGTCATCGGCATTGATATCGTCTTTGCCGAGCCGGACAGAACCTCCCCGAAAAATCATCTGGACGGCATCATTGATCTCCTGGCCACCCCGGTGGCCGATGAAGAAAAAAACGCGCTGCGCGCCAATCCCTCCCTGGATCACGACCTGATCCTGGGGGACACCCTGGCGGTCATGCCCAGTGTACTGGGCTACGTCTTTCTCACGGACCCGCCAAGCGGCCTTGCCGCCAATGTCCCCTTTCCCTCCTGCACCATCCGTCTTGATCCGCCGTCCACCCCGCTGTCCTCGATCAATTTCATTAGGGCCGGCAATGCCATCGTGAACATCCCGGAGGTGTCCCAGGGGGAAAGCGAAGGCTTTTTCAATGTCTTCCCGGATCCCTCAGGCACCATCCGCAAGGTGCCGCTGTTCATGGCCTTAAACGGCGTACCATACCCCTCTCTGGCCCTGGAAACCCTGCGGGTCGGCCTGGGCGAACAGGAGGCAACCATCCACCTCTCCCAACAGGTGGCGACTGCGCAGAAAGGCATGCTGGGGGTCACCGTCGGCGGCAAATTCATCCCCACCGATGACCAGGGCCAGCTCACCGTCAATTACCGGGGGCCGGTGAAAACCTTTACCTATGTCCCGGCTGCCGACATCCTTGCCGGCCGCCATACGAACCAACTCAGGGACAAATATGTTCTCATCGGCACCTCGGCAGCGGGCCTGCTGGATCTGCGGGCCACTCCCTTTGCCAACATCTTCCCCGGCGTGGAAATCCAGGCGACCGTCATCGACAATTTACTCACCGGCGATCCGCTGACCTACGATCTCTACACGGAAATCGGCATGACCTATGCGCTGGTCGCAGGCAGCGGGCTGCTGCTCAGCGCCCTGCTGGCCTATGCCACTCCCCTGGCCGGCGCCTTGGGCGGTCTGCTGTGTCTGCTGGCAACAGCCGGGGGTTCCTATTATTTCTTTTTAAACAACAAGATCATCGGCATTACCTATCCGCTGCTGACCATTATCACGGTTTTTCTGGTGGTCACCCTGAGCAATTACTTCTTTGCCGGCCGTGAAAAACGATTCCTGCGGGACGCCTTCGGTCATTATGTTTCACCTGATGTCGTGAGTGAGATCATCAGGAATCCGGCGAACCTCTCCCTGGCGGGCCAGGTAAGAAACTTGACGGTATTTTTCAGCGATATCCGCGATTTTACGACAATTTCCGAAAAGATGTCCCCGGAGCAGCTGGGACGCTTCATGAATCGCTATCTCACGGCCATGAGCAATGTATTGCTTGCGCATGGGGGCACGGTGGACAAATATATCGGCGATGCGATCATGGCCATCTGGGGCGCGCCGCTGGTGGACCACGACCACGCGGCCAGGGCCGTGCGGGCCGCCCTGGCCTCGATCAAACGACTTGATGAACTGCAGGAGGAACTACACAACGGACAGCTGGAGAAAATAGCCATCGGCATCGGACTCAACACCGGCGAGATGAATGTGGGCAACTTCGGCAGCACCCAGCGTTTTGACTACACGGTGATCGGCGACAATGTCAACCTGGCCTCCCGCCTGGAAGGCCTGACCAAGGTTTACGGCTCCCGCATCCTAATCAGCGAAGCAACCAGGGATGCCGCGGGCCCCGGGTTTTTCTGCCGCTTTATCGACCGGGTGCGGGTCAAGGGGAAAAAACTGCCGGTGAACATCTTTGAGCCGCTCTGCGAGGGTGAACCGGATGCGGAGCTGCGCCGGGAGGTGACAAGTTTTCAATCCGCCATAACGGCCTATCAGCAGCAGGATTTCGCCGCTGCCCGGCAGATCATGCATTCCCTGGGCGAGAAAAACGACCTCCGGCTCTACCGCCTTTACCTGGAGAGAATCGAGGTTTTCCTCTCCGCCCCGCCGCCGCCGGACTGGGACGGGGTTTTTATCTTTACTACGAAATAAAAGACGGTCCTTCACTTCCCCCTGTCCCAGCTGATCTCATATTTTTCCATATGCAGATCCCGGTTGGGGAAAATAATCAGGGACATTTTGATCTCGTCTTCCAGGTTTTTAATGGTTACCGCCTCGTCCTTGAGCATCATCGCCGCCACCTTGGGGTGCACGTTGACCGTGACGTTTGCGGCGTTGGTCTTGTCGGCATCCCGGGCAATACTGCGGAAAATCTCATAGGAGATGGTCCGGGCCGATTTGATCCGGCCCGAGCCGTTGCAACAGGGGCACGGCTCGCACATGATGCGGGTCAGATCATCCCGGTTGCGCTTGCGGGTGAGCTGAATGAGCCCGAATTCCGAAAACTTCAGGATATTGATGCGGCTCTTGTCCTTTTTGACCGCCTCGTGCAGCACTCGGAAGACCTCTTCCCGGTGCTCCTCGCTTTCCATGTCGATGAAGTCGATGATAATGATGCCGCCGATGTTGCGCAGCCGCAGCTGATAGGCGATCTCCTTCACCGCCTCCATGTTGGTCTTGAAGATCGTCTCCTCCAGGTCGGTCTTGCCCACATAGCGGCCGGTGTTGACATCGATCACGGTGAGCGCCTCGGTGGCCTCGATGATGATATAGCCGCCGCAGCGCAGCCAGATTTTTCTGGCCAGGGCCCGGTTGATATCCATCTCCACCCCGTAGGCGGTGAAGATCGGGATGTTGCTGTCGTAATGGTGCACCTTGGAACGCAGATGGGGCAAGAAGGTTTCGACAAAATTGATGACCCGCTCATAGGTTCGCCGGTCATCCACCACCACCCGGTCAACGGTGGGCGAAAAGATGTCGCGCACCACCCGCAGGATGATATCCAGATCCTCATAAACCAGGGTCATGCATGACGCTTTTCCGGCCCGGTCAAGAATTTCGCTCCACAGATGCAGCAGAAACTCCATGTCCGCCTCAAGCTCCTCATTGCTTGCCCCTTCGGCCACGGTCCGGACGATGAAGCCGGTGCCGGCCGGCCGCAGCTTCTCAATGTCGCGCCGCAGATTTTCCCGGATCTCCTCATTCTCGATCTTTCTTGACACGCCGATATGGTCGGTCATGGGCATGAAAACCAGGTTGCGGCACGGCAGGGTGATATGGCCGGTCAGTCTGGCCCCCTTGCTGCCCATGGGTTCCTTGCAGATCTGCACCAGCAGCTCCTGGCCCTCCACCAGCAGATCATCGATACTCTTGCCGGGTATGCGGTTGCTCAGGGACTCGGGCGCCTCGTTGCACAGACAGTCATCCTCTTCCGGATTCTGGTAACGTTTTTCAAAATCAACCCGGTTGACATGGATATCATCCACATAGAGAAACCCGGTGCGCTCCAGGCCGATATCGACGAAAGCCGCCTGCATGCCGGGCAGGACCCGGACGACTCTTCCCTTGTAAATGTTGCCGACCAGTCCCTTCTCGGTCGGCCGCTCCAGATAAAACTCCACAAGATTGCCATGTTCAATCAAGGCAATGCGGATCTCGAAGGACGTTGCATTGATGATTAGATCAGTTGCCATTAACGGATTACTCTTTCTTCAATTTTCAGCACGCGCGCCTGCTGAATCTCTTTATCAGTGCAGGAAAAAACAGCGGAGACAATCTCCAGGGGTTTTAACCCTGCCTTGCATATTTCGTTGATCAGGGCCAGCCTCAGCCTGCCGTCCCCGCTAAAATCAAGTGAGGCCACCTGGGGCCGGGCATCGATTTCCCTGTCTCTTTTCTTTCTTGCCACCTTTATCAGATAGCTCGTGCTGCCCATGAAGGCCTCGGCCTTTTCTTTGTCCATTGCGCCTTCAATATCTATAAGATAAACATTTTCGACCTTTTCCGGAATATTCTTTTCATCGCAAGGGTCAATGGCGGTGATGGCCAGTCCGCCGGGCAGCTGGCTGTTCAGCCTTTCCCGCCACTCCACCGGATCAGCCAGCGGCGCACGGGCGTCAATAATCAGGTATTCCGCCAGGCTCTCGGTGCCCAGGGGCAAGGCCGGGCTGAATGAGACCTTGGGGGTCGGATTAAAGCCGTGGGAAAAATTCACCGGCAGCTCGGCCCGGGCAAAGGTGCGGAAAAAAAGCTGGAGCAACTCGAGATGGCTGATAAAGCGCGCCCGGCCGGTCCGCTGATAGGCGAAACGGTAGAAAAAATGAACCGGCGGCCCAGCCTCGTCGGCGGCAACCTCGGCCCGCTCTGCCCCGCCGCTTTCCTCCTGGCGGCTTGCGTTGACCACCGGCTTGATCTTTTTGAAATCACAAAGGCCGCACTGCTGGCAGCCGTTATAACGGCAATCCGGCGTATAGCCTTCGGCCAGCCCCTTTTCCAGCTCCTGCCGGAAAAAGCCGGGATCAAGGCCCACATCGAGATGGCTCCAGGGCAACGGCTCATCAAAGGCGCGGCGTCTGAGGTAGTGCTCCAGCTCCAGGCCGAGGGAGGCGGCCGCCTGCCGCCAGATGTCAATATTCATATGATCCGACCAGGCCTCAAGCCGGGCGCCAATGCGCCAGGCGGCGACAATGAGCTGCGCCAGCCTGCGGTCGCCTCTGGACATGATCCCCTCCAGAAAACTCTGGCGGGGATCACCCCAGCGCAGTTGAATCCGCTTGTCCCGCAAGTTCTTTTTCAGAAAATCGATCCTGCTGAAACCTTCGGCAATGTTCAGCTGCGGCTCCCATTGGAAAGGGGTGTGGGGTTTCGGCACAAAGGTGGAGGCGCTTACCGTGACAGTGGCCCTTTTGCCGGGGCACTGGGCCATGGCCTGGCGGGCAAGTTGGCCGATGGCCGCCAGATCCTCCTCTGTTTCCGTGGGCAGGCCGAACATGAAATAGAACTTGATCAGCTTCCAGCCCAGGTTGAAGGCCGATTTACAGGTGGCAAGCAGGTCTTCCTCGGTGATGCCCTTGTTGATGACCCGCCGCAGCCGGTCGGTGCCGGCCTCCGGCGCCACGGTAAAGCCGGTTTTGCGCACCCGCTTTATCTGCCGCATGATCTCCGGGGTCAGGGTGCCCACCCGCATGGAGGGCATGGACACGGAAACCCGTTTCGGCACAAAGGTATCCATCAGCTCGGTGAGCAGCGGGGCAAGGCAGGCGTAATCGCCGCTGGACAGCGACAACAGGGCGATCTCTTCAAAACCCGAGGCAGCGATGCCGGCCTTGGCCAGCCGCATGACCTCCTGCGGGCTTCTCTCACGCACCGGCCGGTAGATGACGCCGGCCTGACAGAAACGGCAGCCGCGGGTACAGCCCCTGGCAATTTCAATGCCCAGCCGGTCATGGACGATTTTAAACAGCGGCACCAGCGGGGCATAGGCGCTATCACTTGCCAGACTCGGCAGCACCCGCCGCCGCACCGACCCATAACCTTCCTTTAAAGGGGTCAGCCCGGCAAAGTTGCCGGCCGCATCATACTCGGGGCGAAAAAAGGATGGGACATACACCCCTTCGATTTCCGTCAGCCGCTCCAGGAGCCGGGCCCTGCTCCATTTCTCCCTTTTGGCCGTAACCAGCAGGTCGGCAATATCAAAAATGGCCTCTTCACCGTCACCAAGCAGGATCGCATCAAAGAAATCGGCAACCGGCTCGGCATGAAAGGCACAGGGACCGCCGCCGAAAACCAGCGGATGGTCAGCATTTCTCTCTCCAGCAAAAAAGGGCAGGCCGCTGCGGGCCAGGATAGTCAGAATATTAGTATAGCAGAGTTCATAGGGCAGGGTAATGGCCAGCATGTCAAAGTCCGCCACCGGCCGTCTCGACTCCAGGGAAAAGAGTGGCGTATCGCTTTGGGCCAGCAGTTTTTCCAGATCGGTATCCGGCGCATACACCCGCTCGGCCAGTAGGTCCGCCCTGCTGTTGATCAGCTGATAGAGAATCTGCAACCCCTGATGGGACATGCCGATCTCATAGAGATCGGGAAAGGAGAGCACAATACGCAGCTCAGCGTTGCGCCAATCTTTTTTTATGATGTTGAATTCGTTACCGGTGTATCGCCCGGGTTTGCGGACCAGCGGCAGAAAATAATCGGGATTCACTGGACCGCTACTCTGTCAAAAGAGGGTGGGGCGTCATAGGTGAAATTATCGCTTACAAAAGTGGGAGAGTCCAGCCAGTCGGCAAGCCGGATCTCCATGGTGCTGTTATGGATTAAAGCGGTAACGGTGACTTTGCCGGGCAACGGGCAGGATCCTGTTGTGTATTGATCATAGAGCACGTTGAAAATTTTTTCACCTTTGTCGTTCACCACAATATGGCGGAGGAGGACGCCCTGCTCCTCGGCAAAAAGAACAATACTTCTCGTGCCGTTGCCGTAACTGATTTCAAACCAGTAGCCCTGATCCTGCCGGTCATGGGTCACATCGAGAATCTTGATCCTGCCGGGATAGAGACGGCCGATCAGCCAGTAGAAACCATGCTCCGGCAGAAAACCGGCCGGAGCATATTTCGCATAGGTGGTGCCAGTCACCTTGCCCTCGTACTGCTTTGCCTCAAGCACCGGCACATAACGGAAAAAATCCCCGTCCGTGACAAAGATGGCCATGGTCTGGCCAAGGGGATTGACGGCAAGAAATTTCAGATAGGAAGGAGACATGGCCTGCACAAAACCGCTCAGTGTCCCTTTCTGCCAGATAGAGGAAAAAGAGACGGTGGCCTGGGCGTCGATGCAGCAGTTGCACTGCTGCTGCCGGGCGACCATTTCCCGGAGTTCCCCGATAAGCCGCTCCTTTTCCCTCTCGGAGATTGCCTCGGTGCCGGGCAGCCCGGCGCAGCCGGCCAGATAGCAAAGGCAGAGACAAAAGACGAAGCCCTGCCAGAGCCCTGCCGGGGGCTGTCTGCTGCTGTTAATCCTGTTTGTCACTGTTTTGCAGAGCCTTCATCTTAGCCAGGACAGGGGCTTTTTTCGCGTCATCGGTATAGAGACTCACGGCCTTGCCGTATGCCGCCACCGCCTTCTGCACTGCACCGGCCTGCTGATAAGCATCGCCGAGATGCTCCTGAATGGTCGGATCATCGGACTGCATGGAGGCGGCAGCCTCAAGCTCCGTGACCGCCTCGGCGAACCGGCCCATCTTGAAATAGACCCAGCCCAGGGAATCGCGGACAAAGCCATCATCGGGTTTGAGGTCCACGGCCCGTTTGATATACTCCAGGGCCTTGTCCAGGTTGAGCCCCCTGTCCGCCAAGGTATAACCCACGTAATTCAGGGCGTATGCATCATCCGGGGTGATGGCCAGCACCTGCTCCATTTTGGCCACCGCCCCGTCAAGCTCGCCGAGACGGTCGAGATACAAACCGTATTCAAACAAGACCCTGGGATTTTCCGGAAAGGCCTGCACGGCCTGTTCGCAAACCTCTCTGCCGGCCGCGGGATCACCCTCTTCCCGCAACAGCCCGGCCAGGAGAAAATAAAAAGAGGGACGCCTGGTATCTTCACCGGCAATGACATTGCGCAGCAGGGTGGCGGCGCGCTGGTTGTCTTTTTCACCGAGCAGGATCTGGGCCAGCATCAGAATGGAGTTCTCGTAATCCTTGCTGGTGACCGGGACCTCCCGCAGAGTCTTCTTGGCCTTGTCCATGTCGCCTGACTCGTAATAGGTCAGGGCAAGCATTGATCTGGCCACATCCTTGTTCTCGTCCTGGCTGAGCATCTGCTCAAAGAGAGCGATTGCCTCCGCATAGCGTTTTTCATCCAGCAGCACCCGGCCGATGGCCAGATCGACCACCGCCGGGTCAGAGGTGTAATCTTTCAGCTCATCCAACTCGGCCAGGGCCGCCTCGATTTTGCCCTGCACGATATACAGGCGCGCCAGGCGGCCGCGGATTTTGGTATTTCCCTCGTCTTCCTCCAGCAGCCGCTTATAAATGGCAGCGGCCTCGTCATACCTCTGCCGGTATTCATAGAGATCGGCGGCCTCATAGGCGAGCATGGGCGACCAGCTTAAAGAAAGCGCCTTTTCGTAGGCCTCCATGGCCTGGTCGTAATAGTTGAGTTCCCGGTACAACTTGGCCAGATAGCTGTAGCCGGAATAAGACTTGTCGTCCACCGCCACCAGTCTTTCCAGTATCTTCTGGGCCTGCACGTAATCCCGGTCACTGGCGTAGAGGGCGCCAAGCATCAGCAGGGCCTGGGGATCATCAGGGGCTATCTGCAGAACAGCCTCATACACGGCCCGCGCCTGGGCGGTCTGGCCCATGGAACTGTAGATATTGCCCAGCAACAGCCTGTTCTGGAGATTGGCCGGGTCATCGGCAATCATTTTCTCAAGCTGGACAACGGCCTGCTCCTTTTTGCCCATGTTGACCAGCAGAATGGCCAGTTTCTGGCTCACATAGACGGCCCGCGGATCGCAGATCAGGGCCTTCTCAAAGGCCTCCATCGCCTCATCATATTTCTCTTCGGCCTCGGCGGATTTACCCCATAAAAAATAAAAATAGGCACAGGCGGAATCAGCCGGCTCTTCGCTGGTCTCGGCATTGACGGATGCACCTGTTTTCATGGTATTACCCATGGCCTGACTGCCGCCTGAGCATGAGCTGTTGCCGAGAAAAAACAACACCGACAGACCCAGCACCCCGGCGGATGCCAGGTGCCTTTTCCAGGCAGAATGTATGGCAATAATTTTTTTCAGCATCGCAGAAGATAACGGATTATTTAATAAAATTGAATGTAAGGGTTATTCTACCACTCAACATCAAGGAATTCCAGCATTATCACTGAAACTCCGTGCCGGCATGTTCCACCCGGACGACACCAGGGGGGCGGGTTTCATCCCCGCCCGGCACCACCCGGGCCAAAATGTACGTTTTTCAACTCACCTGGCGCTGATTTGCCTCGATATCAATTTTTTTCAGCACCGCTGCGGCCCGCTCATCGAGGGCAACAATACCTCTGGCGATCAAGGTAAACGGGCAGCGCAACCGCTCGTCGCAGCACAGCCCCTTGACCAGCACGTTCAAATGCTCCATGTAGGACCGGTTCAGGGCCGCCTTGCCCTCTTCATGCACCAGAGGAATGGCGGGCTGAATCACCACCAGTTCGGCAAAAAACCTGTTTGTTACGGTAAAGCAGTGGTCCAGATACCTCTCCAGTTCGGCAAAATCAACCGCTGTGCCACCCTGAATATCAGCCAGGGTATAGGCCATCATGTCAATGGGTGTCCGGTCGCTGATAAAGGGTCCGGCGGCGTTCTGCCAGACAGCCTCGGCCGCCTCCACCACCTTATGCTGGATCCAGAGACGGGTATGGAAATCCATGGCCGCTGATGGGTCCAGACCATTGCTGGCAAACACCTCGCTGGTCGTCGTCCGGAGAAAGTCCACACCGGTTCGCGCGGCAATGGCCCGGGCCAGGGTGGTTTTGCCGGTTCTATGGCTGCCGCAGAGGCCGATGCCTTTTTTCATGATGCCTGCCTGCTCCTGTTGGCAATGATCTCCCTGGCCATGGCCACCGCCGCCGCGAGACTGGCCGGATCGGCCTTGCCCTGGCCTGCGATATCGTAGGCCGTGCCATGGTCAACCGATGTCCGCACAATGGGCAGACCAATGGTCACATTGACCCCGTCCTTGAAATGCAGCAGCTTGAAGGGAATCAGCCCCTGGTCATGGTACATGCACACCACGGCGTCAAACTCCCCGGACACGGCCTTGTAAAACACCGTATCGGCAGGATAGGGGCCGCTGATCCGCCAACCGGCCTGGCGGGCCCACAGGATGGCCGGACGGATCAGGGTCTGCTCCTCGTCCCCGAACATCCCCTCCTCGCCGGCATGGGGATTGAGCGCGGCAACGGCCAGCCGGGGCTCGGCAATGGCAAAATCCTGCTGCAGGGACTTTGCCGTCATCTCAATCAGTTTATCAATTTTTTCAGGGGTCAACGCGCCGGGCACGGCCGCAAGCGGGGTATGGATGGTCACCAGGGTGACCCGCAGCCTGGTGCCTGCCATCATCATGGCATAGTCGTTGCTCTCGCACAGGGCGGCCAGCATCTCGGTGTGGCCGGGGAAAAGCCAGCCTGCCTCGTTTAAAGACTTCTTGGTAATGGGACAAGTCACCATGCCGCTGAAAACCTGCTGCCGGATGAGATGGACTGCTGCCTCGATACACTGCGCCATGGCTGTGCCGGTTTGTTTGTCGGGCCGGCCCCAGATGAGGCTTGCCTGCTCAAGATCAGGAAAATCAGTTGGCCGCAGGACAGGTATGACATGCGGCACCACCGCATCACCGGGCCGCCAGGCGACAATTGTGGCGGGCAGCGCAAGCTTTCGGCTGCACCACCGCAGCACACCGGGGTCACCGACCACCACCGCCGGGGCAACATCCGGGCCGTGGTTTGCCGCGGCAAAGAACTTGAGAATGATTTCCGGGCCGATGCCCACCGGGCAGCCCATTGTGATGGCCAGCGGTTTCATGGGTTAAAGAATTTCGCCTTCCATTTTAGCAACAAGCATGGGTTCGCCACGAGTTACCTGACCGCGCCAAGACTTACCCGCGTAGCGCCGCCGAGCTTCTCGCGGTCAGGTTGACCCGATTGTTAGCGAATTTTCATTTGTTTTCCTGATAGTTGTGGTAACATCAGCAACTTATAATTCACTTACTAGCTCCATTGCAGATCTGACACGACTAACCGAACTGCTAAATGCTGACGAAACATCGTAAGAAATAGCCTCCTCGTTCGTATGCGCGACTCTATTTCTAAGGGTCGCTAAATCAAGTGCAACCTTGGCTATTTCTTTAGAAATCAGACTGTTTGCTTCAAGCTCAGCAATAAGAGATCGGATGCTTCGACCGATTTGTATGTTGTTGGTCTTAGCCAACTCTCGCATATCTAGTTCAAGACTGCGCCATGATTCTATGACTTCGATGGCTGGATCAAGTCTACGACGACTAAATCGAATGCCTGTATCTTCAATTTTCGGCTTCGGCTTTTCTGGAATTTCAGGTAAATCCCGTTCGGCTTCGGAAAGTATCTTATTGGCTTCCCGCTCAAACTCTAGTTCAAGGTCTTTGTATTTTAACCTTTTAAGTGTTGGTACCAATTCTGATAACGGCGAACGTAATAGAAACACTACGATTATAGTGGTTACAGGCCACGCCAGGGTTTCAATAATTTTCGCCAATGCGTCCATGTTTTCTTTGATACGCCTAACAAATTATTTATTCTGAAGTCCAGCCGGCTTGCGCAGACATACATCCCTTTATGTTCAGGTGCTGAGGTCAAAGGCGTTCTGCACAATCTCCACCTCGGCCTTTTCTCCCGGCCGCACCGCGACAACATCAAAACGGGCCGGCTGCTCGGTCCCGCCATGGTTGATCAGATAGTGCAGCGCAACCTTGGCCATATTCATGCATTTTCTGGCGGTCAGGGCGTCAAAGGGCGATCCGAACTTTTGCTGGGTGCGGGTTTTCACCTCGATAAAGACCAGGGTGGCGCCATCTCTGGCAATCAGATCAATTTCCCCATGCCTGGTCCGGTAATTAGCGGTGACGATCCTATAGCCGTGCTTTTCCAGATACCGGCGGGCGATTTCCTCGCCCTCTTTTCCGATGCTTTGCCTCTGAAGGCTCATGGCGGCCCTTGCCCATCACTGCCCCAGCAGCTCCCGCACCCCGCCAAACGTCTTGCGGTGGATCGCGCAGGGACCGAACTGGATCAGCAGGTTGCGATGCTCTTGTGTCGGATAGCCTTTATGTTTCTTGAAATTATACCGGGGATAGGCGGCATGATAATCCAGCATCATCCTGTCCCGGGTCACCTTGGCGACAATGGAGGCGGCGGCTATGGATGCGCTCTTTGATTCACCCTTGACAAGCGCTTGCTGGCTCACTTTGAGAGGAACGGTAAACTTACCGTCAACAAGAAGAAAATCAGGCATTTCAGGCAAAGCAAGCACCGCCCTTTTCATGGCCAGCAGTGAAGCCTGCAGAATATTGATCTCATCAATCTCCGCCGGAGTCGCGACCCCGACCCCAATGGGAATCCCCATGCCGGTCAGGGTCGCAAACAGCCGCTCCCGCTGTTTCTCCGTCAGCTTTTTTGAATCCTGAAAGAGAAAATATTGGCAGTCGGCCGGCAGAATAACGGCTGCAGCGACAACGGGACCGGCCAGCGGCCCCCGGCCTGCCTCATCCACCCCGGCCACCAGACGGACGCCTTTTCCGGTCAGTTCGCGTTCGAAGGAAAAGGTACCCATCTCAGCAGACAGAGGAGGGATCGGCCCTTAAATAATGCCCTTCTCCCTGATTCTCGCCGCCTTGCCGCGCAGGTTGCGGAGATAGTAAAGCTTGGAGCGCCGCACCCGGCCCTGGCTGTTCACCTCGATTTTCTCGATACGGGGTGAATGGACGGGGAAGGTCTTTTCCACCCCGACGCCGTGGGAAATCTTGCGCACGGTGAAATTCGCTCCCATGGAGCCGCGTTTTCTGGCGGTGACAACGCCCTTGAAAACCTGCACCCTCTCTTTCGCGCCCTCGATAATCCGAATGTGGACGCTGACGGTATCCCCGGTCTGGAATTTGGGGATATCATAACGCATGTTCTCTTTCTCAATCCGCTCTAACATATTCATAATGCTCACTTCCTGTTTTTCTGGTGTTAAATCCTAGATGCACTGTTTTTTTTACTGAATATTCTCTTCTTCCCGCCGGCCAAGCAGCCGGTCAAGCACGATGGACACCGCCGACCGCACGGAAAGATGCCGGTAATCGCCATAGCCGCTGATCGGCGGCAACATGACGTCCACTCCCGCCAGAGCCTGCCCGGCAAGCCCCCAACCCGTGCCGAAAAGGATCAGCACCCGGCTGCCGGCAAAAATCTTCCGCCGCATGGCGCCATAGGAGATGTTGCCGCTATGCTCCCTGGCGCTGGTGGCCACGACCAGCGGCTTTTGTCCGTTCACTGCCGCCAATTCGTAAAGGCCCTGCAGATCGGCACAAATTTCGATCGAAGCCAGGGCCTCTTTCCTGTCCGTGTTGTACCGGGCCCCGTAGCCGTCCCGCCAGTGACTGACGATCTCCCCCACCAGTTTCTGCTGATCCTGGTAGGGGGTGACGATATAAAAGGTGCCGACCCCGAATGTCCTGCCGGCCCGGGCAATATCGTGGATATCAAGATTGGTTACCGCCGAACCGATGATTTCCTGATTCTTGTTGTAAACAGGATAATGCACCAGGGCCACATCCACCTGCACCGACCAATCCACCTGAGCTTCTACGCCTCGCACTTTGTTTCGAGCAGCACGCCGTGCCTTTTGAGCACCTGCAGTTCCTTTTTGCTGAAGGTCATTGATGCCAGCAGGTCCGGCCGTTTCTCCCGGGTCATTTGCACGCCGGCCGCAAACCGCCACTCGGCTATTTTCGTGTGATCGCCGGAAAGCAGCACCTCCGGCACCTCATATCCTTCAAAATCCCGGGGCCTGGTGTACTGGGGATACTTAATCCCCCCGCGGCTGAAGGTATCATATTCAACCGAGTCTTCGCAGCCGAGCACCCCAGGCAGCAGACGGGTCACGGAATCGATGATGACCATGGCCGCCAGTTCGCCGCCGGTGAGGATGTAATCGCCGATGGAAATCTCCTCATCGACGAAGTGCTGGCGAATCCGTTCATCCACCCCTTCATAGCGGCCACAGATCAGAAGCAGATTTTTTCTGCGGGAAAATTCCACCGCCACCGCCTGGTTATATTGCCGGCCCTGGGGCGAGAGCAGCACCACATGGCTCTCCTCGTCTTCCGGCCTGGTCCGCCGGATGGCCGCAGCCAGGGGCTCCGGCTTCATGACCATGCCCTCGCCGCCGCCGAAAGGGCGGTCATCGGTCATGGCATGCTTATCCGTGGCAAAATCACGGATATTGACCAGTTCAACCTCAATCTGGCCGGCCTGCAGGGCCCGGCGGATAATCCCTTCCTGCAGGGGCGATTCGAGCAGATGCGGAAAAATGGTCAGCACATGAAAACGCATCAGTCGTTCATTTCCAGGAGTCCTTCCGGAGGATCCACCGTAATCGTTTTGCTCTCTGCATCGATGGCCACCACAAAGGCAGCAAGGGCAGGGATCAGATACTCCCGGCCACGATCGGTGACCACCAGTATATCATGGGCCCCGGTGGACATCAATCTGCTCACCGTGCCGAGCTGCCGGCCAAGGGTGGTAACCACGGCCATACCCTGCAGATCGTGCCAGTAAAACTCATCATCGGTGAGTTCCGGCATCTCGTGGCGGTCAACCAGCACCTGGCAGCCGGTCAACAGCGCGGCCTCACTGCGGGTATCGATGCCGGCAAGCTTGATGACGGCAAATTGCCCCTGGCTGCGGCAGCTGCTGAGTTCATATGACTGCGTCGCGCCATCCTCGGGCATGGCAACCAGGAGCCTCCCGTATGACCGCAAGCTCTCCGGATTACCTGAATAGGGATAAATTTTCATTTCTCCCTTGACGCCGTGGGGCCGGCCGATTTCACCAACCGGCAACACCCTGCCCCCTGACGGCTCATTTACTTCCCTGGGCAACGGGTTTCGTCTCCGGAACGGGCTATTCGACAATTTCCAGTCTGGCTCTCTTGTTCTGCCTTGCCGCCGCGGCACTCAACAGAGCCCTGATGGCCCTGGCCGTTCTCCCCTGCTTGCCGATGACCTTACCCAGGTCATCCTTTGCCACACGGAGTTCAAGCACCACGGCATCTTCCTGCGCTGTTTCACTCACTTCCACCGCCTGTGGCTGATCGACAAGCGAGGTCGCAATAAAGTTCACCAGTTCTTTCATATGGATTTTCTGCTTAACTAGGCAGAAACCGCCGTTTTCAAGAGATTTTTCACGGTATCGGTGGGTTGCGCACCCTGATCCAGCCAGTTCTTCAGCTTATCCTGGTGGATGGTGACCGCTGCAGGTTTCTTCATCGGGTCATAGGTTCCGACAACCTCCAGGAACTTTCCATCGCGCTTGGACTCTGAATTTGCAACAACGATACGATAGAAAGGTTTTTTCTTCCTGCCCAATCTGGTGAGTCGAATTCTTACTGCCATACTCTGTTTTCCTCCTTGACCGGCACTGCCGGGGTTATTTATTGCCTTTGGAAATTAAATTTTATGCTAACGGAACATGCCCTTGGGCAGTTTACGCCGTTTCTGTCCGCCCGGGGTCACGGTGACGCCCCCGACTTTGCCCTTCATCTTCTTCATCATCTTCAGCATTTCACTGTAGCTCTTGATGACCTTGTTCACATCCTGCACAGTGGTGCCGCTGCCCTTGGCGATCCTCTGCCGGCGGCTGGCATTGATAATCTGATATTTGCGCCGCTCCTCAAAGGTCATGGAGCGGATAATCGCCTCAACCTTGCCCAGTTCCTTCTCATCCGGCTTGGGCATGTCCTTGAGCTGCCGCATCCGGTTCAGGCCAGGAATCATGCCCATGATCTGCTCCAGGCTGCCCATCTTCTTGATCTGCTGGATCTGGTCGAGAAAATCCTCCAGGCTGAAGGTGCTTTTCTGGATCTTCCTGGCGAGCTTGTCCGCTTTTTTGCGGTCAACCACCTCTTCGGCCTTTTCAATCAGGGTGAGGACGTCACCCATGCCGAGAATACGTGAGGCCATGCGGTCGGGGTGAAAGGTTTCCAGGGCCTCGAGATCCTCACCGGTACCGATGAATTTGATCGGCCGCTGCGCCACATTGGCGATGGAGAGCGCGGCGCCGCCCCTGGCATCACCCTCCATCTTGGTCAGGATAACGCCGCTGATGACCAGATCCTTGTTGAACTTGTCGGCAACCGTCACCGCGTCCTGGCCGGTCATGGCATCGGCGACGAACAGAATCTCCGCCGGGTTTACCGCCGCTTTGATGTTGGCCAGCTCGCCCATCAGCTTCTCATCGATATGCAGCCGGCCGGCTGTATCGATCAGCAGGGTGTCATAATTGCTGTTTTGGGCAACAGTAACCGCGTTTCTGCATATGGTGACAGGATCCTGGTCAGTTTGCGAGGGATGAACCGGCACATCGATGGACCGGCCAAGCACATGCAGCTGTTCAATAGCCGCGGGACGATAGATGTCCGCCGGCACCAGATAGGGCCTTCTCCCCTGTTTTTTCAGCAGCTTGGCAAGTTTCGCCGCGGACGTGGTCTTGCCTGAACCCTGCAGTCCCACCATCATCACAATGGCGGGCGTCTTGCCGGCAAGGTCCAGCCCCGCCGTGGTGCCGCCCAACAGGGCAATCAACTCCTCATGGACAATCTTGATAACCTGCTGGCCGGGGGAGAGGCTTTCAAGAACCTCATGCCCTACGGCCTTTTCCGCAATGGAGGCGATGAACTCCTTGACCACCTTGAAGTTGACATCCGCCTCAAGCAGGGCCATGCGCACTTCCCGCAGGGCATCCTCGATATTCTTGTCGGTGAGTTTGCCGTGGCCGCGCAGGTCTTTGAATACCTTATGTAAGCGATCCGAAAGATTTTCAAACATAATTTCCTGTCTCTTTTACAATGCCTTCTCCTGCTGCAGAAAAGGCAGATTCCTCACAGTAAACGAAGAAAAATAATTGGATATAAACAGAATGTCAAGATTTTAAATACAGACCTGCTGATCCATAACGCCTGGACACCCGGTTATGCGACGAAAAACCAGGGTGTCACCAAACAGGGTGCAGCGCTTCAGCGCCGCAGGGTTTCCAGGCAGGCCGCAAGCGAGGCGGAGTCCTCCACCTGCAGGCAGAGGCAGTCATGCCCCTTGGGCAGGATCTTCTTCAGCAGCCCGGTGAGCACGTTTTTCGGCCCCACCTCGATAAAAGTGGTCACCCCCTGTTGACGCAAGGCGAGGATGGTGTCATACCATCTGACCATGGCGGCGATCTGGCGGCTCATGATGGAACGGATCGCGCCGGGATCGCTTTCCGGTGAGGCGGTGACGTTGAAAAAAATCTTGCCGGCAGGAGCATGAAAGATGATCTGCTCCATGGCCTTGGCAAAATCCGGCACCGCATCGGCAACCAGCGGGCTGTGCCAGGCACCGCTCACCGGCAGGGCCACGGCCTTGCCGCCCTTGTGGCCGGCCAGCGTGGCAGCGGCAGCAACTCCAGCGGCATCGCCGGAAATGACGATCTGCATCTCCGAATTGTGATTGGCGGCCACCACCACCCCTTGTGGCGCGGCAGCCTGCACCACCTCCTGCACCTCGGCCAGCCCGAGCTTCAGAATGGCGCTCATGGTGCCGGGATGGGCCGTGCTTTCCCTCTCCATCAGCCGGCCGCGTTCGGTCACCAGCCGCAGGGTGTCCTCAGGGCTCAGCACCCCGGCGGCAGCCAGAGCCGTGTATTCCCCCAGGCTGTGGCCGGCAAAGAATGCCGCGTTGATTCCCGCCTGCCGCATTGCCTGCAGACAGATGAGGTTCAACACGGTCATGGCCGGCTGCAGGTGCAGGGTGCGGGTCAGCTCCTCCAGCGGTCCCTCCAGGCAGAGCTTCTCCAGGGGAAAGCCGCTGACCTGTTCGGCCATCCGCATCAACCGGCGGGCGTCATCACTTGCGGCAAGAAAATCCCGGCCCATGCCGACAAACTGCGAGCCCTGGCCGGGAAAAAGAAAAGCCGTTTTCGCGGCATCGTTTACACTTGCTGTCATCTTCAATCCTTCAATCATGCCATAATCATTAATACCAAAACACAGAACCCAAAACTGCAAAACCGGCCCCCGGTCAGGAAGGCTCCCCGTCCTTGTCCAGCAGGCTGCCCAACAGAAAAAGGCCGACCCCGACCACGATGGCTGAATCCGCCACGTTAAAGGCCGGCCAATGATGGGTGGCCACATAAAAATCGAGAAAATCAACCACGGAGCCGAAGCGGACCCGGTCAATCAGATTGCCCACCGCCCCACCGCCGATAAAGGCAAAGGCAAAGACATACGCCGCACTGCGGTGCCGGTACTGGCGAAAGGCAAAAAAAACAAAAACCAGCGCCGCCAGGGCGATGCCGATAAAAAAATAGGGCCGCCAGGCCGGGTTGGCATTGGCCAGCAGACCAAACGCCGCGCCGGTGTTGTGCAGATAGGTGAGGTTGAAAAAACCCGGCACAATCTCCTTGATCTCATAGAGTCCGAAGCGGGACATGATGAGCCATTTGGTCAGCTGATCGGCGACAATGATCAGTCCGGCCAGCAGCACCAGCAGTACAAAGGATTGCGACCTGCCTGTTTTCCCCATCACGCGCCTGTTGGTCCCATCTGGGCGACAACCGCGCAGCAGCGGCCGCAGATGGTCGGATGATCGACATTCCGCCCCACCGTCTCGCTGCGCATCCAGCAGCGCTCGCATTTTTCCGAGGCAGCGGACTTGACCAGCACGGCCAGTCCCGGGATCTCGGCGCTGGCCATGGCCCCGGCCGGCGCTGTTTCCGCCCGGTGCAGCCTGGAAACGATGCAGATGGTCTCCAGGGTCTGCCATTTATCCGCCAGAAACCCGGCAAGATCAGCGGGCACGGCAAGCCACACCTCAGCCTCCAGCGAATGGCCGATGATCTTGTCCTGCCTGGCCACCTCCAGCACCTTGGTTATCTCGGCCCGCACGTCCTGCAGCCTGTCCCAGGTCGCGTTCAGCTCCTTATTCAGGTTGCCGTCCTTTAATTGAGGGAAACTGGCCAGAAAGATATTTTCCTCCCGGCCGCTATCCGCCGGCAGATAACTCCACACCTCGGCGGCGGTAAAGGTCAGCACCGGGCTCATCAGCCTGATCATGCCGTCAAGAATCTCATAGAGCACCGTCTGGGCCGATCTGCGGGCCAAGGAGCGGTCAAGCTCCGTATACAGGCGGTCTTTCAGGATGTCGAGATAAAAGGCGCTCATGGTCACGGTGCAGAATTGGTAGAGGGTATGGAACACCGTGTGAAACTCAAAATTCTCATAGGCCTGCATGACCCGGCGCTTGACCAGCTCAAAACGGGAGATGGCCCATTGATCGATTTCCGGCATGTCGGCCACCGCCACCGTGTCTGTCACCGGCGAAAAATCGCTGATATTGCCCAGCATGTAGCGCACCGTGTTGCGAATCTTGCGATAGGCGTCGGACAGCCGCCGCAGGATCTCATTCGAGATTTTGATATCATCCCTGTAATCCTCGGAGGACACCCACAGCCGCAGAATATCCGCGCCATATTCCTTGATGATTTCCCCGGGGGCAATGACGTTGCCGATACTCTTGGACATCTTGCGGCCCTGGCCGTCCACGACAAAACCGTGGGTCAGTACGCCCTTGTAGGGTGCCCTGCCCCGGGTGCCCACCGCGGCGAGCAGCGAGCTCTGGAACCAGCCGCGATGCTGATCGCTGCCCTCCAGATAGAGATCCGCCGGAAACGGCAGGCCGCGCTCCTCGACCACCGCGGCAAAGCTGACCCCGGAGTCAAACCAGACATCGAGAATGTCCGTTTCCTTGACAAAGTCCGCGGCGCCGCATTTACCGCATGTGCTCTCTGGGCCGAGAAAATCCTGCAGCTCATGGGAAAACCAGGCATCGGCCCCTTCCTTTAAAAACAGCTGTTCAATCCTGCTGTTAATGGCCTCATTATTGATGATCTGACCACATTTTGCGCACATGATGGCCGTGATCGGCACGCCCCAGGCCCGCTGCCTGGAGAGACACCAGTCCGGCCGGCCCTCCACCATGCCGTAGATCCGCTCCATGCCCCAGGCCGGGGTCCAGCCGACCTCCCTGATGGCCGCCAGGGCTTTTTTACGCAGGTCATTGTTTTCCATGCCGATGAACCACTGCTCCGTGGCCCGGAAGATGACCGGCTTCTTGCAGCGCCAGCAATGGGGATAACTGTGGGAAAGCTTGGCCTGGGCCAGCAGCAGGCCAGCGGCGCGCAGATCATCGCAGATCCGCGGGTTGGCCTCCAGGATGTTCATGCCGGCATAGGGACCGGCATCATCGGTGAATCTGCCGGCATCATCCACCGGCGAGAGAACGGGGAGATCATAGCGCAGACCGGTGAGATAGTCCTCCCGGCCATGCCCCGGGGCGGTATGCACGCAGCCGGTGCCGCTGTCCAGGGTCACATAATCGGCCATGACGATGACTGATTCCCGCGCCAGAAAGGGGTGTTTGCATTTTCTGCCGGCAAGCGCTCCGGCGGCGAAGGTGGCGTGAATCTCATAGCCGGCAATGCCGCAGGCCTCACAGGCCCGCTCGACAAGCCCTTCGGCCATGAGCAGCACCTCATCGCCACTCTTTACCGCCGCGTAGGTGAACTGGGGATGCAGGGCCACGGCCAGGTTGGCCGGCAGGGTCCAGGGAGTGGTGGTCCAGATGACGGCAAAAACCTTTTGACCGGCAAGCTGGGGCACCACGTCTCCCAGGTCCTCAGCCAGGGGAAATTTCACATAGATGGAGGGCGAGGCATGGTCTTCATATTCCACCTCGGCCTCGGCCAGGGCGGTGACGCAGGAGGTGCACCAGTACACCGGTTTCTTGCTGCGGGTTACGGAGCCGTCGGCCAGAAAACGGTTAAACTCCCTGGCAATGGTCGTCTCATATTTGAAATCAATGGTGAGATAGGGATCTTCCCAGTCACCCAGCACGCCCAGCCGCTTGAAATCCGCCTTCTGTTTGTCGATCCACTTCTGGGCGTATTTGCGGCAGGCGCCGCGGAAGGCCAGCTTGCTGATATTTTTCTTCTTGTCGCCCAGTTCTTTATCGACATTATGCTCAATGGGCAGGCCATGGCAGTCCCAGCCGGGGATATACGGACAGTGGAAACCGGCCATGCGCTTGGATTTCAGAATAATATCCTTTAACACCTTATTAAACGCGGTGCCGAGATGGATGTAACCGTTGGCATAGGGAGGTCCGTCATGGAGCAGATAAAGGGGCCTGCCGGCCGTGGCCTGCTGTACCTTGTTGTAGAGCCCCTCCTGTTCCCAGGCTTTCAACAGTTCAGGTTCCTTCTGCGCAAGGTTGGCCTTCATCTTGAAATTCGTCTGGGGCAGATTAAGCGTCGCCCGGTAATCCATGGTCTTGTCTCCGTGTATGAAAATTGATGATGCGGGTATTTATGCCCCTTGAGGGTATTTATGCCCCTTGCGGGCAAAAAATTTCCGCCCCGTTCCTGACTGCCGATCGCCACGGCGCAAAAAAACATGCGTGACGTAACAAACCAGATAGAATACCAATTAAGCAACAACTTGCAAGCCTTTAATTGACCTCAGCCAGGCAGAATGTTTTTTTTGTTTTGCATCTTGCCTCTTTTTCCCTTTCCGGTAAAATGCAAGTTTCGGTTAGCATGGAAGCCTTTTTCGCATGACTGTATGTCATTCAGCAGTAGGAGCGGGCCATGCCCGCGACCCGGAGCCTGGCGAACCCTGTCGCGCGGGCATGGCCCGCTCCTACCCCCGAACAGCTCCGGCTAACAAAAATCGAATGAAGAGATCAATGCCGCCTCGGACGGCCGGCAACATTTCACCCGGAGAAAAAACCATGACCCCGAAAGTAATAGCCCTGGCAGGTAAAGGCGGCACCGGGAAAACAACCACCACGGCCCTGCTGATCAAATATCTGCTGCAAAAACAGCTGACCCCGGTGCTGGCGGTGGACGCCGACGCCAATGCCAATCTCAACGAACTGCTGCAGCTTGAGGTGGGAGTCACCATCGGCCAGATCAGAAAGGAGCTGAAGGGCGATCTGCCGCCTGGCATGACCAGGGACCAGTTCATGAACATGAAGATCCAGCAGGCTGTTATCGAGGAAAGGGGTTTTGATCTGCTGGTCATGGGCCAGCCCGACGGGCCGGGCTGTTATTGCTCGGCCAACCAGTACCTGGCCATGACCATGGACCACCTGGCCGCCAACTACCGGTATATCGTGGTGGATAATGAGGCGGGCATGGAACACCTGAGCCGCATGAATCTGCGGGTCATCGATTATCTGCTCATAGTTTCCGACCCCTCCGCCCGCGGCATCCTTACCGCCCGCCGCATTGCGGAAATCACCGGACCGCTGGGACTCACGGTGAAAAACCGATACCTCATCGTCAACCGGACGCCGGAGCCCATGTCCGCCGAACTTGAGGCCAAGATCAGCGCAGCGGTGCAGGAAAGCGATCTGCCCCTGGGCGGGATTTTCCCCTCCAGCGAGGAGCTGATCAGACAGGAGATCACCGGCGCCTCCTACCTGCAACTGGCGGATGATGTGCCGGTGGTGCAAACGGCCTTTGCCTCCTTTGACCGCATTTTTGCGCAAGGTGAGTAGTCTGAAGGCGGCAGGAGCGGTTATGCCCGCGATAACAGTGTTTCCGCACTACCAACGGTCGCGGGCATGGCCCGCTCCTAGTCCGAGAGACGAATTCCTGAAGCGGCTGCGCACAAACAAAAAACGGATGGCGGCTCGCAGTCATCCTGCCAGCCGCCATCCGCATTTTCCTGTCAGCCATGAGCCATCAGCCCATCAGCTTATCAGCTATCTTATCTCTTCATATTAATGACGTCCGAGATCATCTCATCGGTGGTGGTGACGATCTTGGTGTTGGCCTGGAAGCCTCTCTGCACGGTGATCAGGTTGACGAACTCCGTGCCGATATCCACGTTGGACATCTCCAGGGCGTTGGGGGCAATGGTTCCCAGACCGTTGCTGCCCGGCGCGCCGGTCACCGGGGCGCCTGATTCGGTGGTCTCGGTGAAGATATTGCCGCCTTTTTTGAACAGTCCTTCCAGACTGGCGAAGTTGGCCAGCGCCACCTGGGCCTTCTTCAGCACCTGGCCATTGGAATAGTTGCCGGTGATGATGCCTTCCGTATTCACGGCAACGGCCTGCAGAAAGCCTGAGGCATAGCCGTTCTGGTCCTGAAAAATGGTGGTCGAGCTGTTGGCGTACTGGGTGGTGGCCAGGGCCTCGGGAGAGAAATCGGCGCTGACGACTCCTCCCTGCAAACTGCCATCCTCGCCGCTCACATCGGCCTCCAGTGTAAGAAAGGGGGTGAGGCCGTTGCCCCAGGGGTCGGCGTTGGAAACCGAGCCGTCCGAAACCGAGGTCATGGCCAGCTGGCTGTGATAGCCGGTGGTGGCAGCCTCATCAGCCACCCGGTCGGTCAGCACCAGCCGGCCGGCAAAATCAATCTCCGCATCGGCGTTGAAAATGGTCTCAAGCCAGTCAAGCATGTCCTGCACCGTGCCCGTGTTGGTGGGGGTGATCACCGCGTCCACCGTATAGGTCTCATTGACCACCGGGGTGCCGTCGCTGGCAAAGCCGTTAAAGGTGAAGACGTCGCCGTCCGCTATACTGGTGCCGCCGCTGTCAAAAACCTGCAGCCACGGCGTATTGGCCGTAATGACCGGCACGCTGCCGCCGGTGCTGAGCCCCTGGCCGGTGGAAAAAACTTGCTGCTTTGAGGTGGTGACATTGATGATGGTATCGCCATCGACCCCGGTTTCGCCAAAGGGATTGGCGTCATCCTGGGTGGCGGCGCCGGTCACGGTGCCGTCCACCACCACGCTGGTGACATACATGCCGCTGTTGCCGGCGGTCAGATCGGTCATTTTCAACCGGCCATAGGCGTCAATGGTGGCGGTGCAGCCGAATGCGGTGCCCACGGCATCGAGAAACTCCTGTACCTTGGCATCGGTATTGACATAATAAGTGAGGGGGGGGGCCACCGGGGAGCCGTCGTTCTGAAAACCCTCAAGGGTGATCGTATCGCTGCTGCCCACCAAACCGTCGCCCTGGAGCTGCAGGCCGTTCACGTCATAGACGTCCCGCCAGTAGGTTTCGCTGGTGATGTAACTTGCGCCGGCGAGGTTGCTGTCAACCGCGCCGAGATCGCTGACCAGCACCTGGCGGGTGGTTGAGGTAAGCCCGCCATACTGGGCGCCGAAATTAATCTCAATGCTCTGGTTGGTGGTCGCACCGGTGAAGTTCGCCTCAAAGCTGTAATAGCTGTCCGTGCTTTCCAGAATAATCCTGTTATCGGCCTGGGCCGGATCAACCTTGCCGTCCGGCGGCACATTATAGGCGGAGATCTCCTTGATGTTGCCGGAGGTGTCGAATTGGATCGTGCCGTAGAGCAGGGCCCCGGCGCCTTTGTGCTCCTCATAATTATACGTATCATTGGGGGCGTAAATGGTCTGTTCCCGCGCATCCAGATAACGCACGTCCTCGGAAGGATCACAGGTTATCAGGTACTCCCACTCATTGTCATTGGTGGTCCGGTCATAATAAATGGAGATATCGTGACTGGCGCCCTTGGAATCGTAAACCTTGATGGCAGAGGTGTATTCATACTGCAGCGGATCAATGGGGGCTGTCGGTTTGACCGCCGCGGCATTGGTGCCGTTCCAGGAATCGAAAAGACGCACCTCGTTGAGTTCCTTATCCTCCCGGGAATCGAGGTTGGCGATGATTTCCACCATCTGGGTTTCAACCGGCGGGGTGGTCTTGTCGATGCGCATATCGCCGATGGTGCCGGCCCGCTCGCCGGTGGTCTTATCAATGGTCCAGCCCTGGACAAAATAACCCATGGGGGTCACCAGATACCCTTCCTGGTCAAAACGGAACTCCCCGGCCCTGGAATACATGTCCGCTTCGGCGTTTTCCGCGGCACGGAGCATGAAGAAGCCCTGGCCGCCGATGGCCATGTCCGTGGCAATGGAGGAACTCTGGAAAGAGCCCTGGGCAAAGAGACCGTCAACAGTGCTCAGGGTAACGCCGCGGCCCACCTGGGACGAACCGGAGGCGGTGGAAACCGACTGGGAGAGCACATCCTGAAAAACCGTGCGGCTGGACTTAAATGACAGGGTATTCACGTTGGCTACGTTATCGCCAAGCACGGACATGGCATTACCCATGGTGTTAATACCGCTGATACTTGAATAAAGTGAACTTGCAATCGCCATTATTTTTTCCTCCTTACGCTGAAAGCCCGCAACTGAGCCATATCACACCATGAAAAAAATTTATCCGCCTGATGGCCTGTCATTATCTATAAAACACTGACCACGGAGCCGACATCGGCGCCGACAAAATTATCCAGTTTCAGCTGGGCGGTACCGTTATCAAAGGTGACTCCCGTCACCTTGCCTGTGACCCGGTAATCCACGTCAAGCTGTTCGCCAAGGGCATTATAGGCCTTGACCCAGTAGGTATAGGCGCCGTCGGCCACGGTTTCACCACGGGCATCCTTGCCGTCCCATTCCAGGGGATAGGCGCCGGAGGACAAGGCGCCCGCATCAACCATCTGTACCAGATGGCCCCCGGCATCATAGATTTCCACCACACAGGTATCGGCATTCTCCGGCAGCGTATACTCGCCGCCGCCCGCCACACCCTCATTGACGCCCAGGGTATTGCCGACAACCTCCACCTGATTGTCGAGCAGGGTCAGCAGCTGCAGGTTGTTCTGCGAGGTCTGGTAATCCAGCAGCTTTTCCATGTTGGCAGCCATTTCCAGGGTGGACTGCATATTGCTGAACTGGGAGAGCTGGGACGCCATCTCATAGGTGTCCATGGGTTTCATCGGGTCCTGATACTGGAGCTGGGTGATCAGCAGATTCATGAAATCATACTGATCCAGTTCTTTCTTGCCCACCGGTTTATAAAGGCTTTCCTCTTCCACCTGGGGCAGGGTATTGTTGACAGTTGTTACGCTCATTGCAATCTCCTCACCGTATATTATCAGACAATCAGGTTGATGCCGTTCGGCTGTCCATCCATGCGGGATGGCGCAGCCTGCAGATAGAGCGCATCAGCCGGAAGATCCGCCATGGTTTCCCTGGCGGCCTTTACCGCCTGCCTCGCCATCTCAAATCTCTGCCAGCTCTCGCCGCTGTCCTGCTGGCCAACGGAAACAGAGCATTCACCAAGCTTGAAACCTCTCTGGTTCATGCTGTCCTTGAATTCTTCCATGTTGCTCTCCAGCATCTCTTTGACCCGGGCGTTTTCCATGTTGAAGGATACGGAGATCTGCTCATCCCGCACGGTAAGATTGACCTTGACCTCGCCGAGATCCTGGGGATAGAGACGCAGGACAAGATGATGTTCCTGGTTTTTCAGCCCCCTGACCACCCCGTCGGACAGCTGCTGGAAAACCTGCTGCTGCAGCTGACGGGACGGGTTTCTGGCCGCAGCCTCGCCTTTGGCGGCATCGGCAACCTGGACCGTATCCTGGCCTCCTGACTTGACGGTGAAGGCCGTGGCCGGCTGGACGGCGGATTCGCTCTTGACCGCGGTCACTTCCTCCCCGGTCTGGCCGGCTGCCGTGTTGCCGGAAAAATCTGCCGTATCATCCTGGGCGGTGGACTGGTCGAATTTCTCCTCAAGACCCTTGACCCATTCGGCAAAGTCGTCATTGACGCCCTGCTCTTCCAGCAATTGATTTTCCGCCAGATTATTTTTCTCAACCTTGACCCGCGCCAAATCAACCAGTTCCTGCAATTTCTGGAAAATGGCGCTGACCGATTCCTCCACCACCGGGGTAAAGCCGACGCCCTGCGCTTCAAAATCCGCCTGGGCAAGAATCTGCTGCAGATCCGCGAGGAAGGCCGGCAGATCAACCTTGGGCTGGCTTTCCCTGACCCCGGCAATGGCATCATTCAACATGGCCTGCAGCCTTTCAACACTGAGCTGCGCCTGTTGGCCGGCATTTTCCCGCCCCAGCACCTGGTTCAGAAACCTTTCCGGCAGAAGCTCATTCTGCTCCTCCAGGGTGAGGCCGGCCTTGGCCAGCAAATTCTGCAGCTGCTCCGTCTCCCAGTCCGTCAGGGTGACCGGAACAAGATCTTCTCCCTCGGCCGCATCGGCCAGTCCCTTGACCAGCAGACTCAGATCAAGCTTGCCGTCACCGCTCACGGCCTTTTCGGCTATCCGGGCGATGCTCTCCTCGGCAATGCCCATTTTCGCCAGCAGCGCCTCCAGCATCGGCAGCTCGGCCTCAGGCACCGTGACGGGAACCGACTGATTCATCTCCTGGAAATGGCGGGTCAATGCCGTAAAAAAGTCAATCAGGCCTATTTTATTGTCCTTATTTTCCAGCTGTTGCATGAACTGGGAAAAATCTGCCTCCTTCATGCCCGCATCAGCGGCCAACTGTTGCAGCAGTTCCACATCAGGCAGCTCAGCCTTCCATTCACCGGGGACACCGGTGCCCTGCCCGGCAACCTCCTGCAGTTCGGCCAGGAACTGGCTCAGCAGCTCGGCCACGGAACCGGCCTTCTTATCTTCGCTGTCGCGATCATCCGATTTGCTTTTGGCATCCTGGGCGGAAGTATCTTTGCTCTTTGAAGATTGCTGATTTTTCTCACTATTTTGCGCAACTCCCAGCTTGTCGCGGTTGCTGCCATATTTCTCATCCAGCTGGCGGTCGAGATGCCGGGCAAAGGAACTGTCAAGATCACCTGTTCCTCCTGCTTTTTTCACCGACATCTCAGGTCCGGGGACAGGCAAAACCGGATTCATTAAAATGGACATGCATCGACCTCCTCTTGCTGATTTTTTTCTTGCAGTCCCATAAATGCAACAGCAGTGCCAACAGCCTGAGCCATCCACCGAGGGAAAAATGTTTTTATTGAAAAAGATATTATTTCAGCTTGTTAGCGGGATGAGCCCGGAGCGGGAATCAGCCATGGCAAAAGCGGGGCGGGGATATTCTGTCCAGAATCCCCAGGGAAGTAGGAAAGAATTTCCCCAGACAGACTGCCGGAGCAGGGGAAGGACGACAGGAAGGGCGGCGGAAGGGACACGTATCGCCAGCAACCGACCGGCAAAGGAGGCGGCAAAGATCTTCAGTAGTGAATTGTACGTATGGCTGGAGAGGCTCAGGCGCTGGCTTTCAGGATTGCGCGACCGTCAAATGGTTGCCAGAGTGTATCTTTTCCTTGTATCACAAAAGTCAAAGACAGATCTGACCCCTTTTCTTTTTTGGTGCCTGTTAGGAAAAATTACATTAAATTTGCACGCATCAGGCTGCCCATGATGACCATGTATAGTTTTCACTGGCTATTTCCAGCCGCAATGACTCTTAGGGGAAACCGAGTAATGGAAAACAAACCGGATTCTTTGGATTACGTCTATAAGGAGTATGTTCGCCTGTGCGGAATCTGTGACAACTATACCAAGAATTCCTATGAGGATCTTCGGCTGCTCGGCTCGGTGGGCGTCTTTTTCACCTCGCTTCTCAGCGGGGTCGGCATGTTGTTCAAGGCAAGCCCCAATCCCCAGGCAGAGCAAACCGGCGTCATGCAGCAGGCATTGGTCAAGGGCACCGAAGTCTATGACTACGTCAGTATCGCACTGCTCTTTGGCTTTATCGGCGTGCTGGCCATTGCCGCCATCATCGGCATCTGGAACCTCCTCAAGTTCTCCATGGCCAATTATTTTCTCGGCCAGCTTCCTGCCTATGAAGAGGTGCTGCGAACAAAACTCGATCAAACGACAACAGATACCTTTCGCCTGGCGGCAAACTGGCAGCGCTATTATGGGGAGAAACACGGCCGGCTGGTCTTATCGTTTCGCGGCCTGTTTGTTATTATGTTCTTTCTGCCCTGCTTTGTCTTATTCTGGCGGGAGGCGCATCTTTATGCCGGCATCTATCTGGTTGCGCTCATTCTCTTCTCGGCTGTTTTCCTCACGGCCGGCAAGGTCATTGAGCCGTGACTGCCTGTGATCCGACAAAATTTTCCTGGGTTCAGACTATTCCCGTTACACTTTTTGACGAAGCTGCCCAGCCCGCAGACCTGCTCCGCGACGGTCATGCAGTCTGGGCCGCTTCGTCTCCGTGCTCCGCTCCCGGCCTGGCTCACTGACCTGGGGGCACGACAAGCCGGAATCCCAGGACGTTGCCGCGGCCATCCGGCGCATTCCCGTAACGGAACGCCGAGCGCACGAACCCGGCACTGTAGTACCAGCTGCCGCCGCGATTCACGCGGACCGAGCCCGTTGCCGGCCCCTGGGGGTTATCTTGAGGACTGGATGCATAATAGTTTTCGCCATACCAGTCCGAGCACCATTCCCAGACGTTGCCGCTCATATCATAAAGACCAAGACCATTTGCCTTCTTGGTGCCGACCCGGTGGGTTTTTCCCCCGGAGTTAGCCCTATACCAGGCCACGCTATCCACATCGTCGCCGCCTGAGTATTTCTCCTGTCTGCCGCCGGAACGGGCCGCATACTCCCACTCCGCCTCAGTGGGCAGGCGGTACTTTTTCCCGGTCTGAGCATTTAATTTAGCGATAAAATCCTGAGTATCATGCCAGGAAACCTTTTCAACAGGATAATCATCACCTGATTTGAACATGGAGGGATTTGCACCCATGATCTTTTGCCACTGGCCCTGGGTCACCTCGTATTTCCCCATATAAAAGCCGTCCACGCACACCTCATGCACCGGCTTTTCGTCAGCAGCACCATCACCAAAGGTGTCACCCATTTGAAAGCAGCCGCCTTCCACCCAGACGAACTCCATGCCGTTCAACGAATCTGTGAACGTCTTAGGAGGGGTATGGCTTTGCTGCTGGGTCACATCGGTTTGCCTGCCTGTAGTTGTTACGCCCACGGCCGGGGATTGGCTTTGAGAAACTGTCTTCTCGGCAGGGCTGATATTTTCAGGAGTGTGAGAGTCAGGCGCAGAGATAAACCCCTTGAAAAGGACAATCAGGACGGCAACTGCCAGGGCTCCTCCCACCCCGAACCAGAGTCCCTTGCCGGGCAAAGGTTTGCGGGGAGCCTCCCCGGGCTGCTGCACCCTTTCTTCAACCTTCTTCTGCTCTGCCTTTTCTGTTCCGGCTTTGACTCCCGTCTCGGCTGTCACGGCAGTGGCCTTCTTTTCCTTCTTCTCTTCACCGGCGTCGCGTTTTGCCTGCTCAGCCGCCGGGGCTGGCGGCACGCCAAGCATATTGGCCAAATCGTCAACCAGCTTGGCAAAGGCTGGTGCTGCGGCATCGCCATCCCAGTTGGTCAGGTCCTGGGCCTGGATGAGCCGGAAGCCCAGCGGCGGATTGACGGCTTCAATGAGGACCGGCACCAGCACCCCGCGCTCCCGGCCTGAGTCCGCCTCCTCCTGCACCCAGGTCGATGCAATCGAGGCCGCGGACCACACCACCACAACGCACCGCGCCTCTTCCAGGGCGGTGCCGATATAGTCACGCCATGTCTTGCCGGCGGGAATCCTCCTGTCCCAGAACACCTTCCAGCCCCTCTCCTGCAGCGCTGCCGCTATCAGGACAGCCCGTGGCCGGTCCTCACTTGCATAACTGATGAAAATATCGATCATGGTTTCTTGTGGAAATTTGATGTTAACCCATGAAAACCGATTAACGAAAAAGCAGAGTTCATCCTCCCCAGATAAGGAAACCTTCCAAAAATTCCATGCTTCAAGGCTCAGCCTCCCTCTCATGCGAGAGTGCTTGGATTTCAGCCCCTTACCCTAACAAACCCCTACAATGGAATCTTTAATTTGTAAAGATGGTAAATTGTCGCATCTCTGGTTGGTCAACTTGCTGATATTACCCGTGATTAGAGGACAGACAGGATAATGAATATTCAACCCTTACTGCCCGCGCAGAAAAAAATCGTCACGCGGGTAGGAGCAGGCCATGCCTGCGACCTCTGGCATGACAGAAACACCGTTATCGCGGACATGGTCCGCTCCTGCAAAAATGATAGGAAAAATCCCTTACCAGCGAGGGAGAAGTTACTTGGAAGTTCGGATCAGATGACAATTCTTAGCGATTATTCAAACCGCCCGAGGAGCCGGCTTACCTGCACCGCCTTTTCACTGTCAAGCTTGGGCATGACCTGGGCAACCTGCTCCGCCTTCATGGCCCGCAGAATCTGCGCCACATTGTCATCGGTCATCTGATTGAGCAGCGGGGCAAGCTTGGAGGGGCTCATGGCGCTGTATACCTTGATGAGGTTCTTGAAACTGACATCCTGCTCCTGCTTGATGGCCGCAAGCTTTTCCTCGACATTCTTTTGCAGGGCCGCGATCTGCTCAAGCTTGCCGTCCACCTCCTTTTTCATGGCGTCAATCTCTTTGGCCCGCTGCTCCAGTTCCTTTTCCCGGGCGGCAAGGGCCTCTTCCCGCTGCTGCAGGGCAACGGATCTTTCAATCTCCTCAGGGCTGATCGTCACCGGCAGATCAGCGGCATTGAGCAGAAAAATCCCGCCCCCGGAGAGAAAAAAGACCATGACTACGGTTACTATCCTTTTCTTCATATCCGTATCCCGCGGCCATGACGGAGCAGGGCCTGCTCGTCACTTTCATTCTGCTCTCTGCGGCGCATTTCATGCAGATATTTCTGCAGCTCCTTTTCCCGCAGCACATCGATGATCTTTCTTTTTTTCATCGCTTCGGTAAGCTCGGAACGCACCTTTTCAACAACCTGCTGCTGGGAGGCGATGGTGGTCTGCAGAATGCGCAGCTGCAACTCCTGGATACGCATGGCCTCCATGTAGAAAAGGAACAGGCTGCCGCTGATGGGCTTCTTTTTCCGCTCCTCCATGGCCTCGCACAGCTCACGCCTCTTGTCCTGCAGTTCGGCGAAGCGGAGCTGGTGTTTCTGCAGCATCATCTGCTCCCGGGCCAGCTTGAGCTGCACCTGCTCTTCAATATTTTTCCTGACCGTCAGGACTGATTCTAGTCTGAAATGGAAAGCCATTTTGCCTGTTTCGCGTTTCTGGTTTTAAATTTTCGCGGCAGTGTGTTACCGGACCAGCCCCAGCAGCTGCTGCCGGCTCTCCTCAAAGGTGCACTTTTCCTCCACCTCCTGGCGGAGATAATTGGTGAGACGATCGATCATGTTGATTGACCGGTCAATCTTCGGATTGGTCCCCGCCGCGTAGGCGCCGATATTGATCAGATCCTCCGACCGGCGGTAAGTAGCCAGGGTTTCCAGAAATTTATGGGACGCTTTCATCTGATCCCGGCTCACCACGTCCGTCATGCAGCGGCTGACGCTGCCCATGACCTCAATGGCCGGGAAATGCCCCCGGCTGGCCAGTTCCCTGCTTAACACGATATGGCCGTCAACTATGGAGCGGACCGCATCGGCAATGGGCTCATTCATATCATCGCCTTCAACAAGCACGGTATAGATGCCGGTGATGCTCCCCTTGCCTTCGCAGGTGCCGGACCGCTCCAGCAGCTTGGGCAGCTGGGCGAAAACCGAAGGGGTGTAGCCGCGGGAGGTCGGCGGCTCGCCGATGGCCAGGCCCACCTCCCGGCTCGACATGGCAAAGCGGGTGACCGAGTCCATCATCATGATCACATCACGGCCCTGATCGCGGAAAAATTCCGAAATGGCCATGGCCAGATAGGCCCCCCGCAGTCTGACCAGCGGCGGCTGATCCGAGGTGACCACCACCACCACCGAACGGGCCAGACCTGCCGGGCCGAGATCCCGTTCGATAAAATCCTTCAACTCCCGCCCCCGCTCGCCGATGAGGGCGATGACGCTGATATCCGCCGCGGTATGCTTGGCAATCATGCCCAGCAGGGTGCTTTTGCCGACTCCGGAGCCGGCCAGAATGCCGATGCGCTGTCCCTTGCCCAGGGTGAGCAGACCGTTGATGGCTCGAACCCCCACATCCACCACCTCTTTGATCCGCACCCGCTTCATGGGATTGAGCGGTTCGGCATACAGCGGGTAATCAACCCCCTCCTCCAGGGGTCCTTTGCCATCCATGGGGTTGCCCAGCCCGTCAATCACCCGGCCGAGCAGAGAGTGGGCCACCCTGACCCGGGCCTGCCCCCCCACCAGACGGATGGCGCTGCCCGGTTCAACCCCGCGCATCTCGCCAAGCGGCATGAGCAGCAGGCTGCCTTGGCGGAAGCCGACCACCTCGGCGGGAATCCTGCCCGTTCCTTTAAAAACATCGACCTCGCAGATGCTGCCCACCGGAATGCCGGGGCCGCGGCTTTCGATGACCATGCCGATCACCTGGTTCACCCTGCCCCGTACGGCAATCAGCGGCTGGTCCGCGGCAAGCTGCATGCAGGCTGAAAGGTCCATGTCACTCTTTCCCGTCCGCGGCCAGAGCTTCCAGAAAGGCCCGCTCAACAATGGCGAAAAGCCTTTCCCGGCAGTTATCCAGGGTCGCGTCAATTTCGCCGAAATCCGTCTGCAGCAGACAGCCTCCCCGGGCTACGACCGGGTCCTCGATTAGTTCAATACGCCGGGCGCCCTGGAGCAGAGAGGGATCCTCAAGGCTTATCTCCTTGATGTACTGGAGATCATCGCTCTGCAGGTGCACCTTGACCGTGGAATCCTCCACCACATATTTCATGGCCCGCTGCAGGCAGTCAACGATAACCAGGTGATTCACCGACACCTCGTGTCCCACCAGCCGTTCCACCATGACTTTTATCAGGCTGAGCAATTCTTTTTCATACCGGCGATGAACAAGGTCACGCTCATTCTCCAGGGAGCTGATGAGGCGTGCCGCCTCCTTCATTTTCTCAGTAAAGGCCTTTTCCCCGGCCTTCAAACCTTCCGCCTCTCCCCTGGCAAAGCCCTTCCGGTATGCCTCTTCCTCGATGCGCTTCTTTTCCGCCTCGGCCCTGGCCACCATGGCTTCGGTTTCACGGCGCACGGCCTCCTGTTCATTTTTCAGCTGCTGCAGCGGATCAGCCGGATCTTCCTTGCCGCGGCCTGGCATCATGCTCTCGAAGGAGATGAAATCAGGCCTCCGCTCCTTTTCGATTTTTTCCTTGAACTCGAAAATCTTAGACAAATTCGTCCTCTCCGCCGCCGCCGCTCATGAGCTGGATCTTGCCTTCCTGCTCCAGACGTTTGGCGATCTTGATGACAGCCTGCTGCGCCGCCTCGACATCCTTCACCCGGGTCGGCCCCATGATCTCCATGTCTTCCTTGAGCATTTCCACCGCCCTGGTCGACATATTCTTGAAAATTTTCGTTTTCAGATCCTCGGAGGCGGTCTTGAGGGCCAGTTTCAGGTCATCGGTGGAGACCTCCTTAAGGATAGCCATGATGCCCCGGTCGTCAACCCCAAGCAGATCCTCAAAGACAAACATCAGGCGGCGGATGTCTTCGGCCAGGCTTTCGCGCTGCTCTTCGATTCCTTCCAGCACCTGGGCTTCCAGAGCCCGGTCGGCATTATTGAGGATCTCGGCCACAGCGGCCACCCCGCCCAGCCGCTGGCCCTCCAGACCCTCGACGGAAAGCAGCTCCTCCTGCAGCACCCGGTCCACATCAACCAGGATTTCCGGGCTGACCTTGTCAAGCTCCGCCATCCTCATCACCACCTCGATCTGGGTTTCCTCCTTCAGCTCCGCAAGAATCTGGGCAGCCTGGGTGTGCTCCAGAACGGCCAGCACCAGGGCCACTGTCTGGGGATGCTCATTGCGCAGAAAATTGACCAGAATCTTGGGCTCCAGTTTGCGGGCCTTCTGAAAAAGGGTCAAGCGCCAGTCGGAACGGATATCATCCAGGATCTCATTGGCCTTGTCCGACTGCAGGGCCCGCTTCAGGGCGGTTTCCAGCATATCATCGCCGGAAAGGTAGATCTCTCCGCCGCCGGCGTCTGTTTTAAACTCTCTCAGCAGGGCAGCGATGTCCTCCTTGTCGACCTTGTCCATCTTGGACATCTGCCGGCCCACCATTTTGATCTCATCCTCTTCAAGGCGTTTGAAAACCTCGGTGGTGAAATCCTCCCCCAGGGTAAGGAGAAAAATCGCCGCCTTTTCAGCCCCTGTCAGGTTTTCGCTGCTGGCACTATCCTTTTTCTTAGTCACTTACATCTCCTCGCGCAGCCAGCGCCTTACCAGATCCGCCGCCCGTTCCGGGTCGCTTTGCGCCAGCTTGTACATCTTTTCCTTATCCGTCATGCCAATGGGCGTCAGGGAAAGATCCTCCTGCTCCTCCGTCCCCTTTTTCAGGGCAGACCGGGCAGCAAGTTCCGCCTTGCGCTGGGCATCAAGCTGCTGATTGCTGAGCAGCCGTATGAAGGGACGAATGACAAACATGATGAAGGCAACGGCCACCAGCAGCAGGACAAGCGGTACTGCCAGATGCTCGAACAGCCCTCGCCATTTTTCCAAAGGATCCGCCTCCGGTTCCACCACCGATGAGAGATAAAACGGCATGGCCACCACCTCCACCTTGTCTCCCCGTTCCGGATCAAAGCCGATGGCATTGCGGGTCATTTTGATAAAGTGGTCAAGCTCTTCGGTGCTGCGGGGTTTATATACCAGCGTTTTTTTGCCGTCCTTATCCTTGTTCTCCTCATAGACGCCGTCAACCATGACAGCCACGGACAGGCGTTTGATCGTCCCGACCGACTCCTGAACGTGCCGTGTTTTTTTGGAAATTTCGTAATTTCTGGTAATATTTTTTCTGTACGGACCTTCCTTCTTCCCCCCCCCGGCGCCGCCTCCCGTTTCGCTAAAGGTGGCCAGCTCGCCCTTGACTCCGGGAATGCCCGCAGCCGGCTTCTCTCCCCCTTCCTGCTCTATCAGCAGTTGCTCACTGCGGGTGACCTGGCCGTCCGGATCAAAATTCTCCTCCGTGAGGTCCACCTTGTTGAAATCCATGTCCACCGTCACCCGCGCCAGCGCCTTGTTGACGCCGACCACCTCCTCCAGCAGGCTTTCCACTTTGGTGCGCAAGGCATTCTCAACCTTGAGCTGATATTCGAGCTGGGTGGCGGAAAGCATGGACACATCGTCACCCTCCTTGCGGAACAGCAGGCGGCCCTGGGTATCAACCACGGTAATATTTTCAGAGGTCAAACCGGGGACAGCGCTGGCCACCAGATGGACAATGGCCATGATCTGCTCCTTGGCCAGTTTCTCCTGCCCTGCCATGGTGAGACTCACCGAGGCGCTGGGCGGCTTGGTGTCCTCGACAAAGACGGATTCCTTGGGGGTGGCGACATGCACCCTGGCATCCTTTACCTGCTTGAATTGCCGGATGGTGCGGGCAAGCTCGCCCTGGACGGCCCGCTGGTAGTTAAGTTTCTGGACAAAATCCGTGGTGCCGAGATTGGTCTTGTCAAAAAGCTCGAACCCGACCCCGCCCCCCCTCGGCAGCCCTTCGGCGGCCAGATTAAGCCGCGTCTCATAGACCTTGGCGGCAGGGACAAGCACGGCTGAACCGCTCTCAGACAGCTGATAATCGATTCTCTGCTCCTTGAGTTTGGCAACAACACTGCCGGCGTCATCCGCGGAAAGGCCACTGAAAAGAACATTGTAGTCGGTCTTGCCGCCCATGGTGGAAAGAAAAATCAATCCGCCCAGAACCCCGGCGACAAGGACGCCGGCAATGATTTTCTGGGGCAGGGTGAGATTCTTTACTACCGAGACTGCCTGATTGAAAATGTCTTTAACAGATGCCATCAATTTGTCCTGTTAGTCTGATTAGTCTTACTGGTCTGGCTGGTCCTGCTGGTCCTGCTGGTCTTACTGGTCAAAAGAAACCACTCCGACTCAAACGCGTCCACCAGCCCAATCCGACCAAGGAGACCAGACAGACCAGTAAGACTAATTGGACCAACTACAGCTGAATCCTCATCATGTCCTGATAGGCGGTAATGGCTTTCTGCTGCACCCTGGTCATCATCTTAAAGGAGATGCCGGCTTTTTCTATGGCAATCATTGTTTCATGGATATTGCCATGCTCGCCGGCGGCTAGCCCCCGGCTCAGTTCGTCCGACTCCAGTTGGGCCGCGTTGACACTTTCTATTGATTTCTGCAGCACCTCACCGAAACCGGTCCCTGTTACCTGTTGTTTTTTTGACACCTGAGCGATGGAAGGTGTTTCTCCAAAACGCACCGGCGACAACGGCAATGTTTCCATATCTCTCTCCCGCAGGTATGCAATCACCTGCTACTGTTTCAGTCTACCGTTTATCTTCTGGCAATATCAAGGGCCTTGATGGCCATGCTCTTCACTGACTCAATGGCGGCGACATTGGCTTCATAGCCGCGCCGGGCACTGATCATGTCCACCATCTGCTCCTCCACATCCACATTGGGAAAGAGCACGATGCCGTTTTCATCGGCATCAGGATGGGAGGGATCGTAAACCGACTTGAACTCCTTTTTATCCTCCACCACCTCCACCACCTCCACCTGCCGCAGCTTGTCCTCGGTGGTATTGAGCACATCCCGGAACGTCTTCAGGGGCTTGGCCTGAAAGACCACGGATTTTGCCCGGTACGGTCCTCCCTCGATGGTCCTGGTCGTGTTGGCATTGGCCAGATTCATTGCCGTCACATTAAGCCGCGCCCTTTCAGCCTTCAGGCCGGAGCCGCTTATCTTAAGCGCAGTCAGGATATCCATGATTACTTGCCTCCTTCATCTATGGCGTACTTGATGCCGTCAACCTTTTTACCCATCAACCTGGTCACGATTTCATACATCATCTGGTTTTCCGTCAGCTTGACCATCTCTTCATCCAGATCAACGGGTCTCTTCTCCTTGGAAAACTCCTGGCTCTGACTGGCAGCCACCGGGTCAAGATCAATATGTTTGCGGTGGGTACGGCTCAGCGTCCCCTGGTTGAACCTGGCCGTTGCCATGGCCTTTTCAAAGGAAAAGTCCTGAACCGTGTATCCGGGCGTCTCCATATTGGCAATGTTCGACTGGATAAGCCCCTGCCGCTCATACCGGAGATTCAGCGCCTGCTCCAGGTGCCTCATGCTGTCGCCGAACAGTTTATTAATAGGCATAATTTTCTCCTCCATCGCAAAATGGTTCTTTTTCCGAGAGATAAAGCAAATAACATGCCTCCACAACCTGCGGCCTGGCGGACGGGCATTTCAGTGAATAAACAAGAAGGGGAAAAAAGGAAAACAGAGAAAAGAAACCGAAAAAAATCAGTCAATTAACCCCTGAGAGCGGTATTCATGGAGTTTGTTGCGCAGGGTGCGGACACTGATACCCAGCATCCTGGCCGCATGGGTTCGATTATCGTCAGTTTTTTGAAGGGCCTGCATGATCATTTGACGCTCAACATCCCTGAGACTTGTCAGGGCGCCATTCCCTTCTTCCGCCGGGAGGGGCGGAAAGGTTTCTGCTTCAGCGGGGTAAGCTGGCGCGATATCAAGGCCTGCGCCGTCCGTTTCTTCGTCCCAGAAGTCCCATGGTTCCAGCTCGTCGGTCAAAGAGAGCAGCACTGCCCGCTCCACCAGGTTTTCCATCTCCCGAATATTCCCCGGCCAGCCATACTGGACAAAACGCCGGCAGGACGCCTTTGACATTTTTTTGACATCCTTGCCATACTGCCGGGAGAATCTCTCGATAAAATATTCGGCAAGCCGGTCGATATCATCTTTCCTTTCCCGTAAAGGAGGCAGGGTCAGAGGAATGACATTTAACCGATAATAGAGGTCCTGCCGGAACTCCCCGTTCTTGACCGATTCCTCCAGATTTCTATTGGTGGTGGCCACCACATGCACATCCACCTTGACAGGGGACTTGCCGCCAAGACGGTCAACCTCCTCTTCCTGGAGAACACGCAGCAGCTTGGCCTGCAGATGCAGAGGGATCTCGGCGATCTCATCAAGCAGGAGCGTTCCGCCGTCAGCCAGCTCAAATTTGCCTTTTTTGGCATAAATCGCCCCGGTAAAAGCCCCCTTTTCATGGCCGAACAGCTCGCTTTCCAGCAGCCCTTCCGGCAAAGCCGCGCAGTTCAAGGCCACAAACGGCCCCTCCCGGCGCTTGCTCTCATCATGGATGAAACGTGCGATCATCTCCTTGCCGGTCCCCGATTCCCCGAGGATCAGCACCGTGGCCTTGCTGGAGGCGACACTTTTCGCCTTCTGCAAGACCCTGGCAAGTTTCGGATCAGTGCCGACAATGGGCCTCTTCTTAAAGGCCTCATTGTTATTTTCCCGGGCCGGGCCCCCGTCTTTTTTCGGCATCCCCGCGGCAAAGGCGCGGGCCGCGATTTCCACAATGATGTCAACGGGAAAGGGCTTGAGCAGATAATCAAAGGCGCCGAGTTTCATGGCCGAGACCGCGGTTTCCACCGTGGCATGTCCGGTTATGATCACCACCGGCAGTTCCGGCCGGCTGGCATGGAGGCGGCGCAGCAGCTCCAGCCCGCCCATTTCCGGCATGTTGATGTCGGTGATGACCAGATCAGCCGGGTTCTTTTCGAATATCTCCAGGGCCATGGTGCCGTTCTCGGCAACGCTGACCCCGTGGCCCTGCCGGTTGAGCACCTCATACAGGACCATGCGCAACTCACGGTCGTCATCTACGATGAGAATTTTCCGCAACTTTTCAGTCATTGTCGCTTATTGAATATTGATGGTTGAGATGAGGTATATTGAAACATGCAACCGTGCACAAATCAACTCTTCAACCAAGTTTAATTTTTCATAACCGCTTCAGTATCTGCCATGGCCCGGTTGATGTCTTCCTGGGTCAAACGCTGCTGCGCCAGTTTTTTGACCAGACTGTCCGCCCCCGCCAACGCCTTGCGGAAATACGCCATGGCCTCTTCTCTTTTACCCAGGGCAAGCAGGACATCGCCCAGGTTGAGCTGGAACATCTGAGCTGCTTCATTATCCTGGGGCATTTTCTCCCCCAAGGCGGCAAGATAGGCACCCCTTGCCTTTTCCAGCTGATTGTCCTTCCGGTATCTTTCCGCCAGCTTGCCGTACCAGTACTGCAAGTCATTAGGCGGCAGCCAGTTTTCCCGCTGGAAGGTGTCAAGGATCGAGGCCTTTTCCCGGATTTCATCCACCTCAAAAAGCAGCCTTAAATAATCCGCCGCGTATTTATTTTTCTTTTCGGCAAAGGTTGGTTTCTCCACCGCGATTTGATAAAATTTCAAGGCGTCCCTGCTGCGTTTCTGCTTCTCACGCAGATGGCCGGAGAGGAAACAGACCTCCCCCATCGCCGCATCGGCAGCATAAATCTTGCGCAGGTACTTGAGCAGCCGCTGGGCGGATTTGATATCATTATCGGCCAGATAGGTCTGGGCGCGATGAATATAGAGATCAAGCTGCTCCTCATCGGTCAGCGCAAGGGCCATGGCCCGGTAATAGATGACACTGGCCTGCCCGTAAAGCCCCATCTCCTCCAGGGCACGGCCGGTGAAAAAAAGCAATGTCGCCCGTTTGTAGAGCTGCACATAAGGATATTCGTCCTTGTATGTCTGATAGACTGCGGCAAATTTCCTCTCCTGAAAGAGCCCGGTCATCCGCATGGCCAGGATCTGCCCCATGATATCCACGACCTCCCCCTGTTTCTCCGCCGCCGCTGGTTCGTTACGGAAATAGGCCTTGCCCATGTTATACGCCTGATCGTACTCTTTTCTCTGCCAGTATCTTCTCACCAGCTCAAACCGGGCATCCTGACTGGTAGGGTCTTGATAATGGAGGTCAAGCACGTCCTGAAAAGCCTTGTCGTTTTCAGGCGGAACCACCTTTTCCTTGGTGTCAGCCGATGGCGCCTCAGGGGGGGCCGATGCCTCCTGGGCCAAACGCAACCTGCTCAGCACCACAGGCCTGTCATCCTTGCCCCCTTCCTCGATGACCTGTTCGTAAATTCTTCTGGCCATTTGCCTGTGGCCATCGGCCATATAACTTTCACCAAGCTCAAAGAGAATATCGGGTCGGGCGGCCTCGTCTCCGGCTATATTCAGATACTGCAGCAGGTCTTTGCGGCCCTCCTGGGCCTTGCCCACCCGCAGATTGGCAAGGCCTTTGTTATGCAGCACTTCCGGATCGTCGATATAAAAGGAAGGCCTTTTTTTAAGAATTTTCAGATAAACGGCAAGTGCCTCCTGAAATTTGCCCTTGACCAGATCAATATGGGCCAGCCCTGCCTGGCCGCGCAAGTTACCCACCTCATCAGCGCTTTGCTCAAGCTCCCGGTAAACGCGGGCCGCATCCTCCAGCCGCCCGACTTTCAGCAAGATGCGCGCCTTCATGGACATGGCCTCGTTTACTCGCGGCGAATCGGCAAAACGCTTGATAAAAAGGCCGAAATAGGTGAGTGCCTCACGATAGAAACGCATCTGGTAATAGGCGTTTGCCACTTCGTAGTAAGCATCAGGCAGATGGGAGGATTGCGGATAATCAATGGTAAAGGAGCGGAACAATTCCTGAACTTTCAGCCAGTCAGCATCCGGGCGATCAAGGGAAAGCTCCCGCGCGAGATTTGCCGCCTTCCATAAAGCCTCTTCCGCCCGAGGCGAATCGGGATACTGCCTATAATACTGTAAAAAAAAATCAGCCGCCTCCTGATCCTTGCCGGCCTGAAAATCCCGGTCAGCGTCCTGCCATAATTTTTCCTCCCGCTGCCGCAACTGCTCCTTGGAGATCTTCTCCTCACTTTTCCCGGCAGCCGCCACCTCGCAAAGAGCAGGGGAAAAACAGCCAAGAAACAGCAACAGGGACAGGAAGGCACAAAAGGAGAAAGCAGCGGGCTTTCGCCTGGAAGAAAGGGCTGGATACTTAATCTTCTTTTTCAATTCCATACCGCTTCATCTTTTCAAGCAAGGTGGTCCGGTTAACATTGAGCAGTTTGGCTGCCCGGTTTTTCACCCAATTGGTCTGTTCCATGGCCTGGATAATCAGACGTTTCTCAAACTCAGCCACCTGCTCACTCAAACAGAAGCCCTGGCCGGGAATCTCGCCGTTCTGTTCAACCCGCTGCTCTGGTTTGAGAATCCGCGGGGGCAAATCCGCACAGTCAATGCGCTCGCCCGGACTGAGAAGAACCATCCTTTCCACGACATTTTCCAGCTCACGCACATTGCCCGGCCAGGGATAGTGGAGCAGATGGCCCATGGCCTCCCGGGTAATGCCCGCGATCGCCCTTTTCTTGGACCTGTTGAATTTCTCGATAAAATAGTCCACCAGCAACGGGATATCGGCAATCCGGTCACGCAGGCAGGGCACCTTGATGGGAACTACCGTCAACCGGTAATAGAGATCCTCCCTGAAGCGGCCTTTGCCAACCTCTTCTTCAAGCTCCTTGTTGGTGGCGGCGATGACCCGGAAATCGGAGATGATGGTTTTGGTGCCGCCGATCCGCTCAAACCGCTTTTCCTGCAGCACACGCAGCAGCTTCACCTGCAGCATGGGACTCATCTCCGCCACCTCATCAAGAAAAACCGTTCCGCCGTCAGCCAGCTCGAAACGGCCCAGACGGGTGCGGATGGCGTGGGTAAAGGCTCCCTTCTCATGGCCGAACAGCTCACTTTCCAGCAGCTCGCCAGGGATGGCCCCGCAGTTCACCGGCACAAAAGGGCCGTTTTTTCTCTCGCTGCCATAATGCAGGGCCTGGGCGATGAGTTCTTTGCCGGTACCGCTTTCCCCCTGGATGAGGACCGTGGTATTGGTGTTGCGCACCTTTTCTATGATATCAAAAACATCAAGCAGAATCTTGCTCTGCCCGATAATACGCGGATAAAAGGAGGATACGGGGAGTTCCTTTGCGTTATTTTCTTCCGGAAGAGCTTCGTCCAAGGGGTGCTCGCTTGTTGAATATTTTGACTGGAGGAAATCTGAAATAAATTTTCAATTATTACGTACTTTTGGTATACAATATACAGGAAAAAGGTGTCAATTTTTTTTAAAAACAGTTTAAAGTAATTCAACTTTTACTTTTTTTGCCAAGAACTCGACCATGATAGAAAATCTCAACGAATCCCTTTCTGCTCGTGATAAACCCGCATTGGTGGAAGTCGTCAAGGTGACAAAAATTTATCCGCCGGATGTCGTGGCCCTGAGAAACGTATCACTCAGCGCTGAAAAGGGGGAACTCATATTTCTCACCGGCCCCAGCGGCGCAGGCAAAACAACCCTGCTCAAGCTCCTCTGCCGCCAGGAAATCCCCACCAAGGGGCTGATTGAGATAGACGGCAGCGATTTAAACACCCTATCAGCCAACGATATCCAGAAACTGCGGCAGCGCATCGGCGTTGCCTACCAGGATTTCAAACTCCTGCCCCGGCTGTCGGTTTTTCAGAACATCGCCATGCCCATGGAGGTCCAGTTCAAGAGTCCAAGGGAAATACGCCATCGGGTAACAGAACTGCTGGCAAAACTCGGCCTCAGCCCAAAGCAGAACAAACCGGCGGGCAAACTCTCCCGAGGGGAACAACAGCGGGTCGCCATTGCCAGGGCGGCAGCCAACTCGCCGCTGCTGCTGCTGGCCGACGAACCCACGGGCAATCTGGATGCGGGATCAACCGGCCTGGTAATGGAGCTTTTCCGGGAACTGAATGAAAACGGATCAACCATTATCATCGCCACCCATGATGAATCAATCTATCAAGGAACCAACCACCGGAAATTCGAGCTGCAACAGGGGGAATTATATTAAGCCGTTGCTGAAGAATAACTGTAACATCCCAATGCGGTGACCGGCATAAGGGGCTCTTACGAAATGGTTAGAGATGTCATGATTATTTCGTCACGGCCCCTCAACCCACAGCTCATGTTGACTGAAGGCTGCTCACATTTCGAGGCACACCATGCGATTTCTCACATTTATCTTCACCCAGACCCTGCGGAACATCTGGCACTCCTGGGGGGTACAGCTGATGACCCTGCTGACCGTCACCCTCTCCGTGCTTATCTTCTCGTTTTTTTACCTGATCTACACCAATATGCTGCAGGCGGCTGAGAACCTGGGGGAAGAACTGCGGCTCACCGTGTATCTGCAATCACCGCTAACCCCTGTGGAGCAGGAAGAATTCAAGAAAAAAATCGATAGTTTCGGCAAGGTGGAAAAGATCGTTTTCATCACTCCGGAACAGGCCTTTCAACGTCTGGCGAAACAGCTCGGCGGCGACAGTGATGTCCTGGCCGACCTCAGCCCCGCCTTTCTGCCCTACTCGGCCGAAATCTATCCCCATAAGGACATCGGCAATCTCACCAGGATCAAGGAGTTTTCCGATTATCTGAAAAATCTGCCGGGGGCGCAGAAAGTCCAATATGGCCAGGCCTGGGTTGAACGGTTCGGACATTTTATCAAGCTGCTGCGCTTCATCGTCATCATCAGCGGCACCCTGCTCATTCTCACCACCATGTTCATGGTATCCTATACCCTGCGGCTGACCCTCTATGCCCGCGAGGATGAGCTGAAAGTCCTCAGATATCTGGGCGCGACCAACAGTTACATCAAGGGCCCGGTAGTGATTGAAGGCTTTGCCCTAGGGCTCTTGGGCTCAAGCATTGGCCTGGCGGCCCTCTTTTTTCTCTTTCAATGGATCAAGAATCACTTCAGCAGTGCGGGCTTCATGAATATGCTCGAGTTACGCTTCCTGCCCATGACCGACAGCGCCAGTATTCTGCTCGGCAGCATCATGCTCTGCACCCTGGGCAGCCTGCTGTCCATAAGCAAACTCTTGAAAAAATAGGCAGCCAACCCGCAAAGATTATGAAAACCCGTAACGACCATCTCTCCCTGTTCTGTTGTGCGCTGCTGTTGGCCGTTCTCTTTGCGCCTGGTCTGCCAGTCTGCGCCGCAGACCTTGAAGAAATTAAAAAACTCGATAAAGAGGTACTACAGCACCGGAAAAAAATAGAAAAGGTGCAGACAGGCATTGCTACCCATCAGACCAAGGTTGCGGCCGCCAAGGAAAAAGAGATGAACCTGCTGGACGAGCTTGACAAAATCGACCGGCAGATCTCCTCCGAAAACGACAAACTTCTTTTCCTGCAGGAGCAGATGGCCAGACACAATGAAATGACCCTCGCCAAGGAAAAGGAAATGAAAAAGGTGAGCCAGGAAAAGGATTCTCTCCGGCTGCATATGGAAAACAGGCTCGGCGCCTATTACCGGATGGGTGATATCGGCATGATGAATGCCATATTTTCCTCGTCTTCCCTGGCCGACCTGCTGTCATTCAGGGACGATTTTCTGCTGATGCTGAAATATGACCAGCAGGTGATTAATGATTTCAAAAACAAAATGCATGAGCTTGAGGAGGCGAAAAAAGACCATGAACAGGAAAAAATTCGCCTCGACCAGGCCGCCGCAGAGGTGATGCAACAGCAGGAAATACTCACGCAAACCCAGCAGGAGCGACAGGAACTTCTGCAGAGGGTGAAAACGGAAAGTAAACTGTACCAGCAGGCGATCAAGGAACTGGAAGGTGCGGCCAAACAACTCACGGCAACCCTGAATATCCTGGAAGAGAAGGCGACTGAGGCCAAGGTTGAAAGAGAGCAGCAACTCGTCCAAGACGCCCCGCTGAAACCCTTTAAAAAGAGAAAACCAGCCTCGGCCCGCGGCTTTGCCAGTGAAAAGGGGAAGCTGCCCCCGCCTGTTGCCGGCTCCATCGTGCAGCAGTTCGGCACCCATACGGATAAAACCTATGGAGTGAGCACCTTTGCCAATGGAATTAATATTGAATCTGCTCCAGGAAGTGATATTATAGCTGTTCATGACGGTAAAGTCGTCTATGCTGGCACCTTGCGCGGTTACGGCAAACTCATTATCCTGGACCACGGCAACCATTACTATTCACTGGTTAGCGGTGTGGGTGAGATCCTGAGAAAGGTCGGCGACATGGTAAAACAGCATGAAAAAATCGGTGTCACCAGTCTCCACACCGGCCTGCTGCAGGAAGGCCTGCATTTCGAAGTCCGACATAATACCGAGGCACAAAATCCCCTGGAATGGCTGGAACCGTCGCAAGTGACGGTTAAAAAATGACAACGTGCTGCAATCATAGAAAATTGATTAATTTTTAGACCTGTTTGACATTGTCTGAAAGATGCCAACATGCTAGATTAAATAAGTTGACCTGATCATCGAACGCTTCCATTAACATTTTAATTTCCCATATCGGAAAACCCATGAAAAAACAAAGCCCCATCGCCAAAAGAATCCTTGTCATCGTGCTCATCTGTCTTCCTGTATTCACTCTCCTTTTCTGGGAACGTAATTCCCGGGTGGAGGCAAAGACCGAGGACATATATAAAAACCTTGAATCATTCTCGAATGTTTTAAGTCTGGTGGAAAAAAATTACGTTGAAGAAATTGATGCCAACAAGGTTCTTGAGGGCGCAATCAAAGGGATGCTCGCCACCCTTGACCCCCATTCCTCCTACATGAAACCTGACGATTTTCAGGAACTGAAGATTGAGACCAAGGGCAGTTTCTCCGGCATCGGCATTGAGATAACCATGAAGGACGGGGTACTCACCGTTGTCTCACCCATTGAGGGAACTCCCGCCTTTGATAAGGGGGTGCTATCAGGGGATAAGATTTTGAAAATCGACGGCGAATCCACCCAGGATATGAGCCTGATGGAGGCGGTAAAGAAACTGCGCGGTCCCCAGGGCACGGAAGTGACCATCTCAATTTTCCGGGAAGGGCTTACCGAGCTCAAAGACATCACCATGGTTCGTAATGTCATTCCGCTCATCAGTGTCACGTCGAAAATGCTTGAGCCCGGCTACGGCTATGTCCGCATCCGCAGCTTCCAGGCCAACACCACCAAAGAGTTCAAGGATGCACTAGGCACCCTGCAGAAGGAAAGCCCGCTGACCGGCCTGATCATTGATATGCGCAACAACCCGGGTGGGCTTCTCGACCAGGCGGTTAAGATTTCCGATATCTTTATTGATCAGGGTATGATCGTCTCCACCAAGGGCCGCCTCAAAGAGCAGAACATGGAATTCAAGGCCAGCAACAACGGCGAGAAATACACCTTTCCCATCATTGCCCTGGTTAATGAAGGCAGCGCCAGCGCATCGGAGATTGTTGCCGGCGCCCTGCAGGATCATAAACGGGCCCTCATCCTCGGCGCCCAGACTTTCGGCAAGGGATCAGTGCAGACAATCATTCCCATGGATAACGGGGCAGGCCTGAGGCTGACCACGGCACGCTACTATACGCCCAATGACCGGTCAATCCAGGCCACGGGTATCACGCCGGACATTGTCGTTCCGACCGAAGTCCCCGCCCAGCAGGAGGTCAAGGACAAGAAAAAAATAAACTTCCTCCGGGAAAAAGACCTGAAGCACCACATCAAAAACGGCAAGGACGACGAGGAAACAATGCAGAAGGAAGAGGAAGCCGTCCCGCCGCAGCAGGAGGATACAGGCGCAATGCCTGAGGAACCGAAGAAACCGGAGGACATCGCCAGCGACAACCAGCTCAATCAGGCACTGATGCTGCTCAAGGGACTGGTGGTTTTCGGTAAGATGGACCTTACCCGTTGATCTTTATGGCAGGCGATTAACGGGAAAGATCCCTGTCCGCCTTGACCATCTCATAATAATCCCGGCCGTGCACATCATTAATCACCACGGCCGGGAATCTTTCGACAATAAACTTAAATAACGCCTCAGGCCCGGCATCGGCAAAGGCCACAACCTCTGCGGCGACAATGCATTTTGACAATAAGGCCCCGGCCCCGCCGAATGCCGCCAGATAGATGGCCTTGTTGCGCACCATGGCCTCGCGGACGGGCAGGGAACGGGCACCCTTGCCCATGGTGGCCTTGAGCCCCAGCTCAAGCAGGCGCGGGGTATAGACATCCATCCTGTAGCTTGTCGTCGGACCCGCGGCGCCGATGACCTGGCCGGGACGCGCCGGACTGGGCCCCACATAATAAAGGAGCTGTCCGGCCAGGTCGACCGGCAGCTCGGCCCCCTCATCAAGCAAGGCCGTCATCCGCCGGTGGGTCTGGTCACGGCCGGTAAAAAGGGTCCCGCTGAGGCTGATCAGCTCCCCGGCCTGCAGAGACTCCACTACTCCTGCGGCAAAGGGAATTTCTATTTCCCGCAGATGATCCAGCATGGCGGGGGTGTTAGAGACAAGAGACATCAGAGAACGATCTCCTTATGGCGATGGGCATGGCACTGAATATTGACCGCCACCGGCAAACTGGCAATATGGGAAGGGAACAGGTCAATATGCACGGCAAGGGCGGTATTGTTGCCGCCCAAGCCCTGTACCCCCTGGCCCTGTTCATTAATCCTCGTTAAAATCTCCTCCTCAAGGGCGGCGACGTCCTGACGGGGGTTTGCTGCACCCAGAGGCCGGATCAAGGCTTTTTTGGCGAGCAGGGCGGCCTTTTCAAAGGTGCCCCCCATGCCGACGCCCACCAGCAGGGGCGGGCAGGGATTAGGCCCGGCATTGACCACCTGGCGGACGACAAAATCCTTCATGCCCGCGAGCCCGGCAGAGGGCGGTAACATGGTGAGGCCGCTCATGTTTTCACTGCCGCAGCCCTTGGGCAGCATGCTGATCTTCATCTGCTCACCCGGGACAAGCTCTGTATGGATCACCGCCGGGGTATTGGTGCCGGTATTGACCCGGGTGATGGGATCGCACACCGATTTCCGCAGATAGCCCTCCGCGTAACCGGCCTGGATGCCCAGCTGAACAGCCTCCTCCAGATCACCGTTTATATGCACATCCTGCCCCAGCTCAATAAAAACCACAGCCACCCCGGTATCCTGGCAGACCGGAATATTCTCCTGATCGGCAATACCGGCATTGGCCAGCAAAAGATCAAGGATATTTTTTGCCAGCCCGGAGGTCTCCCTGGCTCTGGCTTTCACCAATCCGTCAAGGATATCGGGCTCAAGGCGGACACCTGCTTCCATGGTAATCTGTTTAACGGCCGCTGTTATCCGCGCAGCCTCAATTTCACGCATAATGATACCTGAACTTTTTTCCCTGCTGGTGCTGTGAGAAGCGGTTGCGGCAATGCGCGGCTGATGACGTCAACCTTTCATTCTCCGGTTGCGCAACGCCTGACTCTGCTGTTTGAAGTTGTGCTGGATCAGTTTTTCCTGATCATCCTCCATGATGAGAACAAACTCCGCTGCCACCTTATAGAAAATTTTTTCCTCTTGCGGCGGCAATTCCTTGCATGAAATAACCTTGCCGAAACAATACACGTAGATATATGTTGGCAGCAGGGTGATATGGAATTCAAGTATGTCATCCACTGCAACCTTACGATCAGAAATAAATGACACCCCCCTGCCGCTCAGATTCAATTCATACAGGGAAAGCCGGTCAAAAATCGTTTTACTGGCTGCGGTTTTCTTGAGAATAACATTGATTTTTGTATCAAGGTAGGAAAGAAAATCCCCTAAATCAGAATCCCGCTCCCTGATGCGCACCAGAGCGCTTTGCGCACCGATGAACATCTGGATATCCGAAAGCCCCTCTTGGTTATATGGGGCAATGCCCGCCTCGAAATCCTTGAGGATAGCGGCAAACCTTTCAGGGGAAACAGATTGAAAATAAAAGAGATTGCGTCCAGTTACGCGCACAGCTTGACGCCGGTCATTGTCCTCGGGATATCTATCTTCCATTGTCTGTTCCTATGGTTCAGGAGCTTCTTTATTAATCTGGCTTTTTCAGCTCTTATATGATCACTCTTCGCTGAAAAGCTTGTCCACATCAAGCTGCATGGAAAAACTATGTTGCGCATCAGGATAGCTGCCGGATTTCACCTCATCGCTGAAGGCTGCCACGGCGCTCTTGATCTGCGGCGCCAGACTGGCATAACCCTTGACAAAGCGCGGCACAAACTTGTCGAACATACCCAGCAGATCATGGGTTACCAGCACCTGGCCGTCACAACCGGCCCCGGCGCCGATACCGATGGTGGGCACCGACACGCTTTCGGTGATTACTTGCGCCAGCCGATCGGGAATGCATTCCATAACCATGGCGAACACTCCAGCCTCTTCCAGGGCCTTGGCGTCAGCCAGGAGCTTGCGGGCCGACGCCGCATCCTTGCCCTGCACCTTGTAGCCGCCAAGATTACTGGCCGTCTGCGGTGTCAGGCCGATATGGCCCATCACCGCCATGCCGGCTCCGACTATGGCCCGTACGGCAGCACACACCTCGGTTCCTCCCTCAAGCTTGACGGCATCGCTGCCGGCCTCCTTGTAGAAACGGCCGGCATTTCTCACGGCATCCTCGGTACTTATCTGATATGAGAGAAAGGGCATGTCAGCCACCACAAAGGCCGAGGAGCCGCGGCGGACAGCACGGGCATGATGGAGCATCTCCTCCATGGTAACCGGCACGGTGGATTCATAACCCAACAACACCATGCCCAGCGAATCGCCCACCAGGAGCATATCGATGCCGACGGCATCGAGCAGACGGGCAAAACTGGCATCATAAGCTGTGAGCACGGTCAGCTTTTCCCCGCCCTTGCGTTTCAGTATATCCGGGATGGTTAATTTCTTCATGGCTCCTCAATCCTTAAGTAAACGAGGGGAAACACTAAATTTTATATTAGCTCAAGGTCACCGGGACAACAAAGAAAAATAATAAAAAGTTTCCTGCCTGGCCCGCCTACTTCAAGGAACCGATGAACTCGCTGATATCCCTCTGACGGCAAAACTCCCTCGCCCGGCCGAAATGTTCATAGGCTGCCAGGGTGGCCACCCTGCCCCGGGGGGTACGCATCAAAAAACCGGACTGGATCAAAAAGGGCTCATAGACATCTTCCAGGGTGTTCTTTTCCTCACAGACGACGGTGGCCATGGTATCAAGACCAACCGGGCCGCCCTGGAACTTGTCGATCAGCGCCAGCAGAATGCGCCGGTCCATTTCATCAAGCCCCTCTTTGTCAACGGCAAGCATGGTCAAGGCCGCATCAGCAACTGCGGCGGTGATATGGCCATCAGCCTTCACCTGGGCAAAGTCCCGCACCCTTTTCAGCAGCCGGTTGGCGATGCGGGGCGTGCCCCGTGATCGCCGCCCCATTTCCAGCGCACCTGCTTCATCGATGGCAATGCCAAGCAGCGCGGCGGACCTCTTGATAATGGCGACAAGCTCTTCAGGTGAGTAGAAATCGAGGCGAAGAACTACCCCGAACCGATCCCGCAGCGGCGGAGTCAGCAGACCGGTTCTGGTCGTTGCCCCGACCAGGGTGAAAGGAGGGAGATCCATTTTTACTGTTTTGGCCCCCGGCCCCTGGCCGATGAGAAGATCAAGCTGAAAATCCTCCATGGCCGGATAAAGAATCTCCTCGACCACATGGTTCAGGCGGTGAATCTCATCAATAAACAGAACATCCCCCTCATGCAGACTGGTGAGAATGGCGGCAAGATCACCCGGTCTCTCAATCACCGGGCCGGAAGTCACCTTGATATTTGCTTCCATCTCATTGGCGATTATGTAGGCAAGGGTTGTTTTGCCAAGGCCGGGAAAACCATGAAAAAGAACATGATCCAGCGCCTCGCCGCGGGCCTGCGCCGCCCTGAGACTGATCTCGAGATTGGCCTTAACCTGCTCCTGGCCGATGTACTGGGATAATCTTTTGGGGCGGAGACTTCTCTCCTCCTGTTCCTCCTGGGGAGCGACGCTTCTGGTACTGACAATTCTTTCCTCGTAATTCACGCCAGCAACCTCAATGCCTGTCTGACCATTCTTTCCAGGGTGAGGGCAGCGGGATCATCCGCATCGGCCATCACCCTGCGCACCGCTTCCTCGGCATTGTTCTGGGGATAACCGAGATTCACCAGGGCCGAAACCGTATCAAGCAGGAGTTCATCCTGCCGGGATGCCACAACCCCACGACGGGGCTCCTGCAATGTGGGGACCCACTGCACCTTGTCTTTCAACTCCAGACAGAGGCGTTCGGCTGTTTTTTTCCCCACCCCCGACAGCTGAACGAGCCGGGCAATGGCTTCATTACGGATGGCTGCCGCAAGTTCGGCCGGGGAAATGCCGGAAAGAATGGTCAGTGCAAGCTTGGGACCTATGCCGGAAACGCTGATCAGCAGAAGAAAGATCTCCTTTTCAGCTTCATCGGCAAAACCATATAGCATCAAGGCATCTTCCCGCACATGGGTATGAACATGAATCAGCACCTGATGGCCGGTTTCCGGCAAGGCGTTGAGGCAGCCGGCAGTGGCAAAGACCTCGTAGCCAACCCCGCCGGCCATGACAATCAGCCTTTGCTCCGACTTATAAAAGAGTTCACCCCTGATACAGGCAATCATGATTTCTTCCTGTCCGCCGCCCGAGATACGGCCAGATGATTGGCGCAACACATGGCGACCGCCAGGGCATCGGCGGCATCAGGGCTTGGCGTGGCCGATAATTTCAACAACGCTCTGATCGCCTGTTGCATCTGGTCCTTGCCGGCCTGGCCATAGCCGACTACCGCCTGCTTCACAGCCTTAGGCGAAAATTCCTGCAGTGGAAGAGCGAATTGGCTTACCGCAAGAAGAAGAACGCCTCGTGTCTGGCCAAGCTTGAGGGCGGAACTGGGATTTTTCGCCACAAAGACTTGTTCAATGGCGGCATGCTGCGGGTCATGCTTGCCGATGACCGCGCAGATCCCTTGGTAAATCTCCTTGAGCCTTTCCCCCATGGCAAGGGTCGGCGTTGATTTGACCACCCCGCAGGCGACAAAATTCAAGTCAAAGCCATGCTGTTCAACAATGCCAAAACCCGTGGCCCGGGATCCGGGATCAATACCCAGGATGCGAATCGATTGCGCCACTTAGGAGATTTTCTCCATGATTTCATCAGGTATATCAAAGTTGGCATGGACGTTCTGCACATCATCGCAGTCTTCCAGGGTTTCCATGAGCTTCATCAAACGCTTGGCAACACCTGCATCGTTAATTTCAACCACATTCTGGGGAATCATGGAAAGGGAGGCATCTAAAAAGACAATTCCTTGCGACTCCAGCCGTTCCCGCACCGCAGCAAATTCTTCAGGTGCGGTGGTTACCTGAAACTCCGCCTCCTCCTCCACCACATCATCGGCCCCCGCCTCCAGGGCCAGCTCCATCAATTTCTCTTCATCAATGGTTTTTTTATCAACCAGCATCAGGCCTTTTTTATCAAACATATAGGAAACGCAGCCGAACTCGCCGAGATTGCCGCCGCTCTTGGTAAAAGCGGGACGGACTTCACCGACAGTGCGATTCTTATTGTCAGTCATGCACTCGACCAGAATGGCAACCCCGCCGGGACCATACCCTTCGTAGGTGATTTCCTCATAGATCGCGCCTTCAAGCTCGCCAGTGCCCTTTTTGATGGCACGCTCAATATTATCCTTGGGCATATTGACCGTCTTGGCCGTGGCAATGGCACTGCGCAGCCTGGGATTGCCCAAGGGGTCCCCGCCGCCGAGCCGAGCCGCCACGGTGATCTCCTTGATCAGTCGGGTAAATATTTTCCCGCGTTTGGCATCAACGGCCCCTTTCCTTCTTTTGATATTGGCCCACTTCGAATGTCCGGACATATAAAGAAAACCTCCAATTATTCAATAGATAATACCTGAATTAGGGGAAACCCCATTCAGGCGGCACAATCATAGTTAGTGTATATTTGAACCAAAAATTTTACTCCTCCCCTTTAAATTCCAAACCCAGCACAAAAACCTCGCGACTCTCAACCCGGGAACTTTTCGGTTTGACAATTTTGGTCTTTTTAAAATAATGACGAACCTCATTGACAAAGTCCGGGAAATCCTCCCCCTGAAAAACTTTGCAGTAAAAATGTCCCCCCCGGCAAAGGGACTGGCAGGCAATGGCCAGGGCACGCCGGGATAATTCTATTGATTTCAAATGGTCAGAAAACTTGTGGCCTGTCGTTTTTGGCGCCAGATCACTGACAACAACCTGAAATGGAATTTTACCTGATAAAAAGGTTATGAAAGCCGGCTCAAAAATATCCGCACAGCTTAATTCAATCCGGGCACTGCCGGACACTGGAACGATGTTACTTTTCTGCAGGTCCACCCCCAGAACAAAACCATTAATACCGCAAATTTTAGCTGCATAAAGAGACCAGCTGCCCGGATGACAACCAAGATCAAGAACCTTATCCCCTGGTTTTATGAACTGATGTTTTTGCTGGGCCTCCTCAAGTTTATAGATGGAACGGGCAGGGTAGTTCTCCTGCTTTGCCTTTTTAAAATAATAATCTTGAACTTTTTTCACGGTAGAACACAATTCACCTGGAAATAGAAAGTGGACGCTCTCAAAAAACAGCATGGGGTCGCAGGGGCAGCTTATTATGGCCTTGCCGTTAGCGCACACACTGACGAGAGATTATTGTCAAACCCATCAAGGAAGCCTGCAAGGCACTCATCAAGCCATTCTAACAATTCTCATTATATTAGGAAAAAGTAGCTCATTTTACACGTAAAAACAAGGGAATTACACGCTGAATCAAAGAAGGAAAAAAACGCTAAAACCAACCCTCGCCAATCACTTCTTAGCCCAAACATGCAGGGCTTTTTCATATATCAGAGATCGCGAGAGATTTAGATCCCTGGCAATTTTTTTTACTGAGTCCTTCATGCTTAGACCGGAGTTGTCCCGGTACCAGCTCAGAAGCTCCTGTAAATCCGCTGGGGCGGCAGGTTGTAACGAGTGATCAGGGAAAACGATCACGACAAACTCACCCTTGATCTGGCTTCTTTCTTCCAGTGTACGAATAACCTCGGCAAGGATTCCTGATAATAATTCTTCATGAATTTTCGTCAGTTCGCGCGCGATGAAAACCTTTCTTTCCCCGAAAACCTCTCTGCAGTCGGCAAGAGAATCACAGACTCTTCTGGGCGATTCATAAAAAATAATGGCGGCTTCATCCTGGGCATGGGCGGTCAATGTGTTAATACGCTGGGATTTTTTAGCGGGCAGAAAGCCGAGAAAAATAAAAGAGGATTGGGTGAGACCGGCAACACTCAGGGCAGCGGTTAAGGCAGAGGGACCAGGGACAGCAATGACGTTGATAAAATGTTCATGACACCGGGCAACAAGCACAGCACCGGGATCGGAAATGGCGGGTGTGCCGGCATCGGAAACAAGCGCCACATCTCGGCCGGCAAGCAGTTCCCCAATGATCTTTTCACTGCGGACAGCTTCACGGTCCTTATAATAACTGACAAGCGGCTTGCTGAGAGCCAAATGGCTCAACAGTTTCCGGGTATGACGTGTGTCCTCGGCAGCAATGAGATCGACCTCACCGAGAATACGAACAGCCCGCAAAGTAATATCTTCGAGATTGCCAATTGGTGTGGCCACGACATACAGCGTCCCATATTTACCGTTTTTATCCCCAGACACCAATGGCCCCCTCTGTTAAGAACACAAAGGAATTTTCGCAAAAAAAAAAGCCCTCAGAACCGTAAGCGGTCATGAGGGCTAAAAAAAAAGAATTCGGCAGCGACCTACTCTCCCACCAAGTTTCCCTGGCAGTACCATCGGCGCTGAGAAGCTTAACTTCCGTGTTCGGAATGAGAACGGGTGTTTCCTTCTCGCTCTGGCCACCGAA